>CBDDRJ010000093.1:0-15066 GCA_965233055.1 uncultured bacterium
GACGTGAGAGGCCAGAAGTGGGAATCCCCTCCACTTTAGGGCGGGGAGGACGTCAACAACTAGCGCTGCGCCTGCGCGCTGATGCGCAATGGATTGCGTTCGCGCACGACAAAGGCGGCCACTGCGGCCCGCCAGTCAGCCATCGACTTGTACGATGCAGCCCTGCTCCAGGCAGCGCCCATTAGGTAGTTCAACGGTTCTCCCGATTTGACCGTCGCCAGCAGCAGGTGGTTCTTGTCGTCTTCGGCATAGCTCAGGGGCGCGCCTGGCAGCACGATCATGGTGCCGTATTCGCCCTTGGTCTTTTGTTCGAACCACTGCAGGATGGCACCGCTGGCGGCATCCTTCAGCACGGATATTTTCGGATCCTGTCCTTTGTCGGTGGTGGCCTTGCCCACGCCAATGGCGGCGCGGATCTCGGGGCGGGTGCCGAAGGTGAAGGTGCTGCTGGCACGGTTGAACTGCTGGCCGGCGTCGAGCGAGATGCGCTTGGTTTCGGCAACCGGGAATCCGCCGCCGTCCCAGCTGTCGTAGGTGACTTCGAACATGATGCGGATCGGGCCATTGGCGATGATCTTCCAGGTCGCGAAATTGCGGCTCACATAGAGGCGCTGGCCATCCCACACGCCGCTGCCGCCCAGACCGCGCGAGGTGCCGACGCTGAACATGTCCATGCCCTCGCCTTCGTCGACGTGGTAATGGTCGTGGCCCTTGTTATACCAGCGGTCAACGATCGGGTACTCGACCCGCTTGAACCAGACGTCGATGCCGCTGGTGACCAGCACTTCCTTGGATGAGCCTGGGATAGTGGCGCCGAGGGCCGGACCGTACATGCGGTGGGCGACCAGGTCGTTCTCCCAGGCGAAATCGTCGAGGCGCTCCTGCACATAGCGGCCGTAAGCCTTGGTGGCGAATACCGGCGCCACTACGTCGATCTTCTCGACCGTGAAGCTGGCGCTTTTTTCACCTTTGGCAAACGAGTACTGGAACAGCAGGTCGCCATAGGCGGCGCCGAGATTCTTCGGGTCCTTGATCAGTGGTGCCACATTGGTGACCTGGTAAGGCAGCACGCGCCCCTTGCTGTCCTTGACCACCAGCTGCTGCAAACGCGCGCCGGGCAGCGCGCCATTGACCGAAGTCCAAGGCACCACGATGGTTTCGGACGGGCGGGCCGCGTCGAGGTCGTGGTTGACGGTGATGCCCAGGCGCTCAACGCCGGTGGCACAGACAGGCAATGCCAGTAGCAGGAACAGAAAGCGGCGCATCGATTACTCCATTGGATAGAAAGGACCTGCAACCACGAACGGGCCGCCCTGGTAGATGGTGGAGGCATCATCCCTGGCCGGACGCTCGGAGGTCAAAGGGTGCAGGTGCGCGAACGGTGCCGAGCTGTCCTTCGGCACAAAGCCGAGGTGGGCCGCCTTGCTGTTGTCATACCAGGTCGCGGCATTGTTCGAGGTGCCGTAAGCGATGGTGTGGCCGACCCGTGGAGCGAACAAGGAGCAACGGATCAGCTCCGTCAGATCGTCGTAGCTCAGGTAGGTCACCATCATGCGCGGCGTTTTCGGTTCCGGGAAAGCCGAACCAATGCGCAGGCATACGGTCTCGACGCCATAGCGATCCCAGTAGAAGCGCGACAGGGCTTCGCCGAAGCACTTCGAGATGCCGTAGTGGCTGTCCGGGCGCACCGGCACATCGGCGTCGATGTGGTCGGTCTGCTTGTAGAAACCGACGGCATGGTTGGAGCTGGCGAAGATGATGCGGTTGGCACCCTTGCGGTGCGCCGCTTCGTACAGATTGTAGGTGCCGATGATGTTGGCCTGCACAATGGCCTCAAAAGCGTACTCGGTCGACAGGCCGCCCAAGTGGATCACGGCGTCGACGCCTTCGAGCAGATTGAGGACAGCGGCTTTGTCGGACAGGTCGCACAGGTGCACTTCCTCATTGACCCCGGCCGCGCCCAGGTCGGCGATATCGGATACGCGGACCACATCGGCCCATTGTGCGATGCGCGGGCGCAGCACCTTGCCCAGACCGCCGGCAGCACCGGTCAGCAAAAGACGTTTGAATGGCTTCATTTATAACACTCTCTAAAAGGTAAAGATCAGGTCACAGGCGCAGGATTGAACAGCACCAGCGCATTGTGCAGGCGGTGGTGTTCGGCCCAGGTCTTTTTGCCGCTGGCCACAGCGAGCATCATATGGAACAGTTCCCAGCCGACGTCGGCGATGGTGGCGTCGCCGCTGGCGATGCGGCCGGCGTTGATGTCCATCAGGTCGTGCCAGCGGCGGGCCAGGTCGTCGCGCGTCGCCACTTTGATGACAGGCACAGGGGCCAGGCCGTACGGCGTGCCGCGGCCAGTGGTGAAGATATGCAGGTTCATGCCGGCGGCCACCTGCAGCGTACCGCAGATGAAGTCCGATGCTGGCGTGGCGGCGTAGATCAGGCCTTTCTGCCTGAGCTTTTCGCCAGGCGGCAGCACGCCGGAAATCGCGGCGGAGCCGGACTTGACGATCGAGCCCATGGCCTTTTCGACGATGTTCGACAAGCCGCCCTTCTTATTGCCCGGCGTCGTATTGGCGCTGCGGTCAACGCCGCCGCGCTTCAGGTAGTCGTCATACCAGGCCATCTCGCGGATCATCGCTGCCGCCACTTCAGGGGTGGCGGCGCGCGCGGTCAACTGGTCGATCCCGTCGCGTACTTCCGTCACTTCCGAAAACATGACGGCGGCGCCGGCACGCACCAGCAGGTCGGTGGCAAAGCCGACTGCAGGGTTGGCCGTAACACCTGAGAAGGCATCGCTGCCGCCGCACTGCACGCCCACCACCAGTTCCGACGCTGGCACGGTTTCGCGGCGGCGCAAGTCGAGCACCTTGAGGCGCTCTTCGGCCTGCGCCATGATTGAATCGATCATCGACCCGAAGCCGACAAGGGCCGCATCCTGCAGGCACACGACGGGCACGTCAGCATCCATGCTGCCGTTGATCGGGATGGTCCCGCGCGGCATCAGGCGCTGCGGCTGCAGCTTTTCGCAGCCCAGGCTGACGATCATGGCCTGCCCGCCAAAATTCGGATTAAGGCTGATATTGCGCAGCGTGCGGATCGGGATCTCGCCTCCGGGCGCATCGATCGCCACGCCGCAGCCGTAGCTGTGCTCGATCGGCACCACATCTTCCACATTCGGGTATTTCGGCAGCAGCTCCTTGCGGATGCGCTGCGCTGCATGCTCGACCACGCCGGACACACACTGCACGGTGGTGGTGATGGCCAGCAGATTACGGGTGCCGACACTGCCGTCCGGATTGCGGTAGCCCTCGAAGGAGTAACCCTCGAGCGGCTCCATCGGCGGCGCCTTGCGCGTTGAAATCGGCAGATTGTCGAGGGCGCGCGCTGCCGGCATCCTGACCAGCGCTTCACTGACCCAGCTGCCGGCAGGGATGTCCTTCGCAGCAAAGCCGATGCTGACGTTGTAGCGGCGGATTGGATCGTTTTGCTTGAAATCGACCAACGCCACTTTATGGCCCTGGGGTATGGCATCGTGCAAAACCAGGCCGCCTTCCAGCACTGCACCACTGGTCAGGCCGCCGTCATTGACCACGATTGCGACATTGTCGTTGTCATGCATCTTGATGATGCGTGCTGGTGAAGCGTTCATAAGTGTTTGATTTATATAATTATTTGCAATTCGACGCGGGATACCTGGGGACCGGCATTGCGCTCTGCCTAAATTTAGTATGGCGCAAAATACCCATTTTGGCTAGTCCAGATTGCATATTTGGCCTGACCGCTTTAGAATGCCTTTCATCGCCCCGACCAACCTGACCTGGCCGCCCTCCATGTGTGCAGTAGCGAAGAAGATCCCTGAACCCGTAGTCCCCGAAACGCGTCTGTACCGTCAGGTGGCGGACCAGATCGAGGCCATGATCGCGCATGACGCGATCCCCGTCGGCGAGCGCCTGCCGTCGGAGCGCGACCTGGCGGCCCGGCTCGAAGTAAGTCGCGCTTCGCTGCGCGAAGCCTTGATCGCCCTCGAGCTGTCGGGCATTGTCGAGGTACGCGGCGGCTCCGGCGTCTATGTCAGCGGCAAGGCCGGCCAGGCCAGCGCCCTGGCCGAAGCGGGACCGGGCCCGTTTGAGGTGCTTTCGGCGCGACGCATCATCGAGATCGAAGTGGCGGCCATCGCCGCCCGCGTGGCCACCGACGGCGCGATCGACGCCATATTGCGCGCTGTCGAAGAAATGGAACGGCACCACGACGACTACGGCACCAATGAACAACTGGACCGAAACTTCCACCTGGCCATCGCCAACGCCACCGGCAATAGCGCGCTGGTCGGCGTGATGAACTATCTGTGGAACCAGCGCGGACGGCTGTGGCATAAACTCAAGGAGCACTTCCAGACCGAGGAACTGCGCACGGAAACGCTGGCTGACCACCGCCAGATCTTCCAGGCCATTGCCAGCCACGATCCGCAAGCGGCGCGCCAGGCCATGCGCGCCCATCTTGAGCGCGTCACCCGCACCTTTTCAAGACGATGAACATGTATCAATCTAGGAGACTTATGCTGCACACCCAACTCTCGCGCCGCTCCCTGTTAAAGGGTGCCGCTGCCGCCAGTGCCGCCGTGGCACTGCCCGCGCAGGCAGGCCTGTCTGGCGACCCGTGGCTGGTGGCCGACGCCATCGTCAAGCGCCTGCAGAAACCAATCGGATTCCCCAAGCGCGACTTCCTCGTCACCAAATATGGCGCCAGGGCCTGCACTACCACCAAGGTCAAGGCCTGGGCCTCGCACGACGACCAGGAACTGCTGCCAACCCCGGTTGAAAAATCGACCGACTGCTATGCCGCCTTCAAGGCGGCAATCGAAGCATGCGCCGCCGCCGGTGGTGGCCGTGTCGTCATCCCCAAGGGGAACTGGTACTGCGCCGGCCCCATCGTGCTACGCTCGAACGTGCACGTGCACCTGCAGGCGGGCGCCCACATCTTCTTTTCGCAAAAGCCAGAGCACTACGCAAAATACGGCGATTACGACTGTGGCGCCAAAGGAAAGCTGACGCTGTCGCGCTGGCAGAGCAACGACTGCCTGAACTATTCGTCGATGGTCTACGCCTTCAACGAGAGCAATATCGCACTGACCGGAGAAGACTGGACCTCAGTGCTTGATGGCCAGGGCGGCATGCCCTTCAATAGCGAAGGCGATTGCTGGTGGACCTGGAAGGGAAAGAACCGCACGATCAACGCAGTGGCGCAAAACAATGTCCCGAACCAGGGCCCAGGCAGGATGTCGCAAGTGGTACCGAACCCGCTCAATGAACCGCTGTCGAAAGTCGCTCCTTGGCTGAGCGAGCAAGAGCGCAATCACATCGAAGGCGAAGGCAAGAAGTGGAGCCACGACGAACAGTACCTGCCGGCGCTGTCTGAAGCGAATGTCCCGCTGCACCAGCGCGCTTTCGGCAAGGGCCACTACTTGCGCCCCACGATGATTCATCTTATCGGCTGCACCAATGTCCTGCTACAGGGCTACCACGTCATCAACACGCCGTTCTGGCAGCACCACCCGGTGCACTGCCGTAACCTGGTCATCCGCAAAGTGCATGCCGAGAGCCTTGGCCCGAACAGCGATGGCTTCGACCCCGAAGGCTGCGACCATGTGCTGGTCGAGCACTGCACCTTCGATACCGGCGACGACTGCATCGCCATCAAGGCCGGCAAGAACCGCGACACCCAGTATGGCCCGTCGCAGAATATCGTGATCCAGAACTGCATCATGCAAAGCGGCCATGGCGCCGTGACGCTCGGCTCGGAAATGGCGGGCGGGATCGAGAACGTTTTTGCGCGCGACCTGATCTTCGAGAACATCCACTGGAACAAGGATCCGCTCAATACCGGCATCCGCATGAAGACCAATATGAACCGCGGCGGCTACCTGCGCCATTTCTATGTCAAGAACATCAGCGTGCCCAATGGCGTGCAGATCAGCCCGTCGTTCTATGCATCCCTGCCGGGCTCGCCGATAGCTTCGCGCACCGTCGCCACTGCCGCTGGCGCGGTCGTCACTTTCGACTGCGACTACACGCCAACTGCCGACAACGTGCGGGTACGCCCGCCGCAGGTGTCGGACATCCACATCTCTAACATCAAGGTTGGCAATATCAGCAAAGGCGGCAAGACCGGCTCATGCTATCAGGCGATCGTGATCCTCGGCCCGGTGGCGTCGGACTACAACGGCCCGCAGCCTATACCCACCGTCCACCCGGTGCGGCGCGTGACGATCAAGGACTGCGACTTCGGTAATCCGGTCAATGCCGAGCAACCGATCTACCTGTATAACGTGCAGGACATGAAGCTGGAGAATGTCACCATCTCCGGCAAGCGCATCGACACCGTAATGTCAGCCTAATTGAGGAAAATTTTGAAACTCAAACTTACCCAGGTCGCCATCGGCGCCGCCATGTGTCTGTCGCTGTCAAATGCCAGCGCCGAAGGACCTTTCCGCAATCCGGACAACAAGAACCCGAACGACGTCGGCGAGGGCACCTACCCGATTCCGTACAAGATGCCGCAAGTAGCCGAGATCACGGCATCCTTGCAGCGCATTCGCGGCTATATGGACAAAGTCACTCCGACCCGCATCGTCGACAAGAAGAGCGGCCAGCCGATCACCGACCTGTCCAAGCCGGTGGCTACCGCGATCATCGAGCCGGCCAAGGGCGACTTCGGCATCATGGTCTATGAAATGGGCGTGGTCCATGCCGGCCTGATCAAGGCACGCCAGGTAACGGGAGACGCCGGCTTTACCGCCATGACCGAACGCCACCTGAACTTCATCAAGGCCAGCCAGCCCTACTTCGAAAAGCAGGAAGCAGCCTTCAAGCTCGAACGCAGCAACAGCTTTGCGCGCCAGATCGATCCGCGCTCGCTCGACGATTCAGGATCAATGTGCGCGGCCTTCATGCGCGCCAGGGCCAACAAGATCGGCCCTGACCTGTCTGCCAATATCGCCAAGTGCACCGACTGGGTGGCCAATAAGCAGGTCCGACTGAAAGACGGCACACTGGCGCGCAACCGCCCGCAGGCCTGGTCGCTGTGGGGCGACGACGCCTATATGGGCATCCCTGCGCTGGCAGAAGCAGGCAAGTATGACGACGCCGTCAACAATGTACTCAATATGTCGAAGTACCTGTTCAACCCGCAAATGGGTATCTATGCCCACGGCTGGAACGCCGACAATCCTGACGCGCCGCGCTTCTACTGGTCGCGTTCGAATGGCTGGGTGGTGATGTCGATGTCCGACCTGCTCGATGTGCTGCCGAAAACCCATCCCGGCTATAACAAGGTGCTGACCCAACTGCGCGCCGCACTGCGCGGCATCTCGGAGCAGCAGTCCGGCTCGGGCCTATGGCACCAGATGATCGACCGCCACGACTCCTTCCTCGAAACTTCGGCCAGCGCCATGTTCACTTACGTGATCGCGCATGCCGTCAATGAAGGCTGGGTCAAGCCGAGCACCTATGGTTCGGTCGCCCAGGCGGGCTGGAACGCGCTGTCGGCCAAGGTCAATGCAGAAGGGCAGGTCGAAGGCACCTGCGTCGGGACCACCTTCGCCGGTGACCAGGCCTACTATTACAACCGCCCGACCAGCGTAAATGCGCTGCACGGCTATGGCCCAATGCTGCTGGCGGGTGCGGAGATGATCCGTATGCTGAAGAACCCGAAGATCGCCATCGAGTACAGAGTGCGCACCTACCACTACATGGACAAGGGCAGCGCCACTAACTACCGCGAACACTAAGTAACCGCGTAAGCACGCAGTGCCCCAACTCCATTACCATGTAGGGTGGGCACTGCGTGCCCACGCGGATGCCAGCGCCTACTTCAGTCGACGCTGAAACCGCTTGGTTCGAAACGAGGCGCGTCTGTCAGATTGGGCGGATAGGGTCAGGTGCGGCCGTCGTCAGCGTCGCACTCGGAAATAGTCGACATCAAGGAAGGCGGGCCCGGCTTGATCGGCCACGTTGAACAGGCCGATCTGCGCCCCGACCCAGCGTCCTTTGGTCGCGTTGAACACCCCACCTGCAGGGGCGAATGCCTTGCCATCGAGACTATAGAAGAACTGGACTTGAGCGCCCTGCCTGACCTGCATGCGCAAATGGATAAGGGAAGGCGCATCGGCCAGAACAATGCCGGACTCCTCCTGGCAGCGTGCCGTAGCAGGCGTGCAGACAGTGCGAACCAGCTGGGTGTGCCCTGCCTGCTGTCGCAGACCCAGCCACGCGTAACTCATGCCATTGATGATCAGGCCGGCGCGGCTGCCTTCTGCGGCCTGCGCCAGTTCGATACGGGTATCGACGGTGAATTCCGGAGCTGGTAGTTTTTGAGTCAGGATATTAGGAGCGGCGCGCACGAATTCCTGCGCCGCCGCGACAGCAATGCCGTTCAGTCGCAGCCAGCCGGGGCGTGTAGTGAGCGACATCCAGTCCTGGCCTGGATTGGCGTTCCATTGCCATTGCAGGCCCAATTTGGCCGCATCGAATTCATCGCTACTGACGGGCTCCTGCGCTGCCTGACCGGCCACTGGACGCTGCCAGCTCGATACGGGTTGCCCACGGCCTGCCATTGCCCCTGCCTCGCCGATCCGCGGCCAGCCTTCACTCCACTGCATCGGCTGCAAGTGGACGATGCGGCCGTAGGCAAGGCGATCCTGGAAGTGCAGAAACCAGTCCTTGCCGTCCTGCGCGCGCACCCATGCGCCCTGGTGCGGGCCATTCACCTTGGAGGTGCCCTGGTCCATGACGATGCGCTGCTCATAGGGGCCATCGATGCTGCGTGACCGGAACACACTCTGCCAGCCCTCCTCCACGCCGCCCGCGGGCGCGAACACGTAGTACCAGCCCTCATGCTTGTAGAACTTGGGGCCTTCCAGCGTCTTGAAACCTGCCAGTTGGTTGCCGTCGATAATGACCTTGCCCTGCTGGTCGAGCACTTTACTGGCGTCCGGCGTCATCTGGCGCAGGGTCAGGACATTATTGAAGCCGGCACGGCTCTTGGCCCATGCGTGCAGCAGGTAGGCCTTACCATCGTTGTCCCACAGCGGGGTCGGGTCGATCAGGCCTTTACCGGCCAGCAGCAGGTGCGGCGCGCTCCACGGACCATCGAAACGCCTGGCGGTGATGACGTAGATGCCGAAATCGGGATCGGGATAGAAGATCCAGAACTTGCCATCCCGGTAGCGCAGGCAAGGCGCCCATACGCCTTCGCCGTAGCGCGGCTGGGCGAAGTGCGTTTCCGGAACCAACCTGGGCAAAGCGTGGCCAACCAAGGTCCAGTTGACCATATCCTTGGACGTCAGCAGCGGCAAGCCCGGCACGCTGTTGAAGCTCGACGCCGTCATGTAATAGGTGTCGCCGACGCGGATCGCGTCCGGATCCGAATAGTCGGAATGCAGAACAGGGTTGCGATAGCGCCCGTCGTCCCTCGTCACCTCCGGGTTCCAGCCACGGCCATTGTCAAAACCGGCGAACACCCGGGCGCGCGTGGTCGTTTCGCCGTTCACGACGCGCCCGCCGCTGCGGCGCTCGACATTCAAGGCCTTGCCGTCGAGGTCCACGCTGCCCGATTCGGTCCAGCCGCTGCCTCCGCGCGGCGAACCGCTCCAGCCGACCGGTGCGATGTGCTGGTCCATGCGATTATTGAAGTAGCTGACCTTGTCCCATGCCGTGGCCACGCCAGGACGTGCGAGATAGATCGAACCTGGCAACACGTCATTGCCGGCCGGTCCGGGGCCGTGCGTCAGGCGGCTGTTGAGGAATACAAAGCCGGGATCGTCCTTCTCCAGCGTGCGCGCCTGCACCACATAACCACCTCGCTGCGAACCGCCGCTGTGGCCGAGCGAGCGGATCTCGCTGCCCTCAAACAGCGCGGCATGGTTATTCCCCCAGATGAAGTCGACCGTTCCGGCTACAAGGCACCGGTAGAACCAGGAGTACCCCTTGACCTGGATCGTGTCCTGTTCGCTGACGAAATTGACGTGGGTCGCGATGAAGCGCCCTTCACTATTGAAATGGATTGCCTCCGCCTGGCCGCCAATGGTTTTGCTGTTCCAGGTCGTATTCTTAATGGTCAGCGTATCCATACGCAGCAGGTCCGCGTCGTCGATCAGGAATACGGAGCGACCGCCGCTGGCACCAGGCCCCAGCGGCGGCTGGCCGGCACCACTGCCACCATTGCGGCCATCGCTATTCTCGTAGGCGATCTGCACGCCATCACGGCTGGCGCCGCGCAAAGTCACATTGTCTTTGCCGCGCAGGTAGAGTAGCTCCTCGTAGCGGCCATTGGCAACCTCAATGGTCGCTGGTTCTGCGCGCGTCATATGGCGCATCGCATGGTTAAGTGCGCCTTGCACCGTACTGAAGTCTGCCGGGCCGTCATCGTCAACCGTGACGATGCTGCCAGCCGGCTTCGAGTCACGAGTACGGAAACGCCAGCCCGCCGCCTTGCCGATGCCATTGAACGGCTTGCCATCGATCCGGGCCGAAGTCAGCAGGTTGCCGTCAACAGTCACGTAGTAGTCGGTGCCGTATGCCAGGCGGTCGTCATGCAATTGCACCTTGAGCGTGTTGCCATCCAACTGGATCGACTGGAAGCGCACCACGCGCCGGAAGCCGTCACGCGCGGCGCCGATGACATTGACATCCTGACCAAGGTGCATTTCGTCTACCATGACATCGTCGGCCGCACGGTAAACACGGACCGTTCCTGCCTTGCCAAGCTGCGGCTTTCCGTCCACGCGCAAGCGCAGCAGACTATCGATTGCGACTGCCGTGGCTTGAGCGGCAGGCTTGACCCGCCCCTGCAATGCATAGCGCTGGTTCGAATGTGCAAAAGCGGGCGCCACATGTGCATTGATCGTCAGGCCGACATTGGCATCATCCAGGCTGCTTACCGTGATTGCCGCCTGGCCGCCAAGCAGTGGTGTCAGTACCAGCTTGTCGCTGTCGATTGCCACCCGCACCACGCCGGGATCGGACGATTGTGCAGCAAAGCGAGCGGCAGAAATGCCATCACGGCTGCTCAGGCGCACCGGGAAGGACCGCGCCGACCGGTCCGTGCGCCCCGCCAGGCTGGACAAGCTGGCCTGGAGGTTCACCTGCAAGCCGCCATGCGCCAGTCCGATGCTGAGCGGCGCCACTCGCATATCGCCGGCGCGCAGGCCGTCAATCTCGAAATCGCCGCCCTCGGCCAAGGTCCCGACCCGGCCCGGCGGCAGCTTCAACTGGTCGATGCCGATGGTACGCACGCCGTTCACATGCAAGGTCAGCGCGTGGTCGGCACGATCGAGTCGCAAGGTATAGAAGCTGCCCGGCGCATCGATTGCGCGGCCAACGCGCTTGTGCTGCACCAGTTTTCCATCGGTCATCTGGACAATCAGAAGTGCCAGCCGGTCGCTGCCAGGCGTGACCTCAAGCCCGAACCCCAGCCAGTTCCTGTCGTCGGCATAGGCGGCGATGATGAGGCCCTGGCTCTTGCCCGTTCCATTGCGCGGCACGGCGCGGATGCGCCCTTCAACGAAAAAGTCGCCCTTGATGGCTGCCTCGGTGGCGGCTGCCGGCACCAGGCTGATCGCCGCTCCCTCGCGCGCCAGCACCCTGGCCTGCGGGCCCTCGGCGCACCAGGTCGCGCCACCCGGGCAGACGGCATTGGCCCCCGCCGACATACAAAGGGCGGTGACAACAGCGATTACCTTAGCGCGCATCATCAAGACCTTGTCAACAAAAAAAGCACTGCAGGCCACGCCGTGGCCCGCAGTGCTAACCGAGAACACTTTAGAACTTATACTCCGCCGATACGCGATACACGCGGCCCAACATGTCAGCCATGCTGGTCACATAGCCGCCGCTGTAGATCGTATTGGCGGTCAGTGGTGGCCATTCCTGCGTGATGTTGTTGATACCAGCCGACAGGGTCAGGCCCTTGAAACCGGAGTACTTAGCATTGATGTTGAACTGGCTGTACGCGTCAACCTTGGTCAAGGTCGAACCGACGCGAGGCGTCTTGTCGGTCAGCCCGGTGTTATAGCGCTGCGACAGCGTCGCCTTCCAGTTGCCGTACTCATAACCAAGTGACAGCGTATGCTTCCAGCGCGGATTCATCTGCGGCATGCCGGCCAGGCCGGAGTTCGGACCTGCGCCGCCGTAGCGGCCGTCGTTGGTGATGATGCCGACGTTCGACAGCCACACGCCGTCCTTCTCGCTCTGGAACTCATACTTGTGGTACCAGCTGCCGTCGAGTTGGGTGTTGAACTTGCCAAAGCCAGTGGTCGGGAAAGTATAGCTGGCCGAAAGGTCGGCACCACGGATGCGGGTCTGGCCACGGTTTGCCTGGCTCGCCACGATGTGGTCGATGATGCCGTTCGCGTCGCGGACGAAGAACTGCCCGTACTTGGCGGGGTTCTGCTGGATCTCGGCGATCGTCACCGCACCCAGCACGTCTTTCAGCATCAGGCCCCAGTAGTCGACCGTGATCGACAGGTTCTTGACCGGCTCGAGGGCGAAGCCGAACGAGAAACCACGCGAAGTTTCCGGCTTGAGGAAGGTGTTGTTCGGTGACTTGGTCCAGTATGAGGTCAGCACGTTGCAGACCTGGTCGGCAGTGTAGCCCGTCTTGGGCACGCCGGTACCTGCCACCGTCGGCTGCGTGCTCGGGCACAGCACCGGGTCGTCCATCAGCAGCGTGCGTACTTCCGGGGTCGGGTTCTGGATATCCATGATCGACGGCGCACGGAAACCGGTCGAGACCGAGCTGCGCAGGACCAGCTGCGGCATAGGCTGCCAGCGGGCGGCCAGCTTGGGATTGACAGTGGTGGTCTTCAGGTCGCCGTAGCGGTCGGCCCGGATTGCGCCGTTGACCAGGAAGCTCGGCGTGATTGGCGCTTCGACTTCCATCAGCAGCGAGGCGATATCGCGCTTGATCTTCTTGGCCACGCCGACCGGGGTCTCGCCGACCAGGTCGGTCCGGGTCACGTTGCCCGCTGCGTTGATATTGTATGAACCATCGGCCTTCTTGATCACCATCTCAAGTGGTGCCGCGTAGATGCGGGCCGAGTCGGTACGCAGTTCGCCCGACAATGCCAGCGTCACGTCGCCGCCGGCCAGGGTCCAGACCGGACGGGTCAGCGTCACGTCAACGCTTTCGTTGAAGGCCTGGTTCAGGCGGTAAGTGTAGTCTTTTGCCTCGATGCTTTTCAGGTAAGCGACACCGGCGGCATCCTGCAGGCCGAACGGGTTCAGGATGCCCTGATCGAAGCCGGCTTGCGCCTTGGTGTAGTTGATATAGCCCTCGCCGGCACGCGTGTCGCGCTCCGATTCGCCATAGTTCAGGCCGACGCGGTAATCCCAGTCCATGACCGTGCCTTCGGCCGACAGCACGATGCGTTTGTTGTCCTGCGCGTCGTTGCGGTAGGCCGGCCCCAGTTCGGCCGGCCCCCACTGGAAGTAGACCGGGCGGTTTGCCATGTTCAGATTGCTCACCGTGCCTGGCGTCTTGCTCGCATCAATATAGGCCGTTGGCGTGTTGGAGCCGGTATTGCTGCCCACGACCTTGACTGCCGGCGTGATGCCCGCGCCTGGATAGAAGCGGCTGGTCGACGGCAGCGAATAGGTGGTGAACGGATTGTTCGCGCCCGGGACCTGCATGCCGCGGTATTTTTCGACCGTGAAGCCGCTATGCAGAACATCCAGGTCGATCTTGTGGCCGCCCGACAGGTTCATGCTGGCGCGGGCACTGATGGTGGTGATCTGGCTGCCATCGGTGACCGCGGTCCAGTACAGCGGATCGCGTGCGCAACCCGGCGCATAGGTTGGCGGGGTGGCAGCGCTGGCGGCGCCCAGTGCCGGATCGGTGTACGGTGAATTGCAGCCGGTCTCAAATTGCGGGTTGTAATTCGAGTTGGCAGCGCGGGTAAAGCCAAAGTTGGCAAACGGCGAAGGATTGCGTGCAGGCGGCGTGAGCCCCAGGCCCAGCGAGGCCAGAACGGCCGGGTCGTGCTGGTCCGGACGGTCTTTCTGGAACAGCGCTGACTTTTCCTGGTGATCGAAGGCGATGTAGGCATTCCAGCCGTCCGTGCTCAAGTTGCCGGTGCCGAAGATGGCGCCGATGCTCTTGGTCTGGGCACCGCCGCTCATTTGCGGCGTCGCGTACTCGGCCTTGAGCGTGACGCCCCGGAAGTTACGCTTGGTCAGGAAATTCTGCACGCCGCCGATGGCGTCGGCGCCGTAGATCGATGCGGCGCCGCCGTTGAGGGTCTCAACGCGGTCCAGCGCCATGCGCGGGATCATATTGACCGATACGTATTGGTCTTGCAACGGCTCGTTGGCCAGGCGGCGGCCATTGAGCAGAGTCAGCGTGCGCATTGGGCCGAGGCCGCGCAGGTTGACGATCGGGCCGGCAGCGCCGGAATTGGTGCCGAGCGATAGCGACTGCGGCTGCTCCAGCACCAGGTCCTTGATTTCGGTGTGGCCACGCGCTTCCAGTTCGGTCGCCTTGACGGTGGTCACAGGCATCGCGCCCTCGTTGGCGACGCGACGGATCAGCGAGCCCGTCACCACCACGGCCTGGATTTCAGGCTCGTCCGCAGCGGCAGGCGCGGTCTGGGCATAGGCCTGGCCAGCCATTTGCAGCATGGCGGCAGCGACGGCCGACGCCAGCACGGCACGTTTAAGTTCGGGACGGTTTGCAGACTTCATTACATCTCCTCCAGTGTAAGGGGACCGAATTGGTTCGATCACTTAGTTATGCGGTACAACCAGATAGTAAACTGGCCAGACCAATTCAACAAGTACAAAAAGCAACAGATCAGCCAGAAGCCCTTGCATATGCATTGATTGGACAGCCCATTGCGGGGACTTTCCGGCAGCCGTTCACTGCGCGCCCTGCTTTGCCATCAGCTTGGCCAGCATCTCGCATTCGTCCGCGTCAAGGTCGGTCAGCGGCGCGCGCACCGGGCCGCCGTCGTAGCCGGCAATCCTGGCGCCAGCCTTGACGATACTGACCGCGTAGCCCGCCTTGCGG
>CBDDRJ010000094.1:0-28788 GCA_965233055.1 uncultured bacterium
GGAGCTGCCGGAGCTGCCGGCAGTGCCAACTTTGATTGGACGGTCGGTGGGCACGGATTCCCATGGATACTGGGTGCCACGCCGGCCATTGTGCTGGCCGTGGCGATCGGACTGGCCTGGTTTCGCGCTGGCAACGACCGACTGCCCCTGCTGAGCGTGCTTGCCGCAGCGGCCTATGTGCTCAGGAAGATCCCGCTCTACCTTCGGTTTCTGATGCGGCGCCAGGTGGTGTGGATCTCGTCGCTGCGCGACAAGCCCTGACGCGCTCAGGAGCGGCCGGAACTGGTATTGGACTTGGGATCGATGACCAGCATGCCCCAGCCGAGCTGGCGGCGTACTTCGTCGGGTGTCGGCGGCGGCGATGCTGCATGAGTGCGACGCTGCAGATAGGTACGCACCAGGAACTTGGAAGGATGATTTGCCGTTGTCATGATGACCTCGCGCTGACAGTGTATCGGACACCCAGGGACAGCTTAGCTGACCCGGGCGCCGCCTGATCACGACAACATCGGCGCCAATGCGCGTCTGTTCGGGCTTTACACCTTCTTGACGAATTCCGACTTCAGGCTCATCGCGCCGAAACCGTCGATCTTGCAATCGATATCGTGGTCGCTGTCGACCAGCCGGATATTCTTGACCTTGGTGCCGACCTTGACGGTTCCACCGCTGCCCTTGAGCTTCAAGTCCTTAATGACGGTGACGGTATCGCCGTCCTGCAGGACATTGCCGACACTATCGCGGTAGACCTTGGCACCGTCTTCCTGCGCATCGGCCGCACCCTGGACCGGCCATTCGTGCGCGCATTCCGGGCAGACAAAATTGCTCCCGTCTTCATAGGTATAGGCGGAATTGCATTTAGGGCAGGCTGGGAGTGCGCTCATGACAAACTTTCAAGTAAAGGCCGGGGCCGGATAAAAACCACAGTATACAACCTGCTGCCGCCTACCCGCCAATACCTCAGCCGCCCACTACGGCAATCGGATGCCCTCGACCAGCACATTGGCCGGATAGTGGCGCTTGTAGGCGTCCCACAGGGTCTTCTTTTTGGTGACTGTGGCAATGATTTTTTCCAGCACTTCGCGGTCTTCCGCCGACACCGTCGTCTTCGAAATATAGACGCCAGTGTCAGACCATGGAATCTCATCCAGGCCTTCGACCCGCAATTTTTCCATCATGCCCTTCAGCCTGTCATCGGTCGTGATGGCACCGGCCATTCCGACCGAAGTCATGATGGTCACGTCGGCAATGCCTTCATGGATCAGGCGTGCCACTTTCGATGACGAGGCCTCGAGGATAAGGCGGTTCTGCTCGCCCAGCTTTTGCACCAGCAGCTGGTAAGGCTCGCCGAAATCGTAGCCGCGCACCAGGGCGACGCGCAGCTCTTTACGCCTGAGCAATTCTGCAATGCTGCCGACCGGCGCGCGCCTGGCGTCGATCGAGATCAGCGTGGCGCGGGTGCCGACCATCGGCACATAGGTACCGAACTGGTCACGCTTGGGGCTGCGCGAGGCGGCCAGCAGGATATCCGACTGTCCAGCCTCGAACATCGCTTCAATCCGCGCGCGCGGCGCGACCGTCCAGCTGAACTCGCAGCCGGCGGCGGCACCGGCGGCCCTCAGGATGTCGGGAAAGACCCCGCCGACACCATGCGCATCGACGGTGACGGTGATGCCCAGCGGCGACACCGGCACCAGGATCGGCCGCGAACAGCCCGCCAAGGCTGAAACTGGCAGCAACAGCAGCACGGAAAAGGCGATATGGATGCTTCGGACCGGCATGACACGCCTCCACAGGGTTGAATACAAACAGTTTCTCCTTTCAAGGGCGGCAGCGCAAGCGTTGCGACCGGCATCGGCCTGGACGGTGCCGCCGGCTTGGCGCTGAGCAGCAATACGCTCAGTGTCGGCAGCCGCGTCAACTTCTCGTCGGGGTGCCTGCAAGCTCTCCAAAAATCTCGTATAATTCCATACGGCAACTACTTGCCCAAGCCCACGAGATATTATCAAGAGAGAAATAGCATGACCATCGACCTGGAACTGGAACCAGAAATACGCGACACCATTTTCGACAAAGCGACGCCGATGGCCCGCCCGCATCGACAGGGGCAGGCGGCACTCTTCGTTCCCGTTCCAGGCTTCGAGAGCGAGTGGCCATCGACCTTGAAAAAAGGCGCCGCCATCGTCGGTTTTGGCAACCCGAACGGCACGCTGACCATCTATTTCGAGAGCAACCGCTTCAACGACAGCTCGCTGCACAAATGGGAAGACAAGGCGCAGGCCGCGTTCCACCGCATGGTCGAACATTTGCCGACGACGTCGAAAGCAACGGTGGCGCCGAACCAGATGGAACAGGTCGGCATTATGGAGGCGGACGGCCTGCGCCTGACGCGCATCGAAAGCCTCAAGCGCTGGCTGCACCTTTCGCAGGCGCTCGACACGATGCCGCAGAGCACCGAACTGCGCTGGCGCTAGGCGGACGACAGGGCGGCACTGGGCCCGGCTCAGTGCCGTTTCAGGTACAGCCGAAACGCGTCCCGCACATTCGCCTTGAGCTCGGCATCGATCCACGGCTTGGTCATGAACCTGAAGATTTCGCCATGGTTGACGCACTCCGTCACGATCGCCAGGTCGGTAAATCCCGACAAAATGATGCGCACCGTGTCCGGGTACAACTCCTTGGCAATGCCGAGGAATTGGGTGCCGCTCATGCCGGGCATGCGCTGGTCCGAGATGATGACATGCACCCTTTCGACCGCCAGCAGGTCGAGCCCCTGCTGGCCGCTGGTGGCGGTCAATACGCGATAGCCTTCGCGCCGCAGCAGGCGGCCCAGCGCTGCCAGGCTGTTTGGCTCATCATCGACAATCAGCAGGGTTTGATGTTCGGGACGCTGCACCGGAGCGAGCTGTTTTTTCTCCAGCAGCATCGCTTCAAAGTCGGCGGCCGGCACGGCCGGGCTGAACAGATAGCCTTGAATTTCGTCGCAGCGCCGTTTGCGCAGGAACTGCAGCTGCCCTTCCGTTTCGACGCCTTCCGCCACGACCCGCAGGTGCAGGCTATGTGCCATCGCAATGACGGCGGTAGCGATCGCCGCGTTGCCGGGATTGGCATTGACGTCGGTGATGAAGGCGCGGTCGATCTTGACGAAATCGAAGGGGAAGCTTTGCAGGTAGGCAAGCGAAGAATACCCCGTCCCAAAATCGTCCAGCGACAGCTGGCATCCCATCTTCCTGAGCGCCTTCAGGATATGCGCTGCCGTTTCAGGCTCGCTCATGACCATCGATTCGGTCAGCTCGAATTCCACATGGCACGGCTGCAGCTGATGGTGGGCCAGCGCCGCTTCTATCGTTTGCAGCAACTGGCCGTTCTTGAACTGCCCTGCCGACAGGTTCACTGCCACCGGCACCACATCGACCTTCCGCCCGAGCCAGTTGGCCTGCTGGGCGCAGACGGTGTCGAGCACCCAGTCACCGATCGGTTCGATCAGACCGACTTCCTCGGCCAGTGCGATGAAGGTGCCCGGCATCACCATGCCCCGCTGCGGATGATTCCAGCGTATCAGCGCTTCGGCGCTGACGATGCGCCCGCTGGCCAGGTCGACCCGTGGCTGGTAATGCAGGACGAATTCGCGCGCATCGATGGCGCGTTTCAGTTCGGACTCCAGCGCCAGGCGAGTCGCATGGGCCGCATTCATCGACGGCGAATAATAGACATAGGTCTGCTTGCCGCTCTTGGCATACTTGAGCGCCGCCTTCGCGTGCTTGAGCAAGGTTTCCGCATCGCTGCCGTCATACGGGAAAACGGCAATGCCGGCCCGGACGGCGAGACGCAAGTCGTGGCTATCGAGCTGAAAGCCCTGGTGGATCGGCGCCGCAATGGCATCTTCGACCAGTTGGCCGATATGGGCGTCGTCCGGCAAGGTGTCGAAGGCAAGGGCGAACGTGGCTCCGCCGATGCGGGCCAGGCTGGCCCCGGCCGGCAGGGCCTTGCCGAGCCTGGTAGCGACCTGCTTGAGCAGTGCATCGCCCATGCGGCGCCCGAGCGCATCGTTCAGTTCCGAGAATCGGTCAATATTGACGACCACGGTGGCGACCCGGTGCGCCGGCTGCGACGCATGGAGAGCCTGCGTCAGGCGATCCTCGAACAATTTTCCGTTTGCCAGTGCGGTCAGCGGATCGTAGTAAGCCAGGTAGCTCAGCCGCTGTTCATTGTCGATAAACTGCAATGCAAATTCAAGATCCCCGACTACATCGTCGAGCAGCTTGATTTCTTCGGCGTCGAAGAAACCGCAGGCATCGGCCACCAGCACCATCACTGCGGCCACCCGCCCATCCGTCATCAAAGGCAGCGCGGCCACCGCGTGGTGCCCCGCTTGCAGCGATTCCTGCGCAAAATCGGCCAGCGTCGGCTCTTCGGCGATGTTATTGCAGATGACGGCGCGCTGCTCGCGCACGGCAACGCTGGCGGGCCGCGCGCATTCCACCGGACCGGTGCGCCCCGTCACGCGGATGCGGTCAAGAATGCCCTGCGCCACACCGCACGACGCGACCACCTTGCCGTCGAGCGACACGGGATCGATCTGCGCGATCCACGCGAGGCCGAACGCGCCGTCGTGCACGGCAATGCGGCAGACCGCGTCGAACAGCGCGTCCTGGCTGTGTATGCGGGCAATGGCCGCATTGATGCCGCTCGATACGGCATAGATCCGGCTCAGCCTCATCAGCTTGCGCTGCGCCAGCAGCGGCTCGGTGACGTCGTGGGCCAGCACAAACTTGCAATCGTGCCCGCCGAAACGCAGCGGATGGGAAGTCACCTCGACCTCGATGACCGATCCGTCTTTCTTCAGGTGGCGCCAGACGCCGGATTTTTCTATGCTCGCCCTTAGCGGTTGCCGCAAGTTGGCATCGAGCCGGCTCTGCTCGTCCGGTGGCCGGATGTCCCGGATCGTCATGGCCAGGAACTCCGCTTCGGTAAAGCCATAGTGGTCGATGGCGGCCGCGTTGACCGCCATGAAACGCAAGCTTTCCAGCTCATACACCCACATCGGCAAAGGGTGGGCCAGAAACAGCGCATCGAAAGACATTTCAGGACCCGACATGGAACCGCCCGCAACTGCATTGATTTTCAATGGCTCAGGATACCGCAATTGCCAGCCGCGCCCGTTTGATTGTTAACTGAATTTAACAATAAAGTCACATCCTTGCCATACGAACCGGCAGCACGTCATAGAAGCGCAGATGGGATGGCCTGCCCAACAGGAATCGAACCTGTGACCCTCAGCTTAGAAGGCTGATGCTCTATCCAACTGAGCTATGGGCAGTCAGAGAAGGAGATATGCGACGACTCTCACTGCTTGGAAAATCGTTGCACAAATGAAAAACGGGCTGTCAGGGACAACCCGTTTTGAATGTTGGTCGGAGTACAAGGATTCGAACCTTGGACCCCCTGGTCCCAAACCAGGTGCGCTACCGGGCTGCGCCACACTCCGAAGTCTGTATTATATAGCCTTGCGGCAGGGGCGTCAAATCAGGCGCCCTGCCCTGCCTTAAGCGGCCACTTTATCGGCGATGCGCCTGGCCATGCTTTCCGCATATTGCGCGCTCTTGGCCTCGACCATCACGCGGATCAACGGCTCGGTACCGGAGGCACGGATCAGAACGCGGCCGCTGTCGCCCAGCTCGCGCTCGACCAGTTCCTTTTCCTGCACCATGGCGGCATTGGCTTGCCAGTCGAAGCCGGCCGCCACTTTCAGGTTGATCAGGGTTTGCGGGAACAGCGTCAGCGCGCTGCAGCACTCGGCCAGCGACTTGTTGCCGCGCTTTAGGGCCGACAGCACCTGCAAGGCCGATACGATGCCGTCGCCGGTCGTGTGCTTGTCCAGGCACAGCAAATGCCCCGAGCCTTCGCCACCAAACAACCAGCCGCGCTCGCGCATGACTTCGAGCACGTAGCGGTCGCCGACCTTGGCCCGCGCGAAGCCGATGCCCATTTCCTTGAATGCCACTTCGAGCGCCATATTCGTCATCAGCGTGCCGACTGCGCCAGCCACCGGCCCGGTCGCCATGCGGTCGCGCACCATGACGTAGAGCAATTCGTCGCCGTTGTACAGGCGGCCAGTGGCGTCGCACATGATCAGGCGGTCGGCATCGCCGTCCAGGGCGATGCCGAGGTCGGCGCCCTGCTCGATCACGGCCGCCGACAGCGCCTGCGGCGCGGTGGCGCCGAAACCGGCATTGATATTGAAGCCGTCCGGCCTGGCGCCGATGGCGTGCACTTCGGCGCCCAGCTCATGGAAGACATGCGGGGCGATGTGGTAGGCGGCGCCGTGCGCGCAGTCGACCACGATCTTCAGGCCGCGCAGGTCGAGCTCGTTCGGGAAGGTGCTCTTGCAAAATTCGATGTAGCGGCCCTGGGCGTCGTCCAAGCGCCTGGCGCGACCCAGTTTTTCGGATGGCACGCAAGCCATCGGCGTATCGAGCGCCGCCTCGATGTCGAGTTCGACCTGGTCCGGCAGCTTGGTGCCGTGCTCGGAGAAGAACTTGATGCCATTGTCCTGGAACGGGTTGTGCGAAGCCGAGATAACCACGCCGGCCGCCAGCCGCAGCGCGCGCGTCAGGTAGGCGATGGCCGGGGTCGGCATCGGCCCGGCCAGCATGACGTCGACGCCGGCGGCGGCGAATCCGGCTTCCAGCGCCGCTTCCAGCATATAGCCGGAAATGCGCGTGTCCTTGCCGATCAGTACGGTCGGGCGGCCCGCGGCCGTGTAGTTGCTGGTCAGGACATTGCCGGCCGCATAGCCGAGCCGCATGACGAAATCCGGCGTGATCGGCGCGACGCCGACCAGGCCACGCACGCCGTCCGTGCCAAAATATTTGCGTCCCATAGTGTCCTCTTTTAGTTGTCAGGGTTGATCGATGCGGCCTGCCATACCTTGATGGCATCGACGGTTTCGGCTACATCATGCACTCGAATAATTTTAGCGCCATGCGCTACCGCAGCCAATGCTGCTGCCAGGCTGCCGGCCAGGCGCTGCTCGACCGGGCGGCCGGTCAGCGCACCGATCATCGACTTGCGCGACAGGCCGGCCAGCACCGGCTGGCCCAGCTCGCGCTCGATGCGGCCGATGGCGCGCAGCAAGGCCAGGTTGTGCTCGAGCGTCTTGCCGAAGCCAAAGCCCGGATCGATGCAGATGCGCTCGCGTTCGATGCCCGCCTCGAGCAGGGCGCCGACCCGTTCGCGCAGGAAGTTGCTTACTTCGCGTACCACGTCGTCGTAGTTCGGGTTGATCTGCATCGTGGCCGGGTTGGCCTGCATATGCATGACACACAGCGCGCAGTCGCTGTCCTTGACGGCGTCGATCGCGCCGGGCGCGCAAAAGCCGCTGATGTCGTTGATCATGTCGGCGCCGGCGGCGATCGCTTCGCGCATCACCACCGGCTTATAGGTGTCGACCGACAGCGGCTTGCCGAGGTCGCGCAGCGCGTACAGCACCGGCATGACGCGGCGCAGTTCTTCGTCGAGGGCCACCGGCGGTGAACCGGGCCGGCTCGACTCGCCGCCAATGTCGATGATGTCGACGCCCTGGGCAATCATGTCGTCGGCGCGCGACAAGGCGAACTCGAGCGACTGATACTTTCCGCCGTCGGAAAACGAATCGGGCGTCACATTGAGCACGCCCATCACCAGCGGCCGGACTCCGAGCTGGAAGCCGACGCGCCCGCACTGCAGATACTGTCGCATGCAATCCTGTATCAAATCGGGTCAGTCCGCGTGGGTAGCCAAGCTACCCACCCTGCGACGAAAAAAGGCATCGCGAGATGCCTTTTCTGGATGTTGCAGTCAAACGATCAAGCTGGCGCGGCAGCGTTGGGCGACACGCCTCCTGCGCTATCGCCTGGCGGGCGCCTGCTGACCACGCCAGCCTTCGGCTCGCGTGGCGGCTTGCCGGCCATGATGTCGTTGATCTGGTCGGCGTCGATGGTTTCCCATTCGAGCAGCGCAGCCGTCATCGCCTCGACCTTGTCGCGGTTTTCCTCAAGCAGCTTGCGCGACAGCGCGTACTGGGTGTCGAGGATGCTGCGGATCTCGGCGTCGACCATTTGCTGGGTCGCTTCCGAGATGGTCTTGGTGGCGCCACCGAAGAAGCCTTCGTTCTCGCTGTCCTCGTAGACCATCACGCCCATGCTGTCGGACATGCCGAAGCGGGTGACCATCGAACGGGCCAGCTTGGTGGCGCGGGCGAAGTCGTTCGAGGCGCCGGTCGACATCTGGCCAACGAAAATCTCTTCGGCGATGCGGCCGCCGAACAGGATCGAGATTTCCTCGAGCATCTTGTCCTTGTAGCCGGACAGGTTGTCGTGCTCCGGCAGTTGCCAGGTCAGGCCCAGGGCCCAGCCGCGCGGCATGATGGTGACCTTGTGGACCGGATCGGCCTTCGGCAGCAGCTTGGCGACCACCGCATGGCCCGACTCGTGGTAGGCGGTGTTGCGGCGCTCCTCTTCGCGCATGACCATCGACTTGCGCTCGGGGCCCATGAAGATCTTGTCCTTCGCGTCTTCGAAGTCCTGCATCTCGACCAGGCGCTTGCTGCGGCGCGCGGCGAACAGGGCCGCCTCGTTGACCAGGTTGGCCAGGTCGGCGCCCGAGAAGCCAGGAGTGCCGCGGGCCAGGATGTCGGCCTTGACGTCGGTGCCGATCGGCACCTTGCGCATGTGGACGTTGAGGATCTGCTCGCGGCCGCGGATGTCCGGCAGGCCGACCATGACCTGGCGGTCGAAACGGCCCGGGCGCAGCAGCGCCTTGTCGAGCACGTCGGCGCGGTTGGTGGCGGCGACGACGATGACGCCGGAGCTCGCCTCAAAGCCGTCCATCTCGACCAGCAGCTGGTTCAGCGTCTGCTCGCGCTCGTCGTTGCCGCCGCCCATGCCGGCGCCGCGGTGGCGGCCGACGGCGGCGATCTCGTCGATGAAGATGATGCACGGCGAATGCTTCTTGGCGTTCTCGAACATGTCGCGCACGCGCGAGGCGCCGACGCCGACGAACATCTCGACGAAGTCGGAACCGGAGATCGAGAAGAACGGCACCTTGGCTTCGCCGGCGATGGCGCGCGCCAGCAGGGTCTTGCCGGTGCCCGGCGGGCCGACCATCAGCACGCCGCGGGGAATGCGCCCGCCCAGTTTCTGGAACTTGGTCGGGTCCTTGAGGAAGTCGACGATCTCGTTGACTTCTTCCTTCGCTTCGTCGCAGCCGGCGACGTCGGCGAAGGTGACGGTGTTATTGGTTTCGTCCATCATGCGCGCCTTCGACTTGCCGAAGGAGAATGCGCCGCCCTTGCCGCCGCCTTGCATCTGGCGCATGAAGAACACCCAGACGCCGATCAAGAGCAGCATCGGGAACCAGGAGATGAACACTTGCTGCAGGAACGATGGCTCCTCCGGCGGCTTGACGTCGAAACGGACGCCGTTTTCGCGCAGGTCGCCGATCAGGCCGCGGTCGAGGTAGGTGGCGGTGGTGCGCACCTTGGTGTCGTCGATGCGGGTGGCCGTGATGTTATTGCCTTCGATCACGACGTCCTTGACCCGCTTGGCCTTGACCTCGTCGAGCAGGTCGGAGTAAGCGATTGCCTTGTTGCCGCCCGCAATGCCCTGACCGTCGCCGAACGTCTTGAACAGCATAAACAACAACAGGGCGACGACGACCCAAATGGCTGACTTGGAAAACATGTTATTCACAAAAACTCCTTCGATGCGGGCGGCGGGCGCCGCGGCTCTCGCAATACCGATTCAAGACGCCGATTTTACTCCATTGAACCTGATGTGCGGTTCCACACATCAAATATCAAGGGCTGGAGGGTCGGAAAGATCTCTTTTTCCTTCGAACGGGTTCTTCAGACCACGGCCAAGCAGGAAAATCTCGGACGATTTGTCGCGGCTGGCCTTTGGTTTCTTCTGAGTAACAACCTTGAATTCGGCGCGGAATTTCTCGACGATCTGGCTATACCCGGTCCCATTGAAGCATTTGACCAGCAAGACACCGCTGGGTTTCATGTGATATTGAGCAAACTCAATTGCCAGATCGATAAGATGTTCCATGCGTGCCGCGTCCGCCGTCGGGATGCCCGACAGGTTCGGCGCCATGTCCGACAGCACCAGATCGGCGCGGCGGCCGTCGAGGATCACGTCGAGCTGGCGCAGGCTCTTGTTTTCGCGGAAGTCGCCGAGGATGAAGTGCATGTCGGCGATCGGCTCCATCGGCAGCATGTCGAGGCCGATCAGGGTGCCGTTGATGCCGCCGCCCTCTTTGCCGGACAGCTTTTTGCGCACGTACTGGCCCCAGCTGCCCGGCGTGCAGCCGAGGTCGACAATGACCTGGCCCGGCTTGACCAACTTCTCGGATTCGTCGATTTCGAGCAGCTTGTAGGCGGCGCGGGCGCGGTAACCCTCTTTCTGCGCCAGCTTGACGTAGGGGTCGTTAATATGGTCGTGCAACCAGTTCTTGTTGAGTTTCTTCTTCTTCATATAGCGTAGAATACTGCCTTTATAGGTACAACTGAATACATATTATGATCAAACTCACTCCCGCCGAGCGCAGCGCACTGCGCGCCGAAGCCCATGCCTTGAAGCCGGTCGTCATTATCGGCGAAGCCGGCCTGACCCCGTCGGTCACCAGGGAAATTTCGGCCAGCCTCGATTCGCACGGCCTGATCAAGGTCCGCGTGTTCGGCGACGACCGTGAGGCGCGCGCCGCGATGTACGACACCATCTGCGCCGAATTGAACGCGGCGCCGGTCCAGCACATCGGCAAGCTGCTCGTCATCTACCGCCCGAAGAAGGAAGTGGTCAAGGAGAAAACCGGCACCCGCGGCAAGGGCATGCGCGAAGTGACCATCGTCAAGGCCAGCGCCAGCGGCACCAAGCGCCCGACCGTGACCAAGGTCATGATCAAAGGTAATGAACGGGTCACCGAAGGCGGCACCATCAAGCGTGCCAAGCCACGTCAGTCCAGCGCCAAGAAAAGCGGCCTGGGCAAGTAAGCGTCGTCAGGCTGGTGTTTGTTGGTGGGCACGCGGTGCCCACCCTACCAATACCAGCGCCAACACACTCTGGGTCAGGTAGATCAGGCTTGCCGCGCCATGCAGCAGGCCGAACGTGGCCTTGTCACCCGCCGCTTTCGCTTCCGCCAGCAACGGGTGCAGGCCGAAATAGCCGATCAGCGTGCAAGCGAGCATCGCCAGCACCAGTTTGCGGCGCTGCGGCATCAGCCACAATAGCACACTGCCACACACCAGCGTCAGCCAGGCTTCATTGCGGAACATGCTGCCGGCGATCGTGCCGGCCAGCACCATGTCGTCCAGTGTGGCAAACAGTGTCGGCGCCACCAGGTAGCCGACCGTCCACAGGCTGCCGGCCCACAGGCTGGCGATCAGCAGGCGGACCCGCGTCTGCCACATCAGATATACATCACTTCCAGGATTTCGTATTCGCGCGGGCCGGACGGGGCTTGAACTTCGACCACGTCGCCAGCGTACTTGCCGATCAGGGCGCGCGCGATCGGCGAGGTCACCGATACCTTGTTCAGTTTCAGGTCCGCTTCGTCCATGCCGACGATCTGGTAGGTCACTTTCTGGCCCGACTCGAGGTCTTCCAGGTTGACGGTCGAGGCGAACACGACCCGGCCTTCGGCGTCGAGGGTCGCCGGGTCGATGATCTGGGCAGCGGAGAGCTTGCCTTCCAGTTCCGCGATTCGGCCTTCGACGAAGGCCTGGCGCTCCTTGGCGGCATCGTATTCGGCATTTTCCGACAGGTCGCCGTGCGAACGCGCTTCGGCGATGGCATCGATGACGATGCGGCGCTCCTTGGTCTTGAGCTGGTGCAGCTCTTCCCGCAGCAGATTGGCGCCGAATTGGGTCAGTGGAACTGTTGTGTTCATAGTAATTTTGCTGTGCTTTACAAGTGAAAACCACAGAGGCCGCCGGACTTCCGCCCAACGAGCTCTGTGGTTAAAAGGGTAATACTGAACCGTTAAGGAGACTAGTTTAAGGTTTTATGCAGCCCTTGTAAATCGTACACGCGCAACTCGTCCAAATGACGCATCCCCTGCACTGCCGCTTCGGCACCGGCGATGGTCGTGTAAGTCGTCACGTGGGCCGCCAGCGCCGAGGTGCGGATCGCGCGCGAGTCGGTGATTGCCGTGCGCTTTTCCTCGACGGTATTGACCACCAGCGCGATTTCCTTGTTCTTGATCATGTCGACCACGTGCGGACGGCCTTCGGTCTTTTTATTGACGGGCGTGACCGGAATGCCGGCCGCCGCGATCACCGCCGCCGTACCGCGCGTGGCCACGATCTGGAAGCCCATGCCGAGCAAGTCCTTGGCCACCTGCACCGCGCGCGGCTTGTCCGATCCCTTGACCGACAGGAACACCTTGCCAGAGGTCGGCAGCTTGACGCCGGCACCCAGCTGCGACTTGACGAAAGCTTCGCCGAAGGTCATGCCGACACCCATCACTTCGCCGGTCGACTTCATTTCCGGGCCGAGGATGGTGTCGACGCCAGGGAACTTGACGAACGGGAACACCGCTTCCTTGACGCTGAAGTAAGGTGGAATGACTTCCCTGGTGATGCCTTGCGAGGCCAGGGTCTGGCCCACCATGCAGCGCGCGGCGATCTTGGCCAGCTGCAGGCCGGTCGCCTTCGACACGAACGGCACGGTACGCGAGGCGCGCGGGTTCACTTCCAGCACGAATACGCGGTCTTCCATCTTGCCATCCACCTCCACTTGCTGGATCGCGAACTGCACGTTCATCAGGCCGACCACGTTCAGGCCCTTGGCCATCAGCGAGGTCTGGCGCTTCAGTTCATCGATCGTGGCCTGGCTCAGCGAATACGGCGGCAACGAGCAGGCCGAGTCGCCCGAGTGCACGCCGGCCTGTTCGATGTGCTCCATCACGCCGCCGATGAAGGTGGTGACGCCGTCGGAGATGCAGTCGACGTCCACTTCGATCGCGTCATTGAGGAAGCGGTCCAGCAGCACCGGCGAATCGTTCGACACCTTGACCGCTTCGCGCATATAGCGCTCGAGGTCGCGCTGCTCGTGCACGATTTCCATCGCGCGCCCGCCCAGCACATAGGATGGGCGCACCACCAGCGGATAGCCGATTTCCTGCGCCAGGCGCAAGGCATCTTCCTCGGTGCGCGCGGTGCGGTTCGGCGGCTGGCGCAGGCCCAGTTCGTGCAGCAGCTTCTGGAAGCGCTCGCGGTCTTCGGCCGCGTCGATCATGTCCGGCGAGGTGCCGATGATCGGCACGCCGTACTTTTCCAGGTCCAGCGCCAGCTTCAACGGCGTCTGGCCGCCGTACTGGACGATGACGCCGAATGGCTTTTCGATGGCGACGATTTCGAGCACGTCTTCCAGCGTCAGCGATTCGAAGTACAGGCGGTCCGAGGTGTCGTAGTCGGTCGACACGGTCTCTGGGTTGCAGTTGACCATGATGGTCTCGTAGCCGTCTTCGCGCATCGCCAGCGCGGCGTGCACGCAGCAGTAGTCGAACTCGATACCCTGGCCGATGCGGTTCGGGCCACCGCCCAGCACCATGATCTTGCGCCCTCCGGTGGGCGCGGATTCGCACTCTTCGTCATAGGTCGAGTACATATACGCCGTATTGGTCGCGAACTCGGCCGCACAGGTATCGACCCGCTTGTAGACGGGACGGATGCCGAATGCATGGCGCGCCTCGCGCACGGCCGTATCGGTCGTCTGCAGCAGATAGCCGAGGCGGCGGTCCGAGAAGCCTTTTTGCTTGAGCTTGTACAGCGTCGGCTTGTCGATATTGGACAGCTGCTGGGTGTCGAGCCACAATTCGATGTCGACGATTTCTTTAATCTGAATCAGGAACCACGGATCGATGCGGGTCAGCTGGTGCACTTCTTCCATCGTGAAGCCGGCCGCGAACGCGTCGCCGACGTACCAGATGCGGTCCGGGCCCGGCTCGCCCAGCTCTTCCTCGAGCTTTTCGCGGTCCTGGGTTTTCTGGTTCATGCCGTCAACCCCCACTTCCAGGCCGCGCAGCGCTTTCTGGAACGATTCCTGGAAGGTGCGGCCGATCGCCATCACTTCACCGACCGACTTCATCTGGGTCGTCAGGTGTTGGTCGGCGGCGGGAAATTTCTCGAACGTGAAGCGCGGGATCTTGGTGACGACGTAGTCGATCGACGGCTCGAACGAAGCCGGGGTCTGGCCGCCGGTGATTTCGTTGCGCAATTCGTCGAGCGTGAAGCCGACCGCCAGCTTGGCCGCGATCTTGGCGATCGGGAAGCCGGTCGCCTTCGATGCCAGCGCCGACGAACGCGACACGCGCGGGTTCATCTCGATGACGATCATGCGGCCGTCGGCCGGGTTGATCGAGAACTGCACATTGGAGCCGCCGGTGTCGACGCCGATCTCGCGCAGCACCGCCAGCGAAGCGTTGCGCATGATCTGGTATTCCTTGTCCGTCAGCGTCTGGGCCGGCGCCACGGTGATCGAGTCGCCCGTGTGCACGCCCATCGGGTCGAGGTTTTCGATCGAGCAGATGATGATGCAGTTGTCCGCCTTGTCGCGCACCACTTCCATCTCGTACTCTTTCCAGCCGATCAGGGACTCCTCGATCAGCAGCTCCTTGGTCGGCGACGCTTCGAGGCCGCGCTTGCAGATCGTTTCGAATTCTTCTTCGTTGTAGGCAATGCCGCCGCCAGTGCCGCCCATCGTAAACGATGGGCGGATGATGACGGGGAAGCCGAGCGTGCGCTGCACGTCCCACGATTCGTCCATCGTGTGGGCCACGCCCGACTTGGCCGAGCCGAGGCCGATCTTGGTCATCGCCTGCTTGAACTTCGAGCGGTCTTCGGCTTTGTCGATCGCTTCCGGCGTGGCGCCGATCAGCTCGACCTTGTATTTCTCGAGGATGCCTTCGCGGTGCAGGTCCAGCGCGCAGTTGAGCGCGGTCTGGCCGCCCATCGTCGGCAGGATCGCGTCCGGGCGCTCCTTGGCGATGATGCGCTCGACCGCCTTCCAGGTGATCGGCTCGATATAGGTCACGTCCGCCATTTCCGGGTCGGTCATGATGGTGGCCGGGTTGCTGTTGACGAGGATGACCTTGTAGCCCTCTTCGCGCAGGGCCTTGCACGCTTGCGCGCCGGAATAGTCGAACTCGCAGGCCTGGCCGATCACGATCGGGCCGGCGCCAATAATCAGAATACTTTTAATATCACTACGTTTAGGCATTTTTCTTCTTCTCCACAGCTTGCATCATGCCGATGAAGCGGTCAAACAGGTAGGCAACATCTTCCGGGCCGGGCGATGCTTCAGGGTGGCCCTGGAAGCAGAACGCCGGCTTGTCTGTCCTGGCAAAGCCTTGCAGCGAACCGTCGAACAGGGAAACATGGGTAACGCGGCAGTTGGCCGGCAGGGTTTGCGCATCGACGGCAAAACCGTGGTTCTGCGAGGTGATCATGACCTTCTTCGAGTCGAGGTCCTGCACCGGATGGTTGGCGCCGTGGTGGCCGAACTTCATCTTCAGCGTCTTCGCGCCGCTTGCCAATGCCATGATCTGGTGACCGAGGCAGATGCCGAAGGTCGGGATGCCCAGCTCGATCAGCTCGCGGGTGGCGGCAATGGCGTAGTCGCATGGCTCCGGGTCGCCCGGCCCGTTCGACAGGAACACGCCGTCCGGTTTCAGGGCCAGCGCTTCGGCCGCCGACGCCTGCGCCGGCAGCACGGTCACGCGGCAGCCGCGCTCGGCCAGCATGCGCAGGATATTGCGCTTGACGCCGTAGTCGAAGGCCACGACGTGGAACTTCGGATCGGCCTGCTTGCCATAGCCCTTGCCCAGTTTCCACTGGGTCTCGGTCCACTCATAGGCCTTGTCGGTCGTGACCACCTTGGCCAGGTCCATGCCGGACAGACCGGGGAAGCTGCGGGCCAGTTCCAGTGCCTGCGCTTCGGAAGGCTCGGCGCCGGAGGCGCCGGTCAGGATCGCGCCGCCCTGGGCCCCCTTTTCGCGCAGCAGGCGCGTCAGCTTGCGGGTATCGATGCCGGAGATGGCGACGATATTCTCAGCCTTGAGATAGTCGGACAGCGATTGGGTGGAACGGAAATTCGACGCCAGCAGCGGCAAATCGCGGATGATCAGGCCTGCCGCATGGACTTGGCTCGCTTCGACGTCTTCAAGATTGACGCCGGTATTGCCGATATGGGGGTAAGTGAGGGTGACGATCTGGCGGGAATAGCTGGGATCGGTCAGGATTTCCTGATAACCGGTCATGGAAGTATTAAATACCACCTCGCCGATTGTGTGACCGGCAGCGCCAATCGAAATACCTTTGAAAATCGTTCCGTCGGCTAAGGCCAGGATGGCTGGAACGGTGGGGCCAGAAAAAAATGGCGGCAAGGGCAACTCCTGATAAAGTTACCGTAGCTGCGCCACGTCAGTCCGACGACCATGCCTTCCGAGTGAATGTAACCATGCTTCACTTCACGGATTGCGGTGTCTGTTTGAATGATGGGATGGTGGTAGTCGCTACGGTAGAAGGTAAATGGCTAAACCTGCGAATTATAGCGCAAACCGCCTCTTTCAGCAATGCGTCGCCGCTCGTTTTGACACGCAAGGCAAGGTTTTACTGGACAGGTCCCGATGGTTTCCCCTACATTGTTTCCATAATTGCATTTGAACTAAGGATAGGACAAGGTAATGGGCACTTTTGGCAGAGACACACCCCTTGACCGGCCCAGCCCGGGAGGACGCGCCGCCATCTTCGTCACGGCAGAAGGCGCGGAAGAAGCGGTTACCGAGGCCATCAAGAACGGCGCCGGCATCTGCGGCTTTGGCAACACCGACGGCACGGTGACCGTCTATTATGAAGCCAACAAGTTCAACGATTCGAGCTTGTACAAATGGGAGCACAAGGCGTTCAAGGCCTACGACCGCATGGTCAAGCAGGCGCCGACGGTCAACAAACTGGTCGCCGACGCCGACAACTTCATCCAGATCGGCATCATGGAAGGCACCGAGATCCTGGTGCGCAATATGGAAAAACTGCAATCCTGGCTCAAGCGCAATGGCGCCGGGGACACGATGCCGGAGACGCCGGAAATCCACTTCGGCAAATAGCGTAGAGTGGGTAAGCGAGGCTGACCAACGCTTGAAGTCATCCACCCCGCAGCAACTATGTAGGGTGGGTAAGCAAAGCTTATCCACGCGGAAAGTCAATCCACCCGACAGCCAATCACGCCAGCGCCGCGATGCCGGCCTTGGCGATCTGCGCGTCTTCCGCCGACTTGACGCCCGACACCCCGACCGCACCGACCACATGGCCGTCGACCACGATCGGCACGCCGCCTTCGAGCATGCCGTCGAGCGGCGCGCGCAGGAACGAGAAGCGGCCGTTATTGATCATGTCTTCATAGATCTTCGACTCGCGGCGGCCGAGCGCGGCAGTGCGCGCCTTGGCCGGCGAAATCTCGGCCGAGATCGGCGCGGCGCCGTCGAGGCGCTGCAGCCACAGCAGGTGGCCGCCGTCATCGACGATCGAAATCACGACCGCCCAGTGATTGGCAACTGCCTCGGCTTCGGCAGCGGCTGCGATTTTCTTGACGTCGGCGAGCGACATGACGGGTTTCATTTGCATCATCGGTCCTTGTATTTAGTGTGATGGTTGTTGCTTGGCCTTGATCTTGGCTTTGATCAGGGCCATTTGGCTGGCCGCCGCTTGCTCGCCGGCCAGGATGGCCAGGTTGCGGCCATTGAAATCGTTGCTCTTCATCGTACCGAGCGCCGGCTGGATGACAATGTCGGCCTCCTTCAATTCATGCGCGTTCAATTGCTGGCCCATGATGCTGAAGGTCTGCATCAGCACTTCCAGCGAGCTGACCGCGGCCTGCACGTCGGTCTGCGTCGAGATATTGACGGCGATAACGAAGTCGGCCCCCATCTCGCGCGCGAAGCGCACCGGCACCGGCGCCACCAGGCCGCCATCGACATAGGAACGGCCGCCGATACTGACCGGCTGGAACACGCTCGGCACGGCCGACGAGGCACGCACCGCCTGCCCCGTATTGCCGCGTTGGAAAAGGATCGGCTTGCCATTGGCCAGGTCGGTCGCGACGGCGCCGAAGGCAATCTTGAGCTTTTCCATCGGCACATTGCGCACCGCCTTGTTGACATAGGCCTGCAGCGCTTCGCCCTTGAGCACGCCAGAGGTCTTGGCGAACAGCGGCAAGGCCCAGTCGGAGATGGTCGCTTCGTCCATGTCGAGCGCCTGCCTCTGCAGTTCGAACCCGGTGGCGCCGGCCGCGTACATGGCGCCGACCACGCTGCCGGCGCTGGTGCCGACCACGATGTCTGGCACGATGCCCTGCGCTTCGAGCGCCTTGATGACGCCGATATGGGCAAAGCCGCGCGCGGCGCCGCCGCCCAGCGCCAGGCCGATCTTGATCTTCTTGGCAACTGCCGGCGCCGGGCTGGCCACCATGACCGGGGTGGTGGTCGGCGCGACCAGGGGCTTGCTGCCGCAAGCGGCCAACAGCAGCGCGACAACGAACAGGGAAATCCTATTGCGGAACATAAAAGACAATCGCGGCAAAAGGAGCGATTGTAACGCACGCGGCGGACAATGCATGAGCGAGCCGGCTAGCTCACTGCCCTGCTGCCTCATTGGTGTAACAGGTTTCTGCATTCCACTCCCGCACAAACCACTCAAGGAATCCGCCGACAAGAGAGAGAACAAAGCCCGCAAACGGCAGCCAGGCCAGCGAAGGCGCAATGAAGCGCGCCGCAACGACCATCACCACCAACAATATGCCGGCGGCGGTCCAGTATTGGGCATGTTCTGGCGGGGTATGCCGGGTGGGGCTGGCCGGTCCAAGCCACATCAGCAGAGACCCAAGCAGCGCACCGGCAAGGGTTGCAAACACGCTTTGTTGATGGCGCCGGCTATTGTTGAATTGGGTCGCGGTCACTTCGGCATATTTTCCGTGGCTCTTGACGTAATAATGGCCATGTTCATATTTGCCGCTGAGCGCATCGCCGCCCAGATACACGCAATGGATCACAAAGGCCATGAAATTGAGGACGAACAGCATCGTCAACATCAAGGCCAGACGGTATGCGGTCAACAGGGGGCGCTGCGTCATGGAATTCTGGAACCGGAAGTAGAGTCAGTTGGCAATTATGAGCCAAAATAGAACGCAAGACCGGCGCAGATTGCGGCGATCGCATACCAAATGAGGCCGCCAGAGTGGCGCACTGCGCCCGGCGAACCGCCGGCCGGCAAAGCCGGTGTTGCCGGCAGCGCCGCGTCAACGGCGTCCTTCGCGTCCTTCAAACCGAGTCCGGTGTGTTCGCGCAGCAGTTGGATCGCTTCGATTTTATTGCCACGCTGTAGGGCTGCCAGCACCGGCGCCGGCAGCGAGACCGGCGCCGCGACCGCAGCCGGCAATGACACGGGCTCGCCGCGGACGTGCTGATCGACCAGGTCCTTCGCTTCCTTCAGGCCCAGCCCCGTCGCTTGCCGCAACAGCTTGATCGCCTCGATGGACTCGCCACGGTCGATGGCGTCAACGACATTGGCAGGCAGTGCATGGTCGAACATGGCGATCTCCTCAACGGGCCCGGCCCCTAGCTTATCATGGCCGTCTTCGGCAGCGAGGCGATGAAGCTGCTGCCCTTGCCTGCTTCGGACTTGATCGACAAGTTGCCGCCATGGCGCAGCAACACATGCTTGACGATGGCCAGCCCCAGTCCCGTGCCCTGGGTTTCGCGCGAACGGCTCTTGTCGACGCGGTAAAAACGTTCAGTCAGGCGCGCAATATGCTGCTGGTCGATGCCGATGCCGTTATCGCTGACGACGAACTGCGGGCCGGCCGGACCTTCCTGCCAGCACAGGTGGATGGTACCGCCGGCCGGCGTGTAGCGCACGGCGTTCGAGGCCAGATTGCCGAAGGCGCTGCGCAGCTCGTCGGCGCTGCCCATGATGTCGGGGCCGGCAATGGTCGAACTGATGTCGTGCATGCCGCCGGACAGGGCGCGCGCATCCTGCAGCACCGTGTCGACCAGCTCGGCAATATTGACCGGCTCGGGCCGGATCGGATAGTCGAGCGACTCGAGCCGCGACAAGGTCAGCATGTCCTCGATCAGGCGCTGCATGCGGTGGCCCTGCTCCGTCATCAGCTGCAGGTGCGAGCGGCGCGTCTCGACGTCGAGGTCGAGCGCGTTCATCGCGATTTCGAGGAAGCCGACGATGACCGTCAGCGGCGTGCGCAGCTCGTGCGAGGCATTGGCGATGAAGTCGCGCCGCACTTCCTCGATGCGCTCGGTCTCGGTGGCGTCGTGCGTCACCAGGATCTGGCGCCGGTTCTCGAACGGGATGATCTGGACGATCAGCTTGCGGTCGCGGTGGGAAATGGTCAGCGGCTGCTCGTAGCGCCCCAGGATGATGTAGTCCATGAAGTCGGGGTTGCGGATCAGGTTAGTCACCCGCATGCCCTTGTCGCGCTCATGGGTCAGGCCCAGGTGCTGCTCGGCGGCCGGGTTGCACCATTCGAGGAACAACACATCGTCCATGATGACGACGCCGTCCGGCAGCAGGTGCATGGCCTGGCGGAAGCGCGCCAGCCATTCGGTCAGCTCGTCCTTGTTGCGCTCGTCGTCGCGCCGCAACCGGTACAGGCGGGCGAAGATCTCGGTCCAGCTGCCCCAGCCATCGGGCAGCTTGGCGCTGCCCGGGTCCTCCAGCCATTCGCCCAGCTGGTTCAGGTAGTGCAGCTGGACGATGACCAGGCCACCGACCAGCAGCAGGGCCATCGACAGCCCCGCCACGATGCCGAGCAGGTAGCCGGTGATTACGGCGAACATCAGGATGAAGCCCATGCGCAGCAGCGCAGGGATCCAGAACAGCAATTTTGGATTCATCGAGGAAAGAGTGATTTATTTTTCCGACAGCATATACCCGACGCTGCGCACTGTCTTGATTAAGTGTTCAGCCTCCTTCAATGCCTTGCGCAAGCGTAGCACGTGGACGTCGACGGTGCGCTCCTCGATCACCACATGGTCGCCCCACACCTTGTCGAGCAGCTGGCTGCGCGAAAACACCCGTTCCGGGTGGGCCAGGAAGAACTTGAGCAGCTTGAATTCGGCGTGGCCGATGTCGATCTTGTGGCCGTCCAGCGCGACCGAGCAGCTGACCGGGTCGAGCTGCACATTGGCCGCACTCATGACTTCCTGCGCGTGTTCCGGGCTCTTGCGGCGCAGCAGCGCCTTGGCGCGCGCCAGCAGCTCGCGCGGCGAGAACGGCTTGGTGACGTAGTCGTCGGCTCCCGTGTTGAGGCCGGCGATCTTGTCTTCTTCCATGCTCTTGGCCGTCAGCATGATGACGGGGATGGCCTGGAACTGGCGGTCGAGCCGGATGCGCGACAGCAGGCGCAGGCCGGTCTGGTCGGGCAGCATCCAGTCGAGCAGGATCAGCTGCGGCGTGCGCTGCTGCAGGAAGGCCCACGCTTCGGCCACATTCGGCACCGCGCACACATTCCAGCCCGCTTCGCGCAGCGAATACTTGACCAGTTCGACAATGGCAGGTTCGTCTTCGACGATCAGGATCGTGGTTTTGTCAGTGGACATGCGGTTTACTCGACCACCGGATCCGACGGTGCAGCGCTGGGTTTGGTATGGCGGATGTCCTTGCCTTCAACCACGTAGATGACATACTCGGCGATGTTCTTCGCATGGTCGCCGATGCGCTCGATGGCCTTGGCCACCCACAGCGTATCGAGCGCGGACGAGATCGTGCGCGGGTCTTCCATCATGAAGGTGATCAGGTTGCGCATGATCGAACGGAATTCATGGTCGATCACAGCGTCCTGGGCAATCAGCTGCAAGGCTTGCTTGCCGTCGAGGCGGGCGAAGGAATCGAGCGAGTCGTGCAGCATGTCCGAGGTGGCGGTGGCGATGGTGCGTACCATTTCGTAGTGGTTGACCACCAGCGCGCCGCGGCTGTGCAGGTTCTTGGCGGTGCGCGCGATCTTGGTCGCTTCGTCGCCGATGCGCTCGAGGTCGGTGATGACTTTGATCGTCGCCATCACGGTGCGCAGGTCATTGGCGGTCGGCTGGCGGCGCACGATCAGGTGGCTGCAGGCGTCGTCGAGCGACACCTCGAGCTGGTTGACGGTGTTGTCTTCGGCGATGACGCGGTCGGCGCGCTCGATATTGCCGATACGGAAGCACGTCATGGCGTCGAGGAACTGGGTCTCGACGATGCCGCCCATCAAGAGCACCTTGGAGCGGATCGCTTCGAGGTCGTGGTCGTACTGTTTAGAGGAATGCTCACCAATCATGCTGTTCTCCGTGTTCGAATAGGGTCGGTCAGCCGAAGCGGCCGGTGATGTAATCCTGGGTTTCCTTGCGCGCAGGATTCATGAAAATCTGGTCGGTCTCGCCGAACTCGACCAGCTCGCCGAGGTACATATAGGCAGTGTAGTCGGAGCAGCGCGCCGCCTGTTGCATATTGTGGGTGACGATCGCGATCGTGTAGTCCTGCTTCAGTTCGCTGATCAGCTCCTCGACCTTGGCGGTCGAGATCGGGTCGAGTGCCGAAGTCGGTTCGTCGAGCAGCAGCACGTCGGGCTTGACGGCGACGCCGCGCGCGATGCACAGGCGTTGCTGCTGGCCGCCCGACAGCGACAGGCCGCTCTTGGACAGCTTGTCCTTGACTTCGCCCCACAGTGCCGCTTTCTTCAGCGCCCATTCGACCCGCTCGTCCATCTCGCCCTTCGACAGGTCTTCGTATAGGCGCACACCGAACGCGATATTGTCGTAGACCGACATCGGGAACGGGGTCGGTTTCTGGAACACCATGCCGACCTTGGCGCGCAGCATATTGACGTCCTGGCCCGGCTCGAGGATATTGCGGCCGCGGTACATGATCGACCCTTCGGCGCGCTGGCCCGGGTACAGGTCGTACATGCGGTTGAGCGTGCGCAGCAGCGTCGACTTGCCGCAGCCGGACGGGCCGATGAAGGCCGTTACCTGCTTTTCATGGATGTCCAGGTTGACATTGGTCAGGCTCTGGGTTTTTCCGTAAAAAAAGTTCAGCCCGGAGATTTCGATGGTTTTTTTCTTGTCGCTCACGGTAGGGATCCGATTCATCATAGTCATATTCATGGTCGTCGCGTTAATTGGGTGTCTTCTGGCTGAACATGGTGCGCGACAGGATATTGAGCGCCAGCACGCTGAACGTCACCAGCAGCGCGCCGCCCCAGGCCAGCTCGCGCCAGTTGTCGTACGGGCTCATCGCGAACGAGTAAATAACGCTCGGCAGGTTGGCCATCGCCCCGTTCATGTCGGCGCTGAAGAATTGATTGTTGAGCGCGGTAAACAACAGCGGCGCCGTTTCGCCAGCGATGCGGGCCAGCGCCAGCAAAACGCCGGTGACGACGCCGGCCTTGACGGCGCGCAGGCGCACCATGATGGCCACCTTCCAGCGCGGCGCACCGAGCGCAAAGGCCGCTTCGAGCAGGCTGCTCGGCACCAGGCGCAGCATATTGTCGGTGGTGCGCACCACCACTGGCACCGCGATCAGCGACAGCGCGATCGAGCCGGCGTAACCGGAGTAATGCTGGACCTTGGCCACGTACAGCGCCCACACGAACATGCCGATCACGATCGACGGCGCCGACAGCATGACGTCGGTGACGAAGCGGGTGACCTGGGCAAACTTGTTTTCGTCGCCGTATTCGGCCAGGTAAATGCCGGCCAGGATGCCGATCGGCGTGCTGATCGCCGTCGACAGGCCGACGATCATCGCGCTGCCGACGATGGCATTCATCAGGCCGCCGCCTTCGCTGCCCGGGGCTGGCGTGGTATGGGTGAACATCGCCACCGACAGGGCGCCGAAGCCCTTGATCGCCAGCGTCATCAGGATCCAGGCCAGGAAGATCAGGCCGATCGACATGGCCGTCACCGACAGCGCGATGCCGATGCGGTGCACCCGCAGGCGCTTGCGGTAGACGGGATTGATTGCTTGTTTCATTTGACACCCTCCTGGCGGGACATACTGGCGAGCATCAACTTGGCAGCGGACAGGACAATAAAAGTAATGGCAAACAGGATCAGGGCCAGCGCGAACAGCGACGACACATGCAGCGCGCTTTCGGCTTCGGCAAACTCGTTGGCCAGCGTCGAGGCGATACTGTTACCGGGCGCGAACAGCGACAGCGACAGCTTGTGGGCGTTGCCGATCACGAAGGTAACGGCCATCGTCTCGCCCAGCGCGCGACCGAGGCCCAGCATGACGCCGCCGACGACGCCGGTCTTGGTATAGGGCAGCACGATCTTGCGCACCACTTCCCACTTGGTGCAGCCGAGGCCATAGGCCGATTCCTTCAGCACGGCCGGCACGATTTCAAACACGTCGCGCATCACCGAAGCGATGAACGGGATGATCATGACCGCCAGGATCAGGCCGGCGGTCAGAATGCCGATGCCCATCATCGGGCCGGCGAAGAACGGGCCGATGAACGGCAGCTGGCCCAGCGTCGCTTTCAGCACAGGCTGGACGTAGTCGGCGAACAGGGGCGCGAACACGAACAGGCCCCACATGCCGTAGATGATCGACGGCACCCCGGCCAGCAGCTCGACGGCGGTGCCGAGCGGGCGACGCAGCCACACGGGGCAGATTTCAGTGAGGAACAAGGCGATGCCGAAGCTGATCGGGAAGGCGATCAGCAGCGCGATGCCGGACGTGGCCAGGGTGCCGACGATGGCGATCAAGGCGCCGAACTGGTCATTGACGGGGTCCCATTCGACGGTGGTGATGAAGGCCGGGCCGAATTCGCGGAAGGCCGGGAAGGCGCCGATGACGAGCGAAATGTTGTTGCCGACCAGCACCGCCAGCACCGAGCCGGCGAACAGCATCGTGGTCTTGTGGAAGATGAAGTCCTGCAGCCGCTGCATGCGCATGGTCGAGAGCATCGCCGCATTGCTTGCCTCGCTCGCTGCCTGCTCGGACATCGCCGTTGCAACGGCAGATGGTGGGGTCAAGTTCATTTTTCTTTCTTCTCATGTGGGCTCGCCTGCGCTCCCCAAAAAGAGAAGCGCAGGCGAGCTTCCTCGCGCCGATGGGGCGCGAGGAAAATACTTCAATTACCAGATTGCTTTACCGGATGCATCTTTCAGGTTTGCTTTCCACGCATCGGCGACCAGCTTGGTGACGCTGTCCGGCAGTGGAACATAGTCCAGTTCGGTAGCTGCCGCATCGCCGTTCTTGAATGCATATTCAAAGAACTTCAGCACTTCCTTGGCCTTGGCGGCGTCCGCCTGGGTCTTGTACATCAAGATGAACGATGCGCCGGTGATTGGCCAGCTGGTCTTGCCAGCCTGGTCGGTCAGCACGACACCGAAGCCCGGGGTCTTGGCCCACTCGGCGTTGGCGGCGGCGGCTTTGAAGGCGTCGTCGTCAGGCTGCACGAATGCGCCGTCCTTGTTTTTCAGCTGGGTATGCGAAATCTTGTTCTTTTTCGCATAGGCCCACTCGACGTAGCCGAGCGCACCCTTGATCCGCTGCACGTTGGCGGCAACGCCTTCGTTGCCCTTGCCGCCGACGCCGACCGCCCATTTGACGGCGGTGCCGGAACCGATCTTGGTCTTGAACTCGGCGCTGGTCTTCGACAGATAGTCGGTGAACAGGAAGGTGGTGCCCGAGCCGTCGGCGCGGTGGACGACGGTGATTTCGTCGGCCGGCAGCTTCATGCCCGGGTTCAGCGCGGCGATTTCAGGGGCATTCCACTTGGTGATCTTGCCCAGGTAGATGTCGGCCACGACCGTACCGGTCAGTTTCATCGCGCCAGGCGCGACGCCTGCCAGGTTGATGACCGGCACCACGCCGCCCATGATGGCAGGGAACTGCATCAGGCCGGCGGCGTCAAGGTCTTCCGCTTTCAGCGGCATGTCGGAGGCGCCGAAGTCGACGGTCTTGGCCTTGATCTGCTTGATGCCGGCGCCGGAACCGATCGACTGGTAATTCAGGCCATTGCCGCTTGCCTTTTTGTAGGCTTCAGCCCACTTGGCATAGATCGGATAAGGGAAAGTCGCACCTGCGCCAGTCATGTCGGCCGCGAAAGCGGTCGAGCTTGCAATGACACCGGCTGCCAGGATGGCAAGTAATTTTTTCATGTTCATAATCAAGTCCTTGTGGGTTGTGACTGGGTGAATGCTGCGCAGTCTACCGATTAAATATGACACGTTTATGACACCGCCAAACTGACTGTGTTTCCCTCTGTTTCCCCGGCATGATACGCTGTCTGTGACAATCCCGGCAGAGCCCGCTGTCACCAAGTTGTAATATTTCCAAATTAGACTGAAAGCATCCAAAAAAGTGTCGAGGAAATCCGTTTTGCATGCAGATACGTCAAAATCAGGCATCTTCCTGGACCGGGAACTGTCGCAGCTGAGCTTTAACCGGCGCGTGCTGGCCCAGGCCGAAGATCCCCGCATTCCGCTGCTCGAGCGGCTGCGCTACCTTTGCATCGTCAGCAACAACCTGGACGAATTCTTCGAAGTGCGGGTGGCCAGCCTGCTGGCCAGGGCCAGCGCCACTGCGCCGCTGTCGGAGCACCCTGCGCTGCTGAGCAATATGGCGCGCATCAGCGAACAATGCCATGCGCTGGTGGCCGACCAGTATGCGATCCTCAATACCGAAGTGCTGCCCCAGCTGGCCAAACAGGGCGTGCACCTGGTGCGCCACACCGACCGCAACGAGGCGCAGCGGGCCTGGGTCAGGCAGTATTTCGAGGAGGAAGTGCGGCCCCTGTTGACCCCGATCGGCCTCGATCCGGCCCATCCGTTCCCCCAGGTCGTCAATAAATCGCTCAATTTCATCGTTTCGCTGTCGGGCAAGGATGCGTTCGGCCGCGGCACGGCAATCGCCATCGTCAAGGCGCCGCGGGTGTTGCCGCGCATCATCAAGCTGCCCGATCACCTGTCCTCCAGCAAGGGCGCCTCGTTCTGCCTGCTGTCGTCGGTGATCCACTCCCATATCGAGGACTTGTTCGACGGCCGCGAAGTGCTGGCCTATTCCCAGTTCCGGGTCACCCGCGACAGCGACCTGTGGGTCGACGAGGACGAGGTCAAAAACCTGCGCCAGGCGCTGAAGGGCGAATTGCAGGGCCGCCAGTTCGGCACCTCGGTGCGGCTGGAAGTGGCCAAGAATTGCCCGGAGGAAATGTCCCATTTCCTGCTCGACCAGTTCTCGCTCGACCCGAGCCGCCTGTACCGGGTCGACGGCCCCGTCAACCTGGTGCGGCTGACCGAGCTGATCGACCTGGTGCAGCAGCCGGCACTGCGCTTCCCGCCATTTGTCGCCGGCTGGCAGCAAAAGACCCTCAGCGGCAACCTGTTCGACCAGCTGCGCAAGGGCGACATCCTGCTGCACCACCCTTACCAGTCGTTCCAGACCGTCATCGACTTCATTAAGAATGCGGCCTACGACCCGGACGTGGTGGCCATCAAGCAAACCATCTACCGCACCGGCATGAACTCGGACCTGATGGAGTCGCTGATCGCGGCCAGCCGGGCCGGCAAGGAAGTGACCGTCATCGTCGAGCTGATGGCGCGCTTCGACGAGGAAGCCAATATCAATTGGGCCGACAAGCTCGAAAAAGCGGGCGCCCAGGTGGTCTACGGGGTGGTCGGCCTCAAGACCCATGCCAAGATGGCGCTGGTGCTGCGGCGCGAGGCTGGCCATCTGCAGTACTACGCCCACCTCGGCACCGGCAATTACCACCCGTCCACGACCAAGCTGTATACGGACTTCGGCCTGCTGACCAGCAACCAGCAGCTGGGTCTGGACGTCAACGAAGTGTTCATCCACCTGACCAGCCTGACCAAGCCGCACAAGCTGCACCACCTGTGGCTGGCCCCGTTCGCGCTGCAGAACGAGATCATCAAGGCGATCCGCAACGAAGCGAAGATCGCCCGCAGCGGCCGCGTCGGGCGCATCATCGTCAAAGTCAATGCGCTGGTCGACGAGTCCGTCATCCGCGCGCTGTATGCGGCCGCCCACGACGGCGTCAAGATCGACCTGATCGTGCGCGGCGCCTGCACACTCAAGCCGGGCGTGCCGGGCCTGTCGGAAAACATCAAGGTGCGCTCGGTGATCGGGCGCTTCCTCGAACACAGCCGGATCTATTACTTCCGTAACGACCTGGCGCACGATGTCTATCTGGCCAGCGCCGACTGGATGAGCCGCAATCTGTTCCGCCGCATCGAGGTCGCCTTCCCCGTGCTCGACAAGACCCTGAAGCGGCGCGTCATCAACGAAGGGCTGAACCCTTACCTGAAGGACAGCGCCAATGCGTGGGAACTCGATTCGCAAGGCAATTACAGCCGCCGCAAGGCACGCGTCAAGACGGCCGAATTCTCGGCCCAGCGCTATCTGATGGATTTACTGGGCACGCCCGGGACCGACACTTAAGGGGGAGCGACGATGGACCTGATCCTGTGGCGCCATGCGGAAGCGGAAATGAGCGAGCCCGACATGGAGCGCGTGCTGACGGCGCGCGGACAAAAGCAGGCGCGCCGCATGGCCGGCTGGCTCACCACGCAGCTGTCCGGCGAGAACGTGCGGCAGGCCATCACGCCCGCGGTGTTCGCGTCGTCGAAGATCCGGTAGACGAAGTACGAGTTCTCTTCGAACTCCACCGCCTGGACCTGCTGGCGGAAGCCGCCGTCCGAGTTGTCGTCCGAGCAGGCGCCGAACTCGACGGTCGC
>CBDDRJ010000095.1:0-3352 GCA_965233055.1 uncultured bacterium
ACCTGACCATCAAGTTCGGCACCCTGACTGACGAAGAGCGCAAGATCATCAACAATCACATCGTCGTGACGATCCGCATGCTCGAATCGCTGCCGTGGCCCAAGCACCTGCAGAACGTACCCGAATATGCGGGCGGCCACCACGAGCGGATGGACGGCAAGGGCTACCCGCGCGGCCTGACCCGCGAGCAGATGAGCGTGCAGGCGCGCATCATGGCCATCGCCGACATCTTCGAGGCGCTGACGGCAGCCGACCGCCCGTACAAGAAGGGCAAGACGCTGTCCGAGTCGCTCAAGATCCTCGGCAATTTCCGCATGAACGGGCATATCGACCCGGAACTGTTCGACATTTTCATCCGCGACAAGATCTACCTGACCTTCGCCAAGAAGAATATGGCGGAAAACCAGATCGACGAGGTCGACGAATCCAAGATCCCGGGCTACATCCCTTAACGAGGAGCGCGCGTGCGCCTGTTGCCCGAGAGACTCAGGAAAGGCTTGACCCGCCACGGCGTGCGCTGGCTGGTCGGCGTCGCGATGACGGTGGTGGCGATCCTGCAGGTCAGCGGGGAATTGCCGCTGACGGCGGTCGAACGCATGGATGGCTATTTCACCGGTTTGTGGATGCGCATTCACAAGCCGGTGCTCGACGAGCGCATCGTCATTGTCGACATCGACGACCGCAGCATCGGCCAGGTCGGGCGCTTCCCGTGGAGCCGCGACATCATGGCAGAGCTGACCCGGCGCTTGACGACCGAGTACGGCACGGCGGCGATCGGCTTCGATATCACCTTTCCGGAAGCGGACACCAGTTCCGGCTACGGCGTGCTGGAAAAGCTGGCCGGCAAGCAGCTGAAGGGCGTGCCCGGTTTCCGTCGAACCCTGGCCGGACTCAAGGACGAGCTCGACTACGACGGTTTGCTGGTCAAGCAGTTCGACGGCATGCCGGTGGTGCTCGGCTATTCGATCTCCGATGAAAAGCCGCGCGGCATGCTGCCGCCGCCGGCGTTTACCACGGAAACGCTGAACGGGCGCACCGTCCCTGCGCGCGGCGCGCAAAGCTATGTGGCCAATTTGCCGCGCCTGCAGCAGGCCGCCGCCGGGGCTGGTATTTTCAGCGCCATCCCCGACGTCGACGGCATCTTGCGCTCGAGCCCGCTGTTAATGCAGATCGGCGATGGCTATTATCCGACGCTGTCGCTGGCCACCGTGGCCGTGGCGCTGGAGGCGACGGCAATCGCGCCCATCTTCAACGGCGCCGTCGACGAGCTGACCGAACGGCAAAAGGCCAACGGCGGCCTCGACGCGATCGACCTGTTCTACAAGGAAGAAGGCAAGCGCAAGCGCAAGCACATGCTGGTCGGCGAAAACCTCAAGGTCATGATCGAGTTCCGCGGCACCGGCGGCCCGCGCGGCGGCGCCTTCCACTATGTGTCGGCGGCGGATGTACTCACCGGCAAAGTCGACAAGAAGATACTGGAAGGCACAATCGCGCTGGTCGGCACCACGGCCGCCGGCCTCAACGACCTGAGGGCCACGCCGGTCAACAGCGAGTACCCCGGGGTCGAAGTGCATGCCAACCTGATCAAGTCGATCCTCGACCAGAGCTTCAAGCACCGGCCCGACTACGCCGACGGCGTCGATGCGGTGGCCGTCGGCCTGGTGGGAGCCACGCTGAGCATCGTGCTGATGCTGCTGACGCCGCTGTGGGCGATCCTGCTGGCGGCCGCCGCCATCGCTGGCGTGCTCGGCTTCAATTACTATATGTATGCGACCAACGACCTGGTGTTCAACGTGGCCGCCCTGGTCTTGCTGGTGGCAGGCCTGTTCGTGTTCAACCTGGCCTGGGGTTATTTCTTCGAGTTCCGCAAGGGCAAGGCGCTGGTGTCGCGCTTCGGCGAATACGTCGCGCCCGAACTGGTGGCCGAGATGGCCGAAGACCCCGACAAATACAATATGGAAGGCGAGAGCCGCGAGCTGACCGTGCTGTTTGTCGACGTACGCGGCTTCACCACCATTTCGGAAGGCTTGACGCCGAAGGCGCTGCGCGAATACATCAATCTCTACCTGACGGCGATGTCGTCCGATATCCGCGACCTGCACCGCGGCACGCTCGACAAGTATATCGGCGACGCCGTCATGGCGTTCTGGGGCGCGCCGGTCGCGTTTGCCGACCATGCCAGCCGCGCCGTCGCCACCTCGCTGGCGATGCAAGCCTCGGCCCGCCGTCTCAACGGGGAATTTATCGCGCGCGGCTGGCCACCCTTGAAAATCGGTATCGGCCTCAACAGCGGCTTGATGCACGTGGGCGACATGGGTTCGGCAATCCGGCGCGCCTATACGGTGATGGGCGATGCCGTCAACCTCGGTTCGCGGCTAGAAGGCATCACCAAGGTCTATGGCGTCGGCATCGCGGTCGGCGAGACGACCCGCGCGGCCGCCCCCGAATTCGTCTACCGCGAGCTGGACCTGGTGCGGGTCAAGGGCAAGAACGAGCCGGTGGCCATTTTCGAACCCATCGGCAAGCAGGGCGAAGTCGCCGCCGATGCCCTGGCGGAAATTGAGCAATGGAATGCGACGCTGGCGCTGGTGCGCAGCCAGCAATGGGACGCGGCCGAGGCGGCGCTGCACGCCCTCAGGCAGGCTCAGCCGGAGCGCGGCCTGTACGCGCTCTACCTCGAGCGGATCGCCTATTACCGCCAGCACCCGCCCGGCGAGGGCTGGGACGGCGTCACAACTTTCGAGACCAAGTAAGCAACAATGCCGGAATAAACCGTCCGGTTTATTAATTTGTTCTTACTCCGGTGAAAATTTGCTGAAATGTAACACAACTAGGATTAAACTAGACACCTTAATCCCCGGCATGTGAGCCATGAATGAACTATAGCGTAAGGCGCCATCTTGCTGGCGCAGTGCTTGCGGCGGCATCGTGCTGCGCAGCCGCAGCGGAAGAACCAGCCGATGGGATCGTCCGCTTCGACATCGTGCGTTTCAATGTCACCGGCAACACTTTACTGTCCCCCAAAGAAATCGACGCGGCCGTCGCGCCCTTCGTCGGCAAGCGGCGCGACTTCGGCGACGTCCAGCGCGCGCTCGAAGCGCTCGAAGGCGTCTACCATGCGCTCGGCTACAGCGTGGTGCAGGTCGAGCTGCCGGAGCAGGAACTGGACCGCGGCGAAGTGCTGCTCAAGGTGGTGCAGACCAGGATCGGACGCGTCAGCGTCAGCGGCAACAAATACTTCGACGAAGCCAATATCCGCCGCAGCCTGCCGGCCCTGCAGGAGGGCAAGACCCCGAACATCAAGCGCGTCTCGGCAGCCATCAAGCTGGCCAACGAGAACCCCGCCAAGAAA
>CBDDRJ010000096.1:0-3661 GCA_965233055.1 uncultured bacterium
TGGCCAAGACCGCGCGCGACGCGGCGCTGGTGGTGCTGCACCAGACCTACCCGCAGTACGCGTTCGACCAGCACAAGGGCTACCCGACGGCGCTGCATCTGGAACGATTGCGCGAACATGGCGTGTCGCCGGTGCACCGGCGCTCGTATGCCCCGGTGCGCAAGCTGCTGCCCATCGATTGAACCGAATGAAGACAATTACCTCGCGCGACAATGCGCAATACAAAGACCTCAAGCACCTGGCGGGCAGTTCGCAGGCGCGCCGCAAGGCCGGCCGCACGCTGCTCGACGGCGTGCACCTGTGCCAGTCCTATTTGCAGCTGCGCGGCATGCCGCTGCAGTGCATCGTGTCCGATGGGGCGCTGGCCAATCCGGAAGTGGCCGACATCGTCGCCCAGGTCGAACACGCCCATGCCCATTGCATCGGCTTGCCGGACGCGCTGTACAACGCGCTGAGCCAGGTCGAGCACGGCGTCGGCCTGATGTTCCTGATCGATACGCCGACGCTGGAGGTGCCGCGCGTGCTGAACAAGTCGGCCGTCCTGCTCGACAATCTGCAAGACCCGGGCAATGTCGGTTCGATCCTGCGCAGCGCCGCCGCGGCCGGGGTCAAGCAGGTCTATTGCAGCGTCGGCACGGCGTTCTGCTGGTCGCCCAAGGTGCTGCGGGCGGCGATGGGCGCCCATTTTGTGCTCGATATTTTCGAAAACGTCGACCTGGCCGAGCTGGTCAAGTCGTCCGGAATTGCAGTTTTGGCAACTAGCGGTTATGCCAGCAAGCGCCTGTACGACATGGACCTGCGCGGCGACGTGGCCTGGCTGTTCGGCCACGAAGGGCAGGGCGTGGCCGACGACCTGCTCGGACTGGCAACGCAACAGGTGGTCATCCCCCACCTGGGCCAGATCGAATCGCTCAATGTGGCCGCATGCGCTGCGGTGTGTTTTTTTGAGCAATTAAGGCAGAATCAAGCGTAATACCCCAGCTTTATGGAGTAAGCTTGCAGTAGGGCATCATGGAGCGAGAATGGAGATCGGGCATTTACACCTATTAGTGGCGGAGAGTGACCAGGTTCAGCGGCGGGCATTGATCGACATGCTCACGCAACTGGGTGCCACCAAGATCACGGAAGCACCGGACGGCCACACGGCGCTGCGCTGCTTCCAGGACACCTTCACCACTGCCATCGATATCGCCGTCATCAACCTCGACCTGCCGGGGATGGACGGGCTCGAGCTGCTGCGCCAGCTGGCCGCCATCAAGTGCACCAGCCAGATCATCATTGTCGGGGCCCAGACCAGTGCCCTGTTGTTCTCGGTCGAGACGATGGCGCAGGCCTACGGCGTCGACCTGCTCGGCACGATCGGCGTGCCGATCACCGGCCCGAAGCTGAACACCTTGCTCGAGCACTACGTGGCGCCTTCAAAACTGGTGCGCCCGAAGGGACCGACGTTCACGTTCTCCGAAATCGGCACCGCCTTGCAGGCGCGCCAGTTCGAGCCCTTTTTCCAGCCGAAGATCGAGCTCGAAACAGGGCAGGTCAAGGGGCTGGAGGCATTCGCGCGCTGGCGCCATCCGGAACACGGCGTGCTTGGCCCTGCCGCCTTTATCGACGCGCTCGAACAGCATAACCGCATCGACTTCCTCGACTGGACCATGATCGAGCGTTCGGTGGCAGCTTGCCGCGGCTTCCATGACCAGGGCATCCCGATTTCGATTTCGATCAACCTGGCATCCGAGACACTGGCGCACCCTGCGTTCATGCAGCAAATCGCGGCCTGCATGGGGCGCCACCGCATCCTGCCGGACTATGTGACCTTCGAGATGCCGGAATCGTCGGTGCTGACCAACGACCCGAATTTCCTCGAGCGCCTGGTACGCCTGCGCATGCTCGGCTATGGCCTGGCCATCGACGACTACGGCACCGGCCGCTCAAATCTGCAGCTGCTGGCCCGCATCCCGTTCTCGGAACTGAAGATCGACCGCAGCTTTGTCGATGGTGCGTCGAAGAAGCGCGCGATTGGCGTCGTACTCAGCTCCTGCCTGGGCCTGGCCCGCAGCCTCGAGCGCAAGTCGGTGGCGGTCGGTGTCGAAACCAAGAAGGACTGGGACTTCCTGCAAGGCCTGGGCTGCACCTATGCCCAGGGCTACCACATTGCCAAACCGATGGAAGCCGGTGCCTTGCGCGAATGGCTGGAAGACTGGCAACTGTTTTTCTAGTTCGTCGCCACGCAAGCTTACGAGTTAATGCGGCACAGGCGCTGGCCGTGGATGCCCCAGATGCACGCTTCGCCTTCGTAGTTCGCGCACAGCGCCCATCCCGAACCCAGTTTCTTGACCGTCACTTCGGTCTTTATTTCGGTGGCCAGTTTGCTGGCCCAGCCGGAAGCCGCTCCGTTTCCCTTGAATAGCTCGTAGCCTTCGTAAGCCACCGTGGCATCGAATATGGATTGGGAGAAAATCGTCATTGGGGTTTCCTTAATATTCCCGGCGGTCGGGCTTAATTTCCTGCAGGATCGTCGTCGAGATCTCCTCGATCGACTTGGCGGTCGATGACAGCCAGCGGATGCCTTCGCGCCGCATCATCGCTTCGGCTTCGTTTACTTCATAGCGGCAATTCTCGACCGACGCGTACTTGCTGCCGGCCCGGCGTTCATTGCGGATCTCGGACAGGCGCTCCGGCGTGATCGACAGGCCGAAGATCTTCTGGCGGAACTCCGGCAGGGCCGACGGCAGCCTGCCGCGTTCAAAATCGTCCGGGATCAGGGGGTAGTTGGCCGCCTTGATGCCGTACTGCATTGCCAAATACAGGCTGGTCGGGGTCTTGCCCGAGCGCGACACGCCGACCAGGATGACGTCGGCCGACGCCAGATTCTTGTGCGACTGGCCGTCGTCATGGGCCAGCGAGAAATTGATGGCCTCGATGCGGTTCTTGTACTCCTCGCTGTCGACCACATTGTGCGAACGGCCGATCGTATGGGTCGATTTGACGCCCAGTTCCTGCTCCAGCGGCGCGACAAAGGTCTGGATCAGGTCCATATGCATGCCGCGCGACTGGCGGATCACCTTCGACAGGTCATGCTTGACCAGGGTCGAGAACACGATCGGGACCTGGCCGTCGACGGCGAACACCTCATTGATCTTGCGGGCCGCGTCATGGGCCTTGTCGAGGGTGTCGATGAAGGGCAGCCGGATCTGGCGGAAGCGCAGGTCGAACTGGGTCAGCACGGCATGCCCGAAGGTTTCGGCGGTGATGCCGGTGCCGTCCGAGACGAAAAACACGGTGCGGCTGGAGGCGGGCAGGGGCTGGCGGGCGTCTGTATTCATGGTCGGGTCGATGTTGGGGCCTGTAAATTTGGCGCGCAGGCTGTAGAATGCTTAGCAATGGTTTAATTGTGCTGCACGACGCCAAGAATAACAAGAAAACAAGGTCGGTGGACTGTAGCAGTGGAATGGGGCAGGCACTGCGCATTCTACAGCTGCAGTTCACAAGTAGCCTCGCGCGATGATTTCTATCTCAAGTAAGGGTGTTTATTATGACCAACGCAGCTTTGAAGGAGGCCGACGGTTCCCCCGTCTATGTCGCTTCGTTTGACCACTTGCGCATGACGGATGTTGAATCCGTCGGCGGCAAGAACGCTTCCCTCGGGGAGATGATCAGCCAG
>CBDDRJ010000097.1:0-19843 GCA_965233055.1 uncultured bacterium
GACGGTATCGAGGTAGACATGGGGGTTGAGCAGCGACAAGGCGAGCACGGCGGCCAGCGCCTGCCGGCGCGACAGCGGCGGCGCCGCCTGCACCGTCAGCGCCGCGCTGGCGAACACGGCGCGCCAGCTGCGCAGGCCATACCACAGCAGGAATGCCGCCCCGCCCCACCTGGCCACGGCCAGCAGGGTGGGCGAGGCCTGGATCAGGGCGCCGGCACCGGCCACGCCGAGGCAGATCAGGGCGATGTCGATCAGGATGCAGGCCGAGATTGTCAGGCCGATGTGCTCGCCTTTCAGGCCCATCCGCAAGACGTGGGCATTCTGGGCGCCGATGGCCATGATCAGGCCAGCCGACAGGAACAGACCGTCGAGATAGGCAGAAGCGACAAACATGATTTCCTCCAGGGTGGATGCGACAGACGCCAGTGTGGCGTCACCGTCGACCAAACGTTAAAAACATTAATGTTTTTACGTATAATTAAATTTTTCTTAATTTGTGGAGGCGCCATGCTTGATTCCCGTAAAGGCGAAGCCTTGCTGGCCGTGATCGATGGCGGCAGCTTCGAGCAGGCGGCAGCATTGCTGCACCTGACACCGTCGGCCGTGTCGCAACGGGTCAGCGCCATGGAGGCCGAGCTGGGGACGCCCTTGCTGGTGCGCGGCAAGCCGTGCCGCGCCACCCAGGCCGGCCAGCGGGTGGTGCAGTATCTGCGCCGCTCGCGCCTGCTGGAAGCGGAATTCATGGCCGACCATCTGGGCGACATCGATGCGCCGCTTTGCGTGTCGCTGGCGGTCAATAATGATTCGCTAGCCACCTGGTTGCTGCCGGCCATGGCGCCGTTCCTGCTGGAGCAGCGCATCCTGCTCGATATTGCACTGGACGACCAGGACCACACCTACGCTTTGCTGGCACAGGGAAAAGTGATGGCCGGCGTGTCGACCGAAACGAAGGCGATGCGCGGCTGCACCGCCGAAGCACTGGGCGTGATGCGCTACCGGCTGCTGGCGGCGCCGGCGTTTGCGGCGCGCTGGTTTGCCGGCGGTTTGCAGCGCGACGCGGCGCGGCGGGCGCCGCTGATGGTGTTCGACCGCAAGGACAATCTGCAGGCGCAGTTCCTGCAGCAGGCGCTGGGACTGCCGCCGGGCAGCTACCCCTGCCATTACATCGGCTCGAGCGAACCCTTCCTCAAGGCGATCGAGCTCGGCCTTGGTTATGGCATGCTGCCCGATCTGCAGGCCGGCGACCGGATCAAAGCGGGCAAGCTGGTCGACCTGGCGCCGGAAACGCCCACCGACGTCGCGCTGTACTGGCATGCATGGCGGGTGCAGTCGCCCAAACTCGATTTGCTGAGCAAGCAAGTGGTCAAGGCTGCGCGCCAGGTCTTGCTGCAATAGCAGGCAATCAACCGGCACGGCCCGCCGGTGTCGGAAAATTTCACACATGGCAGGCCCGGACTGCGGGCCAGCCCCTGCGAAATGCTGGGCACGCTTCCTGCATGCAATCTTGTCAACCAAGGACAAGGAGCGTGCCATGAAAACTGCCAAGTGCCAGCTGGTCTTCTTCCTCACCTGCATTGCGCTGCTGTGGTTCGACAACGCTGAACCACCGAAGTCGCCGAGGCAGCAGTCGGCCTGGCAGTCCGGCGTCAACGGCGGCTAAGCGCCATGCGCGGCGCTGGCCTGATCGCGGCGATGCTGGCTTTGCCTGTGGCGCAAGCGGGCACGCAGGATCACCGCCATTTCGATGCCACCATCGAGGTTCCATTCCGTGCTGCCGGCAACGGCTCGCAAGCGCGCCGCTTCATGTTGCAGTTCGAGTATCCGTCGCTGCCGCAGGCACAGTCGGTGCTGTGGCGGGTGCAACTGCTGACGCTGCGGGGCCGCGTGATCCGGCGCTGGCATGGCGTGACCTTGCTGCATACCGAAGAGATGCTGGTGCCGCTGGAATGGAATGGGCTCGACGCCATCGGTTTGCCATTGCCGGATGGCTTGCTCAAGGTGCGCCTGTCGGCGATGGCGGTCGACGCCGCCGATGCCGGCGCGCCGACCACGTCGGTCGAAGCGTTTGTCGAAGCGGCGCTGCTCGGCGACGGCCAGCGCGTCGAACAGAGCTGGGAGCTGCAGATGGGGCCAGCCCTGCCGCCTGCCATGCTGTCGAACCCGCAACAAGGCCATGCGAGGGGCGTCGCCGGCACCGCCCTGCCCTATCGCGTCTATTACGGCAATCTGCACAGCCAGACCAACCACAGCGATGGCGGCGGCCCGCTGGCGACCTGTGCCGGCGCCCAGCAACCGCTGGCGGCGCCGTTCGGACCGTTTGACGCTTACCACTATGCTCTGGGGCGCGGCCTGGACTTCCTGATGACGTCCGAGCACAACCACTTGTTCGACGGCTCTGACGGCAACAAGCCCGACGCTTCTGCGGCCGCCGCCAAAGCCCTGTATCAGTCCGGCCTGGCGGCGGCGGCCAGGTTCAGCATTGATCACCCGGGCTTTCTTGCCCTGTACGGCATGGAATGGGGTGTCATCAATCATGGTGGCCATCTGAATATTGTCGGCTCCCAGGAACTGCTGGGCTGGGAGCGCAATGCCAGCGGCGAACTGATGGCCGACCGCTTCACCGCCAAGGGTGACTATGCGGGCCTGTACCAGCTGATGCGCCAGCAGGGCTTGCTGGGCCAGTTCAATCATCCGGCCAGCAAGGGGCAATTTATTGCCGATGGCAAGGCGCTGGGCTGGACCGAAGATGGCGAGCACGTGATGGCCTTGTGCGAGGTGATGAACACTTCGGCGTTTTCGAACCGCGACGACGAATCGGAGGCGCGCCGCAGCACCTACGAAATGGCTTGCCAGACGGCGCTGGAAGCGGGCTTCCGCGTTGCGTTCAGCTCGGACCAGGACAACCACTGCGCCAACTGGGGCGCCGCCTACACCAACCGCACCGCGGTGCTGGTGCCGGACCAGCTGCCGCTGGACGCGCACAGCTTCGCTGCGGCGCTGCGGGCCAGGCGGGTGTTCGCGACGATGGACAAGCACGCCCAGATCCTCTTGAGCGCCAACGGCCACCTGATGGGCGAGCGCTTCGCCAATCGCGGCCCATTGCAGCTCGATGTATATTTCAGCCACGCCGGCGAACGGCAGCTAGCGCTGGTGCAAGTGTTCGAAGGCGTGCCGCGCCGCAACGGCAGCGTCAGCCTGCTGTCTGAGACGGCGGCGACGCGCATCACGCCGGCGCCGGGCCCGCACTTCTACTATGCACGCGTGACGCAGGATGACGGCAAGGTATCGTGGTCGGCGCCGGTCTGGGTCGAGCAGCTGCCGGCCGCGCACAGCACGCGCCGGCGCCGTTCACGTTGACGCGTACTCGATCTGGCTCAGGTTCTGGTACTTGTACTGGTAGCCGTAACCGCCCAGCCGCATGCGCATATCGTTAAACAGGATGCCCTGCGGCGAAATGCCGGCCTGGTTCAGTCGCTTGATCGATTCGTTGACTTCGCCTTCGGTGGTCAAGCCGGCCCGCACCAGGATGAACACGGCGCCGGCATGGCTGCCGATGATCAGGGCGTCGGCCACCGCCAGCACCGGCGGCGGGTCGACCAGCACGATATCGTAGTCGCCCCTGACCGCCTCGAGCAGGGCGCCGAAATTGAGGTGCATCAGGAACTCCGAGCGGTTCGGCGGCAGCGCGCCGGTCGGGATGAAGTCGAGCCTGTCCATGACATTGCGGCGCACGATCTGGTCGACCCGCATGGCGCCGGTGATGGCGTCGGACAGGCCCTGTTGGCGGCCGCTGCCGAAGTACTGGTGCAAATGGCCATTGCGCAGGTCGGCGTCGATCAGCAGCACGCGCTTGCCGCTGGCGGCCATGACGGCGGCGAAATTGACCGACACGAAGGACTTGCCCAGGCCCGAGGTGGGCCCGGTCAGCATGACGATATTGTTCCGGAAATGGGGCATCGAAAACTGCATCGCCGCCCGGAAGCTGCGCAGCGCCTCGATCGCCGGGTCTTCCGGCAGGATGCTCGCCAGCACGGGAACGCGCTCCGAATGCCCATTGGCCTGGCGCATCAGCTTCTGCTGGTTGCTGCTGTGGGGGATGGTCGCGTAGACGACGCGCGAGCCGAGCATCTGCTCGATCGTCTTCGGGTCGACGATGCCGCCGAACAGCACGTGCTTGACGAAGGCGGCGACGATGCCCAGCACCAGGCCCAGCACGGCGGCGGCAGCGATGATCAGGGAGCGGTTCGGCTTGAGCGGGCGTTCCGGCACCATCGGCGCGTCGACCAGGCGCACATTGCTCACCTTGCCGACCGACAGGATGCGCAGTTGCTGAGCCGTGTTCGACAGCGCCGTGTACAGGTCGGTATTGACCTTGATGTCGCGCGTCAGCCGCACTTCGTCCTGCTCGAGCAGCGGCAGGCTGCGGATATGGTCTGCCACCGCCTTCAGTTCGTTGTTGACCTCGCCGATCTGCTTGTTGATGCCGATCAGGATCGGGTGTTCGCCGGTGAAGCGGGTCAGCAGCTCGGTGCGCTTTTGCATCAGCTCCATGCGGCGCGTCTTGGCGGCGGCCGCCTGCTGCAGGCTGATCTTGGCTTCCTCGGTCAGGTTGACGGTGCCGTGCTTGTTGCGGAACAGGTTGTACTCGGTTTCCGACTTTTCCAGCTGCTGCTTAAGCTCCGGCAACTGCTGGTTGAGGAAAGTCAGCGACTTCTCGGCCTCCTCGGTCTTGCGGGCCAGGTTCTGGCGCATGTATTCGCGGCCGACCTCGCCGAGGATGCTGTTGATCAGGCGCGAATTGTGGCCCTGCAGCTTGACTTCGATCACGCCCGACTGCTTGCCCTGCTCGGCAATCGTCATCGCGTTCTGCACCCGCTCGATGGCGCCCAGCACGGTCGTGCGTTTCAGGTAGAACTGGGCACCGGCATTGGCGTGGGCCTGGTCGACCATCAGCTCGACCGGCCCGGCCTCTGTGGCCGCCTTGAGCAGGGTGCCGACCTGCCCGTCGAGCGCAAGGCCCCGGCTGTCTTCGGTCAGCCGGTAATGGCCGTCGCTGCCGATGACCAGCACGAACTCGCGGTTGTGCAGGCTGGCCGGGACATTGAACACGGAGACATCGAGTCTCTCGGCGCCCCACACATAGCCGCCGACGCCGAAGATGCCCGGTTCGGACAGCTCCTTCGGCTTGCCGTCGCCGAAACTGGGCAGCGGGATCGGGAACACCTTCGGCTGCACGTCGATATACAGGCGCAGCTTGTCGACCGCGGGCGCGATGACCATGCGCGAACGCAGCAGTTCCATTTCGGCGATCGCCGCCTTCTTGGTGTCGAACATCGACGATACCTCGTTGAGGATGTTCTTGGACGCGTTGGGGCTCACTTCCTCGACGTGGATCAGCATGTTCGCCTCGTACACCGGCTTGGCCACCAGCGCGTACAGCGCCGCCAGCAAGGTCAGCGCGACGGCGACGCCAATGACCAGCCAGCGCTCGTCGACCAGCACATTGAGGTAGGACTTGAGCTCGACGTCGGCTTCAATGCTGCCCGGCGTGGGCGCCGGCCGCACGATCGGCGACGGCATCATCGACGGCTTGCGCATCAGGGGCGAGGCGCTGTGGTGTTCGACCGGGGTCGTCATGGCCCTGGCCGCATCAAGGCTTGACGACGCCGACGGCGGACGACAGCGCCCCCGGGAACAGCAGGCTGATGCCGCGGTGCCAGTTGGCGAGCGACGACGCGGCGACGTACACCACGTCCTTCGGATGCAGGTCGAATTCCTCGGCCATCGCCAGCGCGTCCGGCGCGCGCGCGTCGAGCCGGAACACCTGCGGCCCCTTGCCGGAGCGCCGCACGATATACACCTGGCGGCCGTCGCCGAGCGGGCTGATGCCGCCGGACTCGCCCATCGCCTCGTTGAGCGTCAGGCGGCCATTGTGCATGGTCAGCGCGCGCGGCTGCACCACCTCGCCCGACACGAACACCTTGCTTTCGTCGCGCGAGGCCACCCGCAGCACATCGCCGTTAACGAGCATGATGTGGGCCAGGTTGACGCCCCTGGACATCAGGTGCTGCAGGTCGATCTGGTAGCTGGTGCCGCCGCGCTCGAGCACGAGGCGGCTCTGGTCGGCCGATGGCAGCGCGCCGCCGGCCCGGTTGAGCACCTCGACCAGCGATATCGGGATGTCGTTGATGGCCTGCAGGCCGGGCGACTTGACCTCGCCGTCGATATACACGCGCTTGCTGCGGTAGGCCTGCACCCGCAGCGTGACGTTGGGCTTATTGATATAACGCGCCAGCCTGGCCGTCAGCAGGTTGCGGGCCTGGTCCTCGGTCAGACCGGCCAGCTTGATCTGCCCCGCATACGGAAATTGCACGCGCCCGTCGTGGTCGACGACGAAGCCGGCCGGCGGCAGGCCGTTGCCATTGGCTTCGCTGCCGCTGCTGGTGGGCGGCAACTGCCCGAGGTTGACCGGGCCGGCCAGCTCGGGGTGGTCCCAGACGACGATCGACAGGATGTCGCCGCGGTCGATCGTGTACGGTGCCGGGCGCGCCACCAGCAGGCGCGAGATGTCCTGGGTGACGCGCTGGGCGCGCTGCTTTTTTTGCTCCTGCACCACCTTGTCGGTGATCAGGGTGACGGGCGGAGCGCCGGCGCCGGCGCCGGCGCGCTCGTCCATATAGTTGTTGGAGGCGCAGCCGGCCAGCAGCAGGGCCGGCAGCACAAGGCAGGGCAAGGAAAGGCGATGTGGCATACGCGTCGTTTCCATATAAGTTGAGTGCCAGCGTAAGTGAGCCCGCCCCTGCCTCGCTTGTCGCATATCAAACGGACGTCCACTGCCATGTCGTCAACTTGCGGGATGCCCAACACGGATCAGCTCCTTTCTAGCGGAAAAAAAATCTGTATCTGACCGGAACCAAAACCTTTGACGCCGATCAAACAATTTCTTTTACCGTCATCCGAAAGGACGAATACATGTTAGATCACCCAATTTTGTCGGCGAAACCGCGTGCCCTGCTGTGTGCCAGCCTCACCATCCTGCTGGCCTCCTGCGGAGGCGGCAACGGGCCGGACGCTGCACAAAACGGATCGGCACTGACAGACCAGTTCGCCGCAACGATTGTGAGCGCCGCCACCAACCTGGCCTTGAACCGGCCGGCCACCGCCTCCTCGATCGAATCGAGCGCCCTGCCCGCCAGCGCTGCCCTCGACGGCAACAGCGCCAGCCGCTGGGCTTCGGTCGCAAGCGATGCCCAGTGGATCCGGGTTGACCTGGGCGCCAGCACTACCATCAACCATGTCAGCCTGGTATGGGAAACGGCCTACGCCAAGGCTTACCAGATCCAGGTATCGGCCGACGGCCTGACCTGGAGCACGGTATACAGCACGACGGCCGGGACCGGCGGCACCGAGGAACGCGATTTCGCCGCCGTCAACGCGCGCTATGTGCGCATCAACTGCAGCCAGCGCGGCACCGCGTGGGGCTACTCGCTGTATGAACTGAAGGTAACGAACGACGCGCCGCTGGTGGCGCCGACCAACGTCGCCAAGGGCAAGCTGGCGCTGGCGTCGTCGATCGAGACATCCTTGCTGCCGGCAGCAGCGGCCTTCGACGGCAGCCAGTCAAGCCGCTGGAGTTCCAGCTATGGCGACGCGCAGTGGCTGCGGGTCGACCTCGGCGCCGCCACCACCATCAACCACGTGGTGCTCGACTGGGAAGCGGCCTACGCCAGGTCGTACCAGATCCAGACCTCGCTCGACGCCATCAACTGGACCACGGTCTACAGCACCACGGCCGGCACCGGCGGCACCTCGGACATCCGCTTCAATGCCATCAGCGCGCGCTATGTGCGGATGAACGGTCTGCAGCGCGCCACCCCGTGGGGCTACTCGCTGTTCGAACTGGCGGCCTACTTCGACAACGCGAGCGCGCCGACGCCGACGCCGACGCCGACACCGACACCGACACCGACGCCGAGCCCGAACCCGCTGCCGACCGACGCCATCTTTGCGGCGGGCAGCTTCTGGTACACGCCGATCCCGGCCAATGTGACGCTGCATGCCAACTCGAACGGCTTCAAGTCCGACTTCCAGCGCCAGATCCAGACCTATTATGGCAACGTGACCATCAACACCACGTCCTACGCCAGCCCGGTCTACACGGCCGCGGCGGGCACGCCAACGACCAAGGTGCAGGTGTGGGATTGCCAGAACAAGGGCTATGCCGACGCCAACCTCGCTGCGCAGTTTGCCAGTGTGCCGATTCCGTCAGGCGCCAGCCCGTCGTCCGGCACCGACGGCGAAATGACGGTCTACCAGCCGTCGACCGACACCATCTGGGAGTTCTGGCAGACCCGCACCACCAGCGGCGGCTGGCAAGCCTGCTGGGGCGGCCGCATGCAGGGCGCGTCGAAGGTGCAGGGAATCTGGACCAACCCGTACGGCACCACGGCCACCGGCCTGCCGTTCCTGGGCGGCCAGATCACGGCCGAGGAACTGAGCCGCGGCGAAATCCGCCATGCGATCGGCATCGCGCTGGTCGACCTGGAGAAATCGGGCATCTTCTCGTGGCCGGCCAACCGCTCGGACGGCTACAACCCGAACAGCGCGCCGAACCGCATCCCCGAAGGCCTGCGCTTCCGGCTCGACCCGGGCGTCAATGTCGATGCTCTCAGTATCCACCCGGTCGCCAAGATCATCGCCAAGGCGGCGCAGAAATACGGCTTCGTGGTGTGGGACAAGGCGGGCGCGATCTCGGTGCGGGTGCAGAACCCGAAATCGTACACGGCGATGGGCAAGCCCGACCCGTATGCAGCCCTGTTCGGCGGCACGGCGAACTACGCGATCCTCAATGGTTTCCCATGGGACCGCCTGCAGTTCCTGCCGATGAACTACGGTAAGCCATAAGCAGCACGCAGCAGCAAGGCGCCCGGCATGCCGCAATGCATGCCGGGCCCCTCGAATGCCCCGGCTAACCCAGCCGCAGATTGAGCGGGATTAAACAGAACTGACTGCATCCGGTAGACGATTTCAAGACCACGACGACAGTCCACTCTTGAATGAGGATGCAATGGAAAAATTCCTTCTGGCAATGGCGCTGCTCCTGCCTGCCGCATCGCCTGCAATGGCCTCCATCTTTATCGCGGCCCACGCCGACGACGTTGCCCTGTTCATGGCGCAGAACGCCTGGACCGATTTGCAGCAGGGCGACCGCAGCGTCTTCATCCTGACCACGGCCAGCGACGACGGCCACGGCGACTACCTGCCCAATCCGGTCGGCAAGAGCTTTTACAAGGCGCGCCAGGAAGGGCAGGAGCGCCTGATCCGCTTTTGGCTCGGCAGCGGCGGCGCGCCGGTCGGCGCCACGGTGACGTCCCATGTGCTCATCAACGGCAAGTCGGTCGAGCGCACCGTCATCGACGACCGCATCGTCCTCTACCAGTTGCATTTGCCGGACGGCGGCTACCACGGCAGCGGCTATGCCAGCACCGGCAACCGCAGCCTGGCCAGGCTATTGGCCGGCGCCATTACCACCATCAGCGCCGTCACCGGCGGCAACCCGACCAATTACTCGCTGGCCGAACTGCGCGCCGTGATCCGCGCGATTGTCCTGCAGCACGGGCATGGCCAGGCCAGCGTCTGGGTCAATATGCTCGACGAGGACGGCAGCCGCAATCCGGGCGACCATTCCGACCACAATGCGACCGGCCGCCTGATGGCCAGCGTGCTGGCCGGGGCGCCGCTGCCGTGCGCCAACGTGGCGCGCTACGCCAGCTATGACAATGCCGGCAAGCCGGCCAATATGCCGGCTGCATCGAGCCTCTACCATCACGCGTCGTGGGCCGCGCTCAATTCCGCTCTGGTCGACGGCGGCAACCCGAGCACCTGGGACAATGGCCACAACAGCTGGCTGGGCCGCCAGTATTTCCTGGTGCAGGCCGGCAGCGGGCCGTGCAATTTCTGAGCGCCGCCAGCGTCACGCAGCGCTGCCCTTGCGCGCCAGCAGCGAGCGCGACAGCACACAGCACGTATACGAGCAACGGCAAGCCCTGCACCAGGTAGCGGCGCGCCAGCCGGGCCAGCGTAGCCCAGGCCCAGCCATGCCTGCCTGGGGCAGCTCAGGCGATGTGCTGCACGCATGCGGTCAAATGCCATTCCATCTGCCCTCCCCCCAAATCGATGTCGCCGATTCCTGCTCACATTGATTGGAAAACGGAAATAGCCAATTGAGGCTTCTCAATCAACCGCAAAAGCGCGTACTGTGCGCGTCGAAAATACTTTATTGTTAATCTTAATAAAACGGTAACTCTACAGTTCCACCGCCTTGCTTGCCGGGAGCCCGTATGCAGGACGTCATCAGCAGGAATCCTTCCCGCCTCGAGTTTTGCCTGCGCCTGGCCGACGTCGGCGTGCTGCTGCTGGCCGGCGAGCTGGCCGCGCGCCTGCACTTCGGCACCGCGCTGGTCGAGGCGGCGCCGATCCACACCGTGCTGCTGTATTTCTGCAGCTTCGTGGCGACGCTGGTGTTGATGCGCTTCGACGTCTACGTGTCGTGGCGCGGCCGCTCGATGCCGGAACTGCTGCTGCGGCTGGCCATTTCGTGGGGGCTGACGCTGCTGGTCGGCATCGTGTTCAGCTTCCTGATCCACCAAGTCGGCGCGCTGTCGCGCCTGTGGATGAGCTATTGGTTTGCGGCCGGCCTGGTGCTGCTGGTCTGTTCGCGCGCCCTTGCCTACTCGGCCCTGATGTACCTGCGCAAGAATGGCCTGAACAATAAAAAAGTCATCATCGTCGGCTACGGCGAAGTCGGGCGCGAGATGCACCGGCGCGCCCGCCAACAGCTCTGGTACGGCTACGAAGTCAAGGCGGTGCAGGCCGATGGCGCCGACCTTGCCCAACTGGCCGAGCCGGGCATTGCGCGCCTGGCCGAACTGGTCGACGTGCCGCTGTATGCCAGCAGTCACCGGATTCACGAGATCTGGATCACGCTGCCGATGGGCGCGTCGGTCCAGTTGCGCAATCTGCAGCACCTGCTGCGCAATGCGCTGGTCGATATCCGCTGGATCCCCGACACCATCAGCATGCAGATCCTGTCGAGCCGGGTGGTCGATTTCCTCGGTTTTCCTGCCGTCGAACTGAACCGGCCGATCTCGAGCGGCATGCACGGCGTGTTCAAGGAATGCTTCGACCGCGTGTTCGCGCTGGTGGTGCTGTTGCTGCTGGCGCCGCTGTTCGCCGTCATTGCCGCCGGCATCAAGCTGTCTTCGCCCGGCCCCGTGTTTTTTTGCCAGCCGCGCCTGGGCCTGAACGGCAAGACCTTCAAGGTTGTCAAGTTCCGCTCGATGAAGGTGCACCACGAGCACCACGGCCTGACCCAGGCGACCCAGAACGATCCGCGCCTGTTCCGGTTCGGCCATTTCCTGCGCCGCAGCAGCCTCGACGAACTGCCGCAATTCATCAATGTTCTGGTGGGCGACATGTCCGTGGTCGGCCCGCGCCCCCATGCGCTGCAGCACAACGAAATGTACAAGGACTTGCTCGAGCTGTACATGCTGCGCCACCGGGTCAAGCCCGGCATTACCGGCTGGGCCCAGATCCACGGCTATCGCGGCGAAACCGATACCGTCGACAAGATGGCCGCGCGCGTCAAATTCGACCTGTACTACATCCAGCACTGGTCGCTGCTGATGGACCTGCGCATCATCGCCTGGACGGCGCTGCGCGGATGGACCGGCAAGCATGCCTACTAGGAGCCAGGCAGATCGGTGCGCCGGCATTCATGAGCGGCATCAAGGGCGCGCCCGGTGCCAACGCTATCATCGAACAATATGAGGAAAGGATGTATGGGCCTGGTCTCGAGCGTGCGTTGGGTGGCTGTGTCGCAAGCGGCCCGGGTGGTATCGCAACTGGTCAGCGTCGCCGTGCTGGCGCGGCTGTTGCCACCTTCGTCCTACGGCATCATGGCGATGGCGATGACGGTCACCAACCTGGCCTACCTGTTCCGCGACCTCGGCACGGCAGCGGCCATCATCCAGCGCAAGCAGGTGGCCGACGATCTGCTGTGCGCCATCTATTGGCTCAATATCGGCCTGGCGCTGGCCATTGCCCTGGTGCTGGCCGCCGCAGCGCTGCCGGTGGCCCACCTGTACCAGCAGCCGCAGCTGGCCGCCATCGTCGCCGCGCTGGCGCTGGCGTTTCCGCTGTCTGGCATCGGCACCGTGCAGCAGGCCCTGCTCGAGCGCGAATCGCAGTTCCGCACGATGGCGCGGGTCGAGACCATCAGCGCCGCCTGCGGCCTTGTATTGGCCATTGCGCTGGCCCAGGCGGGCGCCGGCGTATGGAGTCTGGTCGGGCAGATGCTGCTGTCGACGACGCTGACCGCCATCCAGGTCGCGCTCGCGGCGCCATGGCGCCCGCGCAGGGTGTTCCCGTTCCAGGCGCTGCGCGAGGTGGCCGGGTTTGGCGCCCACATCTCGCTGTTCCAGGCCCTGGTCTACCTCGAGCGCAACGCCGACAATATGATCATTGGCCGCATGCTCGGTTCGGCCGCCCTCGGCCTGTACGCGATGGCCTACAAGATCATGCTGTTTCCGCTGCAGAACATCACCGGCGTCGCCACCCGCGCGCTGCTGCCGGCGATGAGCCGGCGCCAGGGCTCGCTGGCCGATCTTGGCAAGCTCTACCTGCGGACCACCTCGGTCATCGCGATGGTCACGGCCCCGATGATGGCGGGCCTGTTCTACCTGCGCGAACCGTTCGTGCTGCTGGCCCTGGGGCCGCGCTGGTTGCCGGTCGCGGCCTTGCTCAAATGGATGGCCATCGTCGGTTTCGTGCAATCGATCACTGCCAGCACCGGCGCCGTCTTCGTCTCACTGGGCCGTTCGCGCCTGTTGCTCGGCCTTGGCCTGTACGGTGCCGTACTGCAAGTGGGCAGCTTCCTGATCGGCGTGCAATGGGGCATCGAAGGCGTCGCGGCCAGCTATTGCGTGGCCAATCTGCTCAATTTCCTGCCCGCCTCGCTGCTTGCCATGTCGCTGGTGCAAGTGGCACCGCGCGCAGCCTGCCTGGCGGTGGCCAAGCCGGTGGCGGCCGCGGCCTGCATGCTGCTGGCGCTGTGGATTCTCGACGGCATACTGGCACCCTATGCGCTGTCGGTCGCGGCCGCCAGTGTCATCAGCGTTGCGAGCGGCGCGGCCGTGTATGGCTTTGTACTGTTCGTGTTGTTGCAGCAGGATGCTTCGGCCATGCGCGCCCTGCTCAAGTTTAGCTAAGCCGGAGGATTCATGGAAACCCCGCTGGTGTCGGTCGTCCTGCCCACCCATAACCGGCTGGCCTACCTGAGGCAAGCCATCACGTCGGTGCTGCAGCAGGACTACGCCCACCTGGAACTGATCATCATCGATGACGGTTCCACCGACGGCACGCAAACTGCCATGGTCCGCTTTCACCATCCCAAGGTGCACTACCATGCGCGGCCCAACCGCGGCGCGGCCGCCGCCCGCAACGCTGGCCTGAAGCTGGCGCGCGGCAGCCTGGTCGCTTTCCTCGACTCCGACGACCTGTGGGAAGTGCGCAAGATCGGCCTGCAAGTGCAGCAGTTCCAGCAACAGCCGCAGTTGGGCATGCTGGCGACCAATTTCAGATATGTCGATTCGGTCCGGCGCCCGGTCTGCGACCCCGCCAAGCCATACGGCTACCAGATCAAGGACTTCATCGGCGACATCGCCGACATCGAATTCCCGATGGCGACCTCGGCCATGATGGTGCGGCGCGACGTGTTCGAGCAGGTCGGCATGTTCGACGAAACCCTGCGCATCTCCGAAGACCTTGACCTGTGGATCCGCATCGGACTGGCCTTCCCGGTCGCCTACCTCGACCAGGTGCTGGCGTCGATCCGCCTGCATGACGACCACCTGATGCGCAGCACGCCGCGCTACCAGGTGTGGCTCAGTTCCGTCCGCGTGCTCGAAGCCCACCACCGGGCCATCGGCGCGCGCGTGCCCCGGTTCAACGCCAAGCTGGCCCGTTTCTATGCGCACGCGGCCAGCCTCGCCTTGCTGGCCGGCCACCGCCGGGCGGCCATCGGCGCCTGCATCGAGGCATTGCGGCAGCAGCCGCTGGCAGCGCGGGCCTACAAGGACTTGCTGCGCTGCCTGTTGCCGACGGCCTATCTGCGGCGCCGCAACGAGTGCTACACGGACCGCCGTGCCCACCCTTTAATGCAACTTTACAGGTGACTCATGAGTACCACCGTTTCGGTCGTGATTCCGGTCTACAACGGCGCCGCGTTTATCGGGCGCGCGATTGACAGTGCGCTCGAGCAGAGCCACCATCCTTGCGAGGTCATCGTCGTCAATGACGGCTCGAGCGACGGCACGCTCGACGCGCTGGCGCCCTACCGCGGCCGCATCCGCCTGCTGTCGATCGCCAATGGCGGTGTGTCCAATGCACGCAACCTGGGCATGCAGGCCAGCCGGGGCGAACTGGTCGCTTTTCTCGACGCCGACGACTACTGGCATCCCAACAAGCTGCAGCTGCAGGTGGCGGCGCTGCGCGCCTATCCGCGCGCCGGCCTGTGCTGCTGCGACTATATCGTGCTCAACAAGCAGCTGGGCCATGTCGTCAACCACTTCTCGGCCTGCAAGAAGGGAATGACGTTCGACCGTCCATTCGACCACGCGCTGGTGGCGGCCCTGATCCGATGCAACTTCGTCGGCACCGCGTCCACCGTCGTCGTGCGCCGCGCGCTGTGCCAGCAGGTCGGCGGCTTCAACGTCGCCTACCGCCAGGCCGAAGACTATGACTACTGGCTGCGCTGCGCCGCACTGGCCCCGTTCATCGTGCTGTCGGCCCGGCTGATGGAAAAGCGTTCGCACAACGCCAACCTGACCAATGACGGCCTGGAAACCCTGCAATGCCACGAACGCGTGCTGCAAGATTTACCTGGCAACCCGGGGCTGTCCAGCGCCGATGTCGGCCGCATTCCGCGGGCTCTGGCCCATTTGCGACACGACATCGCCAGGCTGCTGTTCGAGCACGGCGCCTACGGCATGGGGGTGCGCTACTGCGCGCTGGCCGTCGCCAGCCACGCGTCGCCTGGCGTGCTGGGGCGGGTCGCCGGCCTGCTCGCCAGGAAGAGCTTGCGCCTGCTGGCGGGGAACCGGGGCGCGGCGCAACACCTTTCCCATTCACCATTGAGCCACACCAGGGCCGAATAAGCATGGCGACCATCGACGTCCTGCTGCCGGTCAAGAACTGCCATGCCTTTCTGGGTGCAGCGATCGACAGCGTCTGCAAGCAGACTTTCCGCGACTGGCGCCTGCTGGTGCTCGACCATGGCTCGACCGATGGCAGTGTCGAACTGGCCCACAGCTATGCGGCGCGCGACAAGCGCATCAGGGTATTGGCCTTGCCGGATGCGCATGGGTTGTCCGGCCTGCTCAATGCGGGCCTGGCGCAGTGCGACTGCCACTACATGATGCGGCATGACGCCGACGATATCTGCCTGCCGGGCCGGATGGACACTTCACTGCGCGCCATGCAGGCTCATCCCGGCAAGGTCGTCGTCAGCGGACAGGCCGAGCTGATCGATGGTGGCGGCAAGACCATCGGCACGCTGCGCCTGCCGGTCGGCAGCGACCGCGTGACGGCCGCCAGCTTTTTCCGCAACCCGATCCTGCACCCGGCCCTGATGCTCGATTTTCCCGCCAGTGCGCAGCTCGGGGCGCGCTACGGCATCGACTTCCTGCGCGTGCTGCCGCCCGAACACAGCCTGACGGTCGACGGCCTGGCCGAAGACTACTTCATGTACAGCCAGCTGGCCATGCTGGGAAAATGCGTCAATATTCCCGAGTGCCTGATCCGCTACCGCTGGCACGCCGGCAATGTCAGCGTGCTGCGCTTCGAGGAGCAGATGCGCATCTCGCTCAGGATTTCGCGTTTCATGGCGCGCAGCTTCTGCAGCCTGCATGCGGTGCCGCAGTTCGACCCGGCGCCCTTTTGCAACCACGGCGGCAAGGTGTTCGACATGGGGCAGCGGCGCGAATTTGCCGACGAGTTCGGCGCGATGAAAGCGGCGCTGCAGCGGGTGCTGGGCCCGAGCGAGGAACTGAGCCGTGAACTGAGCTTCCGCCACGTGCTGGCCACCCGCAATGTGCCGCGCATGCTGCTGCGCTATGGCTGGCTCAATGCGATGCACCGGCCCGAGACGGGCGAGTGGTATGCCGTCAAGTCGTGGCTGCTGCGCCACCTGCCCGGCCGTGGCTGCCAGCGCGCCGGCACCGAAAGGATGGCCTGACATGCTGGGCGCGCTGCGCCTGTTCGGCTGGTCGCTGGGCGCGCTGGTGGCCGCCGCGATGCTGGCCCTCGCGCTGGCCGGCGCCCAGGCGGTCGCGCGCGACGTGCTGCTGTTCCTGCTGGCCGCCGCCAGCGCCATCGGCGGCACCGTATTGCTGGCGGTCGACAAGCGCGCGCTGTTCTTCGTCGTCATCGCGCTGCGCGCCTCGTGCGACCCCCTGTTCGACGCGATCCGCTCCGACAGCGGCGCGACCGGGCTCGGCATCGGCGCCGCCCTCAATGCGCTGGTGATCGTCATCGCCGGCCTGTATGCATTGCAGCGCCCGCTCGTCATCAAGCGCAATGTGCTGGCCATGTGGACCCTGTTCCTGCTGGCGGCCGGCATTGCCGCGCTGCTCGCCCCCGAGCGCGCCAGCGCGGTCCGGCTATTGCTGGTCCAGCTGTCGTATTGCGCCGTATTTGCCATCGCCTTCTACCTGGTACGCTCCGAGGCCGATGTGCGGGCCTGCCTGCTGGCAATCCTGTGTTCGTCCGTCGTGCCGGTCGCGTTCGGGCTGGCCGAGCTGGCGTCCGGCGCGGGCGCCATTGCCGACCAGGCGTTCCGCCTGCACGGCACCTTCAACCACCCGAACATCTTCGCGTTCTACCTGGTGCTGGTCATGGCCGTCATCCTGTACCTGCAAAAGCGCAGCGCCGCCGCGGCCGGGCCGGGCCTGCGCGCCTTCCTGTGGGCCTACCTGGTCGTGCTGCTGGCCCTGCTGGTGGCGACCAAGACCCGCAGCGCCTGGGCCGCCTGCCTGCTCATCTTTGCCGGCTATGGCCTGTTGTTCCAGCGCCGCTTCCTGCTCTATGCGCTGTGCATCCCCTTGCTGCTGCTGTTCGACCCCGGCGTGCGCGAGCGCCTGCTCGACCTCACCGGCAGCACGGAGGTGGCCGGCAATACCGACCTGAACTCCTACGCCTGGCGCCTGGTGCTGTGGCGCGCCGGGCTCGAATGGATGGACCGCGCGCACAGCCTGTTCGGCTACGGGCTCGATTCGTTCAAGTACTATTCGCCCCGCTTCTTCCCGCTCGAGGGGCGCGCCACCTGGGACCCGCACAATGTCTACATCCAGCTATTCTTCGAAGCCGGGTTGCTGGGCCTGCTGAGCTACCTGTTCCTGTTTGGCCGCCTGCTGATGCGCCTGCGGCGCGGCCTGGTGCAGGACTTCCCCGGCACCACGATCGCGATGGCGACGGTGCTCGCCTACCTCGTCATCGCCTACGTCGACAACCTGCTCTACTACCTATCGTTCAACTGGTATTTCTGGTTGTTCGCCGGCATCGCGTGCGCCGCCACTGCGCTGCCGCGCCCGCTAGCGCGCGAGGCCCGGGACGCGCCATGACGACCATCGCCTACCTGATCAACCACTACCCCAAGGTCAGCCACACCTTCATCCGGCGCGAGATCGTCGAACTGGAGCGGCAGGGGCTGCAGGTGCAAAGAATCGCCCTGCGCGGCTGGAACGACGTGCTGGCCGACCCGCAGGACGAGCAGGAGCGCGCGCGCACCCGCTATGTGCTGCGCGAAGGCATGCCGGCACTGCTGGCCGCCACGCTGCGCTGCATGGCCGGCCGGCCGCGCCACTTCGTCAGCGCGTTGCGGCGCGCGCTGGCGGTCGGCTGGCGCGCCGACCGGCCGCTGCCCTACCACCTGCTCTACCTGGCCGAGGCGTGCCTGATCCTGCAATGGCTCAGGCAATCGGGCGCGGCCCACCTGCACGCGCACTTCGGCACCAACCCGGCCGAAGTGGCCCTGCTGGTGCGCGAACTGGGCGGGCCAGGCTATAGCTTCACCGTGCATGGCCCGGAAGAATTCGACAAGGCCGGCCCCCTGCACCTGCGCGCGAAGCTCGAAGGCGCGCGCTTCGTCGTCGCCATCAGCTCCTATTGCCGCAGCCAGCTCTACCGGCACCTGCCGCACGCGCAATGGAACAAGGTGCAGCAAGTGCACTGCGCGCTCGAGCAGGCTTTTCGCGCGGCGCCGGCCGCGGCGCTGCCCGGCGCGGCGCGGCTGGTGTGCGTCGGGCGCCTGTGCGAACAGAAGGGGCAGCTGCTGCTGCTCGACGCCGTGCACCGACTGGCCCAGCGCGGCGTCCATCTCGACCTGGTGCTGGCCGGCGACGGCGAAATGCGCGGCGAACTGGAGGCGCTGATCCGGCGCCACGGCCTTGGCGCCCGGGTCAGCATCACCGGCTGGATCAGCAGCGCCGCCGTGTGCGAACAGATCGTCGCCGCGCGCGCCCTGGTCCTGCCCAGCTTTGCCGAGGGCTTGCCGGTGGTGCTGATGGAGGCGATGGCGCTCGGCCGGCCGGTGCTGAGCACCTGTATCGCCGGCATCCCCGAACTGGTGTTGCACCAGCAAACGGGATGGCTGTTTGCCGCCGGCGACGTCGACGCCCTGGCCGATGCGCTCGAAGCCTGCCTGAACACGCCGGCCGAGTCGCTGGCCCTGATGGGCGCACGGGCCCGCCAGCGCGTGCTGGAAAGGCATACAATCAGTACTGAAGTGTCGCGCCTGACTGCCTGCTTCCGCCAGGCAGCACTGGAGAACCCGCCATGATACTCGCGCCCGCCATCGTGCTCGCAACGGTCCTCTACCTGGTCGTGCTGGCTGCCTTGCTGGTGCCGGCGCTGATCGTCGCGTTGCAGCTGGTGGCCGCCTTGCCGCCGTACCGGCGCCGCTGCGTGCCGCCGATCACGCGCCCGTCGATCGCCGTGCTGGTGCCGGCCCACAACGAAGCGTTCGGCATTGCCGCCACCCTGCACTCGATCGCCGATCAATTGCACCAGGGCGACCGCCTGTTGGTGGTGGCCGACAACTGCGACGACGATACCGCTGCCGTCGCGCGCCGGCACGGCGCCGAAGTCATCGAACGGAGCGATCCTCTGCTGCGCGGCAAAGGCTACGCGCTCGACGCCGGCGTGCGCCACCTGGCGCTGGCGCCGCGCCAGGTGGTCGTCATCATCGATGCCGACTGCCTGTTGCGCCCGTATGCGCTCGGCTGCCTGGCCCGCACCAGTTTCGCGCTGGACCGTCCGGCGCAGGCGCTGTACCTGATGCAGGCACGCCCCGGCGCCAGCGCGCCGACCGTAGTGGCCGCCTTTGCGTGGACCATCAAGAACTGGCTGCGCCCGCTGGGCTGGTCGCGGCTCGGCCTGCCCTGCCAGCTGATGGGCACCGGCATGGCCCTGCCGTGGACCCTGATCGCGCGCTCGCCGCTGGCCAGCGGCCACCTGGTCGAAGACATGAAGCTCGGCCTCGACTGCGCCGAAGCCGGCTGCGCCCCCCTGTTTTGCCCGGAAGCCAAAGTCACCAGTCACTTCCCCGACAACCAGCAAGGTAGCCGGACCCAGCGCACGCGCTGGGAGCACGGGCACCTGGGCACCATCGTGCGCGACGGGCCGCGGCTATTGCTCAAGGGGCTGATGCAGCGCAATGGCGCGCTGTTCGCGCTGACCCTGGACGCCTGCGTGCCGCCGCTCAGCCTGCTGCTACTGCTGTCACTGG
>CBDDRJ010000098.1:0-5725 GCA_965233055.1 uncultured bacterium
AAAGCCGGCACTGGCCGACTCCTGGGTTCGGGCCGGCGCGGCGCCTGTGGCGCTGCGGCGGCCGCCGCAGCGACGCCATCGGCCGCGGCGCGCCGGCCGCCGAGCTTGAATACCGACAGCGCCTGCAGCAGACTGTCGGTCTGATCCTGCAGGCTGCCGGCAGCCGCTGCCGCCTGTTCCACCAGCGCCGCATTCTGCTGGGTCACTTCATCCATCTGCGTGAGCGCGCAATTGACCTGGGCGATGCCCTCGCTCTGCTCGCGCGAAGCCGACGCGATTTCGTTCATGGCGGCGCTGACTTTGCCGGTCGACGCCATGATTTCGCTCATCACCGCCCCGGCCTGGCCCGTCAGCGTAGTGCCGACGTCAATCTTGCCGATCGTCGTGTCAATCAGTTGCTTGATTTCCTTGGCGGCGGCGGCGCTGCGCTGCGCCAGGTGGCGAACCTCGGAGGCGACGACGGCAAAGCCGCGCCCCTGTTCGCCGGCGCGCGCCGCTTCGACGGCCGCATTCAATGCCAGGATATTGGTCTGGAACGCGATTCCCTCGATCAGGCCGATGATGTCGATGACCTTGCGCGACGAGGCGCTGATGTCGTCCATCGTGTGCTGCATGGTGCCGACAAGCGCGCCGCCGCGGTTCGCCACTTCGGTCGCCATGCCGGCCATGCGATTGGCCTGCAGCGCGTTGTCCGCGTTCTGGGTCACGGTCGAGGCCAGCTGTTCCATGCTCGAGGCCGTTTCCTCAAGCGCCGACGCCTGCGACTCGGTGCGCCCCGACAAGTCCAAATTACCTGCGGCAATTTCGCGGGTCGCGACCATGATTTGCTCCGAATTCCTGCGCACATCGGCGACGATCGAATGCAGGTTCACCTGGAGCTGGCGCAGGGAGCGCAGCAGCTGGCCCAGTTCATCGGTGCCGCTGACGGGAATTTCCGTGTTCAAGTCGCCGCCGGCCATGATGCGGCTGGCGGTGGCGGCTTGCCGCACCGGCAGCACGACGCTGCGGTGCAGTCCAAGCCACAGATGGACGACATCGGCCAGGCCAACTACGGCCAGCACTGCCATCCACGGGCGGCTGGCGTCGCCCGCGGCCTGGCCGGCGAACAGGTTGGCGCCAAGCAGGACGATGACGGCGAGCAGGAAGCCGAACTGCCAGCGCATGCGTTGGCTCAGGGACATCCGGAACAGGCCCGCCAGCGTGTCGAGCGCGCCGCCGCGTACGGCCGCACCCTGCCGCACCACCCAGTGATTCGGATTGCCGTTGCGGATCTCGCGGTACAGATCCTCGGCGGCGCTCACCTGCTGCCGGCTTGGCTTGGTGCGCACCGACATATAGCCGACCGGGCGCCCATGCTCGATGACCGGCGTCACGTTGGCATAGACCCAGTAAAAGTCGCCATTCTTGCAGCGGTTCTTGACCATGCCCGTCCATGCCTGGCCCTGCCTGATGGTCTGCCACAAATCGGCGAAGGCTTCGGCTGGCATGTCCGGGTGGCGTACGATATTTTGCGGCGCGCCGATCAGCTCCTCCGGCGCGAATCCGCTGACCTGCACAAAATAGGGATTGGCATACGTGATATTGCCCTGCAAATCCGTGGTCGACACGATCGACGCACCGTCGCTGAGCACATACTCGGTATTGGTGACAGGGTGATTCAGACGCATCGACATCTCCAGTTGTGTACCGGAATTATGTTAGTGATAATTGGTGATTTTTTCATTTGTACGAATGGACACTTGACATTTGTGGGCCGGCTTAGGTCAAAAGCAAGCCCCGTCCTATGTCGTCCGGCTTAGCTGCACTAGTCATTTAGGCCAGTCCCGCTAGCCCCATTGCCTTGCCTGTAACGCCGATCGGCCAATAGCTGCTCGCTCTGCTACCGCGTAAGCTGATTGCATCAGTGAAAGCGTCGAGGAGATGGACATGGCAAGCAAGCTAAGGCAGCAAATGGAGGTGCTGGGCAGCAGTACATTCGCATTCACGATCTGCTTCGCGGTGTGGATGATGTTCGCCGTGCTGGGGATCCCGATCAAGCAGCAGCTGGGCCTGAACGAAACCGAATTCGGCCTGCTGGCGGCGACGCCCGTGCTGACCGGTTCGCTGGTGCGCGTGCCGCTCGGCATCTGGACCGACCGCTTCGGCGGGCGCATCGTGTTCTTCCTGTTGATGATCTCGACGGTGCTGCCGATCTGGCTGATGTCCTATGCGACTGCGTTCTGGCATTTTCTTGTGCTCGGCCTGTTCGTCGGCCTGGCCGGCGGCTCGTTCTCGGTCGGCACGCCCTATGTGGCGCGCTGGTTCGGCAAGGAGCGCAAGGGCCTGGCGATGGGCATCTTCGGCGCCGGCAATTCCGGCTCGGCCCTGACCAAGTTCGTCGCGCCTTCCATCATCGCCGCCTTCGGCTGGCAGATGCTGCCCAAGGTGTACGCAGTGGCGATGCTGGTCACCGCCATCCTGTTCTGGTTCTTTTCGCACACCGACAAGTCGCACCAGGTGCCGGCCAGCGTCAGTTTCGCCGACCAGATGAAGATGCTCAAAGACCCGCGCGTGTGGCGCTACTGCCAGTACTACTCGGTGGTGTTTGGCGGCTACGTCGCACTGGCGCTGTGGATGACCAAGTACTACGTGGCCGAATACGGCTTCAATATCGGCCTGGCTGCCTTGCTGGCGGCCTGCTTCTCGCTGCCGGGCGGCGTGCTGCGCGCGCTGGGCGGCTGGATCTCGGACAAATACGGCGCCTACAAGGTGACCTGGTGGGTCATGTGGGTGTGCTGGGTGTGCTTCTTCCTGCTGTCGTATCCGCAGACGAGCATGGTGATCAAGACCGTCAACGGCACCGCCAGCATGCAAATCGGGCTGACTCCGTGGATGTTCACGGCGCTGCTGTTCGTGGTCGGCGTGGCCATGGCAGTCGGCAAGGCCTCAGTCTTCAAGTTCATTTCCGACGACTTTTCGCACAATATCGGCGCCGTGTCCGGCGTGGTCGGGCTGGCCGGCGGCCTGGGCGGCTTCGTGCTGCCGATCATGTTCGGCGCCCTGGTCGACCTGACCGGGGTGCGCACGTCGGCCTTCATGCTGTTGTACGGCACCGTGTGCGTGTCGCTGGTGTGGATGCACTACTCATTCAAGGGCGAGGGTGAGCGCCACGCGCCGGCCCCTGCCTCGCAAGCCATTCCCGCCTAACCGTAGAGTTTTCAGGAGTCCGTCATGAGCAAGTATGTGATCACAGCATGGGAGCCGGAGACCCCGGCGTTTTGGAAGTCGAGCGGACGCAGCACCGCCCAGCGCAATCTGTGGATTTCGATCCCCGCGCTGCTGCTGGCCTTCGCGGTGTGGATGGTGTGGAGCGTGGTGGTGGTCAACCTGCCCAATATCGGCTTCAAGTACAGCACCAACCAGCTGTTCTGGCTGACCGCGCTGCCCGGCCTGTCCGGCGCCACGCTGCGCATCTTCTATTCATTCATGGTGCCGATCTTCGGCGGCCGCAAATGGACCACCATTTCCACCGCCTCGCTGTTGATCCCGGCGATTGGCATCGGCCTGGCGGTACAGGACGTCAATACCGGCTACCCGACCATGCTGACGCTGGCCCTGTTGTGCGGCTTCGGCGGCGGCAATTTCGCCTCGTCGATGGCCAATATCAGCTTCTTCTATCCGAAGGCGCAAAAGGGCCAGGCGCTCGGCATGAACGCCGGCCTGGGCAATCTGGGCGTGTCGGTGGTGCAGTTCGTGGTGCCGCTGGTGATCACCATCGGCCTGTTCGGCGCCATCGGCGGCGAGCCCCAGCACTGGGTCAAGGGCGCCGCCAGCAAGGACCTGTGGCTGCAGAACGCCGGCTTCATCTGGGTGCCGTTCATCGTCGTCAGCTCCCTGATGGCGTGGTTCGGCATGAACGACCTGGCCTCGGCGCGCGCTTCGTTCTCCGAGCAGGCCATCATCTTCAAGCGCAAGCACAACTGGCTGATGTGCTGGCTCTACACCGGCACCTTCGGCTCCTTCATCGGCTACTCGGCTGGCTTCCCGCTGCTGATCAAGACCCAGTTCCCGGATGTCAATGCGCTCGACTATGCCTTCCTCGGCCCGCTGGTGGGCGCGCTGGCGCGCGTGGCCGGCGGCTTCCTGGCCGACAAGCTGGGCGGCGCCCGCGTCACGCTGTGGACCTTCATCGGGATGATCGGGGCCGTCATCGGCGTGCTCGAGTTCCTGCCGCATGGCGGCGTGGGCGGCAATTTCACCGGCTTCTTCTGGATGTTCATGCTGCTGTTCGCCGGCACCGGCGTCGGCAATGCGTCGACCTTCCGCATGATTTCGGTGATCTTCATGACGGAGCGCCAGCGCGCCGCCGCCGGACAGAGCCGCGCGCTGCAGGAGCAGGCCATCGTCGATGCCAATAAAGAGGGCGCCGCCGTGCTCGGTTTCACTTCGGCGGTGGCGGCCTATGGCGCCTTCTTCATCCCGAAAAGCTATGGCACCTCGATCGCCCTGACCGGCGGCCCCGATGCGGCGCTGTGGTGCTTCGTCGCCTTCTACGTCTCGTGCATCGCCGTCACCTGGTGGTGCTATGCGCGGCGCAACGCCGCCATGCCTTGCTGAGGCGGGTGGGCCGGGGCCAGCCAGCGGGAGGAGCGCATGGAAGACATTGAAAAATTCGTGCAGGGCTTCAGCCGCTTCCAGCAGCAGTATTTCTCGGACGAGCACACGCTGTACGATGCGCTGCGCGCGGGCCAGCGCCCGACCACCTTGCTGATCGGCTGCTGCGATTCGCGGGTCGATCCGATGCTGCTGACCGGCAGCGACCCGGGCGATATGTTCGTCGTGCGCAATATCGCCAACCTGGTGCCGCGCTGCACGCCGGATGCGCCGCCCGGCGTCAGTTCGGCCATCGAATTTGCGATCTGTAACCTCGAAGTGGCGCGCGTCATCGTGCTCGGCCACGCCCGCTGCGGCGGCATCCGTGCCTTGCTGGCGCCCCAGCAGCAGGAGCGCGAGACCGATTTCGTCGAGCGCTGGATGCGCATCGCCGCGCCGGTGCGCGACAGCGTGCTGCGCGACCTGGCCCACAAGAGCTCGGAGGAGCAGCACACGGCCTGCGAGCAGGCCAGCATCCTGCAGTCGCTCGACAACCTGCTGACCTATCCGTGGCTCAAGCGTCGGGTCGAGCAGGGGCTGCTCAAGCTGCATGGCTGGTATTTTGATATCGACCGCGGCGCGCTGATGGCGTATTCGGCGCGCCAGCAACAGTTCCTCGAGATTGTGTGCCCGATCGCGCGCCACATGGCGCTGCCGGCGCGCGTGGCGCCGGACGCCACGCCGGGCTAGAACTACCGGGGTGCACTGCGTGCCCGCGCGGCGCCGGACGCCACGCCGGGCTAAAAACTACCGGGGGGGCGCTGCGCGTCCAATCGGCGCCGGACGCCACGCCGGGCTAGAACTACCGGGGGGCACTTAGTGCCCACTCGGCGCCGGACGCCACGCCGGGCTAAAGCTACCGGGGGGCGCTGCGTGCCCACTCGGCGCCGGACGCTCCGCCTGGCGAAGATTATCGTAGGGTGGGCATGTCGCCGCACAAACAACCGTGCGACGACCCCGTGCCCACGCGGTGCGATCGTTGCGCATATGTCCGCGTGGGCACGCGGCGCCATCGTTGCGCATATGTCCGCGTGGGCACGGGGCGCCATCGTTGCGCATATGTCCGCGTGGGCACGGGGCGCCATCGTTGCGC
>CBDDRJ010000099.1:0-20923 GCA_965233055.1 uncultured bacterium
CAGCCAATGCCAGCCACCACCAGGCGGCCGGCGTGGTCTGCAGGGTACGGCGCACCGAGGCGGGGGCGAAATCGAGCTGCAAGGGCTTCATGCGCGCGCTCCCGTCTGGGCCAGTGCGGCGCCATCGGACGCCGCCGGCATGCCGCGCCGCGCCTGGTCGAGCCTGGTCACGGCCACGTCATCGTCATCAAGCCAGGCCTGCGGCAGCTGGCCGCAGCCCTGCACCGCCTGCGGGCATGGCAGGTCAAGCCGCAGTGCCTCGCGTTCGAGCTGGGCGCGCAGCCAGGCTGCGCCGGCCTCGGGCGCCAGCGGCATGCTGCGCACTGCCAGCAACTGCTGGCCATCATGGGCGCCCAGCGTCAGCAGGCCGCCATGGACCAGGGCGAACCATGCGTCCGCGCGCAAGTCCTTGCGCCAGCGGTTGAACGCCGCCACGAACTGCGGCGCCATGGCCACCAGCGGCATCGCGCCCTCGTCGGCAAAGGCGGCGATGACGTCGTAGACGGCGCGCGGGAGCGCCGCCGCGAAGAACGGGGAACGCGCATCCGGCGCGCAGGCCAGGCGCCAGTTCGCCAGCGGCTCGCCGTACAGGGTCTGGAAACGCAATGCGCAGGCCGCTTCGATGTCGGCCATCCGGCTCGCCCCTTGCGGCGGCGTCACTTGCCACAGGCGCACCAGGTCGTCTGCCAGCACCACCGACAGCGGCAGGTGCGCGCAATCGTGCCCGGCCAGCAAGGCGCGCAGGGCAGCCGCCAGCTGCGTGGGATCGTCGGCCTGGCCAGCCTGCAGCGCACGCTCGGCCAGCACGGTCGCGGGCGCGCCACGCCAGCGCGACAGGCGCACCGCCGTCAGCGACTCGCGCGAGACGCCGATCGATAGCGAAATGCCGACGCGCTTAAGCATGCAGGGTCACCCGTTTGATTTCGGCCAGCGTCGTGGTGCCGCGCTTGACCAGCTCCAGTGCCGCCATGCGCAGGCTGCGCGTGCCATTGGCGTGCGCGGCGGCCTTGATCTGGCGGATCGGCCGCTTGTCGACGATTAGTTCGCGGATTTCGTCGTTCAGGGTCAGGATCTCGGCGATGGCGCGGCGGCCCTTGTAGCCGGTGCCGCGGCAGTCGCCGCAGCCCTTGCCTTGCATGAACTGGAAGCCGGCCACCTCGTCGTGGGTCAGGTTCACCGCCGCCAGTTCGGCGTCGCTCGGTTTGTACGGCATGGCGCAGTGCTGGCAGTTGGTGCGCACCAGGCGCTGGGCCCAGATCCCGTTCAAGGCCGACACGAAGGCATACGGGTCGATGCCCATATGGGTAAAGCGCCCGAACACGTCGAACACATTGTTGGCGTGCACCGTCGTCAGTACCAGGTGGCCGGTCAGCGCCGACTGCACGGCGATTTCGGCCGTCTCGCGGTCGCGGATTTCACCCACCATGATCTTGTCGGGGTCGTGGCGCAGGATCGAGCGCAGGCCCTTGGCGAAGGTCAGACCCTTTTTTTCATTGACGTGAATCTGCAGGATGCCGGGCATCTGGTACTCGACCGGGTCTTCGATTGTGATGATTTTTTCGCGCCCGCTGTGGATCTCGGTCAGCGCCGCATACAGGGTGGTGGTCTTGCCAGAGCCGGTCGGCCCGGTCACCAGCAGCATGCCGTAGGCTTCCTGGGCCAGCGCGCGCAGCGTCGTCAACGATGCCGCGTCAAAGCCCAGCGCTTCCAGGGTCAGCGAACCGTAGGACTCGATCATGGCGCGCTTGTCGAGGATGCGGATGACGGCGTCCTCGCCGTGGATGCTGGGCATGATCGAGACGCGCAGGTCGATCTCGCGGCCGCCCGCTTCGACCCGGAAGCTGCCGTCCTGCGGCACGCGCCGCTCGGAGATGTCGAGTTCGGCCAGCACCTTCAGGCGCGAGATCACCTGCTCGGCCACTTCGACCCCGGCCACCGAGGTCGCATGGTCCAGCACGCCGTCGATGCGGTATTTGACGGCCAGGCCGTTGGCGGTGCTTTCGAGGTGGATGTCGGAGGCGCCGGCCTTGAGCGAATCGTACAGCGTCGAATTGACCAGCTTGACGGCCGGGCTGGCCGCTTCGCTGACGGAGGCGAATGACAGCACGGCGGCGGTCTTGCCGTCGCGCTTGCCGGCGTCCAGGCCCTGGGTCAGATTGTCGACGGCGCGCGCCGACTCTTCCTGCTTCGACAGGTAGGCCTGGATGTCGGAAGCGAGCGCCAGCCGGGTCTGCAGCGGGTGGCGGGCGCTGGTGCGGGCCTGCGCGCCGAGCCAGGTTTGCAGGTCGAGGTTGAACGGGTCGGCGATCACGCCGGTCAGCTGGCCGCCCGCCTGGCGCAGCAACACGCAGTGGCGCGCCAGTGCCTGCGACAGCGGCAGCAGGTCGAACGCCGGCGTGGCGTCGAACATGTCGGACGTCTCGAACACCGCCAGCCCGAAGGCGGCGCCGAGCGACTGCACGATGGCGCGCGGGTCCATGCCGTTCAGGGCTTCGATTTCTTCGACCACGCCGCGCTGCGACACCAGGCTCGCCGCGCGGGCGCGCGCCAGCGTGGCCGCATCGAGGATCGCCACGCCTGGCTGGGGCTGGGCTGGCGCGCTCACGACATGTCTCCGGCCAGATCAAAGATTGGCATGTATAGCAGCACCACGATGGCGCCGACCACCAGGCCAATGGCCGCCATCAGCAGCGGCTCGAAGGTGCGGGTGAAGCGGTCGATCCAGCGGCTGATTTCGCCGTCGTAGAAGGTGGCCGACTGGGTCAGCATCGGTCCCAGGTCGCCGCTGCGTTCGCCCACGCGCAGCATGCGCAGCGAGATCGGGGTGGTCAGGTTGTGGGTGTCGAACGCGTTCGACAGGGGCATGCCCGATTCGATCATCAGGCGCGCCTGCTGCAGATTGTGGCGCATGGCCGGCGACACCATCGCCTGCACCGTGCCGATCGCCTGCACGATGGGGATGCCGCCTTCGGTCAGCATGCCAAGCGTCAGGTACAGGCGCGACAGCTCGTAGATGCGCACCCGCTCGCCAATGCCGGGCAGGCGCGCCAACAGGCGCACCAGGCCGCCGCCGCGCAGGCGCCGCACGCCGAGCACGGCCAGCAGCGCCAGCGCGCCCAGCACACCCAGCAGCAGCGTGGTGTGATTGGCGGCGAACTGGCCCCAGGCCAGCAGCAATTGCGACATGAACGGCAGGTTGCGGCCGGCGCCCTGGTAGACCTCGGCAAAACGGGGCACCACATAGGTCATCAGGAAGGCGCTGACACTTGCGCCGACCAGCAGCAGGATGGTCGGGTAGATGGCGGCACTGGCCAGCTTGGCGCGGACAAGATCGACCCGCTGCTGGTAGTCGATATAGCGCGCCAGCGAACGTGGCAGGTCGCTGGTGCCTTCGGCCGCCTTGACGATGCCGACATACAGCGGCGGAAAGCGCTCCGGTTGCTCGGCCAGCACGCTGGAGAAGCGCTTGCCTTCGCGCAGGCCGGCCAGCAGGCGCTGGATCACCCCGGCGACGACCGGGTTGGCTTCCTTCTCGAGCAGGGCTTCGAGCGCTTCGACCACGCCGAGCCCGGCCGACAGCAGGGCCAGCAGCTCCTGGCTGAACAGCACCAGCGGCATGGCGGCGCCGCCGCGCCGCCCGATCGCGCTGCCGAGCGCGCCGCGCCGCGCCGCGATGGCGGCGACGTACATGCCGCGCGCCTCGACCTGGCGGCGCGCATCCTGCTCGTCGAGGGCATCGACGGCAAGCTCGGTCACCACCGAGTCATGCGACAGCGCGCGCACGTCAAACTGCATGGGACGCCTCCGGTGTCAGCAGCACGAAGGCTTAATTGGTGATGTCGGCGTCGTCGCCGCTGCCACCGGCCTGGCCGTCGCGGCCGAGCGAGACGATGTCGAAATCGCCTTTGGCGCCGGGCGAACGGTACAGGTAGGCGTGGCCCCACGGGTCGAGCGGCACCGCTTTTTTCAGGTAGGGGCCGTTCCATTTGCCGGGGTTGGCGGCGGGCGCGGCCAGCAGCGCGTTCAGGCCCTCCTCGGCGCTCGGATAGCGGCCGACGTCGAGCCGGTAGGTGTCGAGCGACTTTTCAAACGCTTCGATCTGCGCCTTGGCGATCGTCACTTCGGACTTGCCCAGCTGGGAGAAATACTTGGGGCCGACATAGGCGGCCAGCAAACCGATGATGACGATGACAACCAGCAATTCAAGCAGGGTGAACCCGCGTGTGACAAAGCTGCGTGAAAAATATTGCTGATCCATCCAATCCGCTCCTTGAAAATTCGACCATTTTGGCGTGCAAAGGCTACCATGCCGCCCAGCGGCACGCCAAGTCTTGCCTTTGCGAATTATCAAGGAAATGCGCGCGCGCCACACTGTTTATTTTGAGACAGTGTGGCAGGCAGTGGAGCGACCGTAGGATCGCGCGGGCGGTAAGGCCGTTACCCACGCGGTTTCCTGCGGCCGGCCCGATCCGCGTGGGCACGCAGTGCCCACCCAGCGTGGCAGATCCGCGTGGGCACGCAGTGCCCACCCTACGTGGCAGATCCGCGTAGGCACGCAGTGCCCACCCTACGTGGCAGATCCGCGTAGGCACGCAGTGCCCACCCTACGTGGCAGATCCGCGTGGGCACGCAGTGCCCACCCTACGTGGCAGATCCGCGTGGGCACGCAGTGCCCACCCTACGTGGCAGCGCACTTGCCCTTAGGCGCGCTTGTAGACGTCTTCGAAGCGGACGATGTCGTCCTCGCCCAGATAGCTGCCGGACTGGACTTCGATGATATGGAGCGGCACCATGCCCGGGTTTTCGAGCCGGTGGGCCATGCCGATCGGGATATAGGTCGACTCGTTCTCGGCCAGCAGGCTGATTTTTTCGCCGCAGGTCACGCGCGCCGTGCCGCTGACGACGACCCAGTGCTCGGCCCGGTGATGGTGCATCTGCAGCGAGAGTTTCTCGCCCGGCTTGACGGTGATGCGCTTGACCTGGAAACGGTCGCCCGAATCGATGCCTTCGTAATAACCCCACGGACGGTAAACCTTGGTGTGGTGCAAATGTTCGGTGCGCTCCTTCGAGCGCAGGTGGTCGACCACCTGCTTGACGCGCTGCACCTGGTCCTTGTGGGTCACCAGCACGGCGTCCGGCGTTTCCACCACGACCAGGTCCTGCACGCCGACCACGGCCACGATGCGGCTTTCGGCCCGCACCAGCGAGTTCGACACGCCGTCAAGGTAGACGTCGCCGCGCTGCACATTGCCGTCGGCGTCGCGCTGGCGCGGATCGGCCTGCAGCACTTCCCACAGGGCCGACCACGAACCGACATCGCTCCAGCCGATATCGGCCGGCACGACCACCGCGTGGCGGGTAGCCTCCATCACCGCGTAGTCGATCGAGTCGGACGGGCAGGCACTGAAGGCCGCTTCGTCGAGGCGGCAGAAATCGAGGTCGCGGAACGACTTGCTGACCGCCTGTTCGACGGCACTGGCGATGGCCGGCTTGAACTCGGCCAGTTCGGACAGGTAGCGTTCGGCGCGGAACAGGAACATGCCGCTGTTCCAGTAGTAGCCGCCGTCGTCGACGAAGGCCTGGGCCGTTTCGCGGTTTGGCTTTTCGACGAATTTGTCGACGCTGTAGCAGTGGGCGCTGCCATGCACGGCCTGGCCGCGCTTGATATAGCCGTAGCCCGTTTCCGGGGTTTTCGGCACGATGCCGAAGGTGGCCAGCCCCCCTTCCTTGACCATATTGGCGGCCAGTGCGACCGCCTGGCTGAAGGCGGCCACGTCGGTAATGACATGGTCGGCCGGCAGCACCAGCATGACCGCCTGCGGGTCGACCGCCTTCAGGTACAGGGCGGCGGCGGCGACGGCCGGCGCCGTATTGCGACCGACCGGTTCGAGCAGGATGCCCATCGGCGTGATGTTGATTTCGCGCAACTGCTCGGCCACCATGAAACGGTGTTCGTTGCCGCAGACGACAAGCGGCGGCATCAGTTCAGGCCAGCTCGACACGCGCAGGACAGTGTCTTGCAGCATCGTCTTCTTGGAGACCAGGGGCAGCAATTGCTTCGGCAGCACTGCGCGCGACAGCGGCCAGAGTCGCGTACCGGCACCACCGGAGAGGATGACTGGATAAATCTTCATGTATTAGCTTTCTTTTTGTTCAATCACTGCTTCGGCGCGGCGGCGGGTACGCCGGTCTCGGGCGTTGCCCCATTCCTCGCGCGCATAGGCAGACGTGTGTTTCATGGAGCCAAAGCGGTCGACGCCGTATTCCTTGAACACGATCATCTCGTGCAGGCTTACACCGGGCAGGACGCGCGTATATTCAAATAATACGCTGCGCACGACCTTGGCACCGTTACAAAGGTGGCTGCCATGGCCGATCCAGCTCGGTCCAATAATGGTGACACCGGCCTCGATCCGGGTGCCGGAGCCAATGTACACCGGTCCCTCTATGGTGGTCCCCATCCAGTCGATGCTGGTATTGAGGCCGACCCACAGGCCATCGACTATCTGGGTGCCGGGCACGTCCATGTGGGCGACTTCGCCCATCAAGACGTTCTGCAACACCTGCCAATAGTCTGAAACACTTCCGATATCGATCCAATTATACCCTCGCCGCTGCGCGAAGAACGGAAAATCTTGCTGAACTAACAAGGGAAATAGTTGCGAGCCGATATCGAACGGCACCCCGGACGGGATCACATCAAGCACCGGCGGCTCGAACAGATAGATGCCGGTACTGGCAAAATTGGACTGCGCCTGCGCCAGCGCGGGCTTTTCCTGGAAACAGGTGACGCGCCCATCGGCATCGGCCACCACCACGCCGTAGCAGGACACCTTGTCCCAGGGCACCTCCTTGGTGATGACCGAGGCCAGCGCTCCCTTGCGGCGGTGCTCGGCCAGGGCCGACCTGAGGTCGAGGTCGATGATGGCGTCGCCGCACAGCACTATGGTGGTGTCGTCGAAGAAGCCGCCGAATTCTTGTATTTTTTTCATGCCACCGGCCGAGCCGAGAGGGCGCGGCACCGTCACCCCGTCGGCCGTCGTGTAGCCCTCGTAGGAGTAGCCGATCTGCACCCCGAACTGGTGGCCCTCGCCGAAATACTCCTCGATCTTTTCGTGCAGGTAGCTGACATTGACCATGATCTCGGTCACACCGTGCTTGGCCAGGTGCTCGACCAGGTAAGCCATCACCGGCTTGCCGAGGATCGGGATCATCGGCTTGGGCAAGTCGAAGGACAGCGGCCGCACCCGCGTGCCCTGGCCGGCGGCGAGGATCATCGCTTTCAACGGGCGCCTTCCAGCTGGCATTGCCAGCGCCACGCGTCAGCGCACATCTGGCCGATGCCGCGCCCGGCCCGCCAGCCCAGTTCCTGCTCGGCCAGCGCCGCATCGGCATAACAGGCGGCGATATCGCCGGGGCGGCGCGCCACCACCTGGTAAGGCACCGGGCGGCCGCTGGCGCGCTCGAAGGCGCGCACCATGTCGAGCACGCTGCTGCCGGTGCCGCGCCCCAGATTATAGGTGTGCACGCGCCCCGCCCCGCCCTGCCCGTTGCCGGCCGTGCCCGGCCCGGCATGGCCATCGCGCTGGCTGCCATCGCCGCCGGCCAGCACCGCCAGCGCCCGCACATGGCCTTCGGCCAGGTCCACCACGTGGATGTAGTCGCGCAGGCCGGTGCCGTCGTGGGTCGGGTAGTCGGCGCCGAACACGGCCAGCCTGTCGCGCCGCCCCGCCGCCACCTGCGCGATATACGGCATCAGGTTGTTCGGGATGCCGTTCGGTGCTTCGCCGATCAGGCCGCTTTCGTGGGCGCCGACCGGATTGAAATAGCGCAGCAGGGCGATGTGCCAGCGGCCGTCGGAGCGGGCCAGGTCGCGCAGCATGTCTTCGATCATCAGCTTGCTGCGGCCATAGGGGTTGGTGGCGTGCAACGGCGCATCCTCGCGGATCGGCACGCTGGCCGGGTCGCCATAGACGGTGGCCGAGGAACTGAACACCAGCCGGTGTACGCCGTACGCAGTCATGGTTTCAAGCAAGGACATCGTGGTGCCGAGGTTGTGCTGGTAGTAGCGCAGCGGCTGCGCGACCGATTCGCCGACCGCCTTGAGCCCGGCGAAATGGACCACGCCGTCAAACGCGTGGCGCGCAAACAGGGCCGCCAGCGCCGCCTTGTCGGCCACGTCAGCATGGATGCAGGTGAACGATTTGCCGCTGACCGCCTCGATGCGGGCGGCCACGCCGGCATTGCTATTGCACAGATTGTCGATGACGACCACGTCGTGGCCGTCGCCTTGCAGGGCCGCAACAGTATGTGAGCCGATGTAACCTAGCCCGCCGGTGACGAGTAGTTTCATGCCAGCACCTACAAGGAAAGTCGAGTCCTATCGATTCTTTCCCATTACCGCGATGGCCATGCTGCCATACATCAAACCTTGGTCGCATTAACGCGATTCGATCTGCTCCCAGCGCTCGAGGGCGGCCAGCAACTGGTCTTCGATGTCGGCATAGCGCGCCTGGATGCGCTTGGCATCGGCCGGATTGGTCTTGTAGAAATCGGGCGAGTTCAACTGCAAAGTGATGGCGCTCTGCTCGTCCTCGAGGCTGGCGATCAGCTTCGGCAGCTCGTCAAGCTCGCGCTGCTCTTTATTGCTCAGTTTCTTGGGCTTGGCCACCGGTTCGGCGGCAAGCACGGGGGCGGCAGCAGCGGCCTGCCTGGGCGGCGCCGACTTCGGCTGGGCCTGCGACATGGCGGCCTTTGTGCGCTCCCAGTCGGTATAGCCGCCGACGAATTCGCGCCACAGGCCATTGCCTTCGGCCACGATCACTTCGGTGACCACATTGTCGAGGAAGGTGCGGTCGTGGCTGACCAGGAACACGGTGCCGGAATAATTTTCCAGCAATTCTTCCAGCAATTCGAGGGTGTCGATATCGAGGTCGTTGGTCGGCTCGTCGAGCACCAGGCAATTGGCCGGCTTGGCGAACAGGCGCGCCAGCAGCAGGCGGTTGCGTTCGCCGCCCGACAGCGACTTGACGGGCGAACGGGCGCGCTCCGGAGCGAACAGGAAGTCGCCCAGGTAGCTCATCACATGCTTGCGCTGGCCATTGACTTCGACAAAGTCGCTGCCCGGCGCGATGGTGTCCATCAGCGTCGCTTCGTCGTCGAGCTGGGTACGCATCTGGTCGAAGTAAGCCACTTCCAGCTTGGTGCCGAGCTTGACGGTGCCGCTGTCGGCCGTTTCCTCGCCCAGGATAATCTTGAGCAAGGTGGTCTTGCCGGCGCCATTGGCACCGATCAGGCCGACCTTGTCGCCGCGCAGTACGGTGCCGGTGAAGTTGCTGATGATGACCTTGTCGCCGTACGACTTCGAGATATTCTCGAGGTCCGCCACGATTTTGCCCGAACGCTCGGCACTGCCGACGTCGAGCCTGACCTGGCCCTGCTGGTCGCGGCGCGCCGCCCGTTGCAGGCGCAGCGCTTCGAGCCGGCGCACGCGCCCTTCGTCGCGCACGCGCCTGGCCTTAACGCCCTTGCGGATCCACACTTCTTCCTGCGCCAGCACCTTGTCGAACTTGGCGTTTTCCACTTCTTCGATTTCCAGCAGCTCCGCCTTGCGGCTCTGGTAGGTAGTGAAGTTGCCGGGGAACGAAAGCAGCTTGCCGCGGTCGAGTTCGATGATGCGGGTGGCGACATTGTCGAGGAAACTACGGTCGTGGGTGATGAACAGGACCGAGCCCTTGAAGTCGCGCAACAGGCCTTCGAGCCACATGATCGAGCGGAAGTCGAGGTGGTTGGTCGGTTCGTCGAGCAGCAGCACGTCCGGCGCCGACACCAGCGCCACGGCCAGCGCCACGCGTTTTTGCATACCGCCCGACAAGGTGCCCATCAGCGCTTCCTTGCCCAGGTCCAGGCGGTCGAGCGTGGTTTCGACCTTGTTTTGCAGGCTCCAGCCGTCGCAGGCGTCGAGCTTGACCTGCAGCTCGTGCATCTGTTCCATCAGCGCTTCGTCGTTGCCCTGGCCAAACTGGCCGGTCAGCGCTTCGTAGTCGGTCAGCAATTGCAGCTGCTCGCCCATGCCGCCGGCCACCGCCTGGTACACCGACATGGCCGGATCGAAACTCGGCTCCTGCTCGACATAGGCGATATTCAGGTTCTGTTGCATGACAAGCAAGCCATCGTCCAGCTTGAAGCGGCCGGAAATGATTTTCAGCAGCGACGACTTGCCGGTGCCGTTACGCCCGATCAAACCGACCCGTTCGCCCATTTCGATCGAAAATTCCGCGTGGTCCAGCAGCGCGACGTGGCCGAACGCAAGTTGCGCCGACGAGAGGGAGATGACAGCCATAATGAGTAATAGAGGTGCCCGGCATGGGGCTTTTCAGGGTGAAAAACAGGGCCGGAAGATTGATTGAAGGCGACATTGTACAGTTTGCGGGAGTTTCGGTCTCTGGAATGGCGTTTGGTCAGCTATAATTGCGCTCGATTCACGATACCGGCCCGCCGTGCGGGCGAGCGCTCGCCGAATCAAAGCGTCCTCTCCGTAGCACAATGGATAGTGCACATGCCTCCTAAGCGTGGGATACTGGTTCGATTCCAGTCGGAGGGACCAGATCAGCTCGCTTCACTTCCCCTCGCTTTTCCCAGTTGCCAATCTGCAATATCAATGCGGAAAATAGTTCACATTCCGCTTTGAACAGGCCTATGATAGTTACAGACGGCAAAACCGGACTAACCGGCACGAAAACCTATTAAAGGAGATCGGCATGAACTCGACCTCAACGCTCGGCGGCCTGCTGCTTTGGCAAAAATTCGTGGCGCTCAGCCTGATCGCCGCGATCCTGGCAACCATTCCCGCCCTCCTCTACACCAGCGAAGCGGCCAAGGCGCTCGACGCCTATGTCGGCGAAAAAGAAGGCTTGCCGGCCGTGGTGTCCGGCCTGAAAGTGGTCCAGTTTACCCAGCAGCACCGCGGCCTGTCGGCACTGTTCCTCGGTGACAGCCCTGGCTCCGCGGAAAAGCGCGCCGCCAAGCAGAAGGAAGCGGACGACGCCTACCTGCGCATCGACGCCATCGTCAAATCGACCAGGGACAAGGCGATTGATGCAGCGTGGCAGGACGCCAAGCGCGACTGGGAATCCTTGCGTGCCAATGTCAGCAACAAGAGCCTGACCGTACCGCAAAGCTACAACGCGCACACTGCCCTGGTGCCGAAACTGCTCAAGGTCAATGACTTGCTCGGCGACTTCTATGGTCTGAGCCTCGACCCGGACAAGGATACCTACCAGCTGATCCAATCGATGTTTTATCAGTTGCCCTATCTGACCGAAGAGCTTGGCAAGACGCGCGCCAAGGGCGCAGGCCTGCTGGTGAAGAAAGAGGCGACGCCGGAAGACCGCCAGGCACTGTCTGCCATCCTGGCACGGGTGGCCGACCGCCGCGACCAGACCCTGACCGCGTTCAACAAGGCGGCCGATGCCAATCCGGCTTTCAAGGCCAAGTTCGGCCCGGCGATGCAGGAAGCCGACACGGCGGCGCGCAAGCTGATCGATCTGGCGACGGAACAAATCGTCAAGCCGGAGGAACTGAGCTTTTCCGCCCCCGATTTTGTGCAAATCTCGACCCAGACCATTGACTTGCAGTTCGCGCTCAACGCCGTGGCTGCAAAAGAACTCGAGATCATTCTGGCCGACAAGATCACGGCCTTCCACAAGACGCGCTGGTCGATGCTCGGTTCGATGTTTGCCCTGCTGGCGCTGGCCGGCTGGCTGGCCGCCTTGATCGCAAAGTCGATCACCGCACCGTTGCACAATGCCATCGACATCGCCCAGAAGGTTGCCAACGGTAACTTGAACAATGAGTTCGAGGTCGGCCCCGACAATGAAGTGGGCAAACTGCTGCGCGCGCTCAAAGAGATGAACGAGAGCCTGCGCCGCCTGGTCGGCGATGTGCGCGTCAGCATCGACAGCATCGGCGCGGCCACGCGCGATATCGCCAATGGCAATGCCGATGTGTCGTCGCGGCTCGAATCGCAGGCCTCCAATCTCGAGGAAACGGCATCGTCGATGGAACAGCTGACCTCGACCGTGCGGCAGAATGCCGACAATGCGCGCCAGGCCAATGAACTGGTGATCAACGCGTCGAGCGTGGCGACCAAGGGCGGCACCGTGGTGTCGCAGGTGGTGCTGACGATGGGCGAGATCAATGACAGCTCGCGCAAGATCGTCGACATCATCGGCGTCATCGACGGCATCGCCTTCCAGACCAATATCCTGGCGCTCAATGCGGCGGTCGAAGCGGCGCGCGCCGGCGAACAGGGGCGCGGCTTTGCCGTCGTCGCCAGCGAGGTGCGCAACCTGGCCCAGCGTTCAGCGGCTGCAGCCAAGGAAATCAAGGGCCTGATCGGCAATAGCGTCGAGAAGGTCGAAGTGGGCAACCGCCTGGCCGACGAGGCTGGGGTGGCGATGAACGAGATCGTCACCAGCGTGCAGCGCATCACGACCATCATGGCCGATATCGCGCTCGCCTCCGGTGAACAGGGTGCTGGCATCGAGCAGGTCAACCAGGCCGTCACCAATATGGACGATATGACGCAGCAGAACGCGGCGCTGGTCGAACAGACCGCGGCGGCGTCGGCCAGCCTGCAGGAACAGGCCCAGGCACTGGTCAACTCGATGAGCATCTTTGTGCTGGGCGACGAGGAAGCTCACCAGCGCGCTGTCCGTGGTGGCGCGCGCGTGGCCCCACCGAAGCGCAAGCAGCTGGCACGCGCCGTCTGAACCTTGCTCCGGGTAGCTTCAACTACCCGGGGCTCGGCGGGCCACCTGCGCGCCTATACCGTTCAGCACTGTGTGGGGTTCGTAGGGTGGGCAGCCTCTGCCCACCATGGCGGGCATCGTCACGCCAGCAATCACGGTGGGCAGGAGCTGCCCACCCTACAAGGGCTGACCCTTGCTGCGGGTAGCGTCGACTACCCGGGACTCGACGGGCCGCCTGTGCGGCCCGTTTTCGTTTCAGGCCGACAGCGCGATGCCGCCGACGATCAGGGCGAAGGCGATGCCGTGATAGAGGTGCGGCGCCTCGCCGAGGAAGGCGGCCGACATCAGTGCCGCGAATAGCGGTGTCAGGTTGGCGAAGAACCCGGCAACGCTGGGGCCGGCACGCTGCACGCCGGCGCCCCAGCAGCGGAAAGCAATGACGGCCGGCCCGACCGCCACGTACAGCAAGGCAGCCAGCAGCAGCGGGCTCCAGGTGATCTGCACATCCTTCATCGCCCACTCGCCGCCGGCGAACAAGCCAGACCACAGCACGCCGTAGATCACCTGCGCGGCCAGGAAGGCCGCCCAGTCCTGCCGGATCGCCGCAGGCTCTTCGCGCCGGGTCAGCAGCCAGCTGTAGACCGACCAGGCCAGCGTGGCCAGGATCATATACAGGTCGCCCGGCACCAGCCTGAACGCGAGTAGCTGCTGCCAGTCGCCGCGGCACAGCACCAGCAGCACGCCTGCAATCGACAGCAGCGCGCCCAGCACCTGCTTGCGCCGCACCCTGGCATGGAAGAACAGCGCGCCGACCAGCAGCATCCATACCGGCATGCTGGCGGCAACCAGCGTCACATTGATCGGGGTCGAGCTTTGCAGCGCCAGGTACTGCAGCGAGTTATACAGGCCGATGCCGAGCAGGCCAAGCAGGGCAAAGCGGCGCCAGTGACTGAACAGGCCGCTGCCCGCCTTGAACAGCATCGACGCCATCGGCAGCAGGATCAGCAGCGCAATGGCCCAGCGCAGCAGGTTCAGCGTCATCGGCGGCACCATCGCGTGCACCATGCGGCCGACCACGGCATTGCCGGCCCACAGGATGGGCGGGATGGTCAGCAGCAGCGCGGTGGACAGGGACAGGGGTCGGTTCATGGTCAGCCATGATAGCGAAAACCGGCCGACCCCGTATCGGACCGGCTTTTTAAGGGACGATGGCCGTCACTTCGATTTCGACTCTCGCCTTGTCTTCGACCAGCGCGACGACCTGCACTGCCGTCATGGCTGGATAGTGGCGGCCGATCAGCTCGCGGTAGGCAGCGCCGATTTCCTTGGCCGCCGCAATATATTCCTGCTTGTCGACGACGTACCAGGTCATGCGCACGATGTGCTCCGGCCCCGCGCCCGCCTCCTTGAGGACATCGACGACGTTTTGCAGGGCCTGGCGGGTCTGTCCCGCAAAGTCGAGCGCCTGGAACTGGCACTGCGCATCCCAGCCGATCATGCCGGACACGCAGACCGTGCGGCCGCTGGCGGCCACGCCGTTCGAGTAGCCGCGCGGTCGCGCCCAGCCTTCAGGTTGGAGGATTTGCATGGTGAGCCTTTCTTACTCTGCCTCGCGCAGCAGTTCGCGCGCGATGATCAATTGTTGTACTTCGGTGGCGCCTTCATAGATGCGCAGCGCGCGGATTTCGCGGTACAGCCGCTCCACCGGATGCTCGCTCACCACGCCCAGGCCGCCAAACATCTGCACTGCCGCGTCGATGACCTTTTGCGCCGTCTCGGTCGCCGTCATCTTGGCCATTGCCGCTTCCTTGGTCACCTTCTGGCCCATATCGCGCTGCCATGCGGCGCGGTAAGTCAGCAAGGCCGCGGCATCGATCCCGGTCGCCATTTCCGCCAGTTTGGCCTGGGTCAGCTGGAAGTCGGCCAGGGTCTGGCCAAACATCTTGCGCGACCTGGCGTGCGTGATCGCCTCGTCGAAGGCGCGCCGCGCGAAGCCCAGCGCGGCGGCCGCCACCGAAGTGCGGAATACGTCGAGCGTGGCCATCGCCACCTTGAAGCCCTGCCCTGCCTGGCCCAGCCGCTTGCCGACAGGGACGGCGCAATTGGTGAACTTCAGGCGCGCCAGCGGGTGCGGTGCGATCACGTCTATCCGTTCCGCGATCTCGAAACCCGGCGTGTCGGCGTCAACGATAAAAGCGCTGATGCCGCGCGCACCCGGCTGCTCGCCGGTGCGGGCGAACACGACGTAGAAGTCGGCGATGCCGCCGTTGGAGATCCAGGTCTTTTCGCCATTGAGTACGTAGTGCTCACCCTGCTGCACGGCGGCGCACTGCATGGCGGCGACATCCGAACCGGCCTGCGGTTCCGACAGGGCAAAGGCGGCAATCGCTTCGCCCCGCGCCACGCGCTGCAGGTAGCCCGCCTTGTTCTCGTCACTGCCGAACAGGCTGATGGCGCCCGAACCCAGGCCCTGCATGGCGAAGGCAAAGTCGGACAGGCCATTGTGGCGGGCCAGAGTCTCGCGGATCAGGCAAATGGCGCGCGTATCGATGGCGCCATTTTCCGTGTTGATGGCGTGACGCAGCCAGCCGCCCTCGCCCAGCTGGCGCACCAGCTGGCGGCAGGCGGCATCGACATCCTTGCCATGCGCATCAGCGAGGTTGGCGCCCGCCCATTGGTCCAGGCCTGCTTCCAGCGTGCGGTGGACCTGGTCGAAGAACGGCCAGCCAAGATAGGATTTGTCTGCCATTTCAGTCGCCCTCGAATACCGGTTTTTGCTTGGCCACGAAGGCATGATAGGCGCGGTGGAAGTCATTGGTGGCCATGCAGATCGCCTGCGCCTCCGCTTCGATCGCCTCGTCCACGCCCATATTCCACTCCTGCTGCAGCATCTTCTTGGTCATGCCATGTGCAAAGGTCGGACCATCGGCCAGCGCCTGGGCAAAGGCCTGGGCGTCGGCCAGCAGCGCCTCCGGTTCGCTGATGGAATTGAAAAAACCCCAGCGCTCCGCTTCCACGCCCGACATCGAGCGGCCCGTGTACAGCAGTTCGGCGGCCCTGCCCTGGCCGATCACGCGCGGCAGCAGCGCGCAGGCGCCCATATCGCAGCCGGCCAGGCCGACGCGGGTGAACAGGAAGGCGGTCTTGCTGCGCGCGGTGCCGAGCCGGATATCGGACGACAGCGCGAGGATGGCGCCGGCGCCGGCGCAGATGCCGTCGATAGCCGCCACGACCGGCTGCGGACAGGCGCGCATGGCCTTGACCAGGTCGCCCGTCATGCGGGTGAAGGCCAGCAGGCCCGGCATGTCCAGCTGGGTCAGCGGGCCGATGATGTCGTGCACGTCGCCGCCGGAGCAGAAATTCTCGCCTTCGCCGGTGATGACGATGGCCTTGACGTCCTGCGCATAACACAGTGCGCGGAACAGGTCGCGCAGCTCGGCATAGGAGTCGAAGGTCAGCGGGTTCTTGCGCGCCGGTCGGTTGAGCGTGATGGTCGCCACGCCGGCCGCCAGCGCGAACTGGAAGTGGCTGGCCGCATGGTCGCCGAATGAGGTACGGTTGCCCGGCAGCTGCTGTGCCTGGCCTGGGAGGTAGCGCATGGTGGTTTCCTTTTAGCGGTCGTCCGACACGTTCAGGTGCTGCTTCATCTGCGACAGCAGCTCGATCAGTTGCCCTTTGTCCTGCGGCGATATGTCCTTGAGCAGTTCCGCCACCCAGCGCTCGTGCACCTCGGCCATGGCGGCAAAGGCGCTGCGGCCGGCCGCCGTCAGCTTGACGGCATAGGCGCGCCGGTCCTTGGGGTCGGCGACGCGCACCACCAGGCCTTCGTTCTCGAGCTGGTCGGTGATGCCGGTGATATTGCCGCCGGTGACCATCATGCGCTTGGACAGTTCGCCCATGCGCAAGCCCTCGGGATAGCGCTCGAGCTGGGCCATCAAGTCGAAGCGCGGCAGGGTGATATCGAAGGTGGCGCGCAGCCGGCTGCGGATCTCATTTTCGATGCGTACCGTGCATGACAGCATGCGCAGCCACAGCTTGAGCGACTGATGGTGGTCCTGCGTCAGCCGGCTGGCCAGGTCCAAATCGTCTCCGCCGTCTTCCTGTGATTCAATCTCCGACATGGTTCCCTCTCACATTACTTCCCCGCCGGCGACTGCCAGCGCTTGTCCGTTCATGGCACCGGATTGCGGCATGCACAGCCACAGTACGGCGTTGGCGACTTCTTCTACTTGTATCAGGCGCTGTTGCGGATTGCCGGCGGCCAGGGTGCGGCGCGCTTCCTCCTCGGTGCGCCCGGTCTTGGCGACGATATTGGCGACGGCATCCTTGACGATGTCGGTGTCGGTAAAACCCGGGCAGACGGCATTGATGGTCACGCCCCGGGTGGCCACTTCCAGTGCCAGTGCGCGCGTCAGGCCCAGCACGCCGTGCTTGGCGGCGCAGTAGGCGGCCACATAGCGGTAGCCGGTCAGCGCGGCGGTCGAGGCCACGTTGACGATACGGCCCCAGCCCGCATCGAGCATGCCGGGCAGCGCCGCCTGGGTGCAGTAGAAAGTGCCGTTCAGGTTCACGTCCAGCATCTGCAGCCACATCGCCTGGTCCGTCTTCATGAACGGGTTGGGCGTGGCCTGCCCCGCGTTGTTGACCAGGATGTCGATGCGGCCCGCCTGAGCAAAGGCGTCGCGCACCGAGTCCGGTTTGGTCACGTCCATCACCACCTGGGCGATGTCCCCCAGGCCTGCCAGCGCGGCGGCGGCCGCAGCCAGCCTGGCCTCGTTGCGCCCGCCGATGGTCACGCGGGCGCCGGCACCCAGCAGAGCGCGCGCGACGCCTTCGCCGATGCCGCTGCCGCCGCCGGTGACCAGTGCGTGCCTGCCTGCCAGTTCCTTCATCACCCCTCCAGCAGCCTGGCTGCAAGCTGCTGCGGCGTCAGGCCGGCGCTGGCGGCGGCCATTTGCCGGTCGCGTTCGAGATTGCGTTCCAACTGCTGCTTGCCCGGCAGGTAAGGCTTGGGCCAGGCGATCGCGCCGAAGCCGATCCTGGCGGCCTCGGTCAGGGTCCACGCCGGGTTGGCCAGGTGCGGGCGCCCCACGGCGCACAGGTCGGCGCGGCCAGCGGCGATGATGCTGTTGGCGTGGTCGGCCTCGAAGATCGAACCGACCGCCATGGTCGGGATGCGCACTTCGTTGCGAATGCGGTCGGCAAACGGGGTCTGGAACATGCGGCCATAGACCGGCTTTTCCTTTTTGCTGACCTGGCCGGACGACACGTCGATCAGGTCGGCGCCGGCTTGCCTGAACAGGCGCGCCACCAGGACGGCATCATCCGGCGTAATGCCACCCTCGACCCAGTCATGCGCCGAGATACGCACGCTCATTGGCTTATGCGCCGGCCACACGACGCGCATGGCGCGCAGCACCTGCAACGGATAGCGGCAGCGGTTTTCCAGGCTGCCGCCGAATTCGTCGTTGCGGCGATTGGTCAGCGGCGAGATGAAGGACGACAACAGGTAGCCATGCGCGCAGTGCAGCTCCAGCCAGTCGAAGCCCGCTTGCTCGGCGGCCCGGGTGGCACGCACGAAGTCGGCCTCGATGCGCGCCATGTCCTCCGGCGTCGCGGCGCGCGCCGTTTGCGACACGCCTTCGATGTACTGCTGCTCTGAGGCCGACACCAGGGGCCAGTTACCTTCGCGCAGCGGCTGGTCGATGCCGTCCCACATGGCGCGGGTCGATCCCTTGGCGCCGGCATGGCCCAGCTGCAGCGCGATCTTTGCATCGGTCGAGGCATGCACGAAATCGACGATGCGCTTCCACGCCGCCGTGTGCTCGGGTGCATACATGCCCGGGCAGGATGGCGTAATGCGCGCATCGCTTGACACGCACGTCATCTCGGCAAACACCAGGCCGGCGCCGCCCAGCGCGCGCGCGCCCAGGTGTACCAGGTGGTAGTCGCCGGCGACACCGTCGACTGCCGAATACTGCGCCATCGGCGAGACGACGATGCGGTTCTTCAGCGTCAGTTCGCGCAGTTTGAACGGGGTCAGCATCGGCAGCACTTTGGCACCGGTCGGCGCAATGCCGGCCTGTTCGCAGGCACGGCGCGCAATCCAGGCTTCGAACCCGGCCACATACTGCGCATCGCGCACGCGCAGGTTCTCATGCGACAGGCGCTGGCTGCGGGTCAGCATCGAATAGGCGAACTGCGGCGCTTCCATCTTTGTATAACGCTCGACGTTCTCGAACCATTCCATCGAGTTGCGCGCCGCGCTCTGGATCTTGAGCACTTCGACCGACCGCAATTCCTGGTAGGCGGCCAGTGCCGCGGCGGGCGTTGCGTGCTTGCCGAAACAGCGCGCCAGCTCGATGGCGTCTTCCAGTGCCAGCTTGGTGCCGGAGCCGATCGAGTAATGCGCCGTGTGGCCGGCATCGCCCATCAACACGACCGGCGTGGCGCCGTTCCAGTGCACCCACTGCTGGCACACGATGCGCGGGAAGGTGATCCACATGGCTGACCCGCGCAGGTGCGAGGAATTGGACATCAGCGCGTTACCGTCGAGCTGGTCGGCAAATAGGGCTTCGCAGAAAGCGATGCCCTGCTCAGGGTCCATGTCTTCCAGCCCGCTGGCGCGCCATACTTGCTCCGGCGTCTCGACGATGAAGGTCGAGGTGTCGCCGTCGTACTGGTAGATATGGGCCTGGAACCAGCCATGCTCGGTCTGCTTGAAGGCGAACGTGAAGGCGTCGAATTTCTTCTTGGTGCCGAGCCACACAAAGCGACAGCGGCGCGTTTCGATATCGGGGCGGAAGGTGCCGGCGTAGCGGGTGCGGCTGCGGCTATTGAGGCCGTCCGAGGCAATCGCCAGGTCGGCGTTGTAGCGGCGCGCGATTTCCTGGTCATCCTGGACGTCCGTCTCGAACACCAGGTCGACGCCCAGCTGCTCGCAGCGCTGCTGCAGGATATTGAGCAGGCGCTTGCGGCCGATGCCGCAAAAACCGTGGCCGCCCGAAGTGATCTTTTCGCCCTTGAAGAAGATGTCGATGTCGTCCCAATGATTGAACGACTGCAGGATCGAGCGCGCCGATTCCTCATCGGCAGCGACCAGGTTGCCCAGCGTCTGGTCGGAAAATACCACGCCCCAGCCGAAGGTATCGTAAGGCCGGTTGCGCTCGATGACGGTGACGCGGTGCATTGGGTCCTGCTTCTTCATCAGCAGGCCGAAATACAGGCCTGCCGGTCCGCCGCCGATACAAACGATATTCATTGCTTCTCCATGGCGCGCAGCTTGAAGCGCTGCAGCTTGCCCGTTTCGGTGCGCGGCAGCTTTTCCTGGAAGCGGATCGAACGCGGGTACTTATACGGTGCGATGTGCTCCTTGACGAAGTCCTGCAAGGCCTTCGCCAGCTCGTCCGAGGCTGCGTGGCCGGGCTTGAGCACCACATGGGCTTCGACGATCATGCCGCGCTCGTCGTCGGGGCGGCCCACCACGCCGCATTCGGCCACCGCCGGATGGCGCAGCAGCACGTCTTCCACTTCGGCGCCGGCGATATTGTAGCCAGCCGAGATGATCATGTCGTCGGTGCGCGAACGGTAGAAGAAGTAGCCGTCGGCGTCCATCTCGTAGGCGTCGCCGGTCAGGTTCCAGCCGTTCAGCACATAATCGTTCTGGCGCGGGTCGGCCAGGTAGCGGCAGCCGGTCGGGCCCTTGACGGCCAGGCGCCCGATCACGCCCGGGCCGACCTGGCGGCCCTGGTCGTCCAGGATGCAGGCCTGGTAGCCGGGCACCGGCTTGCCGGTGGCGCCGGGGCGGATGTCGTCACCGGCGGCCGAGATGAAGATGTGCAGCATCTCGGTGGCGCCGATCCCGTCGATCATGGCCAGGCCGCTGGCGGCCTGCCACAGCTCGCGCGTGGCCAGCGGCAGCGCCTCGCCGGCCGAGACGGTCTGGCGCAGGCTGGAGATATCGTGGCTGGCAGCCAACGGGCCCATCTGGCGGTAGAAGGTCGGCGCGGTAAAGCACACGGTGGCCTTGTACCTGGCGATATTGGCCAGCAGGGTCTCGGGCGTGAGCTTTTCAAGCAGTACGCCGGCGGCGCGCACTCGCATCGGGAACAGCAGCAGGCCGCCCAGGCCGAAGGTGAAGGCCAGCGGCGGCGTGCCGATGAAGATGTCGT
>CBDDRJ010000100.1:0-4953 GCA_965233055.1 uncultured bacterium
CTGGCTGACGCTGGCCCTGAAGGGCGAGATTGACTACGGCCACGGCTTGAAGGGCAAGCCTTTCCCGGTCTTCAAGAACTTCTATGCCGGCGGCATCGGCTCGGTGCGCGGCTACCTGTCGTCGTCGCTGGGCGTGGTCGACCCGTACCGCGGCGATGCGCTGGGCGGCGCCTCGCGCCTGCTGGGCGCGGCCGAATTCCAGATGCCGTTCCCGGGCAGCGGCGCCGACCGCAGCCTGCGCTGGTTCGCCTTCCTCGATGGCGGCCAGGTCTACCAGGAAGGCCAAAAGATGCGCCTGTCCGAGTTGCGCTATGCTACGGGTCTGGGTGTCAGCTGGATTTCCCCGGTCGGCCCCCTCAAGTTGAGTTATGCTAAGCCTTTGAATGCCAAGCCGGGCGACCGTCTCGAGCGCTTCCAGTTCCAGATGGGAACTGGTTTCTAAGCGGTTTGCAGGCCGTTTCACACTGCTCACGGAGAAATATGTTGAAAATTGCAATTGCTTCGCTGTCTAAACGTGTTGCCGTGCTGGCCCTGTGCCTGGGCGCTCAAGCGCTGGCGCAAGCCCAGGTCGGCGCCGCAGCGGCCGCGCCGACCGGCTCGCGGATCGGCTTCATCAGTCCCGAACGCCTGTTTACCGAGTCGAAGCTGGCCGCCGCCGCCGACGCCAAGATCGAGTCCGAGTTCTCCAAGCGCCAGAAGGCGCTGCAGGAACTGGTGACCCAGTTCAAGGCCCTGAGCGACAAATTCGACGCCGACGCGCCGCAGATGACGGAAATCGACCGTACCCGCCGCACCCGCGAAATCATCGACCTCGACAAGGACCTGCAGCGCAAGCAGCGCGAGTTCCGCGAAGACCTGATGCAACGCAAGAACGAAGAACGCGCCAATATCTCGCAGAAAGCCTATAAGCTGATCCAGAAATTGGCGGAAGAAGAAAAACTCGACATCGTGCTGCAGGAAGCAGCATGGATCAGCCCACGGATCGACATCACCGACAAGATCCTCAAGCAACTCGACAAATAGTATTGGACTACCAGATGGGCACTCGACTAGGCGAATTGGTCGAACGCTTGGGAGGGGAGTTAGCGGGTGACCCGAATATCGAAGTTTCGGGGATCGCACCACTGACGGACGCCGGCGTTTCGCACATCAGCTTCCTAAGCAATAGCAAATTGCGCGCACAAGCGGCCGCCAGCACGGCAGCCGCCCTGATCCTGTCACCGACCGACGACGCGACCGTCGCCGCCACCTATGGCGGCGCGCGCATTGTCACGAACAATCCGTACGCCTATTTCGCCCGGGCCGCGCAGTATTTCGCGGCGCAAGACGAGGTCATTCCGGAGCCCGGCATCGACCCGAGCGCCAGCGTGGCGGCGACCGCCCAGGTGGACCCGAGCGCGCACATCGGAGCGCACGTGACGATCCAGGACGGCGCCATCATCAAGGCCGGCGCCGTCATCGACGCCGGCTGCGTGATCGGGGTTGATGCCGTGGTGGGCGAGGGCACCCACTTGTTTGCCAACGTCACCTTCCACGCCCGCTGCCAGATCGGCGCGCGCGGCATCATCCATTCGGGCGCCGTGATCGGTACCGACGGCTTCGGCTTTGCCAATGAGGGCGGGGTCTACATCAAGATCCCGCAGACCGGCCGCGTGATGATCGGCGACGACGTTGACATCGGCGCCAACACCACGATCGACCGCGGCGCGCTGGCCGACACCATTATCGAAGATGGCGTCAAGCTCGACAACCAGATCCAGATCGGCCACAACTGCCATATCGGCGCGCACACGGCGATGGCCGGCTGCGTCGGCGTGGCCGGCAGTGCCAGGATCGGCAAGTACTGCACCTTCGGCGGCGCCGCCATGGTGCTGGGCCACCTGACGATCGTCGACCATGTGCATATTTCGTCGGGCAGCATGGTATCGCGCTCGATCCTCGAAGCAGGCCAATACACCGGCTTCTACCCCTTGGCCAAGAATGCCGAGTGGGAGAAAAGTGCTGCAATCGTCCGCAACCTGGCGACCATGCGCGACAAGATCCGCGCGCTTGAAAAAACTATTAAAACGCTGACAGAACCAAAATGACCAATACCGAAAACAAAACCCTCGACATTTGCCAAATCAAGGCGCTGCTGCCGCACCGCTATCCGATGCTGCTGGTGGACCGCGTGCTGACCTGGGAGGCCAACAAGTCGATCACCGCGATCAAGAACGTCACCGCCAATGAAGAATTCTTCAACGGCCACTTCCCGCACAAGCCAGTCATGCCCGGCGTCCTGATGATCGAGGCGCTGGCGCAGACTGCGGCCCTGCTGTCGTTCCTGACCATGGGCGTCAAGCCGGACGAAAATTCGGTGGTCTACTTCGTCGGCATCGACAACGCGCGCTTCAAGCGCCCGGTCGGCCCTGGCGACCAGCTGAAGATGGACGTCGAGAACCTGCGCATATCGCGCGGCATCTGGAAGTACAAGGCAGTCGGCTCGGTCGACGGCGCCACGGCGCTCGAAGCAGAACTGATGTGCACCATCCGCTCCACCGCCGACGCCAGCCAGCCAGCAGCTTAATCATGGCGATCATCCACCCAACCGCGATTGTCGACCCCAAGGCCGAACTCGACGCGACCGTCGAGATTGGCCCGTACTCGATCATCGGCCCGCACGTGACGATTGCAGCGGGCACGGTGGTCGGTCCCCATGTGGTCATCGAAGGCCACACGACGATCGGCAAGGACAACAAGTTCTTCCAGTTCTCGTCGATCGGCGCCGCACCGCAGGACAAGAAATGGGCGGGCGAACCGACCCGCCTCGAAGTGGGCGACCGCAACACGATCCGCGAGTTCGTCACTTTCAACCTGGGGACCGTGCAGGACGGCGGCGTCACCCGGCTCGGCAACGACAACTGGATCTCGGCCTACGTCCACCTGGCGCACGACTGCCAGGTCGGCAGCAATACCATCTTTTCGAACAATGCCCAGCTGGCCGGGCACGTCGAAGTGGGCGACTGGGCCATCCTGTCGGGCTACGCCGGCGTCCACCAGTTCTGCAAGATCGGCGCGCATGCCTTCATCGGCATGTACACCAGCCTGACGCAGGACGTGCCGCCGTTCGTGCTGGTGTCGGGCAATCCGGCCGGCGCGCGCGGCGTCAACATCGAAGGCATCAAGCGGCGCGGCTTCTCGCGCGAGCAGATCAACGGCATCCGCGCCGCCTACAAGCTCATCTACCGCAACAACCTGACGCTGGACGAAGCCAAGGCCGCGCTGGCAACTCTGCAGGCAGAGATGCCCGATGCAGCCAATGACATCGGCAGCATGGCGACTTTCCTCGACAAAGCCAACCGTGGCATCGTCCGCTGACGTGTCGATCGCCATCGTCGCCGGCGAGGTATCCGGCGATATGCTGGCCGGCCGCTTGCTGGCCGGCCTGCGCCCCCAGCTGCCCGAGGCGCGTTTCCATGGCATCGGCGGCCCCCGCATGATGGAGCAGGGCTTCGTCTCGGACATCGAGATGGAGCGCCTGACCGTGCGCGGCCTGTTCGAAGTCATTCCGCGCTACCGCGAAATCAAGGGCATCCAGAACGCACTGCGCGACCGCCTGCTCAGGGAGCGGCCGTCAGTGTTCATCGGCGCCGACTATCCCGGCTTTAACCTGGGGCTGGAAATGCAGCTCAAGGAAGCGGGCATCCCGACCATGCACTTCATCAGTCCGCAGATCTGGGCCTGGCGTGGCGGACGCATCAAGAAGATCCAGAAAGCCGTGTCGCATATGCTGGTGATTTTCCCGTTCGAGCAAGAGATTTACCAGCGCGCCGGCGTGCCGGTCACCTATGTCGGCCACCCGCTGGCCGAGATGATTCCGATGGCGCCAGACATGGCCCAGGCGCGCCGCAAGCTGGGCCTGCCCGGCGACGGCAATATCGTCACCCTGATGCCCGGCAGCCGCATGGCGGAACTGAAGTACCTGGCGGTGCCGTATGTGGCTGCCGCCAGCTTGCTGTTAGAGCGTGACAAGTCGCTGCGCTTCGTGGTGCCGATGGCGGGCGAAAAACAGCGCGCCTATTTCGCCGAACTAATCGACAAGGCCGGCCTGTCCGACGTGCCGCTCTTGATCGTCGACGGCAATTCGCACGACGCCATTGCGGCGGCCGACGCGGTGCTGGTCGCCTCCGGCACGGCCACGCTGGAAGTGGCCCTGTTCAAGAAGCCGATGGTGATCGCCTACAAGGTGATGCGCGCGTCGTGGGAAATCATGCGCCACATGGGCTACCAGCCCTGGATCGGCCTGCCGAACATCCTGGCGCGCGAGTTCCTGGTGCCGGAGCTGCTGCAGCACGACGTGACGGCCGAAAAGCTGGCCGACGCCATGTGGCAGCAGCTGACCGATGCGCCGGCGCGCGAGCGCCTGGTCCAGCGCTTCACCGATATGCACCACAGCCTGCTGCGCAATAGCGCCCAGGAGAGCGCGGCGGCCGTCATGCGCGTCATCGGCAGGGAGGTGGCATGAGCATCCAGGCCAGCCTGTTCGATGAAGAGCCGAACTGGGACGACGAAATCATCTGCGGCGTCGACGAGGCGGGGCGCGGCCCGCTGGCCGGCCCGGTGTTTGCGGCCGCCGTCATCCTCGACCCGAACCGCCCGATCATTGGTCTGCGCGACTCGAAAAAGCTGACCGAAGCCAGGCGCGACCTGCTGGCCCCGCTGATCAAGGCCAATGCGCTGGCTTGGGCGATTGCCCAAGCGTCGGAAGCGGAGATCGACCGGCTCAATATCCTGCAGGCGACCATGCTGGCGATGAAACGCGCCGTCGAAGCCCTGTCGTCGGTGCCGACGCTGGCCCTGATCGACGGCAATCACTGCCCGAAAATGAAGGTGCGCGCGATCGCGATCATCGAAGGCGACGACAAAGTGGTCGCCATTTCGGCCGCATCGATCCTGGCCAAGACCGCGCGCGAC
>CBDDRJ010000101.1:0-45165 GCA_965233055.1 uncultured bacterium
GCAGCGCCCGGCCAGCGCAACGGCGGCGTCGGCATCGTCGGCCACCGACACCTGCATGCCGATGGCGCCGAACTGCTGGCGCAGCAAGTCTGCGGCGTCCGGATCGCCTTCGATCAGCAGCACGCACCGCGCCACCGCCGCGCAAGCGCCATCGGCCTGGCCGGCCGGCCGCACCGGCGTGCAAGGCAGCCACACCGATACCTGGCTGCCCTGGCCCGGCGCGCTGGCGATCGCGGCCGTGCCGCCGTGCAGCGCCGCCATCTTGCCCACCAGCGCCAGTCCCAGTCCGGTCCCCTCGTGCTGGCGCCCGGCCGAAGAATCGACCTGGTGGAAGCTGGCGAACAACTGCTCCAGCTCGCACGCGTCGATGCCGATCCCCTGGTCGCTGACGCGCACTTCCAGGCATGTGCCGCTGATGGCGTGCGGCAGCACCCGCATCGCCATGCCGGCCGGCACGCCTTGCCCGATCTGGCTGGCGTCGCACCAGCGGGCCGACAGCGTGACGGCGCTGCCGTCGGGGCTGAACTTGACGGCGTTCGACAACAGGTTGTAGACGATCTGCCGGATCTTGCGCAAGTCGGCGCTGGCATGGCCGAGATCCTCGCAGGGCGTGAACGAGAGCTTGATGCGGTGCGCGTGGGCGGCTTCATAGACGATATCGAGACAACCCTTGAGCAGGGCATTGGGCTCGAACAGGTCGAGGTCGAGCGTCATTTTCCCGGCCTCGACCTTGGACAGGTCGAGAATGTCGTTGATCAGCGACAGCAGGTGCTTGCCGCTGCTGACGATATGCCCGATGCAGCCGCGCTGCTGCTCGCTCATCGGGCCTACCACGCCGCCGTGCAGCAACTCGGAAAAACCGATGATGGCATTGAGCGGCGTGCGCAACTCATGCGACATATTCGACAGGAACTCCGACTTGAGCTGATTGGCGCGTTCGAGGTCGCGGTTCTTTTGCTCGAGGATGGCAAGCAGTTCGGCCCGGCTCTGGGCCAGCGCCCGCGCCGCGCGCGCCTCGGCCGCTTCCAGTTCCTTCTCCATCAGCTCGCTGCGGATGCGCCGGCTCTCGTCCTCGAACTGCTTGCGCCGCAGCTGGGCCCGCACGCGCGCCTTCAGCACGTCGAACTCGCTCGACTTGAGCACATAGTCGTCGGCGCCGCTGCCGAGCGCCTCGATCATCGCCACCCGGTCCTCCATCGCGGTCAGCATGATCAGCGGGATGTCGCGGGTGGCGGGATCGCCCTTGAGGCGGCGGCAGGTTTCGGTGCCGCCCAGGCCCGGCATGATCCGGTCGAGCAGAATGCAGTCGATCGCCTGCGCCTTGACCATGTCCAGCGCCTGCTCGCCCGAACTGGCGAGGATCACGTCGTAGCCGTCGCCGCGCAACACATCGGCCTGCGCCTGCAGGTAGCTGATGCTGTCGTCGACGGCCAGGATGCGCACCGCGCCCGCCACGGCCGTGGCGCCGGCCGGCGCCGCACCGCCCGCGCTGCGGCGCAGCACCGCCGACACCCGCGCCAGGATCACTTCCAGTCCCTCGTCCTTGCGCACGAAGGCGTCGGCGCCGGAATCGAGCGCCCCCAGTTCGTCGCGCTCGTCGCCCGAACCCGTCAACAGGATGCAGGGAATATCGCGCAGCCTGGCGTCGAGCCGCAGCGTGCGCACCACGCCCGCGCCGTCGATGCCGGGCAGGACGCCGTCGACCACCACCACCGCCGGCCGGCTGGCGGCAATGCTGCGCAGGCCTTCCTCGCCGCTGGCGGCGCTGGCGACCGGCAGGCCATGGGCGCGCAGGGCCTCGCACAGCTGCTCGCGGAAGGTCAGGCTGTCGTCGATCACCAGCACGGTCCCGGGGAGCTGCGAGCGGCCGAGCAACAGGCTGGCGCGCGCCAGCACGTAGTCGCGCTCGTAGGGCTTGCCGATATAATCGTCCGGCCCCACCTGCAGGGCTTTGACCCGTTCGCCCAGCTGCGCTTCGGTCGACAGCATCAGCACCGGCAGGGCGGACCACTGGGGCGTGGCGCGCATCTCGCGCAGCAGGTCGACGCCATCGCCATCGGGCAGCATGACGTCGAGGATCACCAGGCCGATCGACTCCACCGCCAGCGCCGCGCGCGCCTGCGCCAGCGTGGCGCAGGCAATGGTCGCCATCGCCCGCTCGGCGAACGCCTCCTCCAGGTCGGCCCGCACCGTCAGGCTGTCGTCGACGATCAGGATGGCCGGCGCCATCATTTGCCCCCATCGCGCATGCCGGCCAGCGCCGCCAGGGTCGGGCCGATCTGCTGCAACGGCAATACCAGCTGGGCCGCCCCGATTTCCTGCGCCTCGCGCGGCATGCCAAACACGATGCAACTGGCTTCATCCTGGGCAATGGTGGCGCCGCCGGCCGCGCGCACGGCAAGCAGCCCACGCGCGCCGTCCTGGCCCATGCCGGTCAATAATGCCGCTACCGCGCCGTTGCCATACTCGCGCGCCACCGATTCGAACAGCACGTCGATCGACGGCCGGCAAGAGAAACGCTCGGGCCCGTCGTCACACCGGAAGCGTCCGTCCTGCACGCTCAGGTGGCGCCCCGGCGCGGCGATCGACACTGCGCCGCCGATCGGCTGGCCATCGGCGGCAATGCGCACTCGGTGCTGGCTCTGGCCGTCGAGCCAGTCGGCAAACTGGGTGCCGAACGGCTCGGCGATATGCAGCACGATCAGCACCGGCAGCGGGAAATCGACCGGCAGCGCCCCCAGGATGGCCACCAGCGCGCCCGGGCCGCCGGTCGAGGCGCCCAGCGCGACGATGCGCGGCCGGCCGGGAGCGCCGGCAACAAAGGGCGGCGGCGGCGGGTTGCCGTCCCGGCGCTGCCAGCGCCCCCGCACATGGGTCAGCACCTTGACGCGCGCGACCAGCTTGACCGTGGCCACCAGGCGCTGCTCCCACTGCTCGCCGGCGCCGTCCTGGCCGGCCTTGTCCATGACCTCGACCGCGCCGGCGGCCAGCGCCTCATAGGTCTTGAACAGTTCGCCCCGGTTGACCGACGACGACACCACCAGGATCGGGGTGGGGCAGTAGGCCATGATGAATTCGGTCGCCGCCAGCCCGCTCATCAGGGGCAGCATCATGTCGAGCGTGATCACGTCGGGCCGCAGCGCCTGGCACAGTTCGATGGCCTGCCTGCCATCGCCGGCTTCGGCCACCACCTCGAGTCCGGGATCGCGCGACAACACCTCGCACAGGTGCTTGCGCACCGTCAGCGAGTCTTCCACCACCAGTACGCGCAGGCGCTTCATCGCGGCACCAGCTCGCCGACGCGCAGCAGGAAATCGGCCTGGTCGAATTCGTTCTTGATGATGTACGCCGCCGCGCCAGCCGCCGCGCCGCGCTGCCGGTATTCCGGCGCATCGCAGGAGGTGACGAGGATGCTCGGCACATGGCGCAACAGGGCGTCGGCGCGGGTCGATTCGATGAATTCGAAACCGTTCATTCCCGGCATTTCCACATCGACCAGGAACAGCGCATACGACTTGCGGCGCGCCATCTCGAGCCCCTCTTCGCCGCTGGCCGCCATTGCCACGCTGTACCCGGCGGACTCCAGGATGCTGCTTTCGAGCATGCGAGTGGTGAGGGAATCGTCGACGATCAGGATTGGCTTGGCGGGCGCCGCCGGCGCCGCGCCCGCACCGCGCGAGCGCATCGATGCGGCCAGGGCTTCGGGATCGAGCACCATGCGCGGGTTGCCTTCGCTGTCGAGATGCAGGCCCAGTATCATCGGATCGGCCGGCGCCAGTTCGGGCAGCGCGCGCAACACAATGCTCTCGATGCCGCGCAGGCGCGACACGGCCAGTGCCGTCAGGGCACCGTCGACCTCCAGTATCACGGCGGTCAGGGCGCGTGGCGTCCAGCGATGGCCGCCCTTGACGCGCGAACCCAGCTTCAGTTCAAGCAACCGGACACTGCGCCCCTGATAGGCGATGCTTTCGCCGTCAGGGGTGACGATGATATCGTCGCCCCGCACGCGCAGCGTGCCCTTGACGGCGTCGAGCGGCAGCGCCATCACATGCGAGTCGGCCTCCACCAGCAGCACGTCAAGCGCGGCAAGCCGCAACGGCACGCGCAGCTCGATGACGGTGCCCTGGCCGCTGTCGGTGCTGGTGCGCACTTCACCACCCAGGTCCTGCATCGCGGCGCGCACCACGTCCAGTCCGATGCCGCGCCCGGCCAGCTCGCTCACCTGCCCGCTGGTCGTGATGCCCCCGCGCAGCAGCATGTCGAGCAATTGCGCGCTGCCGAGGGCAGCCAGCTCGCCGGCCGCTGCGCCACGCTCGCCCAGCACGCGGCGCACCGCGCCGAGGTCGATGCCGGCACCGTCGTCGCTGCAGCGCAGCCACACGCGGTGGCCGCGCCGCACGGCATCGACCGTGATGCGCCCGGATTCCCCTTTACCCGCGGCACGGCGCCGGGCCGGCGATTCGATCCCGTGCGCGACGGCGTTGCGCACCAGCTGCACCATGGCGCCCTGCACCACATCGAGCACTTCGCCATCGATGCGCAAGTGGCCGCCGCCGGACTCGAAAACGACCAGCTTTCCCATCGCGTAGGCGGCGTCGCGCGCCGTGCGTTCGAGCGCGTGGAAGATGCTCGACACCGGGATCAGGCGCAGGCGCTCGGCGGCGTCGCGCGTCTCGCGCAGCTCGCGGTCAATGCGTTCGGCGCCGGCCGCCATCGCGCGCTCCAGCGTGATGGCCATGGTTTCGAGCTGGCGCGCCGATTCCGCACCCTTGTCCTGCGCATGGTGCGCGCCGTCCTGCAGGGACTGCGCCAGCTCGCGCATCGAGTCCAGTTGGGCGATTGCGCGCGCGAGCAGCGCCAGCTCGCTGCCGATTTCGGCCAGGCCCTCGAGCAGGGCGTCCACTTCGATGACGTCGGCGCGCACGATGCGCGGCGCGCCTTCGCCGCCGGCGGGCAGCGGCGCCGCATCGGGCGCGGCGCCGTCGGCGCGCGGTAGCTCGGCCAGCCTGGCGTTAATGGCGTCGCACTTGGCCAGTATCAGGTCGATGTGCTCGCGCGGCAATGGGTCGGCGCCGCTGCGATAGGGCGCCAGCGCGTCTTCGACACCATGGATCAGGTCCGCGATCTCGGCCTGCTTGACGACGCGCGCCGCCCCCTTCAGCGTATGGGCCAGGCGCAGCAGGTGCGGCACGGCCTGGGCGCCGCCGTCCCGCTCCAGCGCCAGCATGCCCTGGCCGAGCTGGTCGACCAGCTCGCGCGCCTCGATCCGGAAATAGCGGTAGGGATCCTTGGCCATCGCCCGCTCCGTCAGGCGGCCTGCGGCTGGATCAGGCGGCGCAGGTCGAGCGACAGGCCGGCCAGCTGGGACGCCGTCTGCAGCGTCTGGCTGGAACTGGCTTCGGTTTCCTGGGTCGCCTGCGCGACGTCGGTGATGGCGATGCGCACCTGTTCGGCCGCGCTGGCCTGCTGCTTGGTTGACAGCTCGATCTCGCGCGCGGCCTCGGTGGTGGTGCCGACCAGGGTGGCGATCTGCTTGAAGGCGAGCGCCACCTCGGCGAACTGGCGCGCGCCGGCGTCGACCGCCTTGGCCCCGCTTTCGGTCGCCATCACCGTGGTGTTGACGGCGCCGCGCACGTCGTCGATCTGACCGCGGATGCCCTTGGTGGAAGCGGCCACCCGGTCGGCCAGCTTGCGGATTTCCTCGGCCACGACGGCGAAGCGCTTGCCCGACTCGCCCGCGCCGCTGGCCTCGATGGTGGCGTTGATGGCCAGGATATTGGTCTGCTCGGCCAGTTCGCCGACGACGTCGAGCACGGCGCCGATATCCTGCGACTTGCGGCCCAGGTCCAGCATGTGGGTGACCACCAGGTCGATCTGGCGGCGGATCCCGGCGATCGAATCCTGCCCCTTGTCGACCGTTCCCTCGCCGCTGCGCGCGGCCGCCGCCGTCTGTTCGGCGATCTGGGCCACGCGCTGGGCGCTCTCGGCGATCTGGCGCGACGTGGCCACCAGTTCGCTGATGGTGGTGCTGATTTCGGTCATCGCCCCGGCCTGCTCTTTGGCGCCCGACGCCTGTTGGCTGGCGGCGGCCTGCAGCTCGGCCGACGAACTTTGCACATGCCCGACCGCCGCGCCGATTTGCTGGCCAAGCGTGCGCACCAGCACGGCGGCCAGTACCATGGCCAGCAAAACCGCCACGCCGGCCAGCACCGACAGCGACAGCACCGCGCTGGCGCTGACATTGGATGCGTGCTGCTTTGCTTCTTCAAGGTGGCGCTCCTCGAGCTGGGCGAAGGTGACCATCAGCGCGTCGGCCCGGTCGCGCGCCGGCAGCATTTTGTCGTCGAGCAGGCGGACGATCGTCTCCTGCTTGGCACGCGCATTGACCAGGCTGATGACCTCGTCGGCGACGCCATTGTAGGCCGCCAGCGCCTGTTCGATCTCGCTTGCCATGCGGCGTCCCTGATCCGTGTAGATCAAGCTTTTGATACGCCCCAGCACCACCGCCGCATCCTCACGCGCGGCGCGGTTACGGGCGATGAATCTCTCCTCGGGGGAAATGGTATAGCCGCGCACGGTGGCCACCACCCGCTCGTTGTCGGCGCGCAAGCGCTCGACCTCCACCAGTAGCTGGGCGTTGACGCTGATGACGCGTTCCTGGCTGTCGACCGCGGTGCGCAAGGCAAAGATGGCGACGGCGCCAATCAGCAGCGCCACCAATACCATGAGGCCGAAGCCGAATGCGATCTTCCTGCCGAATGTCCAAGCTCTGTTCATGATGGCTTTCTCCTTTGTCGCCGAATCGTATCGGCAAGGCGTTCAATTTCCTGGTGCAGCAATGTCAAGTCAATGATGGGGCGCAGCGCCTGCGCCGCCTGCACCGCGTCGCGCAGCGGCGCCGGCCCGTCCGGCTGGCCGGCGCGCATGATCTGCCCGGCGGCCACCGAAAAATGCGATTCGAACTGGTCGAAGGCCAGTGCCAGCGGCTGGGCGCAGCGCACCAGCACCAGCCAGCGCGGCGGCGCGCCGCGGCTATGGCCCAGCAACACGGCCAGGTCGTGGACCGGCACGATCTGGCCGCGGAAGCCCGTCACGCCCAGCAGCGACGGCGCCGCCGTCGGCAGCGGCAGGATGCGGCGGTCGGCATGCAGCCCGGCCACCTGGTCGAGCTGCATGGCGTACGGATCGCCGCCGATCCGCAGCGCCAGCATATTTAGGCGCGCGGCGTCGGCCGGCTGCGGCGCCAGCGCGAAGGCGCCGTCGAATTGCTCGCGCAGGGCCAGCAGCGCCGGGTTGTCGGTGGCGGCTGCCATCAGGCGTGGTCTCCGAGGGCGGCCAGCTCGGCCCGGCACAATGCGACCAGCGCTTCGCGCTTGAAGCCGCCGCCGAACAGCAGCAGCCGCGCCGGGTCTTCTTTTTGCAGCAGCAGCATCGCCTGCGTCAGGTCATGGCGCGCCGATTCGGGCTCGGCGTGACGCCGCGCCAGCAGGCCGATATGCAGGCGCGGCATGGCGAACTCCGGGTCAAGGTAGGCAGCGCTCTGGTTATGCCCGAGCGCGCCGGCGATGTCGCCCGCCTCTTCGCGGCACAGCGCCAGCACATAGTGGGCGCCGGCGTTCATGTCGTCCTGGGCCAGCAACTGGCGGCATGCCGCCTCGGCCTGCTCCAGCGCCCCGCTATGGGTCAGCGACACCGCCTTGAGCAGCAATACGTCCGGGTCGTCCGCGTGCTCGCGCGCCAGGTGGCCGATCTGTTCGAGCGTGCGGTCATAGCGTTCGCTGTGCAGGTAGGCGCGTGCGCGCGCCAGGTCAGGCCCCGCTGCAGCGCCCGGCTGCGTGCCGGCGTCCGGCGCCGGCGACGGCGCCGCGCCGCGTCCGGACGGCGCGTTCTCGCTGAGCACGTGGATGCGTCGGGCCGCCCGATCGATCGCGTCGACCCATCCGCTGTCGGCCAGGCCGGCGCCCGGCTGCCAGAGCCGGGCGGCCGCTGCACTCGCCGCAGCGCTCGCCGATGGCGCCGGTGCGGCCTGGCGCGCCGCGGACAGGCGCGACTTGCGCTGGTAATAGAAGGTGTCGTGGGTGTGGCACAAATGAAAATCATTGGACACGCCGCGCAGGGTTTCCGCATGCCCCAGGAACAGGTAGCCGCCCGGGACCAGCGCGCTGGCGATGCGCTCGATCGCCGCCTCCATATTGGGCGGCGTGAAATACATCAGGACATTGCGGCAAAATACGATGTCGTACGAGGCGGGCAGCCAGCAGTCGTCGCCGGCGTCGGCCAGGTTGCGGGCCTCGAAGCGAACCATGCGGCGGATCGATTCGTCGAGCGCGAACGATTCGCCGTCGCTGTGGAACCAGCGGCTTTTCAGCGCTTCCGGAATCTCGCGCAGCGACCACTGCGTGTAGCGTGCACGCGCGGCCTTGGCCAGCATCGCCGGGTTGATGTCGAACGCGGTAATGGACAGCTGGTCCGATGCCTGCCCCAGCCGTTCGCAGGCCGCCATGGCCAGCGAATACGGCTCTTCACCGGAGGCGCAGCCGGCCGACAGGATGCGCACCGGGACGCCCGCCGGATTGGCCTGCAAGCGTTCCGGCAGGGCCATCGCGGCATACGCCTTGATCTGGTCGATATTGCGGAAAAAATAGGTTTCGGTCACGGTCAGCTCGGTGGCCAGGCTGGCCAGCGACGCCAGCGGCGCCGTCGCCAGCGCATCGAGGTAGGCACTGCAGTCGGCGCCGCAGCGGGTCGCCAGCAGCGTGGCCAGGCCGGCCAGCTTGGCGTCGTCGACATGCAGGCCGAGACGCGCCGCGATCAGCGCGCGGAAGCGCTCGACCTGTTGGATGGTCGGCGCCATCATGCGCTCGCCTGGTGCACGGCCAGCGCCGACCACAGCGCAGGGGCAAGCAGCTGGCTCGCCTGCAGAACAAGCAATAGTTTCGCGTCGAGCGTGCCGAGGGCGGCCACCATGCCCGCTTCGCTTGCATGCAGCAGCGGCGCCACGTCGGCCATTGCGCTGGCCGGCAAGCTGCGCACGCCAACGACTTCCTCGACCGCCAGCGCCACCTGGCGCTGGCCGAGATCGAGCGTGACATAGCGGGTGGTGGTGGTGGCGGCGGCAGCGCCGAGCAAGGCGGCCAGGTCGACCACCGGCACCACCTGGCCGCGAATGACGGACACGCCGAGGACAAAAGGCGGCATGTCCGGGACCGCTTGCAGCGGCAGGGCGCGCATCGTTTCGCGCACATGGGTCAATGGCAACGCGCATGCGTAGCCTTTACTTCGGCACAGCAGATGAGACGTCGATGTCACTGACTCAGTGGACAAGTCCATTCTCCTCGAGGGGAAGGTGTCACCGGCGTGCCGCGCCCTGGATGGCGAACGCCGAATGGCTGTTGAATATTACACCCTCGAAGTGTGCTCGAACTAAATATTCGCAGCTATTTTTCGCTTGCGAGTTTCCGCGTATTTTCTAGTTCTTAATAAACACCAAATCCCACACGCCGTGGCCCAGCTTGAGGCCGCGGTTTTCGAACTTGGTCAGCGGCCGGTAGGCCGGCTGCGGCGCGTAGCCGTCGGCCGCATTGTGCAGCAGCGGCTCCGCGCCCAGCACGCCCAGCATCTGTTCGGCGTATTCTTGCCAGTCGGTTGCGCAGTGCAGGTAACCGCCCGTCACCAGCTTGTCGGCCAGCAGCCTGACCATCGCAGGCTGGATCAGGCGGCGCTTGTTGTGGCGCGCCTTGTGCCACGGGTCCGGGAAGAACACGTGCACGCCAGCCAGCGAGGCGTCCGGGATCATATGGTTCAATACCTCGACTGCGTCGTGCTGGATCAGGCGCAGGTTGGTCAGGCCCTGCTCGCCGATCTGCTTGAGCAGGCTGCCCACGCCCGGCGTATGCACTTCGACGCCGATGAAATCCTTGTCCGGCATATGACGCGCGATATGCGAGGTGGTGTCGCCCATGCCAAAGCCGATCTCGAAGATCACCGGCGCGCTGCGGCCGAACAGGGCCTTGGTATCAAGCGGCGCCTTCGCGAACGGCACCAGGTACTGCGGACCGAGCGTCTCGAGCGCGCGCGCCTGGGCGATCGACAGGCGGCCGGCGCGGGTGACGAAACTACGGATCCGGTGTTCAGTCGGGTCGTACAGCATTGGCCGGTTCGGGCCGTTTGGAGGCGTATCGGAAGACATGGGCATGCTCTGCGTGGCAAGCCGGGCAAACCCGGCGGGGTCGACATTATAGCGCAAGGCCCTGCCGCCCCGGCGGCAGCGCTACCTGACGGGGATGGCCCGGGCCAGCTGCCTGATCTCGTTCCTGAACAGGCGCCTGACGGTCGCCTCGTCGAGGTAGCTGCCGTAGATCTTCAGCAGCGTGCCGTCCTCGACGATGCTGCGCAGCGCCGCCGCCAGCGCCTGGCGGCTGGCGGCAGGCAGGTTCTTGCGCGACAGGTACATGCCGACGAACTGGCGCGGCCCCTCGCTCATCTCGAACGCCATCAGTTCGTCGGCATTGGCGATGCGCTTGCGGTACCACAGCGACACGGCCGGGGTGGCGATGGTGGCGTCGTCGCGGCTGGCGGCGACACGCTTGAACAGCGCATCGAAATCGCTTTGCCATTCGATGCGGCCAGCCTTTTCCAGTTTGGCCAACTGGGCCCGGATCAGCGGCGTAAAGGTCTGGCCCCGATGCGCCACCAGGGTGCCGCGGCCGCCGTCGATATAGCCGGCCAGGGTGGTCACGCCGGAGCGGCGCGGCAGCAGCAGCTCGTACTGGGTGTAGCCGTAGGGGAGGAACTGGGCCAGCTTGTCGAGCTGCGGCGTGCGCAGCGCCGCCATCGCGATGTCGATGCGGTCGCTGCTGTACTCGATCAGCAGGCGGTCGCGCGGGAACCAGACGAATTCGACCTTGCAGCCGGCGCGGCGCGCCATTTCCTTGACCAGGTCGACCGAGATGCCTTCGACCTGGCTGCCGTTCTGATAGGACGCGTAGCCGAGCTCGCTGATGCCGACCCGCGCCACGTGCGGGCATGCCTGCGCCGGGGCCAGGCCGGCTAACAGCCAGGCAAAGGCAGACAGCACGGCAGGCAACAGTCGCTTCAAGGCGGCCCCAGGCAGGTGGAATGGGTGGGAATCGGCCCGGAATGTTGCCCGGGGATAATTCTATCGAATTATATCAGCGCCCGCCGCAAGGTGCTGGCGATGCGCCGCTTGTTGATCGGCTGTCGATGGCGTTCGCCATCGCTTCCTTCATGGCCGGCCTGATGCTGCTCACGCTGGGCCTGTGCAAGTCGGCGATCGAACAGCTCGGCAAGAGCCGGGCGGGGAAAATGAGCCCGTATGCGGCCAACTTACTGAAAGTGAGCAAGGGCTTCTTTGGTGCCAAGGAAAATGACCCGCTGTAGCGTCGCCGGCAGCTGGCGCCGTCGCGCCGTCAGCGGGTGAACAGGCCCAGCACGCGGAGCAGTTCGTCGATCTTGATCGGCTTGGTCAGGTAGTGGGTGAAACCGGCCTTCAGGCCCTGCTCGATGTCGCTGGCCATGGCATTGGCACTGAGGGCGATGATCGGGATTGCCGCCGTGTCGGAGTCCTGGGCAAGCCGTTGCAGCACGTCGATGCCGCTGAGGCCGGGCAAATTGACATCCATCAGTATCAAATCTGGCAGGAAGGTGCGCGCCATCGCCAGGCCGCTGACGCCGTCTTGTGCCGTCAACAGGCGGATCGACGGCTGGCGCCGGACGATGGCCTCGACCAGCATCAGGTTGGCCTGGTTGTCCTCGACATAGAGCAGCGTGCGCACCGGCGCCTGGCCGGGCTGGTCCGCGCCGTGGTCGGGTGGCGCTCCAGCCTCGTCGGCGCTGGCGCTGGCCTGCTCGGCCAGGACCAGCTCGATCCAGAAAGCGGTGTGCTGGCCTGGCGTGCTGTGGGCGCCGATCTGCCCTCCCATCAACTCCACCAGGCGCTTGGACAGCACCAGGCCGATGCCGGTGCCGCCTTCGCTGCCCGACTCGCGGCCGAGCCGGTTGAACGGCTGGAACAGCTGGCCCAGTTGATGGGGCGTCAGCCCCGCCCCCGTATTGGCGATGGTGATGCGAACGCGACGCGCGGCGCATTCGGCATAGCGCATCGTCACCGTGCCACCGGCATGGTTGTACTTGACGGCATTGGACAGCAGGTTGAGCAAGGCTTGCTTGAGCAGGTTCCGGTCCGCATGCATGCACAGGGACAGCCCTGCCTCGGGCAGCACCAGTGCGATGCCGCGCTGCTGCGCCATCGGCGTGACCATGTCGACGCATTCGCCCAGCAAGCCTGCCAGCTCGACCGGCGCCAGCGCAAGCTCGAGCTTTCCGGCCTCCACCGCGGCCAGGTCGAGGATTTCGTCGACCAGTTTGAGCAGGTGCCAGCCGGCCTTGAGGATCTGGCCGATATTGCCCTTCTGTTCGACGGCGACCGAGGCGATGGCCTGGTCCATCAATTGTGCGAAGCCGAGGATGGCATGCAGCGGCGTGCGCAATTCGTGGCTCATGCTCGACAGGAATTCCGACTTGGCCCGGTTGGCCTTGTCGGCATCGGTCACTGCCTGTTCGAGCTTGCGATTGGTCTCCTTCAGCGCCAGGTCCAGCAGGCCCCGTTGCGCGTCGGCCTCCTTGCGCTCGGCGATATTGACGAATACGACGCGGTATTCGGCCACACCGTCCTGGTCACGCGCGATCGTCATCGTCACGCCAGCCCAGAACACCGCTCCATCCTTTCCGAGCAGGCGCAGCTCGAACGACTGTGGCATGCCCGTTTCGAGCAGCAGCTTGCGGCGCAGATAATACGTGTCCTGGTCGTCGTTCTGGATCAGGCGCCAGAATGCCTGGCTGAGCAAGCCGGAGCGGGCGATGCCGAGCAGGCCGGCCGCCGTCAGGTTGGCCTGCATCACCAGGCCCTGTTCGCTGACGGTGCAATAGCCGACCGGGGCCAGGTCATACAGGTCGAAATAGCGCTCGCGCACAATGTCGAGCGTGCCCTGCGCTTCGCGCAGTTCTTCGTTCTGCATCTCCAGCTCGATTTGATGGACGTGCAGTTCATGCAGCAGTTGCCGCACGTCGGCGGGTGCCATGGCGGCGGGATCGACGGCCGACGCCATTGCCTGGTGCTGCAGCCTATGCTCGGCGCGCTGGCGGACCGAGGTCGGCCCGGTGTCCGGCCCCAGGCCTGCCGCTGCCGGCCCGCCTGACACGTCGTTCATGGCGCGCCTGCCGTCGCACTGCGTTCGGTGGTGGCGATTGCATACATCTGGCCGGCGTCGTTGCACAAGGCGGACGATACGATCGACACCGCGACGGTCTCGCCCTGCCTGGTGAGGCGCTCGGTGTGCTGTATTTCCAGCGTCGCCGTCTGGTTCAGGTTCTGCACCAGCTGCTGCGCCGCCAGGCGCAGGGCTGCGGGAATCCGCTCCCGAACATTCATCGTCAGCGCTTCGGCTTCGGTCCAGCCGTACATCCGTGTGGCACCCGGGTTCCAGGCCAGCGTCTGCCCGCTCAGGTCCTGCACCGTCATCGCATCGTGCGCATCGCGCACGATGACGGCCATCCGCAGCAGCTGGTTGGCCTTGTCGAGCGCGTCGCGCGTCTGCACCGTTTCGGTGATGTCGATGAACGAGATCACCGCCCCTTCGATCACATTGTCGAGCGTACGGTAGGGCTGGATGCACATCCGGTACCAATGGCCCAGCGTGGTCTGCACCGTAATCTCCTTGGCCACCAGCGTGTCGAGCACGGCCTGGGTATCGGCCACCAGGCTGTCGTAGCGCACCAGGTTGGAGGCGATGTGCGCGACGGGCCGCCCGACGTCCGACAGGATCAGGTTGATGATGGTGCTGGCCGCCGGCGTAAAGCGCAGGATGCGCAGCTGGAAGTCGACGAACACGGTGCCGATGCCGGTTCCGGCCAGCAGATTGTTCATGTCATTGTTGGTACGCGACAGATCGGCCACCTTGGTCTGCAATTCGGTATTGACAGTGGCCAGTTCCTCGTTGACCGACTGCAGTTCTTCCTTCGAGGTCTCCAGCTCCTCATTGGTCGACTGCAATTCCTCATTGACCGACTGCATCTCCTCGTTGGACGACTTGAGTTCCTCGTTGGAGCTCTCCAGTTCCTCATGGGTCGATTGCAGGTAATCATCCTTGGCGCGCAATTCCTGCATCAGCCTGGCGATGCGTTCTTCGGCGTCGCTCGCCGGGCCGGCCTGTTGCACCACGGCGGCCGGCCCGGCGGCCGGCTCGATCGACGGCGTGCACTCCAGCACAATCAGGTAGAGATGCGACTCCGGCGTCGCCACCGGCCCGGCCAGCACCGGGCAGACGGTCAGCTTTACTTGCGAATGGTGGCCGTTGGTCTTGACCCGCAAACCGGCGCAGGACACGCTCTCCTTGCTGTGAACGGCCTTGTGCAGGGCCACGGTCAATTCGCGGCGCAGCCCGTCGCGCGCCATTTTCAGCACATTGCTGGTGCCCGCTTCGCCGGGCGACGGTTCCAGGAACATTCCGGTACGACCATGCAGATAGAGGATGTCGCCCTGCCAGTTGACCAGCGCGCTGGTCGGTGCCAGGTGCTGCAGCAGCGCCTGTTCAGTCAATTCACGCAGGGGTAGTTTATTGGGAAAGCTCATTTTTTTCGTATTGGTGGAATGCGCATGATGGCTGTCGGCCGATGGCGGCGTCGACCGGCCGAAGTTCAGCCGCTGCTTGCCATGGAAATCGTCCTTGCGCTGGAATACCTTGGCCTTGCGGTCGAGCACACTGAACAGCTCGGAAAACTCCCCCACCCCCTCCGACGTGCCGAGCAGCAAGATGCCGCCGGGATTGAGGGCGTAGTGGAACAGTGGAATCAGCTTGCGTTGCAACGGCGCGCCAAGATAGATCATCAGGTTGCGGCAGCTGATCAGGTCGAGCTTGGAGAACGGCGGGTCCTTGATCAGGTCCTGTTCGGAAATGACCAGCATGTCGCGGATGCTCTTGTGGATGCGGTAGGCGCTGCCGTCGCTTTCGATCGAAAAATAGCGGGCCAGGCGCTCCGGCGTGACGTCGGCGGCTATGCTCGCCGGGAACACGCCGGCGCGGGCCGACGCGATGGCGCGGCTGTCGATGTCGGTGGCAAACACCTGCATCGTGTAGTTGCGCTTGAGCGCTTCCATCCGCTCGTGCAGCAGGATGGCGAGCGAATAGGCTTCTTCGCCGGTCGAGCAGCCGGTCGACCACACCCGCACCACGGCGCCGGCCGGCTTGTTGGCGAACAGCCTGGGGATGATGTCCTGCTCGAGCGTGTCGAATACGCCGGGGTCGCGGAAAAAATTGGTGACGCCGATCAGCAGGTCGCGAAACAGCGCTTCGATCTCGACCGGCGTCTGCTGCAGGTATTTGACATAGGCTTCGATGTGCGCAATCTGGTGCACCGCCATGCGGCGGTCGATGCGGCGGTTGATGGTACTGGGCTTGTAGTTTGAAAAATCGTGCCCGGTCTGCGAGCGCAGCAGGATGAAGATCTTCTTCATTGCGCTTTCGGCCTTGGGCGTCGCTGCCGTGGCCGCATGGCGCTTGGCGTTGCTGTCGGCATGGCCGACATAGCGCAGCAGCTGGCCCATCATTTCGCCGGGTGGCAGCACGTAGTCGGCCAGGCCGGTCGCGATGACGTTGCGCGGCATGCCGTCGAACTCGCTCGTTTCCGGCGTCTGTGCGATCACCATGCCGCCTTCGCCCTTGATGGCGCGCACGCCCAGCGTGCCATCGCTGCCGGTGCCAGACAGCACGATGCCGATCGCGCGCTCGCCTTGGTCCTGGGCCAGCGAACGGAAAAAGAAGTCGATCGCCAGGCGCTGGCCGCGCGGCGCGTTTGGCTCCATCAGGTGCAGGCTGCCGTTGAGGAAAGCCATGTCGTGGTTGGGCGGGATGATATAGATGCAGTTCGCTTGTACCTGCATGCCGTCCTCGACTTCGTACACGGGCATCGTCGTGCAGCGCTGGATCAGGCTGGTGAGCAGGCTCTTGTGATCCGGCGCCAGGTGCTGCACCAGCACGAATGCCATCGGCGGCGCCTGTTCCGGCATGCCGGCAAAGAAGGCTTCAAAGGCGGCCAGGCCGCCGGCCGAGGCGCCAATGCCGACAATGGGGAAAGGGGCAAGCGGGTCAGGGCCGGCCAGCAGCTCGCCAGCACCCGCCTCGTCGAGCAGGAGGTCTTGCGCTGCTGTATTCACGTCCATTTGCCTCTCCAGAACGCTTCAGTGGCGCAGAAACTGAGTATAGGTTCTTTAACGGTGCTCGGGGGAGAATTTGGGCAATCGTGCACGCTAGTGTGAGGAAAGGAGGGGCACCGGCCCGGCCTTGCGTGTGCTGGCGAACAGAAAAGTTCTGCCTTAGGGAATACGGTCAGGCTCACCTTCGCCCTCATATTGGAGCATCATGGATCCGCCAGAAAGCGCAGTCGAGCATAATGTCGATGAAGCAACAATTGCCTTTACACCGATCGATTTTCCAATTGTGTGCATTGGTGGGTCCGCCGGCGGCCTCGACGCCTATATCCGCCTGCTGCAATGCCTTCCCGTCGATTTGGGCGTGGCGGTCGTCATCGTCAACCACATGCGAGCCAGCCCTAGCTATTTGCCCGAGATCCTGGCGCACCATACGCGCATGCCGGTCAGCCTCATCACAGAGGGGATGCCGATCGAACCGAACCATGTCTATGTGATCCCACCCAATCGCAACCTGCTGGTGCACGATCAAGCGTTTCTGCTCGAGCCACTGTCGAAAACCACGGGCTGGCCCAACGTCATCACGCTTTTTCTGCGCTCGCTGACCCGCTTCTGGGAAGGCAAGCTGGTGGCCGTCGTCGTTTCCGGCTTCGATGGCGATGGCGCCGCAGCGCTGTGCGGGGTCCAGCAGGTCGGCGGAATGACCATTGCGCAACAGCCAGATACCGCGATCCAGCCCGACATGCCCGAGAGTGCCATTGCCAGCGGGTGCATCGACCTGGTCTTGTCGCCGGAGGACATTGCCAGGCACCTGACTAAGCTGTCGCGCCACACCCTGCCCGGGTGAAGGGAATCGAACCCTCGTCGTGAGCTTGGGAATTCCCTAGAAAAAGTCCTTTAAACTAGGGCCGCAAGTGCCAAAAACCGTTCCGCAAAAAAGATATTGAACAAAAATCGTAGCCCGGGAATAAGATATTGAACATCGATTTTGCGGAAGTAAACCGATCAATAAAATAAACGATTTATATCGTTTATACTGAATATTTGAGCGGTATTTTTGTGTCGCCAAACGACTCAAGAATTGAGCGCGGGTTTAACAGCTATATGTTTGTGCGGCAATTGCTGGCATTCACAGTTCATGTATGGCAATTGCGCTAAAGACCAATATTACTCACGACCAAATTTACCGCTTTCGCCCCGTAGCTGCCTGTTGTTGTAGGGTGGGCACTGCGTGCCCACCATGACGTTCGCACCATGCCCGCGCCCGCGTGGGCACGCAGTGCCCACCCTACGGATGACAGGTATTGGCCGTTCTCCGCCAATTGTAATGCAATCGACAAGGTTTCCCTTCATTAATCATAGGCCCCACATCTAGCGCTGCGGTCCACCTCTGCGGGAACGCGACATTTCGCGCATATGCTCCAATTTCCGCAGCTGCGCTTCACGCTCCATGGCATGCCTGTTCCCAATACGTTCCAGGTATTCGGCAGCCGCCGGCGCCACTTGCGCACTGGCAGCGCGCAGTTTCACATACGGATGCCACCCGGCCCGCGTCGTGGGTGCATCGTGATTGGTCAAGCCTGCAAGACGCCCATGTGTACGCGCCTGGTCGTGGTCCTTATTCAAAGCCTGCGACTTACCCAGCCCGTCCACAGCAATTGCACGCACTTCGTCCAGCAATGGCCCATCGCTCAACTTCAACCACACATCAAAGCAATCCCGCCTTGTCTCGACGACGACCGCCGGAGGATAGCCATTGGCGATCAGGGTCTCCAATTGAACACGGTTCAAGGCATTCCTAATGAAGCGCGCGCCCGTCGATCCCAGGCAACTGGACATCACGTTTTCCAAAGCGGAGTATGATAAAGTAATACCTAGACATACTTCTCGCTACCCGAAGGAGCGCGCCATGACCGCCACCACCATTCGTCCCATCGCCATCAAGATCGATCAGGACACGCGCGACCGGGTCAAGCGGCTCGCAGACGCGCGCCAGCGCACGCCGCACTGGCTGATGAAGGAAGCCATTAGCCAGTACCTGGAAAGGGAGGAGAAGCGCGAAGCGCTGCGCCAGGACGCCATCAACGCATGGAAGGAATACCAGAGCACCGGCATGCATGTGGGCGCAGAGGAAGTCACGGCATGGCTCGAAACCTGGGGCGATGACGATGAGCAGGGTCCACCGGTATGTCACAAGTAAGATTCGCACCAGCAGCGCTGCGCGATCTTCAACGCCTTCGCGAATTCCTCCGGGTAAAAGATCCGCAGGCAGCCAAACGCGCCGCCGCCGCGATTGTCAAAGCAATGCAACTGTTGGACAAGCATCCGCAACGGGGCCGCCCGGTGCCGGAAATGGACAGCGCATTTCGCGAATTGCCCATCGACTTTGGTGACACCGGCTACATAGCCTTGTATCGCTTCGAAGCCGATGCCGTCACCGTGCTGGCAATTCGCCACCAAAAGGAAGCGGGCTATTGAAGCCAGCGCGACCGGCTAAGGATCGAACGTAACCGGGCAAGACACGACGCCATGGGACGCAGACCAAGTACCAATCTCAATTTACCGCCGCACATGCGCAGGCGCGTGCGGGGCGAACACGTCTACTACTATTTCGACGCGGGCGCCTTTCCCCGCAGAGAAATTCCGCTCGGGACCGACTTTATTCAGGCGTTGCGCAAATACGCCGAGCTGGCTTGCCCGGCCCGCGTCACCACCGACATGCGCCTGGCCGATATTTTCAACCGTTACCTGGTGGAAGTGATCCCAACCCTGTCACCGAATACCCGGCACACCTACGCTTCCGATATTAAACACCTGCAGGCATTCTTCAATATCGCACCAATCGAACAGGTGCGGCCCATGCATATTCGCCAGTTCCTCGACCGTCACAAAAACACGCCGACCACGGCCAACCGCTGCAAGCGCCTGTTCTCGACGGTCTGGAATCACGCACGCGCCTGGGGTTACACCGACGCCCAAAACCCCTGCATAGGCATCGTCGGATTCTCAACTGATAAGCGCACCGTCTATATTTCCGATACCGTCTTTGCGGCTGTCTATGCGCACGCGCAGCAGCCATTGCGCGATGCGATGGACCTGGCTTATTTGACCGGCCAGCGACCCGCTGACGCGCTGCTGATGACCGAGCACGATATCGCCAATGGCTATCTCATTGTCACCCAATTAAAAACCAAGCAGGCACTGCGCATCATCATCGACGGCAAACTTGCCGAATTAATCGAGCGTATTCGGGCCCGCAAAGCGGGCCACAAAATCGTCACCTCAGCCTTGCTGGTTAATTCGCACGGGCGCCGCCTGACAGCCCCGGCCTTGCGCAATCAATTCGTCAGAGCAAGGAAAGCGGCGGCCAGCGCCCATCCGGAACTTGCCGAAGAGATTAAATCATTCTGGTTTTATGACTTGCGGGCAAAGGCTGCGGATGACACGAGTGATGAACGCGGGGAACAGGCGGCAAGCGAGCTCTTGGGGCATGTGAACGTCAAGACCACGCAGCGCCATTACCTGCGTCGGGGACGCATTGTGCGGTCCACAAAGTGATTTTTGCGGAAATCGGTCCTTTTTGCGAAAACACAGCAGGAGGATTTTTTAGGCTAAGTGCTTGATTTTATTGGAGCGGGTGAAGGGAATCGAACCCTCGTCGTAAGCTTGGGAAGCTTCTGCTCTACCATTGAGCTACACCCGCGACACCCGCATTCTACGCGGGTTTAAGTAATGTTGACAAATTTCACCCATGCCCCGTTTTCCCGAACCGGTCGGTCGGACCAGGCTTGCACTTGCCAGCTCGAACGCCAGTCCCGGCATCCTTCGGTGTGATAGTCTGTGAAGATTCCCTGCCAAAAACAAGCTAAGATGATTGCCAACTTTTGTAATTTCTGACTGGACGACGAGGCGATGAAGACGTGCAAATTGGCGCTCGCCGCCTTGGTCTTGGTATGGGCCAATGCGGCCATGTGCGGCCCGCTGCGCATCGTCACGATTCACGGCCCGCCCTGGGGCTACCTCGACAATGGCGGCAAACCGACCGGCATGATGTACGAAATCGGCAGCCGCATTGCCGAAGTGGCGGGACTGCAATACACCAACTCCCTGGTTCCCTACCCCCGCACCGCTCTCGAAATCGAAAACGGGACGGCCGACGTTGTCTTGCGGTTCGGAAATGAGCAGATGTTGCGGGCCGCGATTCCGATGGCGACCGTGGTGGCGATGCCGATCATCCTGGTCGGTCCAAAAGGCAGCAATTACCGCCAACTCAGCGAGTTGCATGGCAAGATAGTCGGCGTCATCCGGACCAGCAGCTATGTCAAGGAGTTCGACTCCGACCAGGCGATCCAGAAGTACGCCGTCACCGACTATGCGGTGATGGCGAAAATGCTGGCAGCGCGCCGGCTCGACGCTGGCGTAGGCTCCGATGCAGGTTTCTACTATGGCGCGCGGGCGGCCGGCATCAGACCGGATGAGCTTGGCACCCCTCTGGTGCTGGGCCAGAACGAATTCATCCTGTTTTTCTCAAAAAAAACGGCGACGCCCGAGACGATGCAGGCACTCAAAGAGGCAGTGAAGAAAATGACCGCCAGTGGAGAAATCAAGCAGATCATGAGCAAGTACAGCGGCGACGCGCTCCCCTGAATGCGGCGTAGACTGTCCAATCTGCAATCTTGATGTCAGCCCCAGCCAGGGAAGCACCGATCAAGATGTCCCCCCTGCCTGCCCTGTTCGTGTCCCTGGCCTGCCTGTGCGCCGGACCCGTGCCGGCCAAGGATGCAGCCATGTACGCGCAGGCGCTGCAGGCCCGCGCCGAGGCGAGCGCCCTGCTCGAGCTCCTCGTCAACATCGACTCGGGCACCGGCAACGAAGCCGGCATCGACCGGGGCGGGGCCATCGTGGCGGCCGAACTGCGCGCGCTCGGTGCCCACATCGTGCCGAAGACGGCGGGACGGTAGTCGCACCGCGCGCGGACGGCGCTTGATCGCGCCGCACCGCGCATGCTAGCCTGTTGCCAGATCGCAATTTCCCACGCTCCCACTTGTTGAAGGCCGCCCAATGACATCCATCCCCCTGCCCCGCCACTCCATCCTCGCCCTGTTGGCCGCACTCGCTGGCGCGGCGCCGCTGGCGAACGCCCAGGCACCGCAGCCGGCGGCGCCCGTCAATGGGCAGGCCGATGCGGCCCATGCGCTGGTCAGCCAGCTCGATATCGAAAGATACAAGGCCACGATTCGCGGCCTGGCCCAGTTCGGCGACCGCCGCCAGGGAACCGAGCGCAATCGCCGGGCGCTCGACTGGATCGAGGCCCAGCTCAAGTCCTATGGCTGCGCCAATACCGAACGCCTCAAGTACGACTTCACCCAGCCGGCCCCGCGCCCGGCCGGCGCCCCGGCTCCGGTCCGGCCGGCGCCCCAGACCGGCGGCGGCCGTGCCGGCCCGGCCGGCCCTGGCGGCAGCACCCTGTTCGGCCAGCGCGCCGCGATCGGCGTCAATACCGACCCGATGCTGCAGCCCGATGCCAGGCTGCGCGCGCTCAATGCCGAACCGACGCCGGTCGGCACCACGCCGCGCGAGAACGTCTACTGCACCAAGATCGGCACCACCCGGCCGGACGAAATGTATATCGTCGGCGCCCATATGGATGGCATCGGCTTTGGCGAAGCAGTCAACGACGATGCGTCGGGCACCGCGCTGGTGATGGAACTGGCCCGCATCTTCAGCGCCGCCGGCGTCGAGACCGATCGCTCGATCCGCTTCGTGCTTTGGAATAATGAGGAAACCGGCCTCAATGGCGCGCGCGCCTATGTCGAGCAGCGCAAGGACTTGCAGGGCATCGAGTCGCCCAAAGGTTCGGGCAAATACCCGGAGCCGAAGTGGCTCGGCATGATCCAGCACGACATGATGATGTGGGATCACGGCATGCCGATTCCAAAACTCGACGCGGCCGGCAAGCAGGTAGCAGATGCCAGGGGCCAAGCGGTGTACGTGTCGCCGCCCGAGCAGCGCCGCGAAGCGGATGTGAATATCGAGTTCCAGTCCGTGTCCAAACAGGCTGATGCTTCGGCCAGGCTGGCATGGCACTTCCATGCGGCGAACAATAAATATGCGAGCCACTATCCTGCCACCGTCAGCCCGCACATGACCAATACCGATTCGACGCCGTTCATGGATCACGTGCCATCGATTTCGCTGCGTGAAAATGAACGGGGCATGCAGATTGGCGCAGGCTGGAATCCCAACTGGCACCAACCGACCGATGTCTTTTCCACCTATTCGGACAAGGACTTCATGCTGGGCCTGAACGCAGCCCAGACCACGCTGGCAGGTGTGGCCCAACTGGCTGGCGCCAGGCTGAAGAAATAGGGGTGCGAAGGCGCCGCCGGTGCAGCCGGCGGCGCGCCATCCGGATTTAGTCGGCGGCCACCCTGGCGCCGATCGCCTTGAGCATCGGCACCGAATACACCTCCCCCTTCGCTTCGGTGGCCTGCAGCATCGCGCGCCACAATGGAACGATGGGCATGTCCATGCGGTCAAACCGCAATAGCCCGCAGGCATATATGCCATCGTACGACGTCACCTCCCCACCGAGCTTGTCGCACAGGGCCGCCTTCCTGGCGCGGTAGGCCGCCACGCCTGCCTCGTTCCAGATGCCGGCCTGCAGCAGGCCATCGAGTGCCATCGCCTCGGCCCCGCCCTCGTGGATCCACGGGTCGGCTTCGCCGATGCCGCCGCGCGCGATATTCATCTGCCACAGGTGCGCCATTTCATGCGCGACCAGCACCCTCATGAGGTCGCGCAGCGCCGGCACATCGCGCAGCACACCGGCGCCTTCGACCCGGTAATTCAGTTGGCCCATGGTGGCGCCGCCCTTGACCGAGAAGCCAGGCTTGTCAAAGCCGGCCACCGCCACCATGATGAACAGCTGGTCCTTCAGCGGGCGCTGGTAGGCCTGCTCGTAATAGCGCGCCATGCTGGCGCCGACGTCGAGCATGGTGTCGCGCATCCATACCGGCGTGGCAGGATCGAGCAGCAGCTGCACCTTGCCGGACGCTACCGCCTTGGCCGGACCAAAATAGGCGTAACCGCGCTCGCCGCCTTCGAGCAGCCGGTTCTCCGGCGGCGCAATCACGTTTTCGTTCGCCAGACCATGCAGGCGTATCGTGCTCGCCATCGAATACGACTGCGCGTTATTTAGCGCGTCGCCTTGCAGATGGCCGAGGAAAACGGCGGTGCCGCCATCGGTGAAGCGGGTGAACGGCGCATAGGCTTTGGGGGCGAAGCCGTCAAAGGTACTGATCTCGACGCTGGCCCGGGTGAATGGCTTGCCATCGGCTACCAGCATGTCGAATTCCGAATCCGTGCGCAGCGCCATGCCCGGCGTGAGCATCTTCCAGGCTTGCTGCCGGTAGTCTCCGACGAGCGCGAGCTTGATGGCAGTCACCGGTTGCGCAAGGCGGTAATCGACCCGCCACTTGTCCTTGCCGACATGGCTGACATCAACGTCGGCCGCAAGGGCGGGGAGTTGCTGCGCCTGCAGCAGCGGGGCTGCACAGGACAACAGCAAGGCGAACACAAAGGCCAGGCAGCGGCGCATCAGGAATTACCTCCCTTGTAGGTGACGCGGTAGATGGCGCCGGCCAGGTCGTCGGCGATCAGCATCGAACCGTCGGGCAGCATCAGCACATCGGCCGGCCGGCCCCATGCTGTTTCTCCCTGCAGCCAGCCGGTGATGAAAGGCGCGTACGACAGCGCCTTGCCGCCTTTGTGGGTGACGACGCTGATGCGGTAGCCATTCTTTTTGCTGCGGTTCCACGAACCATGTTCGGCGATGAACACCTGCTTGTGATACGCGGCCGGGAACTGGCTGCCGGTGTAGAAGCGCATGCCGAGCGCGGCCACGTGCGGGCCCAGCACCTGCACCGGCGGCGTGAATTCGGCGCAGGTGGTCTTGCCGCCGAATTCGGGATCGGCGATGAAGCCGGCATGGCAGTGCGGGTAGCCGAAGTGCTCGTTCAGTTTGCCCACGCGGTTCAGTTCATCGGGCGGGATCTCGTCGCCCAGCAGGTCGCGGCCATTGTCGGAGAACCACAGCTCGCCGCTGCCCGGCTCCCAGTCGAAGCCGACCGAGTTGCGCACGCCGCGCGCCACCACCTGCTGGCCGCTGCCATCGGGTTTCATGCGCACGATGCTGGCGTACTTGGTCGGGTCCTGGCGGTCGCACACATTGCACGGCGCGCCCATCGGCACATACAGCATGCCGTCCGGGCCGAAGGCGATGAAGCGCCAGCCGTGGTGGGTTTCCTTCGGCAGGTCGGCGCGCAGCACGACCGGCTTGGGCGGGTTGGCCAGCCTGGCGTCGATGCCGTCGAAGCGCAGCAGGCGGTCGACCGCCGACACATACAGGCTGCCGTCGCGGTAGGCGACGCCGGCCGGCAGGTTCAGGCCGGAGGCGATCTGGTGCAGCGTGCCGGCGCGCAACGAAGCATCGAGCGCCAGCGCGTGCACCTTGCCTTCCTTCATCGAGCCGATATACAGCACGTTATTTTTGCCGAGCACCATCGCGCGCGCATTCGGCACCCGCGCCACCAGCTCGAGCTTGAAGCCGGGCGGCAGCTGCAGCTTGTCGAGCGGCAGCTCGGCGGCGCTGGCCGGGGCCAGCAGCAATAGCGCAGCGGCGGCCGCGCACAGTCGGATCCAATCCATAGGGACTCCCTTAGTTGTATTGATTAACTATTATCAAAAACACTTGGTTACTGCAACAAAGTGACACTGTAACAACGCCGATCAAAGCATATTGACAAGGAGTAATGCCATTTTGCAATTAATTTAGTCCTTATGCTGATAAAATAGTAGCCCATTACAGTGATTACCACGACCAGGAACGCCAATGCGCAGCACATCCACAGCGGCCGATCGCGAAGTCGTCCTCGAAGACGGCAAGCCGATTGTGTCGACCACCGACCTCCAGGGCCATCTCACCTATGCGAACTCGACCTATATCGACGTGAGCGGATTTGCCGACGATGCGTTGCGCGGGCGTAAGCAGAACACGCTGTACCACGGCGATATGCCGGCCGAGGTCGATGCCGACATGTGGCGCACGGTGCTGTCGGGCGAACCGTGGCGCGGCCTGGTCAAGCACCGCTGCAGCGACGGCGCTTACTTCTGGTGCATCGCCAATGTGACACCGGTCATCGAAAAGGGCAAGACCACCGGCTTCATGTCGGTCTGCACCAAGCCCAAGCGCAAGCAGATCGACGAAGCGGCCCAGCTGTACCGCACCATCAAGGGCGGCAATGCGGACGGCGTCACGATCCTGCGCGGCAGCGAAGCGCCGCGCGGCTGGAAAAAAATCCGCAACAAGCTGCGCGACATCACGCTGGCGCAGCGCCTGGCCCTGTCGTTCGGCGGCATGGCCGCGCTGGCGCTGGCGATGGCCGCGCACGCGCTGTTCGCCTATGCCGGCGGCCTGCTGCACGCGATGGCCGCCATCACCTGCGTGCTGGCCCTGTACAGCTGGTACACGCTGCAGCGCGCGATCGTCGCGCCGATCCAGGCCAGCATCAACGCCGCCCGCATCCTGGCCGGCGGCGACCTGACCACCCGCATGGCGGTCGACCGCCACGACGAACTGGGCCAGCTGCAAGCCTTCGTGCGCCAGCTGAACCTGAACCTGGCCTCGATCATCGGCGACATCCGCGTCAATTTTGCGCTGACCCGCTCGACCACCACCGCGGTGCGCACCGCCAACGTCGACCTGGCCGCGCGCACCGAAGCGCAGGCGTCCAACCTGGAGCAGACCGCCGCCAGCATGGGGCAGATCACCAGCACCGTGAACCAGACCGCCGACAACGTCAACACCGCCAGCGACGTCGCCAGCGAAGCGACGGCGCTGGCCGCACGCACCGGCGTGGCCGTGTCGCAGGTGGTGTCGGCGATGCACGACATCAGCAGCTCGTCGCGCCAGATCGTCGACATCATCAGCCTGATCGACAGCATCGCGTTCCAGACCAATATCCTGGCGCTCAATGCGGCAGTGGAAGCGGCCAGGGCCGGGGAGCAGGGGCGCGGCTTTGCCGTCGTCGCCAGCGAGGTGCGCAACCTGGCCCAGCGCAGCGCGGCCGCCGCCAAGGACATCAAGGCGCTGATCGACACCTCGAACGGAAAGATCGAGGCGGGTGCCGGCCTGGCCACCTCGGCCGGCCAGGACATGGACAGCGTGATCGAGGCGATCGGCCGGGTCGCCGCCATCATGGGCGAAATCAGCACCTCGACCCGTGAGCAGAGCAAGGGCATCAACCAGGTCAAGGATGCGATCGTGCAGCTCGACGCGGTGACGCACCAGAACGCGCAGATGGTCGACGACGCGTCGGCCGCCACCGGCGTACTCGACGTGCAGGCGCAGGCCGTGGCCAAGGCGCTGGAAGTGTTCAAGCTGGTGCCGCAGGCCGGCGCCAAGCCGGGCATGAGCCTGGTGCGCTCGGGCGGCGGTCCGGCGCGCGCGTCGCGCCCGATGTCGCCGATGGCGCGCCGCGCCTGAGCCGACGCAGTTCAGGGCGAGACCGGCGCCTGCTCGGTCTTCGACGCGTACATCGCCTGGTCCGCGTGCCGGATCAGCTGGCCGATATCGCTGCCATGCTCGGGGTAGTGGGCCATGCCGATGCTGGCCGTGATGGTCACGCTGCGCCCGCCAGGCAAGCCGATCGGCAGCGTCAATACCTGGTGGATCTTGTCCTGCACCAGCGCGGCATTGTCGGCCTGCGCGATATTCTCCAGTAGCACCACGAACTCGTCGCCGCCGATGCGCGCGACGGTATCCGATTCGCGCACGCAGCTCTTGAGGCGCAGCGCCACTTCGCGCAGCAGCATGTCGCCCGCGACGTGGCCATGGCGGTCGTTGACCTGCTTGAATTTGTCGAGGTCGATAAACAGCAGCGACAGCTGGCTTTGCTGGCGCTGCGCCCTGGCGAACGCCGTCTGCAGGCGGTCGCCGAACAGGCGCCGGTTGGGCAGGCGGGTCAGCTCGTCGTGCTCGGCCAGGAACTGCAGGCTGGCGTGCAGCTGCTTGCGCTGGATCGCCATTGCGATCTGGGCCGAGACGAAGGCCAGCAAGTCGCGGTCGGCGTCGCCATAGCCGGCGTGGCCGGCGTCGCTCTGCAGCAGCAGCACGCCGCGCGCGTCCAGCGGCACGCCGATCCAGTGGTCGGTGGTGACGCAGCCGGCCGCGTCGAACGGCGCCTGCGGCGACACCAGCAGCGGCTTGCCAAGCAACATGACAACTTCGCACATCGCGTGCGCCATCGGCGTCGGCGCGGCCGGGCTGCCATCCCTGACGTGGTAGGCGAAGCCGAGCTGGCCACTGGTCTCGTCGCGCAGCGCGATGCCCATGCACGGCGCCGGCAGCAATTCGTTGATGATACGGTGGATGCGCGGGCACAGCGCGTACAGGTCGTCGGCCTCGTGGGCCGCCTCGGAGATGGCGAACAGGGCCGCCTGCCTGGCCTCGGCGCGCTTGAGTGCGGTGACATCGCGCGCCACCGCAATGCGCAGCTGGTCGGCCTGCGACCAGCCGGCCGTCCACATGATGTCGACCAGGCTGCCGTCCTTGCGGATGTAGCGGTTCTCGAAATGGGGCTGGGGCTGGCCATCCATGACGGCCCTGGCGGCGTCGAGGGTGCGCGCGCGATCCTGCGGCGCCACCATCTCGATCATCGCGCGGCCGATCATTTCGTCCTGCGTGTAGCCGAAGATGCGCTCGCAGGCGGCGCTGACGAAGACGAACTTGCCGCTGCCATCGACCATGCAGATCGCGTCGAGCAGCAAGTCCGTGAAATTATTGACTGGGGCGACAGTGCCACTTCCCATCCGGGACTTCCTTCCAGCGTGAGGCTTATTGGCCCATTTTAGGCTTTTCCCGTGGCCAAGGCTATCCGAACCGGAACTGTGCGCGGCCTCAGTCGGTGCCGGGGAAATGCTGCATGGCCAGTTCGAGCATGCTCGCTTCTTCCTGCACCCCCACCATGGCGATGGCCCACAAATCGAAATACGGGTGGCCGCGCTTCATGGTCGCAATGCTGGCGAAGCCGCCCGAGCGCAAAGTGCCGGACAGCACTTTTTCAGTGAAGCCGCAGCGGTGCGCCATGAACAGGTTGCCAGCCTCCATCGCCTTGCGGTGGCCGTACAGGATGTCAATCGGCGCGATCGGCCCGGCCGGCGAATCATAGGCAGCGTCGGTCAGCCTGTCTTCGGCCACCAGTGCGCACACGGCTTGCAGGTCAGGGCAGGTGACGACGACGACACCATCGGGCGCCAGCACGCGGACAAATTCGGCCAGTGCCAGCGGCACCTCGTGGGGATAGAGGTGTTCAATATTGTGGCTCGAGAAAACCGCGTCGACCTGGCCGTCGGCGACCGCCGACATGTCGATCATGGTGCCGACGATATCGGGATTGACCGTGGGGTCGATGTCGAGCCGAAGTTCGCGCCAGCCGCCGCCGTCGAAGGTCTTGGTGGTTTTCCGGTCGTCCCTGGGGCCACAGCCAACATGCAGGAAAGTCTTCATTTCAGTCCCTTCGGTGCTTATTTGACGATAGCCCCGGCCATCATGACGAATCCGACTGCCTTGAGGCGCCTGACGTCCTGCAGCGGGTCGCCCGACACCGCGATCAGGTCGGCACTCTTGCCGACGTCGATCGAGCCGGTGACGCCTGACACCCCCAGCAGCTCGGCGGCATTGACGGTAGCGGCCTTGATCGCTTCGGCCGGGCTCATGCCGAACTTGACCATCAGTTCGAATTCATCGGCATTGCGGCCATGCTTGGAGACCCCGGCGTCGGTGCCGAAGGCGACCTTGACGCCGCGTTCGTGCGCCAGCTTGAGCGACTTGCCGGTGATGCCGATGCGCCAGTCGATCTTGGCCCGCACCGACGGCGGGTAGGCGTTCGGGTCCTTGGCGATGCGCTCCATATAGCCATTGATGGTCGACAGGGTCGGCACGTAGAAGGCGCCGGCCTTGAGGAACAGCTTGACGCCCTGCTCGTCGAGCAGGGTGCCGTGTTCGATCGAATCGGCGCCGTAGCTCAATGCCAGGTTGATGGCGTCGGTGCCGTGCGCATGGACCGCCACCTTCTTGCCATACAGGTGGGCCGTCTCGATCAGGGCCCTGGCCTCGTCGTCGAACATCTGGCGGCCGACGCCGGCGCCGATGATGCTGTTGACGCCGCCCGACGTGGCAATCTTGATCACGTCGACGCCGCGCCCCACCTGCAGGCGCACCGCGCGCCGGCACGACTCGGCGCTGTCGCACAGATTATTGGTCTGGACCGATTCGCGCACCCAGTCGGCCAGGCCGAGGCGGTCGTCCATATGGCCCGAGGTGGCCGAGATCGAATTGCCCGCTTCGATAATGCGCGGCCCCGTGACCCAGCCCTTGTTGATGGCGTCGCGCAGCGCCAGCGTCACGCCGCGGTCGCCGTCGCCCAGATTGCGCACGGTGGTGAAGCCGGCATTGAGGGTCTTGCGGGCGTTCATCTGCGCCTCATAGGCGAACATCGGGGCGTTGACGGTGACGCCGGCCAGCACGCCGTCGTTGCCCGCCACGTCGCTGGTCAGGTGCACATGGCTGTCGATCAGGCCAGGCAGCACGAACTTGTCGCGCAGGTCGACCACGCGCGCGCCGGGATAGGCGTCAGGACCGATATGGCCGTCGCGCACCGCGACGATCTTGCCCCCTTCAACCACCACGGTCGACGCGCCGCGCGGCGTCAAGCCAGGATGGTCGAGCAGCTGGCCGGCCTGCACCAGCACCGTGTCGGGCGCCGCAAGGGCGATGGCGGGAACGGCCAGCAAGGCGGCAAGGAGGGGACGCAGGAATGGGGGCATGGCTGCTTTCGGCAATTGGATCGGGTTAGCGTGCGTGGTGACGATTGTAGACCAGCCCGGCCGCAGTGGCTACCGCTGCAATGGCCACCTGCAGCAGGACCGAACCGGCATTGGCTGCGCCGTTGATGCCGAAGACATCGAGCAGTGCGACGTCCCGGATGCTGGTCGATATATACAGCCAGAACAGGAACAGCGCCATGAACAGGCGAGCGCTGTGCGTCACCCGGCCGAACAGCGTGGCCAGCGCGCTGCAACTGGCAATGCCGGCCAACAGCGCCAGCGCGCGCAGCGCCTGGTCGATGCCGAGGCGGGCGGCGGCCACGCCCATGAACAGCAGGCCGAGCGCGCCCGCTGCCAGCAGCTGGCGCAGGTAGCGTGCGTCGGCGCCGCCGGCGACGGTGCCGCTCAGTTCTTCGGTGGCGGCGCTGTAATCGCGCACGCTCAGGTCGCTGACGAGGAGGCCCCAGCTGGCGCAGGCAGCGGTCATCGCCAGCGCCAGCTGGGGGCCGCTTGCCAGCAGCGCCGCAAGGTTGGCGGCAAGGGCGAGCGCCAGCGCGGCCGGGGCGGAAGTCAGGCTCAGTGCGATGTCGGCGCACACCTGGCCGGCCAGGCCCGGCAACCTGGCGGACAGGCCGAACAAGGGGCGGGCCAGGCGCGCCAGCGGCCGCAGGCCGGCATTGAGGATGGCCAGCGGCGTGCGGCGCTGGCGGGCGCTGGACGCCATGACCCGGTCCGGGCAATAGCGGTGGAACAGCAGCGCGGCCAGCAGCAGGGGCAGCAGGGCGAGCAGCACGGCGCCGGCGCGCATTGCCGTCATCGGCAGCGACCACAGGTAGGCCGGCAGCAGGACCGGCGCCAGCGCCGGATCAAACGTGGTGAAGCCCTTCGAGATCGCGCCGACCGGAATCTGCAGCGCGCCGGCCAGCGTCAGGCCGGCAACCGACAGGCCGCTGAAATCGATCAGCATCCATGCCGACAGGCCGGTCGGATTCGTCTTAAAAAAGCTGTCGGCGATCGGGAATTGCGCCGCCCACAGCAAGAAAAACAGGATGTCGCCGGTCTTGCCCATCAGGCGGGCATGGCTGTCACACAGCAGCGCGCAGCTGGTGGAAAAGCACAGCACCGGCAGCAGCATGGTCAGGTAAGTTTGCAGGTAGACGGTCAGCTGAAGGGGGCCGCTGCCGCGCAGCAGGTGGCACAGCAACACCGTCAGCATCAGCGCCAGCCCCAGCGTGGCGAGGTAGGCGACCCCGCCCAGCCAGCGCGCAGCGAGCAGCAGTCCATTGCCGGCCGGGGTGGCGGCGATGACGCTGCCGATGCCGCTGCGCAAGTCCTGCGCAGCCCGCCCGCGCACCAGATAGAAGCCGGCCAGCCCGAACAGGATGGCGGCCATCTTGGCACTGCCCATCGCCAGCGCGGCGCTGGTGTAGGCCACCTGGGCGTGGCCGGCGGTCAGGAACGACAGGTGGGAGGCGGCATTCGGATCGGGAATCATGTGCCAGGTGATGGCGATGACCACCAGCAACACCAGCACCGTGGACAGGCGGCGCAGGCGCAGGCGCGCTTCGGCCACGACGAGCGTGGCGACGATCGGGACGACGGACATGGATGCTCCTGGATTGTTGATGCTGGCGAGTATAGCCAGCAGAATCCGAACGCCGTTCAGCAATCCGACAGAAGGCCGTATTTACGGTATGAAAGGTAACGCAGCGTCCTTGTGTTTTTGGACGGCTGGTCTAACATCAGTGCATCGCCGCCCCCTTTGCTGCGGCCCAATCAAGGAGCTGACATGGCCTATGTTGACGGATTTGTGATCCCTGTACCTCGCAACAAGCTCGATGCCTACAAGAAAATGTCCGAGGATTGCGCCAGCATCTGGATGGAGTATGGCGCCACCCGCTACCGCGAATGCATCGCCGATGACGTCAAGCCGGGCAAGCTCACCTCCTTCCCGCAGGCGGTCGACCTGCAGGATGGCGAAGTGGTGGTGTTTTCGTGGATCGAGTACCCGTCGCGCGCGGTGCGCGACGCCTGCAATGACAAGGTCATGCAGGATCCGCGCATGGCCGACATGATGAAACCCGAGAACACGCCGTTCGACGGCAAGCGCCTGGTCTACGGCGGCTTCGAGACCTTGGTCGAACGCTGACTTACCTGGCCGGGGCGGCGTAGAACGCCTTCATGAAGCGGTAGAAGTTCCACACGTCGACCTTGGAGGACATCTCGAACGGCGAGTGCATGCTGATCAGGGGCACGCCCATGTCGATCACTTCCATGTCCTGCTGCGACATGAAGCCGCCGATGGTGCCGCCGCCGCCGACGTCCACTTTCGGGGTCTGGGTCTGCCACGGGATGCCGGCCTTGTCGAGGATGCCGCGGATATAGGCGGTGTACTCGGAGTTGGCGTCGAAGCCCTTGCCGTAGCGCTTGATGGTCACGCCGAAGCCGACCTTGGCGGCATTGGTTGCCTCGCTGGTCTCGTTGAACAGCGGCGACATGCCGTCGTTGGTGTCGGCGCTGACCACCTGGGCATTGCGCAGGGCCATGCGCAGGTGCAGGTCGTTGTAGGCGTTGCCTTTCTGGCCGGCCAGCAGGCGCGCATAGGCGGTGCTGAGCAGCTCCGACTGAGCGCCGGTGTTGTTGACCGAGCCGGCTTCCTCGAAGTTCGACACATAGGCCAGCGCCGTCACGGCCGGCGTGCCCGCCACCTCGAACAGCGCCTGCAGCGCGCAGAAGGTCGACAGACGGTCGTCCTGTCCATAGGCGCCGACCAGGCCGCGGTCGAAGCCGACGTCGCGCGGCGGGTGGGCCGGGATCAGCTGCAGGTCGGCACTGACCAGGTCTTCTTCGGCGATCTTGTACTTGTCCTTCAGGGCGCGCAGCACTTCGGCGACGACGCTGGTCTTCTCGCCGGGGATGCTGGCAATGACGGGCATCATTTCTTCGCCCTTGATCACATCGACATAGCTGCGTCCGCGCAGGTCCTTGTCCGAATGCGGCGCGCTGTCGCCGATGACGAACACCGGATCGTTCGGTTCGAGGCCGACCGACACGTCGATCCTGCGTCCGTCCGGCGTGACGATGCGGCCGACCAGCGCCAGCGGCAGGTTGGCCCAGTGGTATTTCTTCAGGCCGCCGTAGTACATTGTCTTGAACAGCGCCAGGCTGTTCTGCACGGCGCCGATCACAGGGCGCGGCTTGAGGTCGATGTGCGGGCTGTCGTGGTGGGTGCCGATCAGGTTCGAGCCCTTGACCAGGTCCTGCCGGCCGATCACGGCCAGCACCAGCGCCCGTTCGCGCGCCGGCAGGATCAGGCGCGCGCCCGGCTTGACCTGCGACGGGTCGGTGAACTCGACGAAGCCGGCCTGCTTGGCCATGCGGACCGCTTCGGTGGTCGAGGTCATCGCCGTCTTGGCCACGCCCAGGTACTGTTTGTATTTGTCGGTGAACTTGAATACCTCATCGCGCTGGCCGTCCTTCAGCGCCAGCCACGATGCCTTTTTGGTGGCCCAGACGCTGCCGCCGGGATTGTCTTGCGCCATCGGGGCGCTAATGCACAGGGATAGCAGGGCCGCCAGGGCCAGGGGTTTTGTCGAACGCATGGGAACTTTCAAGAACGGTGAAAATAAGTGGACTGTGACGAATGAATTGGAAGCGAAGGACGCATGTCTGTGGTGCAGCGCAAGGCGCAAAGCACCGCAAAAGCCCGCCGATTGCGAGCATTTGCAGCGCCGGTGAAGCTGGGAATTGGCGTGGCACCGCCGCGCCCCAGCGCAACGGTCCGACCTTGCAAGGGCGGACTCCAGCCATGCGCCACCGGCACACAGCAGGCGCTTTCGATTTGTTCGTTACAGTCCACCAGACTTGGGGTCGATTTCAAACGGACGCACCGGCTCGAACTGCCCGGGGTCGAACTGCGGGGGGACATTGCCCTTGCACTGCAACAGGTCGCTGAACTTAGGCTGCGGGCGTGCCGGCGGATGCGGGTCCGCGTGCGGCTGCGCGTGCAGTTCCGCCGGCAGCACGGGGGCTTGGGCGGCCGCCGCGCTGGCCGCCACCGGCGCTGGCGCCGGCACTGCGGCCAGGCCGATCGACAGCAGCTGCGCATTGTCCATGCGGGCCACGGTTTGCGCGATGTATTTGGCGGCGCCCGGCATGCCGCCCTGGTCGGCACTGGTCAGCCAGGTGTGGGCCTGTTTCAGGTCGCGCCGGGCGCCCTGGCCGCTCGCATACATCAGGCCGAGGTTGAACTGGGCCCGCACATGGCCCTGGCGGGCAGCGGCCAGGTACCACGAATGGGCAGCGTCGTAATTGCGCGCCACGCCCATGCCGCAGTCGTAGCGCAGGCCGAGCGCGAACTGGGCCTGCGCATGGCCCTGTTCGGCGGCGCGCAGATACCAGCTCAGCGCTTCATCCGGACGGTACAGGGGGCTGTCGCTGTCGTCGAACAGCTGGCCCAGCATGAACTGGGCTGGCACATAATCCTGCTCGGCGGCGCGCTTGAAGTAGACGCAGGCGGTGCGCATGTCCTGCAGCACGGCCTGGCCGCCCGCATAGCGCAGGCCCAGATCGAACTGGGCGCGCGCGTGGCCCTGGTCGGCCGCCTTGCGGAACCATTCCAGCGCCGCCAGCGGGTCAGGCGCGACCCCATTGCCGCCGTCGTAGATCAGGCCGAGCTGGTACTGCGCGGTCGGGAAGTTCTGGGCCGCCGCTTTCTGGAACCAGTGCAGCGCTTCGGCCATATCGTGCTCGACGCCCTGGCCGTGCTGGTAGCGCATGCCGACATTGTTTTGCGCGCCGGCGTGGCCCTGCTCGGCCGCCTTGCGGAACCAGGCCAGCGCAAAGGTCTCGTTGCGCGGCACATCCTGGCCACCGTCGTACAGCAAGCCCAGGTTGAACTGCGCGCTGGCGTGGCCCTGTTCGGCCGCGCGGCGATACCAGCCGACCGCCTTGGCGCTGTCCTGCGGCAAGTCCTGGCCTTTGTCGTAGCGCAGCGCCAGCGAAAACTGGGCCGGCGCGTAACCCTGCTCGGCCGCCTTGCGGAAGTAGGCCAGCGCCTGCTGCGCATCGGCATTCACGCCCTGCCCCTTGTCGAGGTGCAGGGCCATATTGTATTGGGCGCGGGCATAGCCCTGGTCGGCCGCCTTGCGGTACCACATGACGGCCTGGCGCGCGTCCTGCGGCACGCCCTTGCCGCTGTCGTACATCATGCCCAGATTGTTCTGGGCGCCGGCGTCGCCCTGCTCGGCCGCGCGCGAGAACCAGTACATCGCCAGCCGCGTGTCCTTGGCCACGCCCTGGCCCTTGGCATACAGCCAGCCCAGATTGTACTGGGCCGCCGCGTAGCCCTGCTCGGCCGCCAGCAGGTACCAGTGGGCCGCCTGCTCGTGGTCGAGGTCGACGCCCTGGCCCTTCTGGTACATCACGCCCAGGTTGTACTGCGCCTGTTCGAGGCCGGCCACGGCGGCGCGGCGGTACCACAGCACCGCCTTGTCGAAGTCCTGCGGCACGCCCTGGCCGTTGACGTACATGAAGCCCAGGCTGTGCTGGGCGTGGGCCGCGCCGCGCTCGGCCAGGCCTTTGACGCGCAGGAATTCCGCGCTGTGCAGTTCGGGGTTGCTGGTCGCGATCATGACCATGCCCTATGCCCCCACCGCGACGAGTCCGGGCGCGATCTGCTGGCCCAGCACGGCCATGAACGCGCCCAGCGAAATCGGACGGTGGTACAAATAGCCCTGCATCGTCACGCAGCCATTGGCCTGCAGGTAGCGCGCCTGCACTACGGTCTCGACTCCTTCTGCCACCAGCTGCAAGTTAAGCCCGCGTGCGATCGAAATGATGGCCAGGATCACCGGATAGTGGCCATGCGGGTCGGTGATTTCGCGCACGAACGACTGGTCGATCTTGATCGTGTGGATGGGGAAGCGGTGCAGGTAGGACAGCGACGAATAGCCGGTGCCGAAGTCGTCGATCGCCACCGATACGCCGAGCTGGCAGATGCGGTTCAACTGCTCGATCGCGTACTGCGGATTGCGGATGCAGATGTTCTCGGTGATCTCGACTTCGATCTGGCCGGGACGGATGCCGTAGCGGTCGAGCGCGGCGCGCATCTTCTCGAAGAAGTCGCCGCGGTCCAGGTATTGCGGCGACAGGTTCAGCGACAGCTTGATGTCATGCCCGCCGGCCGCGTTCCAGGCCAGCAGGTCGCGGCATAGCGCCTTCATCATCCAGTCCGACAGCGGCAACATCAGGCCATTGTCTTCGGCGAACGGCAGGAACTCGCCGGCCGTCAGCAGGCCGCGGGTCGGATGGTTCCAGCGCATCAGGCCTTCGGCCCCGGTCACGCGGCCGGTATTGACGTCGACCTGCGGCTGGTAATACATCTCCAGCTCGCCCTGCTCGAGCGCGCGGCGCAGGCTCTGCTCGAGCGCGATCTTCTGGTGCGACACGTCCTTCATCGACTCGTGATAGAAGCAGTGGCCGTTCTTGCCCTCGCCTTTGACCTGGTACATCGCGATGTCGGCGTGGCGCAGCAGCTCGTCGATCGATTCGCCATCGCCCGGATACACGGCAATGCCGATGCTGGCCGAGATATGCACTTCCTGGCCGGCCAGGTCGAACGGCCGCTGCAGGCACTCGAGGAATTTGTCGGCGATGCCTGCGGCATCGTCGCGGCTGGCCAGCTCGGGCAGCACGATCGTGAATTCGTCGCCGCCCTGGCGCGCCAGCGTGTCGCCGCGGCGCAGGCATTCCTTCAGGCGCAGCGACACCTGCTGCAGCAGCTCGTCGCCCTTGACGTGGCCGAGCGTGTCGTTGACCAGCTTGAAACGGTCCAGGTCGATGAACATCACCGCCAGTTCGGTCTGCTTGCGCTTGGCCTGGATCACGGCCAGCCCCAGCCGGTCCTTGAACAGGACGCGGTTCGGCAAGTCGGTCAGGATGTCGTGATAGGCCTGGTAGGAGATCACTTCCTCGGCGCGCTGGCGGTCGGTGATGTCGCGCGCGACGCCATAGGTGCCGATCAGGTCGTTCTTGTGGGCGCCGCCGTCGGGCAGCTGCATGCCGATCGACGACAGCGCCGTCGGGATCAGCGTGATGTTGAAGGCGCGTTCGGTCACATGGCCTTTCATGCACTTCAGGCGCAGCTCGACGTTGCGCGAGGCGTGGCCGTCGGTGCGCCTCTCGGTGAACACGTAGCGGGCCCGTTCGATGTCTTCGTCGTGCACCAGGGTCGAGTAGTGCCGGCCCATCAGCTCGTCGCGGTCGACGCCCAGCAGCGGCATGGCGCGGTCATTGATGAAGGTGAAGCGGCCCTCGTGGTTCAGGGTGAAGATCATGTCCGGCGAGCTGTCGACCAGGTAGCGGTACATCCGCTCCGACGTCTCGAGCTGCGAGGCGATGCGCTGGTTGGCCCGTTCGAGCAAGCGCTGCTGCAGCGCGTTGGCGACCGTCTTGAGCAATTCTTCGTGGCTGTAGGGCTTGCGCAGGTAGTCGTAGGCCCCGCGCTTGAGCGCACCGATGGCCGAATCGATGCCGACGTCGCCGCTCATCATGATCACGTTCGCGTCGATGCCGCGCCCGTTGATGAAGTCCATGATCTGGTGGCCGCTCATGTCCGGCAGGCGCAGGTCCAGCAGCACCAGGTCGAAGCGCAGCTTCGACAGCTGGGCCACCGCTTCGCCGCCATTGGTGGCCGTAACCAGCTGGTAGCCGCGGTGGTCGAGCAGGTCGTGCAGCGAGGCGAGCAGGCGCGGCTCGTCGTCGACCAGCAGGATGCGCGCTTGTTCGGCATCGATGTGGGGCACGCTGCTCATTTGCCGGGCCTTCAGACGTTGCCGAGGGCGCGCACCGGCACCCCCTGCGGCGTGGCGGCTGCGCGGGCCGGCAGCAGGATCTCGAACGAGGTGCCGTCGCTGCTGCTGCGGCAGGAGATCAGGCCATTCATCTTTTTGACCAGGCCATGCACGATCGACAGGCCGATGCCGTGGTTCGGACCCGCCTTGTCGCTGCGCACCGGCGTAAACAGGTTGGCCAGCAGTTCGGTCGACATGCCGGGACCGGTGTCGCTGACCACCAGGTCGATATAGAGCTTGCGTTCGCGGTTGACCAGGCCGCGGTTACGCACCTCGATCTTGCCGCCGTCGGCCAGCGCCTCGACCGCGTTCTTGATCAGATTGACCAGGATCTGCTTGAGGATGTCGGCATCGCCTTCGATCTCGCTCGGGCCGGCCGGCAGGTCCACCATCAGGTGCACCGATGGGGGCAGGAAGTCGGTGGCGCGGAACAGGCGCTGCACGTCGTGCACCACCTTGGCCACATCGGCGCCCTGGCCCGTTCCGCCCGGTTGCAGGTCGGCCAGGCCGTTGATCAGGTTGCCGACGCGGTCGATCTCTTCGTTCAGGATCGACAGTTCGCCCGTCACCGGTTCCTGGCGCCCCAGTTTGGAATCGAGCACCGACAGGTAGTTCTTGATGATCGACAGCGGGTTGTTCACTTCGTGCACGACGCGGCGCGACGCTTCGCGGTATTCCTCGGCCTGGTGCGCCAGCTGGCGGCGCGCGTGGCCGCGCTCGGACATCGCCGTCTCCAGCGCGGCTGCTGCCTGGGTGCCGAACGCCTTCATGAAGTGGGAGCGGCGCTGGGCGCCGGCCAGCTGGAAGGGCTGCACGCCGCCGATCATGACGCCCAGGCAGCGGTGCCCGGCCAGCATCGGCACGCACACCATTGCGTCCGTACCCACCAGGCGCAGCAGCTGTTCCTCGGCCAGGCTCAGCGCCTTGTCGCCCTTGGTGACAAAGGCCACGCGGCGCTCGAGCGAGCTGCTTGCGATCAGGCCGCCCTGCTCGAGCGGCACCGAAAATTCGGCGATGCGCTGCTGGTCGCCGGTCGGCATGCCCACCAGCGCGCGGCCGCTCGGGTTTTCCAGCAGGATCACGGTATTGTCGAAATCGAACAGCACGCGCGCCGAGCGGATCATCGACTCGAGCAGCACGCTCTCGCCTTGCTGGCGGGTGAAGCTCTGGCCCACTTCCGACACCAGCACCATATTGCGCACTTCTTCGGACAGGCGCTGCTGCACCGGATCCTGCGGGGGCGGCGGCGCGTAGGCGACCGGCAGCTCGATGTCGTCGGCGCCGGCCAGGTCGATGCCGAGCTGGGCGGCCGACTTCTCGACCTGGCGCGCGGCGCTTGATACGACCGTCTCGACGCCGTCGGCATCGAGGCCGCACAGGCTGGTAGCGTCGTTGATGTCTTCCAGTTCGGCCGACGCCAGCAGGTGCGCCAGGCGCACGATGCGGATCAGCGGATGCGACTGCGCCAGGCGCGACACCGGCTCATGGTGGTACAGCACCGAATCGGCCAGGAAGGAATCGAGGTGCCAGCGTTCGATCAGCCAGGCGCCCGCTTCCGAATGGGTGATCTGCAGCGTGCGCTGTTCGACCGCGCACAGCTCTTCGTCGTCGCGCGCGGTGAAGTTGAACGCGTATTCCTTGGGCGCCGTCGCCAGCAGCGCGAGGCGGCCCACATTGTGCAGCAGGCCGGCCAGGTAGGCTTCCTCGGGCTGCGCATACTCCATGCGCTTGGCCAGGTCGCGCGCGATGACGGCGGCGCTCAGCGAATGCTTCCAGAACGCGCGCAGGTCGGTGCTGTTCGAATGGGGGAAGTTGTTGAAGGTCTGGAATACCGACTCGCTGATGACCAGCGTCTTGATCATGTCGGTGCCGAGCGCGACCAGCGACTGCTCCAGCCCCGGCGCGCGCGAACTGCGGTGGTAGGCCGAGCTGTGGGCGACCGCCAGGATCTTGCTGGTCATGCCGGGGTCGGTCGCGATCAGCTTGGCAAGCTCGGGCATGCCAAGGTCGTCGGCCTGCAAGTGCTCGATCAGCTTAATGAGTATTTGCGGCATGGCCGGCAGACGGGCCGTCAGCAGGCGATTGCGAATATCATGGTCGGATTGATGCATTGTCTCGTCGTCGGATGGACCACAAACCAGGAACAGAGGGACTTTTGGGCGTCTGTTCGGGATTTTAAAAAAACCATCTTAGCATATTAGGAACACCTTTCTTGCGGGGAATGGCAATCCCCGCAAGAAGTGTTGCTTTCCGGGCAAGTTCAGCGCCTCAGGCGGCGCCGGTAGATGCGCGACAGCCACCACAGCGACAGGGCGCCGATGGCGCACACCAGCTGGCCCACAGCGATCAGCAGCGCCGAATGCCACAGGGCCGGCGCAATTACGCCGCCCACCAGCGCGCCCAGGATGGTGACGGCGAACGACTGGCATGACGCCACGGTGCCGCGGATATGCGGGAACAGGTCGAGTGTCAGCAGCGTGGCGCCGGGCGCAACCAGTGACATGCCAAAGGTGTAGAAGAACAGCGGCACCATCGACCACGGCAAGCTTGGTGCCAGCAAGCCGTGGAACAGCACATTGGCGGTGGCGGCCGACAGCAGGAAGCCGAAGCCGATGCCGATCTGGCGCGCAAAGGTGATGCGCCCGGCGACCCGGTTCGACGCCAGCGCGCCGAGGAAGATGCCGCTGACGGCAGGCAGGAACAGCCAGCCGAACTGGTGCGGGCCGAGGCCCAGGTGCTGCGGCAGGAACACCGGGGCCGACGCGATGTACAGGAACAGGCCGGCGAAATTGAGTGCCACCACCCCCGCCTTCATGTGGAACAGCGGCGACTTGAAGATGTCGCCGTAGCTGGTCATCAGGAAGCCGGGGTTGAAGGGCTGGCGCCGCTCGGGCGGCAGCGTCTCGGGCAGGTGGCGGTAGCAGTAGGCGAACAGGCCGATCGTATAGGCCAGCAAGAAAAGGAAGATCGCGCGCCAGTCGAACAGGGTGACGATCCAGCCGCCCATCACCGGCGCCACCGCCGGCGCGATCGAAAAGATCATCGTCACCATCGACAGCAGGCGGGCGGCATGGGCGTCGGCGTAAAGGTCGCGGATGATCGCGCGCCCCACCACCACGCCGGCGCCGGCCGACACCCCCTGCAGGATGCGGAACACCCACAGGTAATGCACCGAGTGCGAGGCGGCGCAGCCGAAGGTGCCGATCGCGAACAGCACCAGCGAGCCGAGGATGATATTGCGGCGGCCGAAGGCGTCCGACAGGGCGCCATGCCACAGCACCATGCAGGCGAACGACAGCATGTAGATCGACAGCGTCTGCTGCACCTCGATCGGGGTGGCGTTCAGCGATTGCTGGATATTCGGGAACGCCGGCAGGTAGGCGTCGATCGAGAACGGCCCCAGCATCGGCAGACCGGCCAGCATCGCCGCCAGCCCGACCGCGCCGGGCAGCTTGACCTTGGGCGCGCGTGGCAGCGGGACCGGCGTGACCGGATCGGGCGGCAGGTTCGGTGGCGGGGCCGGGAGCATGCCGGCCTTATCCGGCCGGCGCTGGCTTGGCCGCTTCGCGGCGGTTGAAGCCCGCCACCATGTCGAAGCGGAACAGGCGGCATTCGAGCGCACCGTTGAAGAACGGCGTCTTGCGCGCTTCCTTCAGGCGCAGCAGCTTGGGCAGGGTCAGGTCGGCGGTGAACAGGAACACGGTCCAGCCGGCGAAGCGCTGCTTGAGCGTGGTACCGAGCGCCGAATAGAAAGCCACCGACATCTCGTCCTGCGGCAAGGTGCTGTCGCCGCGCACGCCGATGCGCTCGCCATACGGCGGGTTGGTCAGCAGGATGCCGGGGGCTTCGGTGGGCGGCTTGACTTCCTGCGCCTCGATCTGCTTGAGCGGCACGTCGAACAGGATGCCGGCGCGTTTGAGGTTGTGGCGCGTCATGGCGATCATGTCGCCGGAAATATCGCTGCCGAAAATGGTCGGTTCAGGCGGCAGCGGGTTCGGCTTGACGGCGGCCTTCAAGGCCAGCCATGGCGCGCTGTCGAAGGAGTTGAACTTTTCAAAAGCAAAGCGGCGGCGCACGCCGGGCGGGATGCCCTGCACCATTTGCGCCGCTTCGATCAGGATGGTGCCGGAGCCGCACATCGGGTCGAGCAGATTGGCACCCGGCTTCCAGCCCGACACCCGCAGCATACCTGCGGCGAGGTTCTCGCGCAGCGGCGCGTCGCCCGTCTCGTCGCGCCAGCCGCGCTTGAACAGCGCCTCGCCCGAAGTGTCGAGGTAGATCGTGAAATTGCGCGCGTCGAGGAAGCCGACGATGCGCATGTCCGGTTCCCTGGTGTTGACCGAAGGGCGCTTGTCGAACTGGTCGCGGAAGCGGTCGCAGATCGCATCCTTGATCTTGAGCGTGGTGAACTCGAGGCTGCGCAGCGGCGACTTGACGGCAGTGACGTCGACGCGGATCGTATGCTCGTAGCCGAACCAGTCTTCCCACGGCTGGGCCAGCGTCAGGTCGTAGATGTCGTTCTCGTTGTCGTAGCTCTGGTGGGCCATGCGCATCAGCACGCGCGATGCGATGCGCGAATGCAGATTGATGCGGTAGGAGTCAAGCAGGTCGCCCGAGCAGTGCACGCCGCCCGGCACCTGGTTGTGCACCTTCATGGTGGTGCTTTGCTGGGCGATCTCGCCCAGTTCTTCGGCCAGCGCCGCTTCCATGCCGCGCGGGCAAGGACAGAAAAATGAAGCCATGGTGTACCCTTTATCCGTTTTGATAATGCGTCCTGCGACGCGGAAAAACAATGCGCCTTACAAGGCGCGTGCTACAAAATCGAGGCGGTCCTGCCCCCAGAAACTCTCTCCATCGACGACATACCAGGGCACGCCGAATACATTGGCGGCAATCGCGTCGTCGGTCATGCGGTCGAACTCCGCCTGCATCCCTGGCGTCTCGGACGCCTTGAACAGCATCGCCCCGTCCAGTCCGCAGCTGTTGGCGATCTGGATCTGGGTCGCCTGGTCGGCGATATTCCTGTCCTCGGCCCACAGCGCGCGCATCAGGGCGCCGGTCAGCATCAGGGCGGCATCGGTGCCGGGGCCGGTGCGGGTGGCGAGGATCAGCCTGGAGCCGGTGTCGGGCGGGACCGGGAAGAACTTCGGCTGCAGATTGAGCGGCAGGCCGAGGTGCCTCGACCAGCGCTCGAGTTCGACCAGGCGATAAGCCTGGCGCTGCGGCGCGCGCTTGGCCAGCGGCAGGCCGCCCGACACCGAAAACACGCGGCCGATGTCGAACGGCTTGATCTCGATCTGCGCGCCGGCTTCGCTGGCCAGCGCCACCAGGCGCTCGTGGCCCAGGTAGGCCCACGGCGACAGCGGCGCAAAATAATACTGGATCGTCTTGCTCATGGCACGCCCGCTCAGAACGGTTTGACGACGACGAGGATCACGATTGCCAGCAGCATCAATACCGGCACCTCGTTGAACCAGCGGAACCACACATGGCTGCGCGTATTGGCGCAGTTCTCGAACTTCCTGAGCAGCGAACCGCAAGCATGTTCATACCCGATGACCAGTACCACCAGCGCCAGCTTGGCATGCATCCAGCCGCCGGTAATGCCACCGTTCTTCCACATCAGATACCACAGCCAGCCACCGAAAATGACCGCCAGTATTCCCAGCATCGTGGTGAAGCGGTGCAGCTTGCGCGCCATCAGCAGCAGGCGCGCGGTGGCGACCGTGTCCGTTTCCATGGCGAGATTGACGAAGATACGCGGCAGGTAGAACAGGCCGGCAAACCACGACATGACGAATACGATGTGCAGCGCTTTAATCCACAGCATGGGATTCCCTTGGTTAGTTGCGCACTTCGCCGTGACCGAACACGACGTATTTCAACGATGTTAGCCCTTCCAGCCCGACCGGGCCGCGCGCATGCAGCTTGTCGTTCGAAATGCCGATTTCGGCACCCAGGCCGTATTCGAAGCCGTCGGCGAAGCGGGTCGATGCGTTGACCATCACCGAGGCCGAGTCCACCTCGCGCAGGAAGCGCAGTGCCGCGCTGTAGTCTTCGGTGACGATCGCTTCGGTGTGTTTGGACGAATAGGTGTTGATGTGGTCGATGGCTTCATCCATGTCCTGCACCACTTTGACCGCCAGGATGGGCGCCAGGTACTCGGTGCGCCAGTCCTCTTCGGTTGCGGCGACCAGCTGCGGGTAGCCAGCGAGGATGGCACGGGCTTCGTCGTCGGCGCGCAGTTCGACCTGTTTGGCCGCGTACGACTTGGCCAGTTGCGGCAGTACGGTTGGCGCGACATCACGCGCGACCAGCAGCGTTTCCATCGTATTGCAGGTCCCGTAACGGTGGCACTTGGCGTTAAAGGCAATCGCCACCGCCTTGGCGATATCGGCCTTGCTGTCGATATAGACATGGCAGATGCCGTCGAGGTGCTTGATCATCGGGACCGTGGCTTCGCGCATCAGTCGCTCGATCAGGCCCTTGCCGCCGCGCGGCACGATCACATCGACGTATTGCGGCATCGTGATCAAGGCGCCGACGGCAGCGCGGTCGGTGGTGTCGACCACCTGCACGCCGTGTTGCGGCAAGCCGGCGCCGGCCAGGCCTTCGGCGACCAGCTTGGCCAGGGCGCGGTTGCAGTGGATCGCCTCGGAGCCGCCGCGCAGGATGGTGGCATTGCCGCTCTTGATGCACAGGCCGGCTGCGTCGACCGTCACGTTCGGGCGCGCCTCGTAGATGATGCCGATGACGCCGAGCGGCACGCGCATCTGGCCGACCTGGATGCCGCTCGGGCGCGACTTCATGTTGGAGATCTCGCCGACCGGGTCGGGCAGCGAGACGATCTGGCGCAAGCCGGCGACCATCGTGTCAATGGCGGAGTCGGACAGGGCCAGGCGGTCGAGCATGGCGCTGTCCATGCCGGCAGCGCGGGCCGCTTCCATGTCGAGGGCGTTGGCGGCGCGCAGCTGGGCGGCGTCGCGCACAATGGCGTCGGCGATCAATAGCAGCGCTCGGTTGCGGGTGGCGCCGTCGGCACGGGCCATCGCGCGCGATGCATTGCGCGCCTGCTGGCCAAGCTGTTCCATGTACTGCTTGATGTCCATACTGCTTCCTGATTGAAGTTCGTGTCCTGCCTGCTCCGCGTGGGCACGCAGTGCCCACCCTACGGTTACTGTGCCACGTAGGGTGGGCACT
>CBDDRJ010000102.1:0-34185 GCA_965233055.1 uncultured bacterium
GGCGCGGCGGCGCCGGGCGCCAAAGCCGGGCCGGGCCGGACCACCGCTGCGTCATCCGGATCGGCCTGGGTGGCGGCCTGGCCGGGTGGCGCAACGGGCACGTCGAGCCTGGCGCCTTTGCCGGGCGCGCCCGGCGGCTGGCCGGCGCTGGCATCGAGGTAGACCAGCGGCTGGGCGCGCGCCGGGCTGCCGTCCGGCCCCGGCAACAGCGCCGGGCCCGCTTCGGCATAGGCAATATGGACGGGCACGCCGTCATCGGCTGCCGTGGTGATCTGGAAGGTGGGGCGGGGCGACACCGACACCAGAGTCAGCGGCACGCGCTGGCCGATCTGGGCGCCTGGCGGCAGCATCATGCGGGCTGCCGTGTCGGCCACCTTGACGAGGAAACTGCCGTCGGTCAGCTTGGACATCACTTCGGCCTGCACCGCCTGGCCGATCAGGCCGGCCAGCGAGCGCTGGAACTGTTCCTGGCGGGCGTCGCCAACGGCGACCGGGCCGGCGACCAGCTCTGCCGCGCCGACCGGCCTGACCGTGATGATGTCGGCGCGCGGCAACATGGCGCAGCAGGGCGCGCTTAGGCGCCGCCGTAGGCGTCGGCCAGGCGGCGCTCGGTCCCGGTGCTGTTGATCAGGGCCGACAGGCGCGCCATCCACGGCAGCGTCAGGTCGCGGATCTTGCGGTCGTCGTCGAGCAGCTTGCGGATCGCCTCGAGCTTGCGCTCGCGGTTGTCCGTGTCGAGCTCGACCGGCGGCACCGCCTGCTTGAGCTGGCGCACATAGGCGGCGCACTGCTGCTCGAGCAGCACCAGCCGGTCCCAGTCGGAGGCGCCGGCCGCCTGCACCATCTGCTCGGTCAGGCCGACCATGGCTTCGTACACGGTCACGATTTCTTGGCTTGTCATTGCATCGCTCATGGTGGTCAGGGTTCAGGCGCTGGCGAAGGTGTTGGCGCGCGGGGCGGCGGTGGTGGTGTCGGCCTGGGCCGCCTTGGCGGCCGGGCTGTCGCCGATCGCATTCCAGGCGGTGCGCAGGTCACTGAGCAGCTTGTGCACTTCCTCGAGGATGTCGACCTGGTTTTTCAGGTTCGCCTGCAGCAGGCGCGAGGCCATGTATTCGTACAGGGCGTCGAGGCCTTCGGCGATTTCGCCGCCAACCTTTTTGTCGAGGCTGGCGCGCAGGCCGCTGTCGATGATCATGATCGCTTTCGAGATCGCCTTGCCCTTTTCCGAGATATTGCCGGCTTTCATGTGCGTGATGGCAGTGGCGACGGACACGAGGGCGCCGTCAAACAGCATGACGATCAGTTTGTGGGGGCTGGCCGACGTGACCCCGGTCTCGATGCCCACTTTTGCATAGGCGTTGACGCCACTTTGCCTGGTTCCGAACATTGTCTGCTCTCCTCGTAGCTCTTAGCTGGTTTGTTTCGCCATCGCGGCGAATTGTTGGGTCAGGAAGTTCTGCGTCGACGTCAGGCTGGAAATGGAGGTGTCCAATGCAGTGTACTGGGCACGATACCGTTTTTCAATGTCGATCAGACGCTCGTTGAAGGTGTCCTTGGCCTTGTTGATGTCCTTGATGCTGTCGTTCAGTCCCGTGGTGCGGCTCGAAATATAGCCGCTGCTGCCCAGGAAGGTGGCGGCCAGGCTGTTGAGCCCGTGCGCATAGCCTTGCGAATAGTTGACGAAGCCGCGGTCGCCGGTGGCGCCGCCGGTCACTTCGACCTTCAGGCCCTCGGCGTCGCTGCCGGTCGCGCCCGTCAAGGTCTGGCCGGAACCGGTTACGATGATGCCGCCCAGCGAACCGGCCACGTCGACGCCGTCCACCGGGGTCGCATTGCCGAACACGTCGGCCACGGTGGTGCCCGTCAGCGACGACAGCGCCAGATTGGTTACAGAGCCGTAGCGGCTGGAGTTGATCACCAGCTTGCCATCGCCATCGATGCTGACGCTGACGGTCGATCCGTCGGCCTTGAATACGGAGGCGGCATTGATGGTCGACTGCAGCAAGGTCGCCAGTGCAGCGGGCGTGTAGCTGCCGGCCGGTACCGTCACGGTGGCGTTATGGGACGCCGACGACGGGTCGGTATCGTTCAGCTTGACGTTCCACTGGGTGCTGGCGGCGATCACGGTGCTGCCTGCCAGCGCATTTTCCGACGTCAGCGAAGCCTGGGTCGCCAGCGTGGTGATATTGAGCGCATAGGCGCCTGGCTTGGTCTTGGCGCTTGAACTGGTGTAGGTGACCAGGGTGTCGCTGGCCTTGCCGACGGCGGCAAACAGGGCGCCGATGTCTTCAAAATTATTGGTGATGGCTTTGCCAAGCTTGGCCGAATCCAGGCTCAAGGTGCCATCCTTCTGGAAGGTGACGCCGATCTGACTCAGGTTGGTCAAGTCGCCCGACAGGCCGGTGATCGAGGTGGTGATCAGCTTGCGCACCTGGGCCTGGATACTCTGGGCGGTCGAGTCGCCCAGCAGCGGCCCGCCTTTCTTGGTGGCCGCATCGTAGCCGCTGGCGTCCTTGACCGCCTTGTTGAGGTCGTTGAAGGCCTTGACGAAGGCCGCCACGCCGGTCTTGATGCCGCTGCTGTCCTGGGCGACGGTCAGGTTGGCGCTGCCGACCTTGCCAACCGTCAGGTTGACGCCCTGGATGGCACCGCTGATGTTGTTGGTGTCGCTGCTGACAGCAATACCGTTCACTTCCAGCGTGGTGCTCTGGGCGGCCGTGTTCTGGGTCAGGTTCTGGGTACCGGCCGGGTCATAGGCCAGCAGGTTGGACAGGGCGGCATCGCCCGTCACGTCGATCTTGATGGTCGAGCTGGCACCTGTCTTGCTCGATTGCAAGACCAAATGGTTCGGGGTTGCGCTGCCGTCCGACACAATGGTGGCCGTCACGCCCAGGCCAGCCTTGTTGATTGCGTCGCGGATGCCGGCCAGCGTATTGTTGGTGCTGTCGATGGTGACGGTGCCGCTCAACTGGTTGCCATCCTGGGCGAAGCTGGCGCCCAGGTAGGCACCGCCGGCGCCGGCCGTCAGCCCGGCGCGGGTCGGCGCTGTGCCGCCGATGCGGATCGGGCTGGCGCTGCTCGAGGTGAGGGTCAGCGTGGACGACGCCGTCAAGCTTGAGCCGACATTGTTTTCGACCGAAGTCTTGCCGATGCCGCCCTGGACGCTGCCCGTCACGCTTTCGACGACGGCGATATTGGCGCCATCGGCCTGCGAAAACACCAGGCTGCCGTCGGCCGCGTTGCCGGTATAGGTGATGCCGGCCGCGGCCAGCGCATCGGCGACCGCGCCGGGGCCGGCCAGCGCGGTGTCGAGCGCGGCGGCGGTCAGGTCGGCGCCGGCGGCGACGCCGGTCCCCTGACTGCCGATCTGCACGCCGCCGACGGTGAGCGAATAGGTGCCGCCGCCGCTGGTATCGATGTCGCCGTAGGTCGAGACGGCGGCGGCGCCGAACAGCGTGGCCGAGGTGCTCGTAATGCCGGCGCTGGCGGTGACGCCGGTGGTGCTGCTCTTGTCATTGATGGCGGCGGCGATCAGTTGCGCGCTGCGGGTGGCACCACTGGTGGTGATGGCAGTGCCGTTGATGGTCAGCCCGCCGTTGCTGATGCCGCTGGTCAGGGTGGCCGCGTCGAGTGCGCCGCCGGCGACACCGAAGCTGCCACCGCTGACGGTGCCGAGCTGGAAGGTCAGGGTGCCGGTGCCAATCGGCGTGCTGGTATTGACGTAGCCTGCGCTGGCCAGCGTCTGCGCCTGGGCCAGCTGGGTCACGTTAACATTGTAGACGCCGGCAACGGCGCTGCTGGTGGCCGAACCGACCATGACGTCGGTATTGTTGGAAATCGACGATACCGACTGGAAATTAGTGGGCGTCGTCAGGCCGGATAATGCACTCTGGAAACCCGACAGCGCTCCGCTCAGGGTGCCGAAGGCGGTGATCTTGGCCTGGTAGCTGGCTGCCTTCTTGTCGAAGTTGGCCAGTGGACGCGCCTCGACTTGCATCAGTTTCGCAACGATGCTGTCGACGTCCAGTCCTGAACCAATACCGGCGGTTGAGATGCCCACTTTTTTCTCCAAACGAAAGTAACAATATATAGCAATATCGGCAGAATCAAACCGGACTTGAGAAGGGGGATTCGGGCTTACTTCCGGCGGCGGCCGGCGGGATGGGGAGGCGAGGGTGGCGGGCGCAAGGTCCCATGCCGGCGAATCAGGCGATTCGTCAGTGTTGCGGTGGCAATGCAGCGGCCAGGGCCGGCCTGCGCAAGACTCAGGCGGTCTGGCGGATCAGCAGGCCTTGCACCGTGTCGAGGGCTTTGGCGATTTCGAGCGCTTCGGGCGACGGGATCTGGCGGATCACTTCCTTGGTCTTCTGGTCGACGACCTTGACGATGGTGCGGTTGCTGTCACTGTCAATCGAAAACTCCAGGTCTTGCGACAGCGTCTGCAGCGACTTGTTGATGTTCGATACGGCACGGGTCAGTTGTTCGAGCGTTGGGGCCGGTGCGGCTTTTTCGACGGCGGCGCTGGTTTCGACGGCGATCGCGGGTGCGCGTGCGGCAGGTTGGGGCACAAAGGCCGCTTCCGGTGCCCGGGCAGTTGGGGAGCCGATGGATTGGATGCTCATGATACGTCCTTTACGAAAATTCCCCGGCTGAAAAATTCAGCCGGGGAACCGAGTTTCAATTGAACTTTTCGGTTCAATTTACCCCGGATTAACCACGCAGCAGGGCCAGCACGCCGTTTGGCAGCGAGTTGGCCTGCGCCAGGATCGCGGTACCTGCTTGCTGCAGAATCTGGCCACGGGTAAGGTTGGCAGTTTCCGAAGCGAAGTCGGTATCTTGAATCCGGCTACGTGCGGCGGACAGGTTCTCCGACGTCGTTTGCAGGTTGCTGATGGTCGAAGCGAAGCGGTTCTGGATCGCACCGAGCGATGCACGGCTGTTGTTGATCGAGGTCAGCGCAGCGTCGACCACGGCCAGGGCGTCGTTGGCGCCGGTGGTGGTGGAGATATCGATCGAGGCCACCGAAGCCAGCGTGCCTGCGTTTGCCGTGGTACCAGTCAGCAAGTTGGCGGCGACACTCGATGCAACCGTGTAGCCTGCCTCACTGCCGAACTGGAGCTGACCGCCAACCGTCGTGGCGTTGAGCGTGCCGTCGCCCGCCAGATCAACGACCGCACCGGAAGCGGCGTTGGTGGTGGAGAACGGATCGATGCCAGTGATTTCGATCGCGTCGGCTGCCAAGCCGCTGCTATGGGTATAGCTGTCGATCGCGATATCGTAACCGTCGGCACTGACGAGCGTCACGATGCCGTTATTTTCCGAGGCCGAGATACCGGTATTAGCACTTTGGGCATTGATGGCTGCGGCCACCGTGGTCAAGTCGCCGGTATCAGAAACGGTCGCACTGATCGAGGCGGCGGTGGTGTTCGAGCCCGTCAGGTTGAAGGTAATCGTGCCGGCAACCGCAGCCGCATCGAACGCCAGGGTCGCTTCGGTTTTCGCCGTCGCCGTCACGCCAGTGGTCGAGGTGAAGCCGTTCACTGAGGCAGCGATGTCATGCGCCGAGTCGGCCAGGCCAACTGCCACGGTTTGCGTATTGCCCTGACCGGCGATCGTCAGCGTCTGAGCCACGACTGCGTTATCCACTGGCACAGCGCTGAGTGCAGCAGCGGTCGCAGCCGAGGAGGTGCCGACACCCGAGATGGACTTCAGGTCGTAGTTGCCAATATCGGCGCCCTGGGCGCTGGCAATGCTGACGTTGATGGTCTGATTGGCATTGGCGCCAACCTGGAACTGCGACGACGACAGCGTGCCGTCGAGCACATTCTGGCCGTTGAACTGGGTGGTCGTTGCAACGCGGCTCAACTCTTGCTTGAGCTGCGACACCTCGCCGTTCAGCGAAGCGCGGTCCGACGAAGAGTTACTGCCGTTGGCTGCCTGCACCGACAGTTCACGGATACGCTGGAGCAGATCGCCTGCCGTCGACAAGCCACCCTCAGCCGTTTGAGCCAGGGAGATACCGTCATTGGCATTACGCACTGCTTGGTTCAAGCCACGGATTTGGGAAGTGAAACGCTCGGAAATCGCCAAACCTGCGGCGTCGTCTTTTGCGCTGTTGATGCGCAGACCGGACGAGAGCCGTTGCAGCGAAGTCGTCAACGAACCTTGGGACACGTTCAAGTTACGTTGCGAGTTCAGCGATGCAATGTTGGTGTTGATATTTGCAGCCATTTTAGTTCTCCTGACTAGGTATTTCGTTTCGGGCTGTATGCCTCAGTTCACTTTGGTCTGCCCCGCTGTTCAAGGACAATCAAACCGCTGTTGAGGCAGGTAACGGAGGCTGCGGGGAAAAGTTGATGGTGAAAAACAGGCAAAAATCTTGTTTTTTCCTCTTTATTTTCCAGAATCATTCCCGCTAGACGACAGCAAAATTCGAATCTTTAGGGTCAAAATAAATTAAATATTTGGAGAGAATTCGCGTCTGGCCGCTATTTTTCTCCTATATAGCATGCAAATCTGCTAACTCGCCATGCCGTTTCGGCTGGCGTGGGACTATGATGGCGTGCCTCTGCAATGCTTGATAACGGCAAGTCGCCAGCTTGCTGCAGCACAGGCCGTTTTTCACCGCACGGAGCAGGAATGAAGAAAAAAAAGGCAAACCAGCGCAAGCAGCGCGCGCCCGCCGCCGCGGCGCGCCAGCAGCCGCCGCAGCAAGCGGGCGCGGCGCAGCTGTTCGGCCAGGCCGAGACGCACAGACTTCAAGGGAGCCTCGAGCAGGCAGCCGGGTGCTATCGCCAGGCACTGGCCGTCACACCCACCCTGTTTGCCGCACACAATAACCTCGGCATGACTCTGATCGGCCTGGGCCGCTATGACGATGCGGCCGTCGCGCTGCGGCAGGCCCTGGCCATCGATCCCGATTCGGCCCCGGTGCTGATCAATATGGGCCTGGTGCTGAAGAATACGGGGCACATGGCGGCTGCAGCAGAAAGTTTCCGAAAAGCCATCGCAGCGGCGCCGGCAGCGCTCGAAGCCCACTACAACCTCGGCAATGTGCTGCGCGAACTGGGCCAGCCGGGTGAGGCGGTCGCCAGCTACCAGAACGCGCTGGCGATCACGCCGGGCCATGCTGATTCCCATAATAATTGCGGGCGTGCCTACTGGGAGCTTGGCCAGACTGACCAGGCCATCGCCTGTTATCTGCAGGCGATCCGTTTCAAGCCGCAGTTTGCGGCTGCTTATTCCAATCTTGGCCATGCCCTGTTACGCCAGGGGAAGCTGGAAATCGCACAAGAGGCGCTGCGGCAAGCGATTGCGATCGACCCGGCCTACGCCACCGCCCACCTGAACCTGGCCGGCGCCTTGCTCGACCAGGGGAAATTCGTCGACGCGATCGCCAGTTACCGGGCGGCGCTGGTGCTTAAGCCAGGCTGGCCGGTGGCCCTGCAGGGCCTGCTCTTCGTGATGAGCAGCACGGGCGCCGGCCGCGAGCCCGCCTATCTGGCCGAAGTCGGGCAATTTGGGCAATGCATCGATCAGTATGTCGACGGCCGCGCCTTTACCAGCTGGCAACCGCGCGCCGAAGGCGCCCGGCTCAGGGTGGGCATGGTGTCGGGCGACCTGCGCAGCCACCCGGTGGCCTACTTCCTGGAAGGGGTGCTGGGCTACCTTCCGGGACTGGGCATCGATGTGGTGCTGTACCCGACTTCCAGCATCGAGGACGCGATGAGCGCTCGGCTGCGGTCGCTGGTCACCGCCTGGCATCCCTTGACCGCGCTCGATGACGCCGCCGCCGCCCAGTGCATCCATGCCGACGGCATCGACGTGCTGATCGACCTGTCGGGCCATACGTTCAACAGCCGCCTTCCCATCTTCGGCTGGCGCCCGGCGCCGCTGCAGGTGAGCTGGCTCGGCTATTTTGCGACCACCGGCGTGCGCCAGATGGACGCCATCCTGGTCGACCCGGTCGGCGTGCCTCGGGGATCTGAGGCTCAGTTCACCGAGCAAGTTTGCTACCTGCCCGATACCCGCCTGTGCTTCAGCGCCCCGACCGACGCGCCGCGGCCGGCGCCGTTGCCGGCAGCGTCCAAGGGGCACGTGACGTTTGGCTGTTTCCAGCACCATCCGAAAGTCAGCGACGCCCAACTGGCACTGTGGGCGCGCGTGCTCGACGCGGTGCCGGGGGCTGTCGTGCGCTGGCAATGCATGCAATTTGCCGACCCGAAGTGCGTTGAGGAAACGGCCGAGCGCCTGATTCGCAGCGGCATCGGGCTCGGCCGCGCCCAGTTGTTCGGGCACGGCGCGCGCAAAGATTATCTGGCCGCCCATGCCGACGTCGATATCATCCTCGACACCAGTCCTTATCCGGGCGGCACGACGACCTGCGAAGCGCTGTGGATGGGCGTGCCGACGGTGACGCTGGCCGGCGACACCTTGCTGTCGCGCCAGGGCGCCAGCCTGCTGACGGCGGCCGGGCTGGCGGACTGGGTGGCCGACAGTGAAGACGACTATGTCGCCAGGGCAGTATCGGCAGCGCGCGACCTACCGGCGCTGGCGCGTTTGCGTGCTGGACTTCGCCAGCGGCTTGCCAGTTCGCCGCTGTGCGATGGCCACCGCTTTGCCGCCAATCTGCATGCCATCCTTTCGAGGTTGCATCATGACAACAAATTCACATAAGTAGTGTGCCGCCGGCGCCAAACGTGGATGGCAATGACCGCGCATGGCGTCCCCGATGGTCGCCATGCGGTGCGCCCGCCTAGCCAAACATCCAGCCCTGGCCGTCGACAGGTAGCGGGCTACCAATCAACTCGACCAATGGCTGGCTGTCTGGTGACGGCAAGCCGCCGACTGCCGATTCTGGCGCCGACAACAATGCTGTCGTCGTAATGGTGACCGTGAGCGCAGCTGTCAGCGGAGAAACATTGCCTGCAATATCGATGGCCTTTGCAGTGATTTGATGGGCCCCCGGCGCCAATGCTGTCGTTATCGGAGCGCCCCAATAACCACTGGAATTGGCCACCGACTGGCCAATCTGCGTTGCCCCGTCGTACAGGAACACTTTTGCACCGGGCGAGGTAGTGCCGATGAAGGTTGGCTTGTTGACCGACGTGACATTGTCCGAATTGGACGCCCCATCGTCGTTCCCCGAATGCAAGTCCGGCACGCTGGGTGCTGCCTCAGCCGTGTCGATCACAACGCCAATTGCTGACGACAGTGATAAATTGCCGGACAGGTCGGCCTGCTTGAAGGTAATTGGATGATACCCCTCGCTCAGCGGCACTGTGATCGACCAAGTAGGACCCTGTGTCACGAATACCGAGGCGATTTCAACACCATTGTCGAACACAGTCAGTGTGGCGTTTAATTCGACACTGCCGGTGGCGCTGCCAGTCAAACCGGTAAAGGTCGGCGTCGCGTCGCTGGTGTTGTTGTCACCCACGATGGCTGAGTCCGACGCCGTTTCCATCTTTACAGCCGGCGCGGACGGGCCGGCACGGTCCCAGAAAGTCACCAGGGGCGCCGAGGCCGCCGATAAATTGCCGGCCAAGTCTTTCTCGGTGACTGTATATTCCCAGCGTTGCAACAGTTCGTTCGTATACGAGCTCCATGGCGCGGTGATCGACCAGTTGCCATCGGCGTCGGCGACCCCGTAGCCACGCACATAGGTCACGTTGTTGGGCGGTTTTCCATACAGAGTGATTGCGCTGCCTGGCGCTGCCGTTCCGACAAACCGGACATGTTGTGCCATCGTGTAATTGTCGTTGTCAAATCGCCCGGTGTCCGCGTCCGGGGCCAGGTCAGGCGCACTCGGCGCCGCGCTGGCCGTATAGTCGAACGTTATCGCCAGCGGCGCTGATGGTGCCGATACGTTGCCCGCGCTGTCAGTCGTGACGGCGACGACATTGACCAGCCCTTCCGGCATGCCGGACACAGCGACGGCCCACGCGCCAGCGGCATCGGCAGTCGTGTTGGCGACCGGAGTGGACATATTGGCTGTCGAGTAGAGCGCGACCTTGACGCCGCCGTCGGTCACGCCGCTGAGCACAACGGTCTTCGCGCTGGTCAGGTTATCGGTATTGGAAGAGCCAAGGTCAGTGCCAGCCGACAAATCCGGGCCGCTGTAGTTGATCGGCGCCGCATTGTCGATGGTGACCGCCAGGCTCGGCGAAGGAGCCGACACATTGCCGGCCAGGTCAACCAGAACCGCCGTAATATTGTGCACCCCATTGGCCAGTACGCTGCTGGTGGCACTCCACGCGCCGTTCGTGGTCGTGGTCGAGCCCAGCAGGACTGCTCCTTCGTACAGTTTGACCGTACCAGCTTCCATGCTCGTATTGCCACTGAAGCTGGGAGTGGTGTCGCTGGTCAAGTTGTCAATCGAGGAGGTTCCAGTATCCGAGGCGGTGTCCAGGTTCGGGGCCACCGTCGGCGCGTTGACCGTAGTATCGATCACCACGTTGAGCGAGGGCGATGCCACCGAAGTACCAATGCCGTTGGTTACCTTTATGGTCAGAACATGGGTGGCCTGGCTCAACGGCGAACTGGTGACGGACCAAGCACCTGACGTATTTGCCGTTGTCGTACCGAGGACTGTCGTGCCCTTGTACAGGGTGACAATTGCACCCGGTTCGACTGTGCCTTCGAAGGTCGGAGTCGTATCATTTGTGCGGTTGTCGGTGCTCGAAGCCCCCGTGTCAGAAGCATCACTCAGGTCGGGCGCGCCGGGTGCTGCCGGCAAGACACTAATTGTGACTGGCAGTGCATCGGATGCGAGCGAAACATTGTTGGCAGCGTCGATGGCGAGTGCAGTCAGATGATGCGTGCCCAAAGCAAGCGTACTGCTGGTGATGGACCACGCACCGCTGCCGTTCGCCGTGGTGCTACCAAGTACGGTGCTGCCTTCGCGTAACTGGATGACTGCATTCGCTTCCGCCGTACCTGTGAACGTCGGCGTAGTGATGGTGGTGACGTTGTCCGTGGTGTAGGTGCCGGTATCTGAAGCGGCGGCCATGTCAGGTGTGCTCGGTACCGGGACGACAGTGTCGATCGTGACCGGCAACGAAGGCGATGTGGCTGAAGTGTTGCCAGCGCGGTCGGTGGCGTTGACGGTCAATCCGTGCACGCCATTGCCCAGTTGCAGCGTCGTCGTGATGGTCCAAGCGCCAAGGCCGTCGGCGGTAGCGCTGCCGAGCAGGGTGGCGCCTTCGTACAAATTGATGATGGCATTCGCCTCGCTGGTGCCGCTCAAGCTTGGGCGGCTCACGTTGGTGAGGTTGTCCACGCTGGAACTGCCCGAATCCGAAATAAGGTCTGGCGCTACCGGCGCCGCCGGTGCCGTGGTGTCCATAACGATCGCCAGATTGCCGGAAACGGCAGAAGTACCGATCGGGTTGGTCGCGCTGGCAGTGAACACATGGCTGCCTTGGGCCAATGCAGTATTGGCGGTGATCGTCCAGGTGCCGCTGCCGTCGGCCACGCCTGCGCCGCGGACGGTCGCTCCTTCCAGCAGCGTGACAGTGGTGCCAGTTTCGGCCGTGCCGGTAAAGACTGGCAAATTCACATTGGTGATATTGTCGTTGCTCGACACGCCGCTGTCTGACGCTGCCGCCAAGTCAGGCGCACCCGGCGCCGACGGCATTTGGGCAATTACAATGCTCAGCCCGGAAGATACTGGCGAAGTATTGCCAGCCTGATCCTTCGCCGTCGCGGTCAAGGTGTGCGTACCAAGGTTCAGTGCAGTGCTGGTGACTGACCATGCACCGGCTCCGTTAGCCACGCTCGCACCAAGCACCGTCGATCCTTCGTACAGCGTGACGGTGGCGCCGGGTTCGGCGCTGCCGGTTATTACAGGCGTTGTGACGGTAGTCGCATTGTCGGTGCTGGAACTGCCATTGTCGGATGCTGCGGCCAAGTCCGGTGCACTTGGTGCGGCTGGCGCGGTGCTGTCAATGGTGACAGACAGGGCTGGCGACGATACGGAGGTGCCAACGTTGTTGGTGACGAGAGCGGTCAGGCTATGCACGCCTTGACTCAGCGGCCCGTTGGCCGTGATCGACCACGCGCCGGCGGCGTCGGCGTTGCCGGTGCCGCGCACGGTTGCGCCTTCATACAAGGTCACACTGGCGCCAGCGATAGCTGTGCCGTTGAAGACAGGGGTAGTAACGCTGGTGATATTGTCGACGTTTGACGCGCCGCTGTCCGACACGGCGGCCAAATCCGGCGCGCTTGGCGCAACAGGGGCCAAGCCAATGGTGATTTCACCGACGGGGGAACTGGTGAAATTGCCGGCCAGGTCGGTCGTCACCACGGTCAAGAAGTGCGTGCCTACAACTAACGGAGAATTGACGCTAATAGACCAGCTGCCGCCGCCGCCGCTGCCGCCGCCACCACCACCACTACCACCGCCGCCGCCAGCGCCACCTGCAACCGCTGAACCAAGTACAGTCGATCCGGAATACAGGGTGACGGTCGAGCCGGGTTCGGCGCTGCCGGTGATGGTGGGTGTCGCTATGCTGGTGACATTGTCGGTGTCTGAGGTCCCGCTGTCCGACTCAGGCGCAAGCGACGGCGCAGACGGTGCCGCGATGGAGGTATCCACTGTCAGCGGCGGAATGGTGCCCGCTGGCGACACGTTGCCAGCCGGATCGGTGGCGATCACGGTTAATACATGCACGCCGTCATTCAGTGGCGAACTGGTGACTGACCACGTGCCATTTGGTCCTGCCGTGCCGCTGCCGAGCAGCGTATCGCCTTCATACACGCTGACGGTTGAGCCCGGTTCGGCGCTGCCGGCCCAGGTGGGAGTGGTATTGCTGGTCACATTGTCGGTGCTCGAGACTCCCGTGTCCGAGCCGGACACTGCGCCGCCGCAAACTGGCGCTACCGGCGGTGCAGAATCGATGGTGCAGTTCAATGGGGCCGACGGGTCTGACGTGTAGCCTCCGGCGTTAGTTGCCCTGGCAATCAGGTTATGGCTGCCCTGGCCCAGTGGCGTGCAGGTGATCGACCATTGGCCGTCGTCGTTGACTGTGCCAGTGCCGCAAGCGGTGGTGCCGTCGTAGATGGTGACAGTCGTGCCAGCCGGGGCTGTACCGGTGACGGTTGGCGTGGCGTCGCTGGTCAGGCCGTCGGTGGTGGAGGCCCCGTTGTCCGAACCGGGCGCAAAGACCGGTGCGCTTGGCGCCGCAGGCTTCGGATCGACCGTGATGGTCAGCGCTGCCGATGGCGACGACACGTTGCCGGCCGCGTCCGTCGACGTCGACTGCAGGCTGTGGGAGCCGTAGGTCAATGCCGTGGTGGTGATCGACCATTTGCCATGCGCGTCGGCGAAGGCGGTGCCGACCACCGTGCTGCCGTCATACAAGGTGACGATCGCGCCAGGTTCGGTATGGCACACGACAGTCGGCGTGGTATTGCCGGTCACATTGTCGGTATTGGATACACCGTCGTCGGAGGCCGGATCCAGGCTTGGCGCGTGGTGCGGCAGCGGCGCGGTCGTGTCAATGGTCACGCTCAGAGGGCTCGATGGCGCCGATTCATTGCCTGCCACGTCGGTCGCGGTCGCCGTCAAGGCATGGATGCCATCGGCCAGCGGCGCCGTCGTGATGCTCCAAATGCCGGCGCTGCTGGTCAGGGCGGTGCCGACCTGGGTTGCACCTTCATACAGGATGACAATCGAACCCGCTTCAGCACTGCCGGTGATGACAGGCGTCGTGACTCTGGTCAGATCGTCGTTATTGGACGTGCCGCTGTCGGAGGCTGCAGCCATGTCAAGGCTGGCCGGCGCAGCCGGTGGAACCGTGTCGATGGTCACCGCCAGCGGCGCCGAACGTGGTGAGATATTGCCTGCCGCGTCGGTGGCCGTGGCGGTCAGATGATGGACGCCGTCTAGCAGCGTCGATGTCGTGACGCTCCAAATGCCGACATCATTGGCGAGCGCGGTGCCGATCCTGGTGTCGCCATCGAACAGGCTGACCGTTGAGCCAGGCTCGGCCGTGCCGGTGATGAGCGGGGTATTGAAATTGGTGATGTCGTCGGCGCTGGTGCGGCCGCTGTCGGACGGCGTGGCGAGGTCGAGCGTGACGGGCGCTGCCGGCGCCACGGTATCGACCATGACTGGCAACAGGCTCGACGGCGGCGAGACATTCCCGGCCACGTCGGTCGCGGTCGCCGTCAGGTTGTGAATGCCGTCGGCAAGCACGCTGGTGGTGATGGTCCACGCCCCTGCCGCGTCGGCGAGTGCGGTACCAACCAGCACCTCGCCGTCGTACAAATTAACGATGGCATTGGCCTCGGCCTTGCCCTTGATGACGGGAGTGGCGACATTGGTGATGTCATCGCGGTCGGACGCGCCGCTGTCCGATGGCGCGACCAGATCCAGTTCAACGGGCGCCGGCGGCGCCACGGTGTCGACCGTGACGGCCAGTGCTGGCGAGCGTAGCGACACATTGCCCGCCACGTCCGTCGCAGTCGCCGTGATGATGTGAATCCCGTCGAGCAGTGCGGGGCTGTCGATGCTCCAGTTACCTTCCACATCGGCCAGCGTGGTGCCAAGCAGCCGGTCGCCGTCGTACACATTGACGATCGCGATCGCTTCGGCCGTTCCGCTCAATTTCGGCGTAGCGATTTTCGTGATGTTGTCGGTGTCGGAGCGGCCGCTGTCGGAAGGGGCGGGCAGGTCCGGCAGGCCAGGCGGCGGTACTTCGGTGTCAATCGTGACCAGCAGGCCTGGCGCGCGCGCCACATTGCCAGCGGCATCGACAGTCGTTGCGACGACATTGTGCACGCCCTGCGCCATCGTCCTGGTGGCAGTGATGGTCCAGATGCCGGCGCGGTTGGCCACGCCGGAGCCGAGCTTGATGTCGCCGTCATACAGCGTCACCGTCACGCCCGCCGGCGCGGTGCCGGTGAAGGTCGGCTTGGTGAAGTAGGTGATGTCGTCGATGTTCGAGCGTCCGCTGTCGGTCGCCGCCGTCAGATCGGCCGGTCCTGGCGCCACTGGCGCCGCGGTATCGATGATGATCGTGATGGTCTTCGGCCCTTGCACGCCATTGCCGTTGCTGCCGTCCGGATCGGGGCCGTTTTCGGTCGTGTTCTTGACCTTGGCGGTCAGTTTGTGTTCGCCGTCGGCCAGTGCAATGGTGGTGATCGACCAGTGGCCTGTGGCGTCGGTCACGGCCGTGCCGACGACGATCTTGTGGTGGTCGTCGTACAGGGTCACCGTGGTGCCGGCTTCGGCCGTGCCGACCAAGGTCGGGGTCTTGATGCTGGTCAGGTTGTCAGTATTCGATTCGCCGGTGTCGGAAGCGGCGGTCAGGTCCGGCGCGCTGGATTGTTTTGCGGAGGTTTTCGATTGTCCCGCGAGCGCAAATTCTGCACCGGGAGTGCTGCCGCTGTTTGTACTTCCGGTATCTTCGGTGGTCGAAACTGGGTTCTGCATGCTTGCTCCTGATCGGTGTTGGTGGATTTGTCAGCGCTGCTGCATTGCACCTGAAGGGGCGTGGTGGTTTCTTGTGGGCAATACAATGGAGTTGACGAGAATAACATAATCAGTTGCCGTACGGGAAAACCTTCTCCTAAAAATATCTTAAGTTGCGAAAAAATCGAGTTGCAATAAAAAAGGGCGCTCAGTGAGCGCCCCGCTCTTGCTAATCGTGTAATTAATCTTCCACGACGCCCCGGTTCTTGCCGGTCTGCTTGGCCGTATACATGGCCTGGTCGGCCCGCTTGACGAGGCCGGTCTGGTTCTCGTTCGGCTTGCGCAAGGCAACCCCGGCCGAGAAGGTGATCATCACTTTCTCGTTATCGTGCAAGAAAAAGGGTTTGGTCAGCTCGCGCCGCACGCGCGTCATCGAGTGGGTGGCCGCTTCGAGTCGTCGCACGGACTTTTGTGCGGCAACATGCCCACGCGTGAAGCATGCTGGTCGGTGGCCTGCGCGTGGGCAGAGGCTGCCCACCCTACCAGCGCATGCGTCAATGCTAAAGTGGTTGATGCGTGCTTTGCATGCTGCGCCGCAACTAGCGAGCTTCCAGATAGAGGCCGCGGATTTTCCGCTCCAGTTACGTGGTCACAGCCGCAGCTTGTTTGATCAAACATTCCGCAGGGATCCCAAGGCCTTCATGCAAGCGCCAGATCATCGCAAGCGTAAGCGGACGAGTACCGTTCAAAATCTCGTACACCCGATTCGACCGACCGATCATCGGTTGCAGGTCTTTTGGCGTCAGGCCTTTCTGCTCCATCCTGAACTTGATTGCATCGATCGGGTTGGGCATCTCCATCGGGAAGTGCTTGGTTTCATAAGCTTCTACAAGCGTAGCCAGAACGTCCAAGCGATCCCCTTCAGGGGTATCCAATTCGGCGGACATCAGCCCGTCTATCTCTTGCAGCGCTGCCGCGTGGTCGGCGGCGGTCCTGATAGGTTTGATTTCCATTTGCAACCTCATTTAGACTGTCTGTGCATCAATCGCGTCATACTGCTTGTGCGTACCGATGAACTTGATAAATACGATACCGTGCGGGTAATTGAGCGACGTGACGAGTCGATACTTGTTTCCTGCGATATTGAATACGACCCGCCCATTTTTCAGGATGCTGGCCGTTCCGAAGTCCGCCTTGACATCTGACGGCGATGACCAACTCGCTTTTAGGACAAACCCATACCAGATTGTCAGAGGAATCTTAGCGTCCGAGTAGGACGGCTGCTCGTAGAACGATTTGATGGTCGGCAGTGAGAGTATTCGCATCAACTACATCATGGTCCCAATTTGGGACTGATGCAAGCGAATCTTGTCAAATTTATGGGCAGAGCGCCCGACGGTGGGCACGCAGTGCCCACCCTACCTGGGAGGAGAGCCGAACCAGTTGGACCTAGTCGGCCACCACCACCCGGTTCTTGCCGGTCTGCTTGGCCACATACATGGCCTGGTCGGCCCGCTTGACGAGATCGGTCTGGTTCTCGTTCGGCTTGCGCAGGGCGACGCCGGCCGAGAACGTGATCATCACTTTCTCGTTGTCGTGCAGGAAGAAGTGCTTGGTCAGCTCGCGCTGCACCCGCGTCATCGTATGCGTGGCCGCCTCGACCGTCGTCTCCGGCAGCAGGATCAGGAATTCCTCGCCGCCGAAGCGGGCGATGACGTCCATCGAGCGCAGCGTTTCCTTGACGATCTTGACCAGGTGCTTGAGTGCATTGTCGCCGGCCAGGTGGCCATAGGTATCGTTGAGCTTCTTGAAGTTGTCGAGGTCGAGCATGGCGACGCACAGCGGCGTGCCGCGCCGGTCCGAGCGCGCCGTTTCGCGTTCGAACACATCGTCGAGGCCGCGGCGGTTCAGGCTGCCCGTCAGCTGGTCTTCCCGCACCAGCTCGCTCAAATGCTGCAGCTTCGCTTCCAGCGTGTGGATGCGCAGCTCGGCTTCCTGCACTTCCTGGCGCGCCAGCACCATTTTGTCGCGCGACTTCAGCGCCTCGGTCTGGACGATGCGCGTTTCGCGCAGCACGTCGTCGAGGATCTGGTTCAGTTCGCCGATATTGTCGGAGCGGCTGATCTTGTCCGAATAGCCGCCGATCTTTTCGTGGAAGTCGCCGGTCGTCGCCGCCACCTGGCCGAGGCGGTCGATGAAGGTCATCATCATGTTCTTGACGGTGACCTTGACGTCGGTCAGGCTGTGCTTCAACTGGCTCTGCTTGTAGATCACTTCCTTCATGCTGCGCGTCGCGTCTTCCAGCGAGCGCTGGTCGATCGGGCCGGCAATCAGGTTCTGCACCGATTCGATCTGGCCGCGCAGCCAGCTGTCATCGTCCAGCAGTTCATGGACGTTATCGAGCAACAGCTTGAACAGGCGCAGCAGCTGCTCCTGCTGTTCGGCCACGTCGCCGCTCTTGATCTCGATCTGGTAGCACAGCTGCTTGAGGCGCACCGCGATTTCGTTGAGCGCTTCCTCGGTGTGGGCGACCTTGATGGCGGCGCCCAGCGCCTCGGCTTCGGCCACCAGCGCCGGCGTGCCCGACAGCAGCGAGGCGACCGCAAAGCTCAGCGTGCGGCTGAGCAGTTCGCGCAGGATCTTCGCTTCCGGCGAGTCGCCGGCCGCCGCCAGTTCGATCGGCGTGCCTTTCTTGAAGTGCTTTTCGATCAGCTGGCCCAGGCTGCTGGTATAGCCGTCCCAGTCGCGCCGCTTGATGGCGGCGCCGAAGCGGCGGCCGTACTCGGCCAGTTCGCCGGTGGCGTCCTGCAGCTTGTCGGCAAAGTCGGTCAGTACCTTTTCCGGGCCCGGGTCGGCGCTGTCGGCTTGGGCGCCGCCTTCGGTCCCTTCGCTGGCCAGGCCGGTGATTTCGCGGTAGATCTGGCTATACGCCTGCGGGGTCGGCGCGATGCGGCGCGTGGCGAGGCGGCGGAACGCTTCGCGCGCGATTTCGGCGGGATTCTGGTCGGGGGCGGCGCTGGCGGCCGGTTTGACTGGTTTGGTCGGCATGGGGTGCTCGTCTTGTTCAGGTTTTTATTGCTTTAGTGCATTCATCATAGGCGAATTGCATGTTCGCCATTTGATCGAATAAGGCCCCGAAACCTGCCTTTATCCCTGCCATTGTACCCTGTTTAGTAGCATTTTGATATTGTGTGCGTGCCCACCGAATGCTACTCGCTGAGTTCATTTTCTATCGCGTAATGGGTCAGTCGCCACGGTTAGGCGGCGGTGGGCACGCAGTGCCCACCCTACGAATTCGCCAACGCCTCGTAGGTTGGGCACTGCGTGCCCACCGAATGCTACTCGATCAGTGCGTTCTTGATCGCGTAGCCTCGTAGGGTGGGCACTGCGTGCCCACCGAATGCTACTCGATGAGTTCATTTTTTATCGCGTAGTGGGTCAGTTCGGCGCTGTTTTTCAGCTTCATCTTGACCAGCAGGCGGGCCCGGTATTCGCTGATGGTCTTGACCGACAGCGACAATTCCTTGGCGATGGTGCCGACCGTCTTGCCGGAGGCGATCATCGTCAGCGTCTGGTATTCGCGGTCGGACAGGCTCTCGTGCAGCGGCGCCTCGTGGCCTTCGCCGACCTGGCTGGCCAGCTCCTGCGCCAAGGCGGCGCTGACGTACTTCATGCCGCCGGCCACCTGGCGGATCGCGTTGACCAGCTCGCGCGGGGCGCTCTGCTTGGTCAGGTAGCCGGCCGCGCCGGCCCGCAGCGAGCGGATCGCATACTGGTCTTCGCGGTGCATCGACAGCATCAGCACGGCCATGTCGGGGTTTTCCTTCTTGACCTGCTTGAGCACGTCGATGCCGTTCTTGTCGGGCATCGAGATGTCGAGCAGCATCACATGGCAGCGGGCGCGGCGGAACAGCTTGATGGCGTCGAGCCCGTTTTCGGCTTCGCCGGCCACGATGATGTCGGGCGACTCGGCCAGGATTTGCTTCAAGCCTTCACGCACGATGGCATGGTCGTCCGCGATGAAGACGCGGATGGTGTGTTTTTCTGTCATTGCTGGTTCGGTTGTTTCGCGTAGGACAAACTCTTGATACTAGTTTGCCAAATATTCTGACTATTATCTACGGAGCGGGCGAACTTAGACGAATTTTTATGGTCACTGTGGTGCCGCCGCCGGGCGCGTCGGCCACCAGCAGCGTGCCGCCGAGCGCTTCGGCACGTTCCTGCATGCCGCGCAAACCGAAGGATTGGGGCTTGCTGCGGTCATTCGGGCCGATGCCGGCCCCGTTATCGCTGATTTTGAGGCAAATATGGTGGCGCAGCCTTTGCAGCCGGACGATGACGCGGGTCGCGCGGGCGTGCTTGGCGATATTGGTCAGTGCTTCCTGGAAGATACGGAACATCGCCGTCGCATGGTCTTCGGACAGGCCGATGTCCTTGTCGTTGGCCACCAGATTGCACACGATGCCGGTCTGGCGCGCGAATTCCCCCAGCTGCCATTCGAGCGCCGCATGGATGCCCAGGTCGAGCAGGGCGGGGCGCAGGCCGGCCGCGATGCGGTGCACGCAATCGATGGTGCGGTCGACCAGGGTGTCGACGTAATGCGCCTTGTCGGCAAGCAGCGGGTCGTCGGGCAGGCGCCTGGCCAGCATCGCCAGCGCCATCTTGATGGCCGACAGGTTGCCGCCCAGTTCATCGTGCACTTCACGCGCGATGCGGGTGCGCTCCTGCTCCTTGACCTGCTCGCTGTGGGCGGCCAGTTCGGCCAGGCTGGCACGCGAGGCGGCCGCATCGATCTGCTCGCGCCGGCTGTCGGTGATATTGCTCATGATGCCTTCCCACTGCACGCTGCCGGACGGCGCCGCCAGCGCGCGCGGGGTGGCGCGCAGATTGATCCACTTGACGTCCTTCCACGCGTCGATCCAGATCCGGCCTTCCCAGTTCCACGGCGTCAAGAGCTTGGCCGACAGGTGCATCGCGTCGAGGTAGGAACGGCGGTCGTCCGGCAGGATCATCAGCAGCATGGCGTCGGCCTTGCGCTGCAGCTGCTGGGCGCTCTTGCCGAGCAGGGCGGCGCAGCCTTCTGAGAGGTAGGGAAAGGCCACGCTGCCGTCGGCATGCAGCACGAACTGGTAGACCAGCCCCGGGGTGTGGCTGACGATGGCGTCGAAGCGCGCGCGGTATAGGTCGCGCGCGGTGGTCGCCTCGCTTTCACTGGCCAGGTCGTCGAACACGGCCAGCAGGCGGCCGCGCTCCTGCGCCAGCAGGTGGGCACGCACCGGGTAGCGGCTGCCGTCCTGGCGCAGCAGCACGGTCGTCACCGTGTAGCCGGCGGCCAGCGCGGCCGGTTCAAGCTGCAGCGCGTCGAACGCCAGCTCGCGCAGTTCGGCCAGCTTGCGCCCCAGCTTGATGCACAGCGCCGGGCTGGCGTCGAGCACGCGCAGCGTCGCCGCTTCGAACAGCAGGGTTTCGGTCGGAACGGACTGGACAGGATGCATGGCCACAGTGTAACGGCGACCGGCTGCGCGCCACAAGCAAGATGTGTGCGCAAGGCCAGGCGCGCCACACCCAAGCGCGGGCCGGCGCGGGCTTGCCTCGGCACAATGTGCCTGGTGCCGCTACAATAGGCTCCATGAATAAAGCATTTGTCAAAGAATCGCAGGATGACGACGACGAGGAAGCGCAGGCGCTGGCGCTCGCCATTCCGCCCGGCTCGAAAAACTACATCACGCCGGCCGGCTACCAGCGCATCAAGGACGAACTGCTGCAACTGATCGACGTTGACCGGCCCGAGGTGGTGCGCATCGTGCACTGGGCCGCCTCCAACGGCGACCGCTCCGAAAACGGCGACTATATCTACGGCAAGAAGCGCCTGCGCGAAATCGACCGCCGCATCCGCTTCCTGACCAAGCGCATGGACCTGGCGGCCGTGGTCGACCCGAGCATCCACCACGGCAACGACCAGGTGTTTTTCGGCGCCACCGTCACCTATTGCAACCGCGCCGGCGAGACCCACACGATCACCATCGTCGGCATCGACGAGCTCGACCCGCTGCGCGGCAAGATCAGCTGGGTGTCGCCCGTTGCGCGCGCCATCACCAAGGCCAGGGAGGGCGAGGTGATCACACTCCAGACCCCGCTCGGTGCCGATGAGCTTGAACTGCTCTCGGTCACCTATCCTGCGCCTGCAGCCACCTGATACCCACTTCCCCGCGAGTAGCCGATGTCGACTGTCCTGTCCAACCTGAACCACGCCAGCTTCAACCATGCCCTGCGGGTGCCGCTGGCGGCCGAAATCCATTCCCGTCCCTCGCTGCGCCTGACCGGCCCCGAGAGCCTGACCCACCTGGCCGTCTATTCGCCCGGCGGCGGGCAGGACCATGTGGCCATGCAGCACGGCCTGCTGCTGGCGCTGTGCCGCCATTTCGGCGTGTCCGGCCCCCACCTCGACGCCCGCTACTACTTCCATGACTTCGGCACCTTCCGCGTGCAGTGGGAATGCCATACCGAGTTTGCCACCTATACTTTCGCCCAGCAGCAGTCGCAGGCCTATCCGCTGGCCGAGGCGTTCGACCATGTGCCGCTCAAGGCCATTCCGGCCGCCTGGCTGGCCGAGCTCGAAGGCAAGGTGATGGTGGCTTCCCACGTGGTGCTGATGAAAAGCGCGGCGACGCTGGCCGATATGCGCGAAGCCTTCGGCGGCAACCTGCTGGTCGGCAGCACGACGCTCGAAGCGGCGCGGCTGTGGACCGACTTCGCCATCGCCGCTGACGGTTTCTCGCGCTTCATCGTGCAGGACCAGGGCTTGCAGTTCCAGCAGGCCGGGCGCCTGGTGCAGCGCGTGCTGGAAATCGACACCTACCGGATGATGGCCTTGCTCGGCCTGCCCCATGCGCAGCAGGCCGGTCCGGTGCTAAACGCGGTCGAGGCCGAACTGGCGCGCCTGTCGGCTTACATGAGCGACGGCGCCGGCCATGGCGCTTCGATTGATGAGCGGGAGTTGCTGCACCAGATCACGGCGCTGGCGGCCCGCATCGAAAAGCTGGCGCTGGAAAACAGTTACCGTTTCGCCGCCTCCAAGGCTTACTTCCGCCTGGTGCAGGCGCGCATCGACGAACTGCGCGAGACGCGCATCGACGGCGTGCCGACGGTCGGTGAATTCATGGACCGGCGGCTGGCGCCGGCCATGAGCACCTGCGAGTCGATCGTGCGGCGCCAGCAAGCACTGGCCGAGCGCATCGGCCGCAGCAACGACCTGCTGCGCACGCGCGTGGGCATCGTGCAGGAACAGCAGAACCGCCGCATCCTCGAGTCGCTCAACACCCGCGCGGCCCAGCAGCTGCGCTTGCAGCAGGCGGTCGAGGGGCTGTCAGTGGTGGCGATTTCCTACTACTCGGTGGGCCTGATCAACTATGTGAGCAAGGCGCTCAAGGCCAGCGGCTGGCCGATCAATCCGGATGCCGCCACTGGCGCGATGATTCCGCTGATGGTGCTGGCGGTGTGGATCGGCCTGCGCCGCATGCACCGGCACGTGACCGAGTAGCTGCGCCAGCGGCTATTTGTAGCGCGCCATGATCTGGCGGATGCTGCCGTCCTCGTGCATCGCACGCAGCACGGCGTTGACGCGGTCGCGCAGGGCCTTGTCGGAAAAGACGGCGCCGTAGTTGGTGGTCGAATCGAAGATATCGTGGAACACCAGCTCCTCGTCGGCCTGGCTGCCAGGCGCCAGCTGGCGCCGGTACCAGGCAAAGATGGCGCGGTCGACGACGATCACATCGACCCGCTTGTTCCAGAACACGCGCGACTGGATTTCCTGCGAACTGCTTTGCACATAATTGGGCGGGAACTTGCCCTGCGCATTGGGCCTGTAGCGGGCCGCAAAGGACGGACCGAGGTCGTTCCAGCCGCCCTGCCAGATCACGAAGCGATACTTGTCCAGGTCGGCCAGGCGGTGCAGCCTGACCTTGTCGGCCTTGCGGCTGACAGCCACGTTCTCGAACTTTGAGAAGTAGTCCGAGTAGTACAGGCCGTCGCCGTCCCTGCCTTGCACTGACAGGCCGATATCGGCCTGGCCGGCTTTGACCGTCACTGCCAGGCGCGCCTTCGACACCGCCAGCGGCACCAGTTGGTGCCCGAGCCGTTCGAGCGCCATGCCGAGGATGTCGATCTCGGTACCGGCAGCCTTGCTGTGGCCATCGACAAAGGCGAATGGCGGTTTGTCGGCGTTAAACGCCACGCGCAGCGGCGCGCAGGCGGCACTGCCATGCCAGCAAGCCAATGCGAACAGCAGGATGCGCCACATGATTACCCCCGCCAAGCGAAGCTTCATTTTGCTCCGATTGCGGCCCGGTAGATAGTATTTCGATACCAACTAGTGGTTTATTTGTACTGCCATTTTGTGGCAGTATGTGGTTTTCCTCCGCTACCCTGGAAGCCACCCCATGTCCCGTGCCGAACGCCTGCTCGACCTGATGCAATCCTTGCGCCGCCGCCGTTATCCGGTCAGCGGTGCCGAGCTGGCGCTGGAAAACGGCATCAGCCTGCGCACGCTGTACCGTGACATCGCTTCGCTGCAGGCCCAGGGTGCGCGCATCGACGGCGAGCCGGGCGTCGGTTATGTGCTGCGGCCCGGCTTCATGCTGCCGCCGATGATGTTTTCGGAGGAGGAGATTGAGGCGCTGGTGCTCGGCTCGCGCTGGGTGGCCGACCGCGCCGACAGCGCACTGGCGCGCGCCGCGCGCGACGCGCTGGCCAAGATCGCCGCCGTGCTGCCGCCCGACCTGCGCGACAGTCTCGATGCGTCGGCCTTGCTGGTCGGGCCGGGCGCACCGATCGCAGCCGGCGACCAGGAGCTGGCGACGATCCGACGCGCGATCCGCGCCGAGGCCAAGGTGAATATCGACTACGAAGACCAGCACGGCGTGTGCAGCACCCGCACCGTATGGCCGTTTGCGCTGGGCTTCTTCGACAGGGCACGCATCGTGGTAGCCTGGTGCGAGGCGCGCGCGGCGATCCGCCACTTCCGCACCGACCGCATCATGGCGCTGTCCGTGCAGCAGGAGCGCTATCCGCGCCGCCGCCAGGCCTTGCTGCGCGACTGGCGCGCCGAGCAGAAAATCACTGCTGACAGAATCTGACAGTAGCTGGCCGTACGATGGCGTTTCACTTCACCACAAAGGAGAACGCAGCATGGTCCATCCTAATTTTTTCATCCTTTACGTCAACGACCCGCTCGCCAGCGCGGCCCTGTATGCCCAGCTGCTGGACAGCCAGCCGGTCGAGGCGTCGCCGACCTTTGCCATGTTCGCGCTCGAATCGGGTGTGATGCTGGGGCTGTGGTCGCGCCATGCGGTTGCGCCGGCGGCACAAGGCACCGGCGGCGGCTGCGAAGTGGCGTTTGCGGTCGACAGCAAGGAGGCGGTGCTGGCGATGCACGAAGGCTGGAAGGCGCGCGGGCTGCCGATTGCGCAGGCGCCGGTCGATCTCGATTTCGGTTTTACATTTGTGGCGACGGATCCAGACGGGCACCGGCTGCGCGTGTTCGCGCCGCACGGCTAAACCTAACGCGTGGGCACGCAGCCCTCGGCGGTCCCGCCCACCCTACGTCTAGCAGCGATTCACGTAGGGTGGGCACTGCGTGCCCACGCGGAAACCGTGTGCATATTCGGCGTAGGACGCTACGTGCGTTCGCGCTCGACGCGGGTCACGCCCGGCACGCGGCGCAGGTTGCGGATCAGGAGCGCCAGGTGCACGCGGTCGGTCACCTGGATCGTGAAGCGCAGCTGCGTCATCACGTGTTCTTCATCCTCGTCCATGCCGACGTAGGTGATGTTGCCGTCCGATTCGCCAATCTCGGCGGCGACGCGCGCGAGGATGCCTTTTTCGTTCTGGATCAGCAGGCGGATGCGGCAATCGAAGCGGCGATTGAGTTCGCTGCCCCACTGCACGGCGATCCAGCGGTCCGGCTCCTTGCTGCGCTGGCGCTTGCCCAGCAGGCAGTCGCTGGTGTGCACCACCAGGCCCTGGTCGCGCCGCAGCTGGCCGATGATGCCGTCACCGGGGATCGGCAGGCAGCACGGCGCCAGCTGCACGGTGACGCCTTCACTGCCGTAGATGGTGACCGGGTCGATGTCGTCCGCATGCGCGTGCGCTATGGCGTGGCCCGGCATGTCTTCGTCGACCAGGCCAAAGATGTGGCGCGCCACCAGCGGCGCCATGCGCTTGCCGATGCCGATGTCGGCGTACAGTTCTTCCATCGACTTGGCCGATGACTCGTTGAGCAGTTTTTCGACGGTGGGCGCCGCCAGCTCCGGATTGATCGACAGCGCCGACAGCGCCTGCGCCAGCAGCTCCTGGCCCAGTTCGACCGACTCGTTCAGGTTGATCGTGCGCAGGTGGTGGCGGATCGCCGAGCGCGCCTTGCCGGTCCGTACAAACGCCAGCCACAGCGGGCTGGGGCGTGAGGTGGGGTCGGTGACGATTTCGACGATGTCGCCGTTGTGCAGCTCGGTGCGCAGGTGGGCCGGCTCGTTGTTGATCTTGACCGACACCGTGTGGTCGCCGATGCCGGTGTGGATCGTGTACGCGAAGTCGAGCGCGGTGGCGCCGCGCGGCAGCGCGATGATCTTCGACTTCGGCGTGAACACATAGACCGAATCGGGGAACAGGTCGACCTTGACGTGCTCGAGGAACTCGGCCGAGTCGCCCGTCTGCTGCTGGATGTCGAGCAGCGACTGCAGCCACGAGTGGGTGCGCTGCTGCAGGTCCGACAGGTTGGAGTCGCCCGTCTTGTACAGCCAGTGCGCGGCCACGCCCGATTCGGCGGTGCGGTGCATCTCGGTGGTGCGGATCTGAAATTCGACCGGGGTACCGTAAGGGCCGATCAGCGTCGTGTGCAGCGACTGGTAGCCATTGAGCTTGCGGATGGCGATGTAGTCCTTGAACTTGCCCGGCATCGGCTTGTACAGGCTGTGCAGGGTGCCCAGCGCCACGTAGCAGGCGGGGAAGCTGTCGACCACGACGCGGAAGCCGTAGACGTCGAGCACCTGCGAGAACGACAGGTGCTTGTTGCGCATCTTCTTGTAGATGCCGTACAGGGTTTTTTCGCGGCCGTACACTTCGGCTTCGATGCCGGCCGCGGCCAGCGTGTTCTTGACCGACTCGAGGATCTTCTTGACCACTTCGCGCCGGTTGCCGCGTGCCGCCTTGACGGCCTTGGACAGCACCCTGTAGCGGGTCGGATACAGGTGGCAGAACGACAGGTCCTGCAGCTCGCGGTAGATATTGTTGAGGCCAAGGCGGTGCGCGATCGGCACGTACACTTCCATCGTCTCGCTGGCGATGCGGCGCTTCTTGGCGGCCGTCATGTGCTCGAGCGTGCGCATATTGTGCAGGCGGTCGGCCAGTTTGATCAGGATGACGCGCACGTCGCTGGCCATGGCCAGCAGCATCTTGCGGAAATTCTCCGCCTGCGCCTCGATCAGGCTCTGGAATTCGATTTTTTCCAGCTTGGACAGGCCGTCGACCAGGTTGGCGACCGGCGCGCCGAAGCGTTCGATCAGCTCTTCCTTCGTGACGTCCTGGTCTTCCATCGTGTCGTGCAGCAGCGCGGCCATGATGGCCTGCACGTCGAGCTTCCAGTCGGCGCAGATTTCGGCGACGGCGATCGGATGGACGATATAAGGCTCGCCCGACTTGCGGACCTGGCCCAGGTGCATCTCGTCGGAAAAACGATAGGCTTCCTTGACCTTCTTGAGCTCGGACGGGGACAGGTAGTCGGCTAGCTTGTTCTGCAACAGTGTCACGGAAGCAACACTTGCGTTTGCTGCGGGTGCAACCGGCTCCGGCGCCTGTTTGGCGCGCGCGGGGCGGGCAACGGGGGTTGCCGGGGAAGTAGGTTCCGGTTGGGACAGGTTCATGACGCAGTTCAATCAGCCGCAGTGTGAATTAAGCATACCAGAATGGTGGGCCAACACACAGACAAGCGGCTGCGAACGCGGAGGAATTACATCGGGACTTTTTTCAGCATCTCGATGCCGACCTTGCCGGCAGCGATTTCGCGCAGGGCGACGACGGTTGGCTTGTCCTTGGCGTCGACTTTTGGAGTGTGGCCTTGCAGCAACTGACGGGCGCGGTAGGTTGCGGCCAGGGTCAGCTGGAAACGGTTAGGTATGTTCTTCAAGCAATCTTCAATGGTAATACGAGCCATACTTACTCCTGAATATTAATGTTTTGGCATCTTGCGCCTATTGCGCGTGGATACCCAATTGGGCAAACAGCGAGGCATTACGCGCCATTTGCTGGGCAAACCGGCTGCGCGTTGCACGGACGATCGCGCTCATGTCGGCCAGGGCGGCCTGAAAATCTTCGTTGATAATAACATAGTCGAACTCCGGAGCGTGAGCGATCTCGCCGCCGGCCGCCAGCAGGCGGCGCGTAATGATGTGCGGTTCGTCCTGGCCGCGCTTCTTGAGCCGCTCTTCCAGCGCCGCGATCGACGGCGGCAGGATGAAGATGCCGGCCGCCTGCGGGAACTGGCTGCGCACCTGGCGCGCGCCCTGCCAGTCGATCTCGAGCAGGATATCGGTGCCACGGCGCATATGGCCTTCGACCATCAGGCGCGAGGTGCCGTAGTAATTGCCATGGACCTCGGCCCATTCGAGGAATTCGCCCTGATCGGCGCGCGCGACGAAGTCGTCGGCGCTGGTGAAATGGTATTCGCGGCCATCCTGCTCGCCCGGGCGTGGCGGGCGGGTGGTGGTCGAGATCGACAGCTGGATGCCCGGTTCCTGCTTGAGCAGGGCATTGACCAGGGTCGATTTGCCAGCGCCGGAAGGGGCAGCGACGACGAACAGGCTGCCCGAAAAACCGTGATTAATAGACATGGATCTTCTCCGTAGGGTGGGCATATTGCCCACCGATTGTTGCTTAGCCGACGGCGTCAATGGTGGCCGCCATTGGCCTTACTCGAGGTTCTGCACCTGTTCGCGCATCTGCTCGATCAATAGCTTCAATTCCATCGATGCGTCGGCCAGCTCCTTGACGGACGCCTTGGCGCCCAGGGTGTTGGCTTCGCGGTTCAGTTCCTGCATCATGAAGTCGAGGCGCTTGCCGACCTGGCCGCCCTTCTTGAGGATATGGCGGGTTTCGGTCAGGTGGGCGGTCAGGCGCGACAGTTCTTCCGAGACGTCGATGCGGATGCCGTACAAGGTCACTTCCTGGCGGATCCGCTCGAACGCTTCCTGGCGCGTCAGCGTCGACGGCGTGCCGTGGCCGGCCAGGCCGAGCGCGTCCTGCATCCGCTCGATGGCTTTTTGCTGGAACTGGGCAATCACCTGGGGGATCAGCGGAGTGATGCGCTTGACGATGACGTCCATCGCGTCGATGCGTGCAATCAGCATCGCCTCCAGCGCCGCCCCTTCGCGCTGGCGCGATTCGACGAAGGCGGCGACGGTCCTGGCGGTCAGCGCGGCCACGTCGGACTGCAGCGATTCCTGGCCGACATGGGCTTCCTCGACCACGCCGGGCCAGCGCAGCAGCTCGGCCACCGACATCGGCGCGGCTTGCGCAAAATGCTGGGTTACTTCGGATTGCAGGCGGGCCAGGTCGGCCAGCAGCACCGTGTTCAGCGCGGCGTTGCCGGCGCCGGCCGTCTTGCGGCCGAACGACAGCCTGGCCTCGACCTTGCCGCGTGTGATGGCGCCCATGATGGCGGCGCGCAGATCCGGTTCGAGCGAGCGCAGGTCATCATTGATGCGAAACTGCAGGTCCAGGAAGCGTGAATTGACGCTCTTGATTTCGATCGTTAGGGTGCCGGCCGCGCCTTCGCTGGTTGCTACCGCATACCCTGTCATGCTTGAAATGCTCAATGGAATCCCCGTTTTTTATCTTTTCTTTACAAAGCCGTCATTTATCCACACAATCGGCCTGTTAAGCAAGGAAACTCATGGCTGCACAAAATAACACGCCCTTGCCCGATGGGCTGGAGATCGCCGGATATCGCATTGTAAAGAAAATTGCGTCTGGTGGGTTCAGTATCGTATATCTGGCCTACGACGAGGACGGCAATGCCGTCGCCATCAAGGAGTACCTGCCCAGCGCGCTGGCGCTGCGCCAGCCGGGCGAACTGGTGCCGGTCATCCCGAAGGCCAACCTGCCCGTGTTCCGCATCGGCCTCAAGTGCTTCTTCGAGGAAGGCCGCGCGCTGGCCCGCATCGCCCACCCCAACGTGGTGCGCGTGCTCAATTTCTTCCAGGCCCACGACACCGTCTATATGGTCATGGCCTACGAGTCCGGCCACTCGTTGCAGGAGCATATCTCGCGCCTGCATGCCAAGGGCAGCAAGCCGGGCGAAGCCTTCATCCGCCAGATATTCATTGGCGTCTGCAGCGGCCTGCGCGAAGTGCACGCCAATAAGCTGCTGCACCTGGACCTCAAGCCGGCCAATATCTTCGTGCGCACCGACGGCGTGCCGATCCTGCTCGACTTCGGTGCCGCGCGCCAGTCCTTCAACACCGAAATGCCGAAAGTGACGCCGATGTACACGCCCGGTTTCGCCCCGCCCGAGCTGTATTCGAAGACGGCCAGCCTGGGCCCGTGGTCCGATATCTACAGCATCGGCGGCGCCATGTATGCCTGCATGGCCGGCTCGCCGCCGCAGCCGGCCGACCAGCGCAAAGTCGAGGACAAGATGCCCGCCCACTACGCCCGGATGGAGGGAAATTACTCGCCCGAGCTGATCAAGCTGGTGCAGTGGTGCCTCGAATTGGACCCGCTGGCGCGCCCGCAAAGCCTGTTTGCGCTGCAAAAAGTTTTGCAGGAACAGGTTGCGCCGATGCCACAGCCTGAGCCGAAAAGTCCCGGTTTCGGTCAGCAAGTTCGCAATTTTGTGGCCCGCGTCGGCGCCTTCGGCGGCAAAAAAGCCGACAAAAACAGCTAACACCGGAGGCTCGCATGCAATTTTCTGTTTACCAAGAGAGCCTGATCGGCGGGCGCAAGGCCAACCAGGACCGGATGGGCTACAGCTTCACGCGCGACGCCCTGCTGCTGGTGCTGGCCGACGGCATGGGCGGCCACCTGCGCGGCGAAGTGGCCGCCACCATCACCCTGCAGACCCTGTCGGCGCTGTTCCAGAAGAACGCCGCGCCCTACGTCAAGAAGCCGGAACGCTTCCTGGAGGAGGCCTTCCTGGCGGCCCATCGCGAAATCCACCGCTACCGCGCCATCCACAACCTGCCGGACACGCCGCGCACGACCGTGGTGGCTTGCCTGATCCAGCACAACACGGCGATCTGGGCCCATTGCGGCGACTCGCGCCTGTACTGGGTCAGGCGCGGCCAGATCCTGGCCCAGACGCGCGACCATTCGCATATCGAATCGCTGATCGCCAGCGGCCAGGTGGCGCCCAGCGAGCGCTCCACCCATCCGGACCGCAACAAGCTGTACAACTGCCTGGGCGCCTCGTCGCTGCCGAGCGTCGAAGTGTCGCGCCAGGCCAGCCTGCTTGCGGGCGACGTGCTGATGCTGTGCTCGGACGGCCTGTGGGCCATGCTGCCGGACTTCGATATCGCCCGGCGCCTGGCCAGCGCCTCGATCGTGCGCGCCATTCCTGATATGCTCAAGGCCGCCACCGAAATCGCCGGCCCCGCATCCGACAACACGACGGCGCTGGCGATCATGTGGCAGGGCACGCCGGAAGTCGAAACGCCGTCTTCGCTGACCCCGCATGCGGCGACCGTGATCTCGACCCAGATGCTGCCCGAGAACCTGGTCAGCAGCACCATCGGCAGCGAACCCGACCCGGAGCCGAAGGCCGTCGAAGCGGAACAGATCGACGCCTTCAACGACGACGAAATTGAAAAGGCGATCGCGGAGATCCGCGGCGCCATCGAAAAATCCACCCAAATCATCAAGTAAAAGGCAATTCATGACGTTTGAAAACCGCCCCAGCGGACGCGCTGTCGATCAATTGCGCGCCATGCGCATCACCCGCAACTACACCAAGCACGCCGAAGGCTCGGTGCTGATCGAGTGCGGCGACACCAAGGTGATCTGCACCGCCAGTGTCGAAGAAAAAGTACCTGGCTTCCTCAAGGGTAAAGGGCAGGGCTGGATGACGGCCGAATACGGCATGCTGCCGCGCTCGACCCACAGCCGCATGGACCGCGAGGCGGCGCGCGGCAAGCAGTCCGGCCGCACCCAGGAAATCCAGCGCCTGATCGGGCGCTCGATGCGGGCCGCGTTCGACCTGACGGCGCTGGGCGAGCGCACGCTCAGCTTCGACTGCGACGTGATCCAGGCCGACGGCGGCACCCGCACCGCGGCCATCAGCGGCACCATGGTGGCCGCTTATGATGCCTGCAGCAAGCTGGTCGCCATGGGCCTGATCCCGGCCGTGCCGCTGACCCACTTCATCGCCGCCATTTCGGTCGGCGTCTACCAGGGCATGCCGGTGCTGGACCTCGACTATGTGGAAGACTCCGACTGCGACACCGACATGAACGTGGTGATGACCGACGCCGGCCACTTCGTCGAAGTGCAGGGCACGGCGGAAGGCGCGGCCTTCGACCGGGCCGGCATGAACCGCCTGCTCGACCTGGCGCAGGGCGGCATCGCCGACATCATCAAGCTGCAGAAAGAATCGCTGGGACTGTAACGTAGCGTGGGTAAGCTCCGCTTGCCCACGCGTGAAGCAAGTGACGGTCGCTAGTTGCTTACCCACGCGGTAGTGGCGCCAATTGTATCCGCGTGGGTGAGGCGCAGCCTTACCCACCCTACATTACAATAGAGGTTTGCACACAGCTGAACCGCCATGACCCAACGCCTCGTCCTCGCTTCCAATAATGCCGGCAAACTGCGCGAATTCGCAGAGATCCTGGCGCCGGTCGGCTTCGAACTGCACCCGCAGGGCGAATTCGACGTGCCCGAGGCCGATGAGCCGTTTGCCACCTTCGTCGAGAATGCGCTGGCCAAGGCGCGCCACGCGGCGCGCCTGACCGGCCTGCCTGCGCTGGCGGACGACTCCGGCGTCTGCGTCAACGCGCTCGGCGGCGCGCCGGGCGTCTATTCGGCGCGCTATGCGGGCGAACCGAAGTCGGACGCGCGCAACAACGAAAAAATCATCGCGGACCTGCAGGCGCATGCCGACAAGTCGGCCTATTACTACTGCGTGCTGGTGTTCGTGCGCCACGCCGACGATCCGCAGCCGGTGATCGCCGACGGCCGCTGGCACGGCGAAATGACAGAACAGGCGCGCGGCACCGGCGGCTTCGGCTACGATCCGCACTTCTGGCTGCCCCGTCTGGGCAAGAGCGCCGCCGAACTGTCGAAGGAAGAAAAGAACGCGCTGTCGCACCGCGGCCAGGCCCTGCGCGAACTGGTGGGCAAACTCAAATGATTCCGATCAAGCCGATCAGGGACACGCCGGTGTTGCAGGCGCGCGCCGACAGCGCGCTGCAGTACCTGCAGCCGGGCGTGCTGAACCTGGCGGCACTGCCGCCGCTGTCGCTGTACATCCATTTTCCCTGGTGCGTGCGCAAGTGCCCTTACTGCGACTTCAACTCGCACGAAGCGCGCGGCGACATCCCGGAGCAGGAATACCTCGACTCCGTGCGGCTCGACCTCGAGCAGTCGCTGCCGCTGATCTGGGGCCGCAAGATCTACACCATTTTCATCGGCGGCGGCACGCCGAGCCTGCTGTCGGCCGCCGGCCTCGACCGCCTGCTATCGGACGTGCGCACGCTGCTGCCGCTCGACGCCAATGCCGAGATCACGATGGAAGCCAACCCGGGCACTTTCGAAGCGGAGAAGTTCAAGTCTTTCCGTGCCAGCGGCGTCAACCGGCTGTCGATCGGCATCCAGAGCTTCAACGCCAACCACCTGAAGGCGCTGGGACGCATCCATGACGACGGCGAGGCGCGCCGCGCCGTCGAGATCGCGCAGGCGAATTTCGACAATTTCAACCTCGACCTGATGTACGCGCTGCCGCAGCAGACGCTGCTTGAAGCGCGCCGCGACCTCGAGACGGCGATGTCGTTCAAGCCGCCGCACCTGTCGCTGTACCACCTGACGATGGAGCCGAACACGCTGTTCGCCAAGTTCCCGCCGGCGCTGCCGGACGACGACCTGTCGGCCGATATGCAGGACATGATCGCCAGCGAAACCGCGGCGAGCGGCTACGAACAGTATGAAGTGTCGGCCTATGCGCAGGCGGACCACAAGTCGCGCCACAACCTGAACTACTGGGAATTCGGCGACTACCTTGGCATCGGCGCCGGGGCCCACTCCAAGATCTCGTTCCCGCACCGGGTGCTGCGCCAGGCCCGCTTCAAGCAGCCGCGCGCCTTCATGGATGCGGCGAGAAACGGCAATCCGGTGCAGGAAGAGGGCGAGATCAGCCGCGCCGACATGGGCTTCGAGTTCATGCTCAATACCTTGCGCCTGCATGCCGGCTTCGATCCCAATCTGTTCCAGCAACGCACCGGCATGGGCATCGGCGCCATCGACAAGGTGCTCGACGAGGCCGAAGCCAAGGGTTTGCTGTACCGCGACCACAAGCTGATCCGCCCGACCGAGCTGGGCCAGCGCTTCCTCAACGATTTGCAGCAGATGTTCCTGGCCGCATGACCGCCCATCCTACTATTCAGGAGCCAAAATGAAGCTGGGAGCCTGCGCGGCAGAAGGAGTCGAGACCAAGCGGGTGGGAAAAGAGCCCTACTCGTCTCCACTTTCGAGGGCTGTAGTCGTAGCTGCAGCCGGAGAAATGGGGGCGA
>CBDDRJ010000103.1:0-36069 GCA_965233055.1 uncultured bacterium
CAGCTGGTCGATCAATTCAACAGGGAACGGGTATGGTGCTTTTATTTTCTTAGGTTTCTTGGTAGTCATTGCGTCGGTCATGGAACAATCCTTTCGGTATTATTTCATGACCCCGCTTCACACAGAAATTCTGACAGGCTCGGCGTTGTCGAGTACTGTAAAGTTTGAGACTACTTTGCGCCGGACAATGACAGAATCACTCATTCGCAGAAACCGCCCTATTCGTGACTGTTGGCCCCGTTGGCGTCAATGCTGACTTACGTGGCCGACCTCGCCCCCGCTTTATGTCTTTTGAGCCGGAATTCAATATGGTCTGTAGCGAGGCAACATTGCGTACAACATGGCCTTCAATCCATGCATGCACGTCTTCCAATCTGAACAGAAGTCGTTTTGTGCCTGGCAGCCGGCAAATAGGCGGAAGTGCATCAGGATTACGGGATGCATCGCTTCTAATGCTGGCTGGAGATTTATGCAACAGCTCCGCAAGCTCATCAACGCAAAGTAAGACAGTCACTGAAATCCCATCGTGTATAGTTGCGGAATGTGTACTCGATCATATCGTGTACATTTATTAAAAGTGTACACTTTCACAGAATATACACTGCATCGCGCAGACGTGCAACGTTCTGCTCGTATTTTTTTAGGCTTTGCATGACGCGATCTAAAAAAGACCTCGAAATTAGCGAGCGTCTGGTCAATCAGATTTCTGAACGCTTTGGTGATAGAGGCAGATTTGCTCTATTGGAGGAAGCCAGCGGGATAGCGGCCAATCGATGGAAGAATCTTTTCTATGGCAAGCAAGCTGCAACTGCTGAACAGTTGAACTTCTGGGCAACCAAATACCCAGAGGACGAGGTTTGGATTTTGACCGGCAAAGAAGGGGAACGTGGATACCCCTTCGGAACCTCTACAGACTCTGCAAAAAATAGAATTACAGTTGCCGCCAGGCTCTGCTGGGTAATCGAAGAATTTGCGTCCCCACGAGGAAACGAGCTTTACGACTATTTAGCTAAGCGTTTTGGAGGCACTGTTAGCCGTGCGGAATGGAAGGATTTGCTACTTCACAACAAAGAGCCAACTGCTGCAATGCTAGAACATATTTGCAGGGAACGGCCACACTTTGCTTCCTGGGTGCTACTGGGATATGCGCCTGCGCTGTCAGTGGATCCAACAAACACTGAATCTATTCGAGCTTGGAAAGAGCATCGCCTTAGCCACTTTGAGGCCTTGGCACAAATCGAGCCCGCACAAAGCTAGTGTGCCAGGCAATTGGATCTTGCTCATAGATAAGTGGCACAAATTTGGCACAGTGAGTGTGCCAAAATATGCGAAATCGAGCATCACAACGCACTATCGTGCCCACCCTAAATTATTGATTTTAAAAGGGAATTATGGTGCGGCTGGCGGGGATCGAACCCACGACCCTTGGCTTCGGAGGCCAATACTCTATCCACTGAGCTACAGCCGCGCTGGGGGATTGCTTGAAGAGATGCGAAGGATACCGTTTTTCAGGCATCACGTCCATGGAAAGTACGGTCAAACGGGCAATTTTCGTTCCAAATCAAGGGGTTTGGGTCTATAATCGCGGGTTTGGCGGGTAATTGCATTTGATTGCGATCCGACCCAGCCGGCCAGATTTGAAAAAAACGCACTAAGGACATCATGAGCGACGCACACAACGAACACGAATCCGCCATCAAGACCCCAAAGCAGCTCGTCGCTGCCGTGGTTGGCTTCTTTGCCGTGACGATTTTCGGCATCATTTTGCTGGTGATCTTCGTCACCACCACCAAACTGACGGGTGCCGGCACTGATTCCCAGACACCTGAAGCGATCGCCACCCGTATCCGTCCAGTGGCCGATGAAGGCTATGCGCTTAAAGATGCCAGCGCACCGAAAGTGCTGATGGCTGGCGAAGCGGTCTTCACCGCCAATTGCGCAGCTTGCCACTCGACCGGCGCCGCTGGCGCACCGAAAGTTGGCGATAACGCCGCCTGGGGTGCCCGTATTGCCCAGGGCGCTGAATTGCTGTTCAAGCACGCTGTCGATGGTATCCGCGCGATGCCAGCCAAAGGCGGCAATCCGGATCTGGACGATGTGGAAGTGGCGCGCGCCGTTGTCTACATGGCCAATAAGTCGGGCGCCAGTCTGAAAGAGCCAGCGGCACCTGCTCCGGCGGCTGCTGCAGCTTCGGAGTCGGCATCGGCTTCGGCACCAGCTGCTGACGCCAAGAAATAATTCGCTGCCGGCCTGGCCGGTTGGCACCAAAAGCCGCTCCATGTGAGCGGCTTTTTTTCGTCTAATCGAAGGCGACGTCTTCAATCCGGAAACGCAGCTTGCGTCGTTCCGGTTGCGTCCACCCAGCGCCTGGGGACGTGCTGCGCAACGTGGCTGGGGTGGTCAGCTGGTTCGGGCTTACGGCCTCGGCCTGCGCCGCGGGCAATGACTGCCTGGCCAGCTCCCGCCGCAACACGCAGGCCAAGCGGAACTGCTTGTCTGCTGGCCGTTTCACAGACAGGTCCGTCCATGCATTGCGGTTGGTCCGGGCGAACGTCTGCGCAAATTGATTTGGAGATAAGGCGCGGCCTGCGTACATGATACGGTCGCCCTCCACGCGGGCCAGATTGGCATCGCCGTAGCTCCAGCAGCGCAGAACTGTTCCCTCAGGCAGGAACAGCGTTTTCCATTGATAGCCGCGCACGGATTCTGTTGCTGCGGCAGAGCCTGACTGCAACTGAAGCCAACCATCAATCGCCGCAGAGACGGCCGCTGCCAGGTCTTGAACGCCGCCATGGCTGGACAGGTGCCCGACCAGGCGCTGCAAGGTGTCGGTATGGACTGGTACGCCCACTGTGGATTTCATTCTGTTTTCTCCTTCTATTTTCTTCTGCTTTGCCCTATTTTGATCTGAGAATGGCTGCAGAGTTCAGTTTGCGGGGCATTCCGTACAAAGCCGAAGCGAATAGAAGAAAGCAGAAGGAGAAAATAGAACGAAATCCAGAGGGGGCAAAGAGAAGGGCCGCACTGGGCGGCCCTTCTGTTACTGCTGCATCCTGTTAATTACCAGATCGAGATGCGTTCTTTCGGCTCCAGGTACATCTTGTCGCCCGGCTTGACGCCGAACGCTTCGTAGAAGCCTGGCTGGTTCTTCACGGTCGCATTGGCGCGCACCTGGCCCGGCGAATGCGGATCGGACTTGATCTGGGCGATCGCTGCCTCCTCACGCATCTTGCTGCGCCATACCTGGGCGAAGCCCATGAAGAAGCGCTGCTCGCCCGTCATGCCATCGACGACAGGCGCCGGCTTGCCCTTCAGCGACAGCTTGTAAGCCTTGTACGCAATGGCCAGGCCCGAGTTGTCGGCGATGTTCTCGCCCAGCGTCAGTTCGCCATTGACGGGGAAGCCCGGCACCGGCACGTAGGCGCCGTATTGGGCCACCATCATCTTGGCCTTGACGGCGAACGCCTTGTGGTCGTCGGCCGTCCACCAGTCGCGCAGGTTGCCGTTGCCGTCGTACTGCGCGCCCTGGTCGTCGAAGCCGTGGCTGATCTCGTGGCCGATGACGGCACCGATGGCGCCGTAGTTGACCGCTTCGTCGGCGCGCGCGTCAAAGAACGGCGGCTGCAGGATCGCGGCCGGGAACACGATCTCGTTCATTTCCGGGTTGTAGTAGGCGTTGATGGTTTGCGGCGTCATGCCCCACTCTTCGCGGTCGATCGGCTTGCCCAGCTTGTTCAGTTCGCGGTTGAACTCGACATTGCGCGAGCGCATCACGTTGCCCACCAGCTCGTCGGACTTGACCACCAGCTGCGAGTAATCCTTCCAGCGGTTCGGGTAGGCGATCTTAGGCTTGAACGTGGCCAGCTTGGCTTGCGCTTCTTTCTTGGTAGCCGGACTCATCCAGTCGAGGCCGTCAATGCTGGTCTTGAAGCTTGCCAGCAGGTTCTTGACCAGCACTTCCATGCGGGCCTTGTTCTCAGCCGGGAAGTGCTGCTTCACATACAGCTTGCCGATCGATTCGCCCAGCGCGCCTTCGACCGATTGCACCGCACGTTTCCAGCGCGGGCGCATTTCAGTCACGCCCGACAGTGCCGTGCCGTAGAACGAGAAGCGCTCGTCGACGAAGGCCTTCGGCAGCAGGTTGGCGTAGGCGCCGATCAGGTGGAACTGGAAATACGCCTTCCACGCCGACAGCGGGGCCTTGGCCATCACTGCATCGAGGCCTTTCAGGTAGGTCGGCTGGCTGACGATGACGTAGCCGGTCTTGGCAGCAATGCCGGTGCCGTCGAGCCAGGCTTTCCAGCTGTAACCCGGCGCCAGTTCTGCCAGCTTGGCCAGTTCGACCTTGTTGTAGGTCTTGACCGGGTCGCGGTTCTCGACCTTCGACCATTGCACCCGGGCGATCTCGGTTTCGAGTTCGACGATGGCCTTGGCATTGGCGGCGGCATCCTTGTCGCCGGCCAGCGCCAGCATCTTCTCAACGTGGAGCTGGTACTTGGCCTTGACGGCGGCCAGCTTGGCGTCGTCCGCCTTCAGGTAGTAGTCGCGGTCCGGCATGCCGAGGCCGCCCTGCACGATGTCGGCCACGTATTTGGTCGAATCCTTGTTGTCCTGGTGGATCGCGAAGTCGAACGGCGCGTTCGCGCCCAGCTTGCTGAAGCGCGCCATCAGGGCCGGGATCTCGTTCTTGTCCTTGATGTCGGCCACCTTGGCCAGCTCGGCGGCGATCGGGCTCAGGCCCAGCTGCTCGATTTTCTTTTCGTTCATGTAGCTGGCGAAGAAGTCGCCGATGCGCTGGGCGTCAGTGCCGGCCACCTTGTGCTGGTCCTTGGCGGCGTTCTCGATGATGGCCAGCAGCTTCGGCTGCAGGTCTTCGTGCAGCTTGTCGAACGAGCCCCAGCGCGCCTTGTCGGCCGGAATTTCCGTGTTTTTCATCCACTTGCCGCCGACGTGCATGAAGAAGTCATCCTGCGCGCGCACGGCGGGATCGATGTGTTCGGTCGAGATGCCCGACACCAGCGCCTTATTGCCGGCTTTGGCGGCTGGCTTGGCGGCGGCCGGCTTGGCAGCGGCAGGCTTGGCAGCGTCGGGCGCGGCCGGTTCGGCGGCGTAGGACAGGCCTGCAAGCAGGCTCAGGGTTAGGGCACTTAGCAAATAGCGTTTCACTGAACTTTCTCCGTTGGAATGGTTGGCCGTGCGGCTTGTGGCCTGTCGGCAACTTTTGTGGTGAGCCCCGGGTTATGCGGCCGGAGTTGCGGCCATTAGCTTACCAGATGGCGTGCACGGCAAGGCGAGCAAGGCCTTGATATTGCACAGCCTGCTGTCAATGCGCAACGGTGGCGCAGGCCTGGCCGATGAGCACGGCGAGGGCCGCGGCGAGCGCAGCGTCGTCGGCCTGCTCATCCACCAGCGGCGGCTGCAAGGCGGCGGCCGGCAGTACGATTTCGTTGCGGGCCGGATCATAGAAGATGCTGGCATCGTGCGGCGCGCTGATCCATTCGTCGCGGTCGATGGGGCTGCCCAGGCGGGCAATGGCGCGCGCATGGTCGAGCTGACGGGCCCGCATGACATTGCCGGCCAGTTCAGCCGGCGACACCATCAGCGAACTGGCGCTATGCCATTTGGCCGGATAACCGACCTTGGCGCGCAGCGCGCCGACCTTGCCTGCGGCGCCGTCCCTGCCTGCGGCCACGTCCTTGGCTGCGGCCCCGTCCTTGGCTGCGGCCCTGTCCCTGCCTGCGGCCACGTCCCTGCCTGCGGCCCCGTCCCTGCCTGCGGCCCCGTCCCTGCCTGCGGCCACATCCCTGCCTGCGGCCACATCCGTGCCTGCTGCCCCGTCCCTGCCTGCTGCCCCGTCCTTGGCTGCGGTCCCGTCCTTGGCTGCGGCCCTGTCCTTGGCTGCGGCGTCTGGCCGGGCGCCGCAGGCCGCGAGCAGGCCAGCGGCGATGCGCTCGAACCGCGCCTTGCTCTGCGGCGGGAAATGGCGCTCCACATACTGCTTGCCGACCAGGTCGGCGAGCACCGCGGCGACCAGCTCAACCCCCGCCTGCCAGCGCGGCCGCAGGTCCGGTTCGCCCACCGGCGGCATACCGTAGAACGAGGCGTGGGCGGCGGCGAAGTCGCGCGACAGGTAGGGCGAATAGCTGCGCAGCAGCTGCCATTCCAGATAAGCCTTCCAGCCGGCCAGTTCCGCCTCGTCGGCCAGCCTGGCAAAACCGGCCAGGTAGGCCGGGTGGTCGGCCACGATGCTGTCGGTCTTGGTCGAAACGCCCGCCGCGCCAAGCGCGCTGGCCCAGTCGTAGCCAGGCGCGATGGTGCCGAGTTTGTCGATGGCAATGCTGGCCGACGGCATCGGCTCGAGCCGCAGCGCCGCCAGCCGGGTTTCAAGCGCCAGCACGGCTTGTGCAGCGGTGGCGGCGTCGCGCGTCCCGCCCAGCGCCAGCACGGTCTCGATATGCAGCAGGTAGCTGGCGCGCACGGCCTGCAATGCATGGTCGTCTTTCGGCAGGTAGGCTGCCAGGTCCGGCATGCCGAGCTGGCCCGGGACCAGATGGGCCACATAGGTGCCGGTGCCGGTGCCGGTGCCGGTGCCGGTGCTGGTGCTGGTGCTGGTGCTGGTGCTGGTGCTGGTGCTGGTGCTGGTGCTGATACTGGTGCCGGTGGCGGTGGCGGTGCCGGTGACGGTACTGGTGCCGGCGTCGGCGCCTGGCGCCACCTTGATCGCATACGGCAACGGCACGCCGATCTGGCCCAGGTGGGCCATCACTTGCGGCAGTCCGCGCCGGTCGCGCAGGATGCGGATGCGCTGCAGTTCGCCGATCAGGGGCCGGTAGCCGAGCTTCTCCAGGCGCTGCTGGTCCATATAGCTGGCGTAGAAATCGGCGATCCTTTGCTTGTCGCTGCCTGGCTTGAACTGGTGGTCGTGCTGCGCCGCTTCGATCAGTGCCTGCAGTTGCCTGGCCAGCCCGGCCGATTGGGCGCCGCCAGGCGCGCCATCGGCTTGCGCGCTGCCGGCATGGGCCAGCAGCGCCACCAGGCTGGCAGCACACAACAGGAGTCGTTTCACGTCATCAGTCCCCAAGGGTCGGGCTGCAGGTTCACAGCTTCAGTTCGAGCTTAACACTCCACGTGGTATAGGTGTCGGCCACGCTGTCCGACAGCTGGGACAGGCCGCCCTGGCGGTAGATGCGGCCCGACTCGGCATCCCTGGCCAGCAGGTTGTTGGCGCCGATGCGCAGCTGGGTGTTGGGGCTGAACTTCCACAGCCCGTACACGTCAAGCTGGCGTTTGACGCCGCTGTTGACGATGTCGTTGGCGCTGGTGCGCACGGTGACGGGCGGCGTCCAGTTCAAGCTGCCGCCCAGCGTCAGTGGCAGGTCCTTGAGGCGGTAGTCGATGCCGAAGTTGCCGGTCTGGCTGGCCTGGCCGTCGAGCCGGTTATCCGGGCCGGGCACGTCGTCGACGCCCGACCAGTAGCGGCTGTAGTTGGCGCGCAGGTCGACGTTCGGCGCGTCGGCCATCACGTCCGACAGCTGGAACTTGGCTTCGAACTCGAGCCCGCGCGTCGTCGCATGGCCGATATTGACGGGCACCGAGACCCAGCGCGGGCCGTCGCTGCCGGTGCGCTGCTCCGTCACGCGGCGCATCAGGCCGTCGATCTCGCGCACGAAGCCGCTGACCGATACGATGCCGTTCTTGCCCAGGTAGTGTTCGTAGGCGAAGTCGACGCCGCGCGCCAGTTCCGGCTTGAGCAGCGGGTTGCCGATGCGGTCGGGACGCACCGCCGTGTTCGGGAGCGAGAACGATGGCGCGGCGATCAGGTCGTTGACGGTCGGTGCCTTGTAGCTGCGCGTCAGGCTGGCGCGCAGCTGGTCCTTCTGGAAGCCGGGAATGCGCCACACGCCGTGCAGCACCGGGCTCAGGACGCGGCTGGTGTTGCTGATGTCGCCCCGGCTGGCGTTGTCGCTGGTGGTGCGGATGCCTTCCCAGCGCAGGCCGAGGTAGGCCGACAGCTGCGGCGTGATGTCCCATTCGTCCTGGAGGAAGCCGGCCAGGCGGCGCGTGTCGGCGCCGAGCTCGGCGCCGGAGTCGGTGAAGCGGGCCGCGCCGTTCTGCAGCGACACCGTGGTCTGTTCGCGGTGGCGCGATTCGATGTCGAGGCCGGCCGCCAGCAGGTGGCCCTTGGCGAGCGGCGTCGTGTACTTGCCGCCGACGGTGAAGCCGTGGTCGCGGCTGGCATCGACGTCGAGCAGCAGCGTCTGCGCACTGGCGGCGTCGAGTTGCACGCGCTTGACTTCGCTGTCGGTGCGGCCCCTGCCGAAACCGTACTTGACGTCGAGCTTGGCGCCCGCCTCCATCCGGTGCAGCCAGTTGCCGAAGCCGCGCATGAAGGTGCCGGAACTGGTCGACTGGCCGCTGGCCGTCACGTACTCGGCCGGAACCAGGCCGATGCGCTGGGCCAGCTGGCTGTCGCTCGCCCCTTCGCTGCGGTTCGCCACGATGAAGGGCTGGAACGTCAATGTGTCGTTGTTGTCGAACTTGTAGACCAGCCGCGGCGACAGGTGGATGCCGCGCGAACGGCGCTCGGTCTGGTCGTGCTGGAACTGGTCTTTCTGCAGCGCGCCGGCGTCCGTCAGGTCCTGGTTGTGGGTGACGGACTCGTCGTGCTGGCGGTTGACGAACACCGAGCCGCTGAGCAGGTAAGTCAGCGCGCCAGCCTTGCCCGGCACCGTCAGCGACAGGTTCGGGCCGTGCCGGTCCTGCTCGATATTGTCGGTCAGCTTGAGCGAGATGTCCTTTTGCTGGTAACCCTCGCGCAGCACGATATTGATGGTGCCGGCGATGGCCTGGGTGCTGTGCTCGGCGACCGGGCCGCGCATCACTTCGATGCGCTCGACCTGGTCGGGCGACAGCGAGTCGATCGCGAAGCCGGCCGGGGCGCGCTCGCCGTTGACCAGGATCTGGGTGTAGCCGCTGCCGAGGCCGCGCATGCGCACCTCGCCGCCGCGGCCGGGGCGCCCGCCCATCGTCACGCCCGGCAGACGCTTGAGGATTTCGCCGATGCTGCTGTCGCCATTGCGGTCGAGTTCCTCGCGGCCGAAGATCATTTTCGACGCGGTCGCGTTGCGGCGCTGTTCGGCGTCGCTGGCGCGGCTGCCCTGCACGGTAATCGAGGGCACGCTGCGGTCCGCTGGCTTGACGGCGCCGGCCGGCGGCGTGCTGGCGGCCGCTGCCGGCACGGGCGGCACCGGCTCGTCGGCGTGAGCGGCGCCGAGTACGGCGATCAGGGCGAAGGGAAGTAGTTTGTCCATGTCGATGCCATTGTTGAAAGTGCCCGCATTCTATCCCCGCCCCGTCCCGCCGGCATGTCAGCCAGGGGTTTTTTACTTAGCGATACACTTTGGAACAAGCCTGTTACTGGCCGCCCGGCATGGCGCCCGGCGGCTTGCGCCCGCCCATGCCGCGCTGGTGCGGGGCCCCACCTTCTTCCTTGCCGCGCATCGGCCCCCGCGCCGCGCCGGAATCGGGCACGCGCTGCAGCTGCTCGATCACCAGCGTCAGTACGGCCTGGCGCTGGCTGTCGTTGAGCGCGTCGTTCATGTCCAGCCACAGCGCGCGCATCCGGGCCTGTTCGCCCGCCGCCATGGTGCTCTCGGCGTCCAGTGCCTGGGCATAGTCGCGCAGTTCCGCCTTGGGCTGGGACAGCCCGGCCAGCGCCGCGCGCTGCAGGCGTTCGCGGCGCGACTGGCGCTCGCGCAGCATGGTGCGGGTCTTGTTTTCGACCTGCGTGAACAGGGTCTGCTGGTTGGCATTGAGGTTCAGCGTCTTGCGCAATTCCGGTGCCAATGGCAGCAGGTCCTCGGCGCGCATCTCGGCCAGCCCGGTGGCCAGGGCTGGCGCCGCCAAGCCAAATGCCAGCGCCACTGCGTAAAGTTGTTTCATTGTCAGGTCCTCGTCAAAAAAAAGCCCTCGGATGGGGCCGAGGGCAAGACCACTCAGAGTGGTTGGGGAGAGAGAGCGATCAAGATAGCCTGCTGCTGCCGCCCCGGTCTGCCAATTTACATTTTCTTACTGCTTGCCTACTCCAATTTACATGGCCAGCGGCGCCGTATTTACGGCAATAATTATTGCTGTTTCGCACTGCGCGCGCCCCGCAATCGGGTTTATACTGAAGCTGTACAGACCCCGCACCGCTCAGGATCATCATGGGTTCTAAACTGAAAAGCACCGGCCTTGTTTCATTGGGCGTCATCGCCGGCGTTGCCGTGTCGATGCAGTTTTCGGCCATCGCGCAAAAAGCGGTCGAGCCGGGCATTCCGCTGGCCGAGCTGCGCCAGCTGGCCGACGTCTACGGCCTGATCAAGTCCGACTACGTCGAGCCGGTCGACGACAAGACCCTGCTGACCCAGGCCATCACCGGCATGGTCGCTTCGCTCGACCCCCATTCGGCTTACCTCGACAAGAAATCCTATCGCGAGCTGCGCGAGGGCACCCAGGGCAAGTTCGTCGGCCTCGGCATCGAGATCTCGACCAGCGAGGACGGCCATATCCGCATCATCACGCCGATCGAGGATTCGCCGGCCTACCGCGCCGGCATCCAGGCCGGCGACCTGATCACACGCATCGACGGCCTGTCGATCCAGGGCATGGGCATCGACGAGGCGATCAAGCGCATGCGCGGCGAGCCGCGCACCAGGGTCACGCTGTCGGTGCTGCGCAAGGACGCGCCGGCGCCGATCGATTTCGCCATCGTGCGCGAAGAGATCGTGCAGAAAAGCGTCAAGGGCAGGATCGTCGAGCCAGGCTACGCGTGGCTGCGGGTGTCGCAGTTCCAGGAGCCGACCGTCGACGACCTGGCCGCCAAGATCGTCGCGCTGTACCGCCAGGAGCCGAACCTCAAGGGCCTGGTGCTGGACCTGCGCAACGACCCGGGCGGCCTGCTGCAGGGCGCGATCGGGGTGGCGGCCGCCTTCCTGCCGCGCGACGCCGAGATCGCCTCGACCAACGGCCAGCTGGCCGACTCCAAGCAGAGCTTCTACGGCCGCCCCGAGTTCTATTCGCTGCGCGGTGACGTCGACGCGCTGGCCAAGCTGCCGCCACAGGTACGCACAGTGCCGATGGTGGTGCTGGTCAACACCGGCTCGGCCTCGGCCTCCGAGATCGTGGCCGGCGCGCTGCAAGACTACCAGCGCGCCGCCATCCTCGGCAGCCGCACCTTCGGCAAGGGCTCGGTGCAGACCATCCGCCCGCTGGCCAACGACACCGCCGTCAAGCTCACCACGGCGCGCTACTACACGCCGCACGGGCGCTCGATCCAGGCCAGGGGCATCACGCCCGACTACCACGTCGACGAGAACGCCGACGGCGACGGGCTCAACGGACTGCGGGTGCGCGAGGCTGACCTCGACAAGCACCTGTCGAACGACCGCGACCAGGAAGCGGCCCGCCTGCAGCAGGCCGACCTCGACGAGCAGCGCCGCCTGCTGGCGCGCGAGGGCCGGCGCAAGCCGCTCGACTACGGCAGCAGCGACGACTTCCAGCTGGCGCAGGCGCTGAACCACCTGAAGGGCCTGCCGATGCAGCTGTCCAAGACCGAGCCGAAGACGACGCTGGCGGCCGAACCGAAGAAATCTTCGGCCCGTTAAATGGCCCCCACCCGCTGACCTTGTGTAAAATCGGCACATCGCCGAACGAAGGTTCGGTTTACCTATTCTGAAAGTTTAACAATGAAACAAGTCGTCATCAGCGGCACCGGCCTCTTTACGCCTCCGTATTCGATCTCGAACGAAGAGCTGGTGGTCGCCTTCAATGCCTACGCCGAGCAGTCCAACCGCGACAACGCCGCCGCCATCGCGGCCGGCGACATGGCCGCAATCGAACCTTCTTCCGCCGCCTTCATCGAAAAGGCGTCCGGCATCAAGTCGCGCTATGTGATGGAAAAGAGCGGCATCCTCGATCCGGGCCGCATGGTGTCGCGCATCCCGGAACGCGCCGACGACGTGATCTCGCTGCAGGCCGAGATGTGCGTGGCGGCGGCGCGCCAGGCGCTCGACCGGGCCGGCCGTAGCGCGGCCGACATCGACATGGTGCTGGTGGCCTGCTCGAACATGCAGCGCGCCTATCCGGCGATGGCGGTCGAAGTGCAGGAAGCGCTCGGCATCGACGGCTTCGGCTTCGACATGAACGTGGCCTGCTCGTCGGCCACCTTCGGCATCCAGACCGCGGTCGGCGCCGTGCGCAGCGGCCAGGCGCGCGCCGTGCTGGTGCTGAACCCGGAGATCACCAGCGGCCACCTGAACTTCCGCGACCGCGACAGCCATTTCATCTTCGGCGATGCCTGCACCGCCGTCATCGTCGAAGCTGCCGACATGGCGCGCTCGAACCACCAGTGGGAAATCGTCGCGACCAAGCTCAAGACCAAGTTCTCGAACAATATCCGCAACAACTTCGGTTTCCTGAACCGCTTCGACGAGAGCGGCATCGGCAGGGCCGACAAGCTGTTCGTCCAGCAGGGCCGCAAGGTGTTCAAGGAAGTGTGCCCGATGGCGGCCGAGATGATCAGGGACACGGTGGGCAATGCCGGCCTCGCGATCGCGCAGGTCAAGCGCTACTGGCTGCACCAGGCCAACCTGAACATGAACCTGCTGATCGCGCGCCTGCTGCTGGGCCGCGATGCTGAGCCGGGCGAAGCGCCGGTGATCCTCGACACCTACGCCAACACCTCGTCGGCCGGCTCGGTGATCGCCTTCCACAAGCACCACGAAGACATGGCCAAGGGCGAGCTGGGCGTGATCTGCTCGTTCGGCGCCGGCTACTCGATCGGCTGCGTCGTCATCCGCAAAAAGTAGGGTGGGCGGGACGGTAGACCCGTAGGGTGGGCACTGCGTGCCCACGCGGACGTGGGCGGGACGGTAGACCCGTAGGGTGGGCACTGCGTGCCCACGCGGATGTTGGCTCAGCGTGGGCACGCAGTCCTCGGCGATCCCGCCCACCCTACAAACTGACAGCCAGCTCCGCGCCTTCCTTGATGGCGCGCTTGGCGTCCAGTTCTGCCGCCAGCGCCGCGCCGCCGATCTTGTGGAAGCGCGGGCCGCCCTTGGTGCCCTCGGGCGGCATCAGCTCGGTCAGGCTGTCCTGGCCGGCGCAGACGATCACATTGTCGACCGCCAGCATGCGCTCCTGGCCGTTGACCGTCACGTGCAGGCCATGGTCGTCGATCTTGTTGTACTGGACCCCCGCCATCATCACGACGCCGTTGCGGCTCAATACGGCACGGTGCACCCAGCCCGAGGTCTTGCCCAGGCCCGCGCCCAGCTTCGATGTCTTGCGCTGCATCAGGAAGATCTGGCGTACCGCCTCGCCCGGCTCTGGCACGACCAGGCCGCCGCCGTTCTGGGCATTCATGTCGACGCCCCATTCGCGCGCCCAAACGTCGATCGACAGCGGCAGCGCATGCTCCGGGTTGTGCAGCAGGTATTCGGCGACGTCGAAGCCGATGCCGCCGGCGCCGATAATGGCCACGCGCTTGCCCACCAGCGCCTTGTGCTGCAGCACGTCGATATACGACAGCACCTTCGGATGCTCGATGCCGGGGATCGGCGGGCGGCGCACCTTGATGCCGGTGGCGACGATGACGTCGTCGAAGCCCTGCAGGTCGGCGCTGGCGACGCGCTGGCCCAGCTTGACGGTGACGCCGGTCAGCTCCAGCTTGCGCTTGAAGTAGCGGATGGTCTCGACGAATTCTTCCTTGCCCGGAATTTGCGAAGCGATCTTGAACTGGCCGCCGACGCTGTCGCTCGAATCGAACAAGGTAACCTGGTGGCCGCACTCGGCCGCGACGGTGGCGGCCGACATGCCGGCCGGCCCGGAGCCGACCACCGCTACCCTGCGCGGCTTCGACGTCGTTGCATAGACCAGTTCCGTCTCGTGGCAGGCGCGCGGATTGACCAGGCAACTGGCGCGCTTATTCGAGAAGGTGTGGTCGAGGCAAGCCTGGTTGCAGCCGATGCAGGTGTTGATTTCGTCGCTGCGGCCGCTGGCGGCCTTGACGATGAAGTCGGCGTCGGCCAGGAACGGGCGCGCCATCGACACCATGTCGGCGTCACCTCGCTCAAGTACCTGCTCGGCCTCGTGCGGCATATTGATGCGGTTCGACGCCACCACCGGGATCTTCACTTCCTTGCGCAGGCGCCCGGCCACGCTGGCGAACGCCGCGCGCGGCACCGAGGTGACGATGGTCGGCACCCGCGCCTCATGCCAGCCGAAGCCGGTGTTGAGGATCGTCACGCCGGCCTGCTCGAGCGCCTTGGCCACCTGCACCACATCGTCCCAGGTATTGCCGCCATCGACCAGGTCGAGCAGCGAGTGGCGGTACATGATGATGAAGTCGGTGCCGACTTCCTTGCGGATGGCCTTGATGATCTCGACTGGCAGGCGCATGCGGTTCTCGATCGAGCCGCCCCAGCGGTCCTTGCGGTCGTTGGTGCGCGCGCACAGGAACTGGTTGAGCAGGTAGCCTTCGCTGCCCATCACCTCGATGCCGTCATAGCCGGCCATGCGGGCCAGCCTGGCACAGCGCGCGTAATCCTTGATCGTGCTGAGGATGCCGCTGTCGGTCAGCGCCTTCGGCTTGAACGGCGAGATCGGCGACTTGATGGTCGAAGCCGACACGGCGAACGGCTGGTAGCCGTAGCGGCCCGCGTGCAGGATCTGCATCAGGATCTTGCCGCCTTCTTCATGCACGGCGCGGGTGACGCGGCGGTGGTTGAACACGTCGCCGATGAAATTGAGGGTGCCGCCGAACGGCAGCAGCCAGCCCTGGCGGTTCGGCGAAATGCCGCCGGTGACGATCAGCCCTACCCCGCCCCTGGCCCGTTCGCGGTAGAACGCGGCCAGCTTACCGTAGTTATAGAAGCGGTCTTCCAGTCCGGTGTGCATCGAGCCCATGACGACGCGGTTGCGCAGTTGGGTAAAGCCGAGGTCGAGGGGCGCGAGCAGGTGGGGGTAAGCGGCAGCGGTCATGGGGGCCTTTGCATACAAGCAATCAATTGTTGGCTAGTGTGCACCGGAGCCGCTTGCGTGGCAACCCTTGGCAAGACCAGTAGTAGATTGCTACTAATTCTGACAAAAAATGTCAGCCAACAACAGGAAATGTCATTACTTTTTTCTTAAGCAAGCCAGCGACTGACATAAAGCGGCAGCAAAGTGGGTGGCACGCTAGTTGCAGAGTGGTAGGTGCGGCACCCGGCCAGGCCCCGGGACGCACACAACAACAACACTCTCGACAAGGACTACCATGAAATCCATCCTGACCAGGATAACGGGCACGCTGGCCGTCCTGATGCTGGCGCTGCCCGCACTGGCCGCCACGGTGACGCTGAACCCGACCGGCAGCGCGCCCTACCCGCTGGGCAGCAAGGTCTGGTTCGTGCCCAAGCTCGACGGCGTCAGCCAGATGATGACGCTGTCGGTCAACGGCATCAAGGGCGGCAACGCCGAAGTGGGCACCATCAACGAGCAGAACGGCGAATACCGGACGCCACTCCTGATGCCGGCCGGGCAGGCCGTGACCATCACCGCCACCACCAAGACGGCGCCCTACGTCAGCGGCAGCATGGTGCTGAGCCTGCGCCTGGCGAAGAAGGGCACGACATCGCCCACGACGTCGACGGCTCCGGCGCCGGCACCGGCACCCCACGTCGTCATCGGCCCGGCCCCGGCGCCGGACCTGGCGCAGATCGCCGCCGCCCGCTTCCTCGAACAGGCCAGCTTCGGCCCCACCGCGGCGGAGTTGGCCAATGTGCGCGCGATCGGCGCGCCGTCGTGGCTTGCGCAGCAGCTGGCGCTGCCGGCCTCCCCGATTCCGTTCACCACCGACATGACGGCGCTGCGCAAGGCCTGGTACCAGAACATGCTGGGCGGCGCCGACCAGCTGCGCCAGCGCATGATCTTCGCGCTGTCGCAGATCGTCGTCGTTTCGGCCGACAAGAACCCGTATGCCAATGAGATCCGCCCCTGGCTCGACACGCTGTCCAGGCATGCGCTGGGCAACTTCAACGAGCTGCTGCGCGAGATGACGCTGAACCCGTCGATGGCCAAATACCTCGACATGGGCAACAGCATCCTGCCTTCGCCCAACGAAAACTATGCGCGCGAAGTGATGCAGCTGTTTACCGTCGGCCCGGTGCTGCTGAACCAGGACGGCAGCGTCCAGCGCGATATGCACGGCGAACCGATCCCGACCTACGACCAGGCCCGCATCGCCGACTTCGCGCGCGCGCTGTCCGGCTGGACCTACGCCGGCACCAATGCGACCGGCATCAACTGGGAAAACTTCAGCGGCCCCTTGCAGCCGCGCGAGCGCTACCACGACAACAGCGCCAAGGTGCTGCTGATGGGCTTTAACGTGCCGGCCGGCCAGACCACGCTGCAGGACTACGAGTCGGTGATGCAGAACCTGTTCATGCACCCGAACGTGCCGCCTTTCATCGCAACGCGCCTGATCCGCCATTTCGTCACCAGCAACCCGAGCGCCGCCTATATCGAGCGGGTGGCCAATGTGTTCGCCAACAGCGCCAGTGGCCGCGGCGACCTGGCCGCCACGGTGCAGGCGGTGCTGCTCGACCCGGAGGCGCGCCAGGATGTGCCGTCGGCCACCCAGGGCCACCTGAAAGACCCGATGCTGCACACGCTCGGCATGTACCGGGCGCTGGGCATCGCCACGGTTGACCCGACCAATCTGTTCTGGGAATACTACCTGCAAGGCGAGAAACTGTTCAACGCGCCGTCGGTGTTTAACTTCTACTCGCCGCTGACGCGCCTGCCCGGCTCCAACGGCGCGCTGTACGGCCCCGAGTTCCAGATCTACGCGCCCAGCATGGCGATCGGCCGCGCCAATTTCATCTATGGCCTGTCCAACGACCTGGCCGCGCAGTTTTCCAGCGTGGCGGGCGACCCGACCGCCCTGCTCAATGCGGTAGACGCCAGGCTGCTGCACGGGCGCATGTCGGCCCAGGCACGCGCCGCGATCGGCGCCTCGCTGCTGGCCACGGGCGACCTGACGCAGCGCGCCATCAGCGCCGTCTACCTGACCCTGATCACGGCCGAATTCGCCGTGCACCAATGACAAGGACGCCATCATGAAACCGACCTCCGTTTCGCGCCGCGGCTTTCTGCGCAATACCCGCCAGGCCGGCCTGCTCGGCACCATGGCGTCGCTCGGCCTGCTGGGCGCCGCGCCAGCGGCCAGCGCTGCCATCACCGACTACAAGGCGATGGTGTGCGTCTTCCTGTTCGGCGGCAACGACGGCAACAATATGATCGTGCCGCTCGACAGTGTGCGCTACGCCAACTATGTCAGCGCGTGCACGCGGGCCGGACTGGCCCTGTCGACCAGTGCCAACACGCTGACGCCGGCGCGCAGCGCCACCTTGCAGTCGGTGGCCGACCCGGTCAGCCAGCCGTTCGCCTTCCATGCCAGCCTGGCCGAGATCGACGCGCTGTACGGCCAGGGCATCGTCGCCGCCGTGCTCAATATGGGCAGCCTGCGCCAGCCGCTGACCAAGGCCCAGTACGTGGCGGGCGGCGCCAACCCGCCCCAGCTGTTCTCCCACCCCGACCAGACCTTGCAGGGCCAGGCCGGCAGCCCGGCCGGCGCCGCCACCGGCTGGGGCGGCCGCCTGCTCGACCAGCTCGGCGCCAACGGCCACCTCGACGCCGTTTCCTTCGGCGCAAGCGGCCTGTTCGTCGAGGGCGCCAGCGTGCATGGCAACCAGCTGCCGAGCAATGGACAATTGAGCCTGAACGGCATGCGGTTCTGGCCGCAGGCCGAGGCCGATACCAGGCGCAATGCACTGCGCGCCATCCTGTCGGCCGACAACCCGAACCTGGTGGCGGCGGCGGCCAACCAGGCCCTGCTGCAGGGGATGGACCTGATCACCGACCTGACGGCGGCCAGCAGCGCGACGCCGCTGGCGACGCGCTTCCCCGCCAATGCGCTGGCGACCCAGTTCCGGACCGTGGCCCAGCTGATCCGCATGCGCGCCGCGCAGGGGCCGGGGCGGCAAGTGTATTTCGTGTCGCTGGGCGGCTTCGACACGCACGGCGGCCAGAGTTACCAGCAGATGGCCTTGCTGCGCCAGCTGTCGCAGTCGATCGCGGCGTTCCAGCTGGCGCTGGGCGAGATCGGCGCCAGCAACAAGGTCACCACGTTCACGATGTCGGAGTTCGGCCGCACGCTGGTGCCCGGTTCGACCGGCACCGACCATGCGTGGGGCAACCACCAGCTGGTCATCGGCGGCGCCGTCAAGGGCGGGCTGTATGGCCAGTTCCCCGACTTCACGCCGGGCGGGCCGGACGATGCAACGGGACGCGGCGCATGGATTCCCCAGTTCTCGAACCAGCAGTTCGGCGCCACGCTGGGCCGCTGGTTCGGTGCCGATCCGGCAACGTTGGAGAATCTCGTATTCAACAATGAATTGAACAGGTTTGCGATGGCGGATCTGGGCTTCATGGGATAAGGTTCCGCGTGGGCACGCAGCCCTCGGCGGTCCCGCCCACCCTACGGCTTCATGGGATAAGGTTCCGCGTGGGCACGCAGCCCTCGGCGGTCCCGCCCACCCTGCGGCTTCATGGGATAAGGTTCGGCGTGGGCACGCAGTCCTCGGCGGTCCCGCCCACCCTGCGGCTTCTTGGGATAAGGTTTCGCGTGGGCACGCAGCCCTCGGCGGTCCCGCCCACCCTACGGCTTCTGTCGAACACGTAGGGTGGGCACTGCGTGCCCACGCGGCTACTTGCTTCACTGCTCAGTTTCCCGTAGTCTGGCCCCATGATGGAGCGACTCCTACTGTGTCTGCTGCTGTGCTGCGCGATGCCCGCCATGGCACAGTTGCCGCCCATCGAGGTCAGCGTGCGGCGCGACGAAGTCAACGATCAGAAGGTGTTTGTCGTGCAGGCCAGCGGCACCGTGCTGGCGCCGCCCGCCGCAGTATGGAAGATCCTGACCAACTACGAGCGCATGCCCGAGTTCGTGCCCGACCTGCAAACGACGCGCGTGGTTTCGCGCCACGGCAACGAAGTCATCGTCGAACAATTGGGCACCGCGCGCTTCCTGTTCGTCCGGCGCGACATCCGCCTGGTGGTGCGCGTGACCGAACAGCCGATCAGCACCATCGACATCGCCCTGATCGCCGGTGATATGAAGCAATACGACTGCCGCTGGGAACTGATCCCGATTCCGGAAACGGGGGGCACGCGCGTCGTCTACAGCGGCCGCCTGGTGCCCGGCTTCTATGTGCCCGCCATCGTTGCCGCCAATATGGTGCGCGCCGATATCGAGCGCATGATGACGGCGGTGCTGGCGCGGCTCGACCAGCCCGATCAGGCCGGGTAGGTGTCGCGCGAGCGGATCTCGGCGAACGCTTCGATGCTGCCGATCTTGACCGTGACCGGATTGAGGCTCATCGATGGCTGCATCGAACGCCATGCGAACATCCATTCCTGCTCGGGCGCTTCGGCTGCCGTCTTGGTGAAGGCTGCGCCCAGCGCGGCGCGCGTGCCGTACTCGACGGCGCCGTCGATGCCGACCCAGCTCGGCAAGGTGCGCTGCACCGCGCGGTGCAGGCGCTCGCCGAACTCCTCGGTATTGTGGATGATCAGGCAGCTGTCGGCCGGCGCCAGCAGGTCGAACAGCTGCTTGTCCCACACCTTCGAAAAACTCAGGGTCAGGCAATTGGCGGCGGGAATCAGGCGGAACTGGCCGAGCTTGAGCGCGTCGTCCAGTTCGGCGCGGGGCGCGTAGCGGTACAGCGTCGGGGGGCGTTGGTAGTCATGCATGCGAATATTCCGAATCTTGTTGGGGGGCGCGGCGCGGGGCGTCAAAGGCGACGGCGATGGCGGCGGTGCGCGATCAGGCTCTTGGACGCGATGAAAATCTCGCGCAGCAAATAAACAAAGGCGCCGATCAAGGTCAGCATGCCCAGCACGAAGCAGGCAGCAATGGCTTTGTCGAGCGCCACATTGGTGGTGTCGCTGGTAAACAGCATCGCAATGACGATACACACGAGGAAGCCCGTGACGGTGCTCAGCGTGATGGCGACATTGATCAGCGTCGAGCGCCGGTACAGCACGTCGAGCTCTTCCATGTCGCGGTCGCTGTAGCCGGCGTCGAGCCGGTCTTCGAGCACGCGCGAACGGTCGATGATGCGGGCCAGCCGGTTGGTCAGCACCATCAGCAGCGTCGCCACGCCGGTCAGCAGGAAGACCGGTGCGATGGCCAGCTGGATGACGTGCCCGATGTCATTGATCTGGAGGTTCATGATGACAGTGTAGCAGGCTGGCGGAACCGGTCGGTGGCGTCGACCAGCGCGCGCGCGATGCCGGCCTCGAGCGCGCCATGGCCGGCGTCGGGAATCATGTGCAGGACCGAGCCCGGCCACGCCTGGTGCAGGCGGTAAGCCGACACGGGCGGGCAGATCACGTCGTAGCGTCCCTGCACGATCACGGCCGGCAGGTGGGCGATGCGGTGCAGGTTGTTCATCAGCTGGTCGTCGCTGAAGAAGCCCAGCTTGTCCATATAGTGCGACTCGAGCCGGCCGACGCCGAGGTCGAGCGCGTCGGACGGCGTTTCGTCTTCCTGCGGCAGCAGGAACACGCGGCGCCCTTCGAACGCGCTCCAGGCGCGCGCGGCCGGCCAGTAGACGGCCGGGTCCTCGCTTTGCATGCGGCGCGTGTAGGCTTGCAACAGGTCGCCGCGCTCGCCGGCCGGGATCGGTGCGGCGAAGGCATCGTACAGTTCAGGATAGAACCATTCGACACCCTGGATGAACCAGTCGATCTCGGCCTTGGTACACAGGAAGATGCCGCGCAGGACGAAGCCGGTGCAGCGCTCCGGGTGGGCCTGGCCGTAGGCCAGCGCCAGCGTCGAGCCCCACGAGCCGCCGAACACCAGCCACTGGTCGATGCCGAACAGTTCGCGCAGTCGTTCGATGTCGGCCACCAGCAGGTCGGTGGTGTTGTTGCGCCATTCGCCCAGCGGGGTCGACTTGCCGGCGCCACGCTGGTCGAACAGGATCACCCGGTAATGCTGCGGGTCGAAGAAGCGGCGGTGCTGGGGCGACAGCCCGGCGCCCGGCCCGCCATGCAGGAACAGCACGGGCTTGCCTTCCGGATTGCCGACTTCTTCCCAATAGATCGTGTGGACTGCGTCGACCGCCAACATGCCGGTGCGGTTGGGCAGAATCGGGGGATACAGCGCGGTCGGGATGGCGGGCATGGTGGTGACGGTCGAGGTAAAAACCTGATTGTAGCCGCTTTGCCGGCAGGCCGGACCGGCGCCGCGGCCGCGCCGGATTGATACATACGAGCAACAATTCCCGTACTTTCTCCTGAGAAAGCCATGCTATCCTCGTCGGCGCGTGATGCAAGGGACAGCCAGACAACTGTACATACACTCACGCGCCACAATAAGGGAGAACAGAGAATAATGAATTCGATTCGCACCGCTTGTTTGATCGCCTGCATGGCCGCAGGCTCTTCGCCGGCCATGGCCGCTGCCGGCATCGATGCCGACACCCTCAACCGTATCGCCGACGAAGGCTATAACCGCGGCCAGGTGGTGCCGCTGGTGGCCCACCTGACCGACCGCATCGGCAGCCGCCTGACCAATTCGCCCGGCATCCGCGCAGCGGAAAAATGGACCCAGGCCAAGTTCAGCGCCTGGGGCCTCTCCAATGTCCACGCCGAAGGTTTCCCGTTCGGCCGCGGCTGGTCGGCCGAGGCGTCGCACAGCCGCATGGTGGCGCCGCGCAGCCTGATGCTGCGCTCGATGCCGCTGACGTGGACCCCGTCGACCGATGGCGCCGTGACGGCGCCGATCATCGTCGCGCCGATCACCCATGTGCGCGACCTGGCCGAATGGAAAGGCAAGCTGAAAGGCAAGATCGTGCTGACCTCGCTGCCGGCCATGCCGAAGGACGCGACCACGGCGCCGTTCAAGCGCCTCGAAGATGGCGAGATCGGCAAGCTCAATGCCTACCGCCAGCCTTCGTTCGACCCGGACGACAGCGACGAGTACATCAAACGCATCAACAACGCCAAGGCGATGGACAAGTTCTTCGCCGCCGAAGGCGCCGTCGCGCTGGTGCGCATGTCGCGCCGCGAAGACGGCATCCTGCACGGCGATGGCCGCACCTACAAAGTGGGCGAGACCGCCTCGCTGCCGAGCATCGAGATGGCCGCCAACGACTACCGCCGCCTGGCCCGCCTGGCCAAGGGGGGCGAGGTGACGCTGGAAATCAACAGCAAGGTCAAGTGGGACGACAGCGACGTCAATGCCTACAACATCATTGCCGACATCGCCGGCAGCGATCCGAAGGCAGGCTATGTGATGGCCGGCGCCCACTACGACAGCTGGACCGCCGGCGACGGCGCCAGCGACAATGCGGCCGGGGTCTCGGTCGTGATGGAAGCGGCGCGCATCCTGTCGGCACTGAAGGTCAAGCCGAAGCGCACCATCCGGTTCGCCCTGTGGGCTGGCGAGGAGCAGGGCCTGCACGGTTCGAACGCCTACGTCGCCAAGCATATCGCGACGCGCCCCAAGCCAAGCGATCCGGTGCTGGCCGCCGCGCCGCTCGGCGCGTGGAATACCTATCCGTTCGCGCCGCAGCCTGGCTTCAAGGACCTGGTGGCTTACTTCAACCTCGACAATGGCTCGGGCAAGATCCGCGGCATCTATGCTGAAGGCAATTTCGCCGCCGTGCCGGTGCTGCGCAACTGGATGATGCCGCTCGACAGCATGGGCGCCAGCCGCGTCGTTGCCGACAAGACCGGCAGCACCGACCACGTGCCGATGGCACGCCTGGGCATCCCGGCCTTCCAGTTCATCCAGGATCCGCTCGAGTATTTCAGCAAGACCCACCACAGCAACCTCGACACCTTCGATTACCTGCGTGGCGAGGACTTGCGCCAGGCTGCTGTGGTGATGGCGGCGATGCTGCTCAATGCGGCCGAGAGCGATCATCCGATTCCGCGCAATGTGTTACCGACGCAGCCGGATCGGACCGATCCGTTCAAGTATCGCGATCCGGCGCGCAATTAAGTGCACTCCAAATAGAAAGGCCGTCCCAAGACATCGGGACGGCCTTTTTTTTACTGAACCAGGTTTAAGACATGTGCTGGCCGCCGTTGATGGCGATGTTGGCGCCGGTCACGAACGCCGCTTCGTCGGACGCCAGGTAGGCGACCAGGCCCGCGACTTCTTCCGGTTTGCCCAGGCGCGACATCGGGATCTGCGGGATGATTTTGCTGTCGAGCACTTCCTGCGGGATCGCCATCACCATCTTGGTGCCGATATAGCCTGGCGAGATCGTGTTGACGGTCACTGCCTTGCGCGCCACTTCCAGCGCCAGCGCCTTGGTGAAGCCGTGCATGCCGGCCTTGGCGGCCGAATAGTTGGTCTGGCCGAAGGCGCCCTTCTGGCCGTTGACCGACGAGATATTGATGATGCGGCCCCAGCCGCGCTCGACCATGCCGTCGCACACCGGCTTGGTCATATTGAACACGGAGTCGAGGTTGGTCGCCATGACGGCGTCCCAGTTCGGCTTATCCATCTTCTTGAACGTCATGTCGCGCGTGATGCCGGCGTTGTTGACGAGGACGTCGATATTGCCGACTTCCTTCTGGATCATTGCCACGCAGGTTTGGGCGGAATCATAGTCGGAGACGTCGCACGGGTAAGCCTTGAAATCGTAGCCCATGGCCTTGGTCGAAGCGAGCCACTCGTCCACCTTCTTGTTTCCAGGCGAGTAAGTGGTGACGACTCTATACCCCAATGCGGCGAGCTTGATGCAGACTGCTTCGCCGAGACCGCCCATACCGCCGGTCACTAATGCAACTCTTGCCATTGTCTTCTCCTGTTTTTATAAGTACATCAAAATCACGGCCAGCCCGGAGCCAGGCCCCGGGCCGACCGCTGCTGCAATTAATCCCGCTCCACCGCCAGGGCAACGCCCATGCCGCCGCCGATGCACAGGCTGGCCAGGCCGTGCTTGGCATCGCGCCGCACCATTTCGTGCAGCAAGGTCACCAGCACGCGCGCGCCGGAAGCACCGATCGGATGGCCCAGTGCGATGGCGCCGCCGTTGACGTTGATCTTGCTGGTGTCCCAGCCCATTTGCTGGTTGACCGCGATCGCTTGCGCGGCAAATGCTTCGTTGATTTCCATCAGATCCACGTCGCCGTGGGTCCAGCCCGCCTTTTTCAGGCAAGCCTGGGTCGCCGACACCGGGCCCATGCCCATGATCTGCGGATCGATGCCGGATGAGGCATAGGCCTTGATGCGCGCCAGCGGCGTCAGGCCCAGCGCCTTGGCCTTGGACGCCGACATCATGATGACGGCGGCGGCGCCGTCGTTCAGGCCGGACGCATTGCCGGCCGTGACGGTGCCATCCTTGCTGAATGCCGGCTTGAGGCTGGCCAGCGATTCGAGCGTGCTGCCGTGCTTCGGATACTCGTCGGTATCGAATAGCACGGTGCCCTTGCGCGACACGATCTCGACCGGGATGATTTCATCCTTGAACTTGCCGGCCTTTTGCGCCGCTTCCGCCTTCAGCTGCGACTGCAGCGCGAATTCGTCCTGCGCGGCGCGCGACACGTCGAACTTTTTGGCGACATTCTCGGCGGTGATGCCCATGTGGTACTGGTGGTAGACGTCCCACAGGCCGTCGACGATCATGGTGTCGACCAGCTTGGCGTCGCCCATGCGGAAGCCGTCGCGCGAACCGTTCAGCACGTGCGGCGAGGCGCTCATGTTTTCCTGGCCGCCGGCGATGATGATGTCGGCGTCGCCGCACTTGATCGCCTGCGCTGCCAGATGGGTCGCCTTGAGGCCGCTGCCGCACACCTTGCCGACGACGAAGGCGGGCACCATGTCGGGCATGCCGGCCTTGATGACGGCCTGGCGCGCCGGGTTCTGGCCATTGCCGGCCGTCAGCACCTGGCCGAGGATCACTTCATTGACGCTGGCAGGGTCGAGGCCGATCCTGGCCAGCAAGCCCTTGATGACCTGGGCGCCCAGTTCGGCCGCGGGGATCTTGGCCAGGCTACCTCCGAATTTGCCGACGGCGGTACGGCCGGCGGCGACGATGACGACATCTTCCATTTAATGCTCCAGTTGCAGGGCGGCTTGCCCCAGGGTTGGGTTGGATACGTTACAGGATAGCCACTGGCGGGCCAATACGGTGTTCGATGCGAGCGCGCCGCGCACGGCGTCGAGATTGGCTTCAGCCGCATTCACGCCGGCCTCGATGGCAGCGTTGACAAGACTGGTCAGCGCAGACACGTGGGCCTCGCACAGCGCCCTAAACAGGGCGACGGGAATTTGTTCAGAAGTGGAAAACATGGGTGTCCTTGGTTGGGTCCTGGCGCGCGCGGGTGCGCGGGGCAGGCCGCCATCGTAGTTTCCAGCGACTGTGGCTCGATTGAGCAAAATCAATATTATCAGCTTATGCATCAAAAACAATTGAATTCTTTATGCACTTGCAGCAATGGACTACAGCAATTTGATACCGTCCAGCGTGGCCGCGCATTGCTCCCGTATCACGCCAACGAAGTCGGTGACATAGGCTTTTTGTGCCAGCGCCGGCGGCACTGACACGAACAGGTCGCTCCACAGGCCCTGCTCGCCCAGCGGGCGGGCGATGACGTAGTCGTAGTCGACATAGTTCTTAATGGCCCAGTTCGGCAGTGCTGCAACGCCGCGACGGCTGGCCACCAGCTGCAGGATTGCAACAGTCAGTTCCGCCGTGCGGCGCTCGAACTTGACACCGGCCGGGCGCAACAGTTCGCGGATCAGGTCGATGCGTTGTTCCGGCACCGGGTAGGTGATGACGGTTTCACCTTCGAGGTCGGTGGCCTTGATGCGGCGCTGCGCCTGCAGCCGGTGCTTCTGCGCCATCACCAGCAGGATTTCGAAACGGAACAGCGGGAACACCGTGTACTGGGGCGAGGTGACCGAGCCGATCACCAGGTCGGCTTCGCCGGCCCGCAGCAGGTCGACCGGTTCGCTGTGAAAGCCCGACACCAGGTCGATGTCGACTTCCGGCCAGCGCTGGCGAAACGCATCCATGACCGGCATCAGCCAGTCGAAACAGGTATGGCATTCGAGCGCGACGCGCAATGTGCCCTGGTGGCCCTGCGCCAACTGGTTGACGTCGCGCTCGGCCTGATCGATCTTGGGCAGCACGCTATCGGCCAGTTCGAGCAGCCGGCTGCCGGCGGCAGTGAACGCGATCGGCATCGATTTGCGCTCGAACAGCGCCGAACCATAGCGATCTTCCAGCAACTTAATCTGGTGGGACAGGGCCGACTGGGTCAGGTTCAGCAATTGAGCGGCACGCACCAGGCTGCCCGAGGAGCGCAGGGCAGACAGGGTACGCAGGTGGCGAAGTTCAAGCATGGCATCTCACTATGAATAATTTTCAAGCTGATCCGCAAAATCTTTCGTTTTTATTATAGGGCGGCTTGGGCCACACTGTATCAACCAATTGTTCAATCTTGATGACACACATGAAAAACATTCAAACCCACGTGCTCGGCTTTCCCCGCATCGGTGCCCGCCGCGAGCTCAAGTTCGCTCTCGAATCCTACTGGGCCGGCAACAGCAATGTCGGCGACCTGCTCGGCACCGCTGCCGCGCTGCGGGCGCGCCACTGGCGCCAGCAGGCCGACGCCGGTCTCGACTGGGTGACGGTCGGCGACTTCGCCCTGTATGACCAGGTGGTAAACCACTTGCAATGGCTCGGCTGCGAACCGGCCCGCTTCGGCTTCGATGCGGCCACGCCGCGTCTTGAGCGCGGGTTTGCGATGGCGCGCGGCTTCCGCCAGGGCCGCCCGGCAGGGCAAGACGCAGCCGCCGGGCAAGGCCATGACGACGCCGGCTTGCCCGGCGCCACTCCCGGGCACGGCCATGACGGCGGCGCTGCCCATGACCATGGGCACGGGTGCTGCGGCCCGGCTGCCAGCGACGGCGCCGCCCTCGACATGACCAAATGGTTTGACACCAACTACCATTACCTGGTCCCGGAATTCCTGCCCGGCACCACGTTCACGCTCGACGCCGCCCCCCTGCTGGAGGAAGTGGCGGACGCCCAGGCGCTCGGCCACGCGGTCAAGGTGGTGCTGATCGGCCCGCTGACCCTGTTGTGGCTGGGCAAGGAAAAGGCCGCCGGCTTCGACCGGCTCGACCTGCTCGAACGCCTGCTGCCCGCCTACGGCGAACTGCTGGCCGCGCTGGCGGCGGCCGGCGTGCAATGGGTGCAACTGGACGAGCCCATCCTCGGCCTGGACCTGCCGCCGGCCTGGCGCAATGTATTCGAGAGCAGCTACTGGCAACTGAACCAGGCCGGCGCCCGCCTGATGCTGGCCACCTATTTCTCGCCGCTGGAGGAAAACCTGAGCCTGGCCTGCCGCCTGCCGGTGGCCGGCCTGCATGTCGACGGCGTGCGCGCGCCGCATGAACTGGTCAGCGTCAGCGACTGGCTGCCGTCGCATAAGGTGCTGTCGGTCGGCATCGTCGACGGGCGCAATGTGTGGAAGACCAATCTCGACAGCGCCCTCGCCACCTTGCGGCCCCTGCTGGAAAAGCGGGACCAGCTGTGGCTGGCGCCATCGTGCTCGCTGCTGCACGTGCCGGTCAGCCTGGCCGACGAAAGCGAACTCGACCCAGAAGTGCTGAACTGGCTGGCGTTCGGCGCCGAGAAACTGGACGAGCTCGAGACACTCAAGCGGGCGCTTACGTATGGCGCAGCGGAACCAGCGCTGGCTGAAGGCGCGCTGGACGAACGTGCTGCGACCGAAACTGCGCTGGTCGCCAACCGTGCCGCCATCGCCAGCCGTGCCGCCAGCGGCCGCGTCCATCGCGATGCCGTCGCCGCCCGTCTGCACGGCAGCGAAGCCGCCAGCGACCAGCGCAGCGCGCCGTTCGAGCGCCGCCAGCTGGCACAGCAGCAGCGCTTTGCCCTGCCCGCCTTCCCGACCACCACCATCGGCTCCTTCCCCCAAACGGCGGCGATCCGATCAAAGCGCGCCAGCTGGCGCAGCGGCAAGCTCGAACGGGCGGCCTACGAGCAGGCGATGCGCGCCGAAATCGCCGACGCCGTCGCGCGCCAGGAAGCGCTGGGGCTGGACGTACTCGTACATGGCGAGGCCGAGCGCAATGACATGGTCGAGTACTTCGGCGAGCAGCTCGACGGCTTTGCGTTCACCCGCTACGGCTGGGTCCAGTCGTACGGCTCGCGCTGCGTCAAGCCGCCGATCATCTTTGGCGACGTGGCGCGCCCGGCTCCGATGACGGTCGGCTGGACCGTGCACGCCCAGAGCCTGACCACGCGCCCGATGAAGGGCATGCTGACGGGACCGGTGACGATCCTGCAATGGTCGTTCGTGCGCGACGACCAGCCGCGCCAGCGCACCGCGCTGCAGATCGCGCTGGCCCTGCGCGACGAGGTACGCGACCTGGAACAGGCCGGCATCGGCATCATCCAGATCGACGAGCCGGCCCTGCGCGAGGGTTTGCCGCTGCGGAGCAGCCGCTGGGCCGATTACCTCGACTGGTCGACCCGCGCCTTCCGCGTCGCTTGCGCGGTGGCGGGCGAGGCGACCCAGATCCACACCCATATGTGCTATGCCGAGTTCAACGACATCCTGCCGCAGATCGCGGCGCTCGATGCCGACGTGATCACGATCGAGACCAGCCGCTCGGCCATGGCCCTGCTCGACGGTTTCGGCAGCTTCCGCTACCCGAACCAGATCGGCCCGGGCGTCTATGACATCCACTCGCCGGCGGTGCCATCGACTGCCGCCATGCTGGCCCTGCTGCGGCGGGCGGCGCAAGTGATACCGCCTGCCCGGCTGTGGGTCAATCCGGATTGCGGCCTGAAAACGCGGGGCTGGGCCGAGACCGAAGCGGCGCTGGCCAATATGGTCGAGGCGGCACGCACGATGCGCGGGGAGGCAGTCCGACATTGAGTTGCCTTGGCGTGTGGTGCCGAACAGATCGGAAGTTTGATCGTGCTCAAAATGGACCTATTCCACCAGGAGTATGACCATGAAAACCACCCTGCTCCACAGCGCCTTGCTTGCCGCCTCGATCATGCTGTCGGCCAATGCGTGGTCCGACCCGGACATCTATAAATGCCGCGACGCGGCGGGCTTTATCCTGCTGACCGACAAGGCGTGCGGCGTTGGCATGACGGCGGCGCCGGTCGCCGTCGACACCGCCGATCCGGACCAGGCGCAGCACCAGGCGCCGGCGCCCGACGCGGACGGGTCCACCGCGCCCGATACCGGCTGGGGCAAGGCCGAACCGGAAGCTGAGGTGGTGGCCGTGATCGTCCGCGCCCCGTCGCCTGGACTGTTGCTGCGCGCCAAGCCGATCCGGCGCGCGCTGGCCGCCGATATCGACACCCTGAGGCTGGCCAGGCTGGCACTGCGGGCCGACGATGCCGCCTGGCTCAGCCAGCGCGCCCTGCGCGACTAGCCTGCCGTTGTTGTTGCCGTGTGGTTTTGGTGGGGTCCGCCTCTCCCCTTCAGGCAATTTTCAAAGTAGAATGCGGGGGCCTGAAGCATTTTGGGCGACGTTGCCGGCATTGCCGGCCCTGCAAGACCTTCTCGACCGCATTTCTACATGTCAAAAAGCACGCTTTCGCTACCGATCGAAATCAAGATTTCCACCGTTGTCGCCGTTTCTGCGATCCTGCGGTCCAGCGATCCGGTCGTCATCGAGCAAGCACTGCAGCACATGACGGGCGGCGTGGCCGACTTCTTCGACGATGAATTTGCCGTCATCGACGTGGCCGCCATCGCGGAAGACGGCGCCGCCATCGACTGGCCCGGCCTGGTCGCGCTGCTCAAGAAATACCATTTGAACGTCGTCGCCGTGCGCGGCGCCCTGCCCGGCATGGAAGCGGCGATCCGCGCGCTCGGCCTGTCGATCGACGAAGGCGCCAGCAAGCCGCGCGAGCCGGCGGCCCCGGCCGCCGCGCCAGTGGCTGCTGCGGCGCCGGCACCGTCGGCCGCACCGGCGCCGCAGCAGCTGCAGTTTGCCGAGCCGGTTCCCACCATGATCATCGACACCCCGGTGCGTGCCGGCCAGCGCATCTATGCGCGCGGCAGCGACCTGGTGGTCACCGCGGTCGTCAACAATGGCGCTGAAATCATCGCCGACGGCAGCATCCACGTTTATGCCGCCCTGTACGGGCGCGCCCTGGCTGGCGCCTCCGGCAATGCCAGCTCGCGCATTTTCGCGCTGTCGATGGAGCCGGAACTGGTGTCCATTGCCGGCGTGTACCGCACCTTCGACGAGGGCTTCCCTCAAGAACTGGCGCGCCAGCCGGCCCAAATTCGCCTCGACGGCGACCGACTCGATATACTAGCGGTCGCAGCGCCGACGCGGGCATGAACCTGAACCCAAGCAGATTTTAAAAAAGGACACGTTGTGGCAAGAATTATTGTAGTTACGTCCGGCAAGGGCGGGGTCGGCAAGACGACTTCCAGCGCCAGTTTCTCCACCGGCCTGGCGACGCGCGGCCATAAGACGGCGGTGCTCGACTTCGACGTCGGCCTGCGCAATCTCGACCTGATCATGGGCTGCGAGCGCCGCGTCGTGTACGACCTGATCAACGTCATCAACGGCGAGGCGAGCCTGAAACAGGCGCTGATCAAGGACAAGCACTGCGACAACCTGTTCATCCTGCCGGCGTCGCAGACGCGCGACAAGGATGCGCTGTCGGAAGAAGGCGTCGAGCGCGTCTTGAACGAGCTGATCAATATGGGCTTCGAGTACATCATCTGCGATTCGCCGGCCGGCATCGAGCACGGCGCGCTGATGGCGCTGACCTTCGCCGACGAAGCGATCGTCGTCACCAACCCGGAAGTATCGTCGGTGCGCGATTCGGACCGCATCCTCGGCATCATCCAGGCCAAGTCGCGCCGCGCCCAGTCGGGCGCCGAGCCGGTCAAGGAACATCTGCTGATCACCCGCTACTCGCCCAAACGCGTGGCGGCCGACGAGATGCTGTCCTATGAAGACGTGCAGGAAATCCTGCGCATCCCATTGATCGGCATCATCCCCGAATCGGAATCGGTGCTGCACGCATCGAACCAGGGCAATCCGGCGATCCATTTCAAGGGTACCGACGTGGCCGAGGCCTACGAGGACGTGGTGTCGCGCTTCCTCGGCAAGGAGTTGCCGCTGCGCTTTACCAACTACGAAAAGCCGAACTTGCTGCAACGTATGTTTGGAGCGAAGTGATATGGCCCTGCTCGACTTCCTGTTCTCTCCAAAGCCGAAGAGCGCTTCGGCGGCCAAGGAGCGTTTGCAGATCATCATCGCGCGCGAACGCAACCACCGCACGGGCCCGGATTTCCTGCCGGCCCTGCACAAGGAACTGATCGAGGTGATCTCGAAGTACACCAAGGTCAATCCGGACGACATCAAGATCTCGCTCGACCGCCAGGGCAATCTGGAAGTGCTCGACGTTAACGTGGTGTTGCCGGACGCCTGAACCGGGTGGATGGGTACTGCGTACCCACGCGGTAGCAAACGTGCCGCCACCGTCACGCGTGGGCACGCAGCCCTCGGCGGTCCCGCCCACCCTACGCGGCTGCCAAAACCAATTCGCCGAGCGTAAAATCGGTAGTGTGAGCCGGTTGCATGTCGTTCTCCTCATTCTGATTGCCGGAACTTTCAGTTTTGGATTCGATATGCAGTCGGCTCGCCTTTTTCACATCATAGGATCTACGCGGCCGCAACCTCCTGCGCGACTGCCACGCAGGCATCGACGTGCTGGTAGCCCATGCTGCGGAACACCCCGTAGCCGATCGCGGCCGACACGATCTGGCCGGCAATCGGTACCACCCGCGATGCCGACTTGGTCAGTATCTTGGCACCGCTGCGCTTGAATATGCCGATCACCACCTCGCGGGTGATCAGTTTCCCCACCATCATGCTCCCGATCCCGACCGCCGCCTCATAGGCGATCAGACGCAAGCGCGGCTGCAGGCGGTCGATCTGCTGGGGCGTCAGGCCGAATTCCTTGTTGATGTCGTTGATGAGCATGGTAAACAGCGACAGATCCGACAGCACATCGACCCCCGGCAGCGGAATCGCCGACACGCCGGCAGAAATGACGGCCCGCCGCCGCACCAGCCGGCGGCAGCGCTCCCGCACCGCTTCGATGTCGGCGCTGGTCGATGGCACCAGCGTCCATTCGCTAGTAACAATTTTTCTCATATATGTGAACCCCGGGCACTTCCATGACTTTGCAAATTGCAAGGAAAAAATTTGCAGTTTATTTGGGCAATCTAGGGGCTACACCGATTGAACTCCCCGTGGGTAAAGTGTACCGTCTAATTTATTAACGTGTAGTACCTTAGCAGCGCAATAATAAGGGCTGTGAAACTTTGTATTTTTCCTGGTAGCATTTTGTAAATATCTGTTATATTTGAGTCACCCCTACAATCTGTGTAGGAAGAGTCTCCTACGCGGGGCAGTCCTAATACGAATCCTTCGCCCTATGAGAATCGCCGTCCTCGACAGTGAGCGCAGCCAGGCGGACCTGATTTGCCAGGTCCTGACAGCAGCCGGACACGCCTGCCATGGCTTTGACAATGGCAAGGAACTGCTGAGCCACTTGCGCAAAGATAGCTATGACATGCTGATCATGGATTGGCAAGTATCGGACTTGTCCGGCGTCGAGGTCTTGCGCCGCGCCAAGGAAAAGATGTCAGCCAATTCGCCGATGATGTTCCTGACAAATAGTTCGGGCGAGGACGATATCGTCGCCGGCCTCGGTGCCGGGGCCGACGACTACATGATCAAACCGTTGCGCCGCGGCGAGCTGGTGGCCCGCGTGCAGGCGCTGCTGCGGCGCGCCTTCCCGTCCCAGAATGGTGCCGAACAATTAACTTTTGGTCAATATGTGTTCGAGACGCGGCCCGGCCGGCTCTTGATGAACGGCAACGTCATCGACGTGACCCACAAGGAGTTTTACCTGGCATTGCTGTTCTTCCGCAATATCGGGCGGCCGCTGTCGCGCGCCTATATCCATGAATCGGTGTGGATCCGCGAAAGCGTGGTGCCGTCGCGCACCATGGACACCCACGTTTCGCGGGTGCGCAACAAACTGCAGTTGCGCCCGGAAAACGGCTTCCGGCTGGTACCCGTCTACAGCTACGGCTACCGGCTTGAAAAGCTTGGGACGTAGGGCCACCTCAATGCGAACGTCGCGCCTGGGTACGTAGGCCAACTCGATGCGAACGTCACGCGTGGGTACTTAGGCCAACTCGATGCGAACGTCACGCGTGGGTACTTAGGCCAACTCGATGCGAACGTCACGCGTGGGTACGCAGTACCCACCCTACGTGTATAGGTCTGGCGCACGGAGTATAATCCCGACTATTCCAGACCGCTTTTCCCCGACATGCAACTGCTCGCCGTTGGCCTCAACCATACTACCGCTCCGGTCTCGCTTCGCGAGCAGCTGGCGCTGGCGCCTGAGCAGCTCGGTCCGGCGATCCAGTCGGCGCGCGCATGGTTTGCCCGCATCGACCAGCGCGGCGGCGACGAAGCGGCGATCTTGTCGACCTGCAACCGCACCGAGATGTATGCCGCCAGCGAAGTGCCCAACCCGCTCGACGCCAGCGCCCACTTCCTGGCCGATTACCATAAGCTGAACTACGGCGAACTGCGCTCCCACCTGTACCTGCTGCCGCAGGGCGATTGCGTGCGCCACGCGTTCCGGGTCGCCTCCGGGCTCGACTCGATGGTGCTGGGCGAGCCGCAGATCCTCGGCCAGATGAAGGACGCCGCCCGCATGGCCGACCAGGCCGGCGGCATGGGCACCTATCTGCACCAGCTGTTCCAGCGCAGCTTCTCGGTCGCCAAGGAAGTGCGCAGCACTACCGAGATTGGCGCCCACAGCGTGTCGATGGCGGCCGCCGCCGTGCGCCTGTCGCAGCGCATCTTCGACAAGATCGCCGAGCAGAACGTGCTGTTCATCGGCGCCGGCGAAATGATCGAACTGTGCGCCACCCACTTCGCCGCCCACAGCCCCAATAGCATCACGGTGGCCAACCGGACGATGGAGCGCGGCGAGCAGCTGGCGCACCGCTTCAACGGCCGCGCAATCCGGCTGGCCGCCCTGCCCGAGCAGCTGCACCAGTTCGACATCGTCATTTCGTGCACCGCCTCGTCGCTGCCGCTGATCGGCCTCGGCCTGGTCGAGCGCGCCATTAAAACGCGCCGCCACAAGCCGATGTTCATGGTCGACCTGGCCGTACCGCGCGACATCGAACCGGAAGTGGGCCGCCTCAACGACGTATTTCTGTACACCGTCGACGACCTCGGCACCGTCGTCCAGACCGGGTTAGAGAGCCGCCAGGCCGCCGTCGCCCAGGCCGAAGCCATCATCGAAACCCGGGTCCAGTCCTTCATGCACTGGGTCGACGACCGCGCCATGGTGCCGGTCATCCAGGACCTGCAGGAAACCAGCGAAACCATGCGCCTGCTCGAACTGGAACGGGCCCGCAAGATGCTGGCACGCGGCGACGACATCGACGCCGTGCTCGACGCCCTGTCGCGCGGGCTGACCGCCAAATTCCTGCACGGCCCGCAGCAGGCGCTGCACCGCGCCACCGGCGAGGAACGGGCCAAGCTGGCCACACTGCTGCCGCAGCTGCTGCGCGGGCGCCGTTAGCTTCTGCAACTAGCCGCAATGCGGCTTGGCGCGGCCGCCTCGGCGGCCGCCTCGAGCCCCCTGCTCTGCCCCCCTTCGCAATCCCGAACACTCACACGGATAGACCAATGAAACCATCAATGCTGGCCAAGCTGGAGCAACTGGCCAACCGCCTTGTCGAACTCGACGAACTGCTGATGAGCGAGGACGCGACCTCGAACATGGACAATTACCGCAAGATGACGCGCGAGCACGCCGAGATCGGCCCGCTGGTGGCCCTGTTCAAGGACTTCCAGCAAGCCCAGTCCGACATCGTCGAAGCCCAGGACATGCTGTCGGACCCGGACATGAAGGACTTCGCGCAGGAAGAGCTCGAGTCGGCCAAGGCCCGCGTCGCCATGCTCGAACTGGATCTGCAGAAGATGTTGCTGCCGAAGGACGTCAACGACGAACGCAATATCTTCCTCGAGATCCGCGCCGGCACCGGCGGCGACGAGTCGGCCCTGTTCGCCGGCGACCTGCTGCGCATGTACACCCGCTACGCCGAGCGCAACCGCTGGCAGGTCGAGATGGTGTCGGAGTCGCCGTCCGACCTGGGCGGCTACCGCGAAGTGATCGTGCGCCTGGTCGGCAACGGCGTGTACTCCAAGCTCAAGTTCGAGTCGGGCGGCCACCGCGTGCAGCGCGTGCCGGCCACCGAAACCCAGGGCCGCATCCATACCTCGGCCTGCACCGTGGCGGTGATGCCGGAGGCGGACGAGGTCGAAGACGTCAACATCAATCCGGCCGACCTGCGCATCGACACCTACCGTGCCTCCGGCGCCGGCGGGCAGCATATCAACAAGACCGATTCGGCCGTGCGCATCACCCACCTGCCGACCGGGATCGTGGTCGAATGCCAGGACGACCGCAGCCAGCACAAGAACAAGGCGCAGGCGATGAAGGTGCTGGCCACCCGCATCAAGGACGTGCAGCTGCGCGAGCAGCAGTCAAAGGAAGCGGCGACCCGCAAGAGCCTGATCGGTTCGGGCGACCGCAGCGAGCGGATCCGCACCTACAACTTCCCGCAGGGACGCATGCCGGACCACCGCATCAACCTGACCCTGTACAAGCTCGACTTCATCATGGATGGCGACTTGACCGAACTGACCAATGCGCTGGCGGCCGAGCACCAGGCGGAGTTGCTGGCCGCGCTGGGCGATTGACCGCGTGGGCACGCAGTGCCCACCCTACGGGCTGGGCGATTGACCGCGTGGGCACGCAGCCCTCGGCGGTCCCGCCCACCCTGCGGACTGTGCATATCGTAGGGTGGGCACTGCGTGCCCACGCGTTAGGCCCG
>CBDDRJ010000104.1:0-34564 GCA_965233055.1 uncultured bacterium
GTGCCCACCACATTAAGTCACGTTCCCGTAGGGTGGGCACTGCGTGCCCACCACATTAAGTCACGTTCCCGTAGGGTGGGCACTGCGTGCCCACCACATTAAGTCACGTTCCCGTAGGGTGGGCACTGCGTGCCCACCACATTAAGTTAGGCTGACCGGGTAGGAACCCAGTATCTTGAAAAATGCTGCACTGTCTTTCAGGTCGGCCAGCGCGAGCGCGACGTTCGCGTCCTGCAGATGGCCTTCGAGGTCGACATAAAAATAGTATTCCCACGAGCCCATGCGGGCCGGGCGCGATTCGAAGCGCGTCATCGACACGCCGTGCTTGCCGAGCGGCGCCAGCAAGTCGTACAACGCGCCGGCCTTGTTCGGCGTGGCCAGCACGATCGAGGTCTGGTCCTTGCCCGACGGCGTCGTCTGCAGGTGGCCGATGATGGCAAAGCGGGTACGGTTGTGCGGGTCGTCCTGGATATGCGGCTGGACCACGCCCAGCTTGTAGCGCTCACCCGCCATTTCGCTGGCGATCGCCGCGATGGTCGGATCGCCTGCGGCAATGCGGGCCGCCTCGGCATTCGATGCCACGGCGCGCCGCTCGATATGCGGGTGGTGCAGGTTCAGCCACATCTGGCACTGGGCCAGCGCCTGCGAGTGGGCGCACACGACGGTGACACCGTCCATCGTGCCCGTCCTGGTCATCAGGCTGTGGTGGACCGGGATCGCCACCTCGCCGCTGATGATGGTGCTGGTGGCCAGCATCAGGTCGAGCGTGCGGTTGATCGCACCTTCGGACGAATTCTCGACCGGAACCACGCCGAAGTCGGCGGTGCCCGCCTCGGTCGAACGGAATACTTCGTCGATCGACACGCAGGGCAGGCCCTCGACGGCGCTGCCGAACTGCTGGTAGACGGCTTGCTCGCTGAAAGTGCCGGCCGGGCCAAGGTAGGCGACGGTGACGCGCTTTTCCAGCGCGCGGCAGGCCGACATGATCTCGCGGAAGATGGTTTGCACTTCGCGCCCCGGCAGTGGGCCGGGGTTGCGCTCGGCCACGCCGCGCAGCACCTGCGCTTCGCGCTCGGGACGGAATACCGGCGCCATCGTTTCGGCCTTGACGTGGCCCACTTCCTGCGCGAGGCGCGCGCGGCGCGACACGAGGTCAAGGATCTGCGCGTCGATGGCGTCGATTTGTTCGCGGAGCGGTTTAAGTTTGTCTGTCATTGTCTGGTGTCACATTGCGTCAGTGTCGGGGCCGCGTGGGCACGCAGTGCCCACCCTACCGAGTCCGTTGGTGCCGTCGTAGCGTGGGCACGCAGTGCCCACCCTACCGAGTTCGTTGGTGCCGTCGTAGGGTGGGCATGTCGCGATACTAGAGACCGTACCGCGACCCCGTGCCCACGCGTTGCTACCGAGTCCGTTGGTGCCGTCGTAGCGTGGGCATGTCGCGATACTAGAGATCGTACCGCGACTGCGTGCCCACGCGTTACGTCAGCGCCCTGCAAACTCGTTCAAATAGTCGACCAGGGCTTGCACGCCCTCGATCGGCATCGCGTTGTAGATCGATGCTCGCATACCGCCGACGGACTTGTGGCCCTTCAGTTGCAGCAGGCCGCGCGCTTTTGCACCGGCCAGGAATTGCTCATTGCGCGACTCGTCGCGCAGGTAAAACGGAATCGTCATGCGCGAGCGGTAGGCCGGCGCGACGCGGTTCTGGTAAAAGTCGTCAGCGTCGAGCGCCGCATACAGCAGCTCGGCCTTGGCGATATTGCGTTTTTCGATCGCCGCCACCCCGCCCTGGCGCTTGAGCCACTGGAACACCAGCCCGGCGATGTAGATGCTGTAGGTTGGCGGCGTGTTGTACATCGAGTCGTGGTCGGCCACGATCTTCCAGTCGAAGGCCGACGGACAGATCGGCAGCGCATGGCCAAGCAGGTCTTCGCGCACGATGACCACCGTCAGCCCGGCCGGACCGATATTCTTTTGCGCGCCGCCGAAGATGACACCGTATTTCGACACATCGACCACGCGCGACAGGATGTGCGAGGACATGTCGGCCACGATTGGCGTGTCGCCCACCTCCGGCACGAAGTTGTACTCGACGCCGTCGATGGTTTCGTTGGTGCAGATATGCAGGTAGGCGGCGCCTGGCGTCAACTTCCACTCTGCCTGCGCCGGCACGCCGTCAAAGCGCGACGCTTCGCTCGACGCGGCCACATTGACCCTGGCATAGCGCGCCGCTTCCTTGATCGACTTGCCCGACCACGAACCGGTGTGGACAAAGTCGACCGTCGCCGGCTGGGCGCAGCGCCCGACCAGGTTGAGCGGGACGATGGCGTTCTCGCCCAGCCCGCCGCCCTGCAGGAACAGGATCTTGTAATTATTTGGCACTGCCAGCAGCTCGCGCAAGTCTGCGACCGCCTGCTGGTAGATCGAGATGAACTCGGGACCGCGGTGACTCATCTCCATGACCGACATGCCGCTGCCATGCCAGTCGAGCATCTCGGACGCTGCCTGCTTCAGCACTTCCTTTGGCAAAACGGCGGGTCCGGCGGAGAAGTTGTAGATTTGAGTCACGTGCGGTCCTTGCTGTTATTTGCTTGCGTTTGCTGCGAATTTTTCCATCATCTTGGCGATGCGCGGCATCATGATCTTCTGGCTGGTCTGCATCGACTCGTTCATCAGCTGCGGCATGATGCGCAAAGTCTTGGTGCCGACGTCCGACTTATAGAAGGCAGCGATCGCGCTGATTTCCGCCACGGTGAAGTTGCGCGCATACAGAGGCGCAATTTCATCGACCATTTCATCGACCATTTTAGGGTCTTCGAACAGACTTTGCATGGCGGCCACCATTTCCGGACGTTTCGCCTGCATTTTGGCCAATTTGTCCTTCTTCTGGGCATCTGTCAGTTTGGCGTCGGCTTTGACGAGACCGACCGACATTTGGTCGAGCATTTGCGGAATGCTCTGCTTGGCCTGGTTCATGGAGGCGGCCATGACTTCGCGCATCTTCATGGCGGCAACCATCTCCTTTGCCGCTGCCAGGGCCGCCGGATCGGCTGCGGCGGCCGCAGCAGGAACGGGAGCTGGCGTTTGCGCATAGGCGCTGACGCTGGCGGCGAGGGTCAGGGAGGTCAGGACAGCAATAGAAAATCTCTTCATTTTATTTATTCTAGTAGTGGTGGTTAAGAAAAAAAAAGGGCCAGCATCCGACGACGCTGGCCCCGGTTGGCAGCCCTTATTCCGGCGCCGGTTCGAGGTCGACTTCTTCGATGTCGGTCTCGACGATGCGTTGCAGGCCCGACAACTTGGTGCCGTCTTCGACCGCGATCAGGGTCACGCCCTGGGTCGCGCGGCCCATCTCGCGGATCTCGGACACGCGGGTGCGGATCAGCACGCCGCCGGTCGTGATCAGCATGATCTCGTCGCTCGGTTCGACCAGCGTGGCGGCAACCACCTTGCCGTTGCGCTCACTGGTCTGGATCGCGATCATGCCCTTGGTGCCGCGGCCATGGCGGGTGTACTCGGTGATCGGAGTACGCTTGCCGAAGCCGTTCTCGGTCGCCGTCAGCACCGACTGCTGCTCGTTTTCGGCAACCAGCAGGGCGATAACGTTCTGGCCCTCTTCGAGGTTCATGCCGCGCACGCCGCGCGCCGTGCGGCCCATCGGGCGCACATCGTTTTCGTCGAAGCGCACCGCCTTGCCGGAGTCGGAGAACAGCATCACGTCGTGCTGGCCGTCGGTCAGCGCCGCGCCGATCAGGAAGTCGCCCTCGTCCAGGTCGACCGCGATGATGCCGGCCTTGCGTGGGTTGCTGAAGTCCTTGAGCGGGGTCTTCTTGACGGTGCCCAGGCTGGTCGACATGAAGACGTAGTGGTCTTCCGGGAAGGTGCGGTTTTCGCCCGACAGCGGCAATACCACGGTGATTTTCTCGTTGTCCTGCAGCGGGAACATATTGACGATCGGCTTGCCGCGCGAGGCGCGCGAGCCCTGCGGCACTTCATAGACCTTGAGCCAGTACATGCGGCCGCGGTTGGAGAAGCACAGCATGTAGTCATGCGTGTTGGCGATGAACAGCTGGTCGATCCAGTCCTCTTCCTTGGTCGCCGTGGCCTGCTTGCCGCGCCCGCCGCGCTTCTGCGCGCGGTATTCGGAGATCGGCTGCGACTTCATATAGCCCATGTGCGACAGCGTCACGACCATGTCCTGCGGCGTGATCAGGTCTTCCGTTTCGAGGTCGGTTGCGTTCATCTCGATGCTCGAGCGGCGCACGTCTTTGTTGCCTTCGCCGTATTCGTTCATCGCCAGCGTCAGTTCGTCGACGATGATGACGGTGACGCGCTCCGGCTTGGCCAGGATGTCGAGCAGGTCGGCGATATGGGCCATCACTTCTTTGTACTCGTTGACGATCTTGTCCTGCTCCAGGCCGGTCAGGCGCTGCAGGCGCATCTGCAGAATCTCTTGCGCTTGTTCGTCCGACAGCTTGTACAGGCCGTCCGGCTGCATGCCATAGTGCTTCGGCAGGTGCTCGGGGCGGAACGCGTCGATGCCGCCCGGCGTGGTGCCGTCGCCGGTACGGGCCAGCATCTCGCGCACGATCGACGAATCCCACGGGCGCGCCATCAGCTCGGTCTTGGCGATCGGCGGCGTCGGCGCCGCCTTGATGATGGCGATGAAGTCGTCGATATTGGCCAGCGCCACTGCCAGGCCTTCGAGCACATGGCCCCGTTCGCGCGCCTTGCGCAGTTCGAACACGGTGCGGCGCGTGACCACTTCGCGGCGGTGCGACAGGAAGCACGACAGCATCTGCTTGAGGTTGAGCAGCTTGGGCTGGCCATTGACCAGCGCCACCATATTCATGCCGAAGGTGTCTTGCAGCTGGGTCTGCTTATACAGGTTGTTGAGCACAACTTCCGGTACTTCACCGCGCTTGAGTTCGATGACGACGCGCATGCCCGACTTGTCGGATTCGTCGCGGATGTCGGAAATGCCCTCGAGCTTCTTGTCGCGCACGTTTTCGGCGATGCGTTCGAGCAGCGACTTCTTGTTGACCTGGTAAGGCAGCTCGTCGACGATGATGGCCATGCGGCCGCCGTCCTTGCCATACTCTTCGAAGTGGGTCTTGGCGCGCATGACGACGCGCCCGCGCCCGGTGCGGTAGCCGTCGCGCACGCCCGAGACGCCGTAGATGATGCCGCCGGTCGGGAAGTCCGGCGCCGGGATCATCTCGATCAGTTCGTCGATGCTGCAGTCCGGGTTGCGCAGCACATGCAGCGCGCCCTTGACCACTTCGGTGATATTGTGCGGCGGGATATTGGTCGCCATGCCAACCGCGATGCCGGACGAGCCGTTGATCAGCAGGTTCGGGATGCGGGTCGGCAGGACCGTCGGTTCTTTTTCCTTGCCGTCATAGTTGGGCACGAAGTCGACTGTGTCCTTGTCTATGTCGGCCAGCAACTCGCCGGCGATCTTGTCGAGGCGGCACTCGGTGTAACGCATCGCCGCGGCGTTGTCGCCGTCGACCGAGCCGAAGTTGCCCTGGCCGTCGACCAGCGTGTAGCGCAGCGAAAAGTCCTGGGCCATGCGCACCAGCGTGTCGTAGATCGACGCGTCGCCGTGCGGGTGGTACTTGCCCATGACTTCGCCGACCACGCGCGCGCATTTGACGTGCGGGCGGTTATGGACATTATTGAGTTCGTGCATCCCGAACAGGACGCGGCGGTGGACCGGCTTCAAGCCGTCGCGCGCATCAGGCAGTGCGCGACCAACAATTACGCTCATCGCGTAATCGAGGTAACTCTTGCGCATCTCTTCTTCTAGGGAAATAGGGATTGTTTCTTTTGCGAATTGATCCATTGGCGGGACGACGCTCTCAGGCTGTGGTTATGGTTCAAGCGTAAGATTTTAACATGCGGCGGAGCCTGGCCGCGCAATTCGCGCATTTGACCGCCACCCCGGCCGCCATAGGAAGCGCGGCGGCAAAATGCGGCTCGTCTACGGCCGCGTTTCCATGCGACATTACGTTGCACAAAAACAACATGCGTGATCTGAATGGAGTTCGTTTGATTTAACCACCGTCATGCAGGCTCGGTGCATGTGGCAAAATGGCCTAGATGTTACTTGCCAGTTTCGCAAGCTGTAACGAGCTCGTCATGTGAATAGAGTAAAATATTGGTTTAAATGTCACAGCGGCACCGTTGGTTCTGCGGATTTCACCCCCGAAAGGAAGAAAAATATGAATAAATTTATCACGCTGATCCTCGCGCTGGTCGCGAGTTCCGCCATCGCGCAAACCGCACCAACGGCAGCTCCGTTCAGCCCAGTGACCACCGACATCAAGGCCGCCACCCCGCACAGCGCCTACGTGCAGGACGCCCGCGGCGTCGTTGCGCGCGACCCGTTCGGCCTGTGCTGGCGCACCGGCTACTGGACGCCGGCTGACGCGATCCAGGGCTGCGACCTGCCACTGTGCACCGCCAAGGAAAAACTGGAAGGCGGCAAATGCGTGCCGATCGACCCGGTCTGCGTGCTGCCGCAAGTGCTCGACCCGGTCAAGCACATCTGCTATACCCCGAAACCGAAGTGCGAAGCACCGCAAGTCGAAAAAGACGGCGTCTGCGTGACCCCGCCGCCAGTGTGCGTCGCTCCGCAAACCCTGGTCAACGGCAAGTGCGTTGCCCCTGAGTCCAAGAAAGTCACCTTCTCCGCCGATGCCCTGTTCGACTTCGACAAGTCGGTCCTGAAGCCAGAAGGAAAGGCCAAGATGGACGACATGACGTCGAAGCTGTCGGCAATCAACCTGGAAGTCATCATCGCCGTCGGCCACACCGACTGGATTGGTACCGACGAGTACAACCAGAAGCTGTCGATCCGCCGCGCTGAAGCAGTCAAGGCTTACCTGATGAGCAAGGGCGTCGAAGCGAACCGCATCTACACCGAAGGCAAGGGCGAGAAGCAACCAGTAGCCGATAACAAGACTGCTGCTGGCCGCGCATCGAACCGCCGCGTCGAGATCGAAGTCGTCGGCACGACCAAGTAATTGTTAGCCCGCCGGAAGCGGCGGTAGACTCCCTTCAGCCAGAACGCGCCCTAGGTCGCGCTCAGCGCGGAAGGGAGTTTTCCAAAGACCCCGCCTTGCGCGGGGTTTTTTTGTGTCCTGCCGTCCCCCGCCCTGCCCGAATTCCCGCTATTATTTCGCCCATGAACGCACAAGCCCCCAACGCCGACCCTCTCGAAATCCAGAAATTCAGTGAACTGGCCCACCGCTGGTGGGACCCGACCTCCGAATTCCGCCCCCTGCATGAGATCAATCCACTTCGGCTGGAATGGATCAATGCGCGCGCCCCGCTGGCGGGCAAGAAGGTGATCGACATCGGCTGCGGCGGCGGCATCCTGTCCGAATCGATGGCCCGCAAGGGTGCCACCGTGACCGGCATCGACCTGTCGGACAAGGCGCTGAAAGTGGCCGACCTGCACAGTCTCGAATCGGGCGTGTCGGTGCACTACGAAAAGATCGCCGCCGAAGACATGGCGGCGCGCGAAGCGGGCCAGTACGACATCGTCACCTGCATGGAAATGCTCGAGCACGTGCCCGATCCGGCCGCCATCGTGAAGGCCGCCGCAACGCTCGTCAAGCCGGGCGGCAAGGTGTTCTTTTCGACGCTGAACCGCAACCCGAAGGCGTATTTGTTCGCCATCGTCGGCGCCGAATACCTGCTGCGTATGTTGCCGAAAGGCACGCACGACTACGCCAAATTCATCACGCCGTCGGAACTGTCGCAGTATGTGCGCAGCGCCGGCCTGCAGGTCAACGGCCTCAAGGGCCTGACCTACAATCCGCTGACCCGGTTCTATGCGCTGAACCACGACACCGACGTCAACTACATGATGGCCTGCACCCGCCCCTTGCCATGACCAGCACCTTCAACAGCCCGCCGCGCGCCATCCTGTTCGACCTCGATGGCACGCTGGCCGACACGGCCCCCGACCTGGCCGCTGCCGTCAACCTGCTGCGCACCGAGCGCGGGCTGGCGCCGACCCCTTACCCGGTGCTGCGCCCGACTGCCTCGGCCGGCGCGCGCGGCATGATCGGCGCCGCCTTCGGCCTGGCGCCGGGCGACGAAGGCTACGAGGCATTGCGGCTGGCGTGGTTTGCCAACTACGAGGCGGCGATGGCGGTGCACAGCAGCCTGTTCCCCGGGGTGCCGCAATTGCTGCAGGGCCTGGCCGACGCCGGCCTGGCCTGGGGCATCGTCACCAACAAGCCGGAGCGCTTCACCAACCCGCTGGTCGGCATGATCGGATTGCAGCAGGCCGGCTGCGTGGTGTCGGGCGATACGACGGCCCACGCCAAGCCCCACCCTGCCCCCCTGTTCGAGGCGGCGCGCCGGCTCGGCCTGGCGCCGCAGGATTGCTGGTATGTCGGCGACGACCTGCGCGACATCGAGGCCGGCCGGGCCGCCGGCATGGCGACGGTCGCCTGCTCATGGGGCTATTGCGGGACGCTCGAACCGGCCCAGTGGGGCGCGGACTTGCTGCTCGACACGCCGCAGGCCTTGCTTGAAGTGATCAACCGGCTGACCCAGCCCGCCCTATCGCAATAAGCATCAAGACATCGCCGGCAAGATAGCAGGCAAGAAAAAAGGGACTCCTTCGCAGCGAGTCCCTTTTCTTATTGCGGCGCCGCCTGCCGGCAGCGCGCGGATTACAGCGACCAGGTGTAGTTCACGGTGGCCCAGGTCTGGGCCGGGGTGCCATCCTTCATGCCCGGCTTGAACCGGCAAGCGCTCACTGCTTTCATGGCTGCCTTGTCCAGGTTCTTGTGGCCGCTGCTCTTGTCCAGCTTCGATTCGACCACCGCGCCTTCAGCCGATACCAGGAACGACATGATCGTCACGCCCGTCTCTTCGTTCATCAGCGATGCCTTTGGGTAGTCAACCTTGCACTTGGTGTGGTCGAAGTTAGCCGGGGTTTCAGCAGCGAAAGCGGCACCGGCGGTCAACATGGCAGCGGCGGTCAGGGCGATTTTGGTGAGGGTCATGGTTTTCCTTGAAATTGAACAGAATTCTGAATGAAAGCAGCGGTGAAGAGATCGCATCCAAAAAGCCATCATCACCACGAAGGAGTGCATAATAGCAAGTTTAATTCTCAAGAGCAACTACTTTATTCAGCGCTGGACAGGAAAAACCAGTAAATACAATCGGTTAGCAAAAACGTATTGCGACCTCAGCCTGGTGGCGCGCCGCCAAATTCATAGGACGCCATCGGGATTTGCATGACTTTCTCGGCGACCAGCAGGCGGCCGGCATCATCGCCGGCCGCGCCGGCAACCACCATCAGGGGCAGCAGGTGGTCTTCATGCGGATGGGCAAGACGGGCGCCGGGCGCCCGTTCCCAGTTGGCCAGCATGGCGCCGCGCGCGCCGGCCGCCGGCAGCGCGATCGCCTGATCGAGGAAGCGGTTGAACCCCTCGGCCACCGCAGCCGATTCGGCCCGGCCGAAGCCGCGCATATTGTGATAGTTCAGGCCGCTTCCGATGATGAGGACGCCCTGCTCGCGCAAGGGCTGCAGCGCCGCGCCGAGCCGGATGTGCTCGGCCGGGTCGTAGCTGGCCTTGATGGAGAGCATGACAACCGGCACGTCGGCGTCCGGAAAGATCAGCGACAGCGGCACGAAGGTGCCATGGTCGAAACCGCGGCTCGGATCCTGCCGCACCGCGATATTGTTTTCCGTCAGCAAGGCGACCACGCGTGCGGCCAGTGCCAAAGAGCCGGGCGCCGGGTAGCGCAGCTGGTAGGTGTTGGCGGGAAAGCCGCCATAGTCGTACAACATCGGCGGATGCGTTGCCGTCGACACGCTGAACTGCGCAGCTTCCCAGTGGGCCGTCACGACCAGCAGCGCCACCGGCCTGGCCGGCAGGCGGCCGGGCAAGGCGCGCAAGGCCTGTTCGGTATGAAAGTATTGCTGGCGCATGCCGTCGACGAATGGCCACGGCCCGCCTCCATGCGACAGGAAGTACACCGGCATCCTGGTTTTGTTGCCGGGGTCGTGAAAAGTGCTCATCGTGGTCTCCAATCTTGGTCAGCCAAACGCCATGCCGACACTATAGAAGCAATCGGCAGCGTGCACTAGGTGGCAGAATTTGGAATGACTATGCATTCAGCTGCATAATTCAGGGATGTGCAGCCGGCGCCGGTTCGCCCATCAGAGCGAGGGCGGTCGCAATGAAGGCCTGCACCTTGGGCGAGGCGTAGCGACTGCCTGGATAGACAAAATTGAATCCGCCGGCAAGCTCCATTTTCCAATCTGGCAAGACTTGCACCAGCTCGCCGTCCGCTTGGGTGCCCGTGATGTGGAAATCGGGCAGCCAGCCGATGCCCTCGCCCAGCGCGATCATGGCCCTGACGACCTCGAAATCGTCAGTCACCACCCTGCTGCTGACAGCCACTTGCGCCGACTTCCTGCCTTTGGTGAGCAAGACAGTCTTCATCGACGACAGCGCCACCAAGCGGTGCCGGGCCAGCTCAGACGGCTGCAGCGGCACCCCGGCAGCGGCAAGGTAAGACTTGGCGGCCCACAGATTGGTTTCGATGGCAAGGAAGCGCCTGGCGATCAGGCTCGAATCCTTCAGCCGTCCGGCCCGGATCGCCAGGTCGACGCCTTCGCCAACCAGGTCGACGGTGCGGCTGGTCAGCTGCAGCTCGACACTGGTGCCCGGGTACTGCTGCAGATAGGCATGGACGATGTTCGGCAGCAGCGTATGGCCGAAATCGACCGGCGCCGTGATTTTCAACAGGCCCGACGGCGCCGCCTGCGTTGCCTGCAGGGCCGATTCGCCCAGTTCGATTTCCCGCACGGCATTGGCGCAATGGCCGAAGTACTGCTCACCCGCCTCGGTCACGAACAGCTTGCGCGTGGTACGGTGAATCAGGATAACGCCGAGGCGCCTCTCGAGCGCCGCCACCTTGGCGCTGACGGTCGTCTTAGGCATTTTCAACAGGCGGGCGGCACCGGAAAAACTGCCTGTCTCGACTACTTTGACGAATACGGCAATTGCGTCCAAGTCCATTTATTGTTCCATTGGCTGCACAGTGATTCCCAACTTTACCATCTAGCGCCCAAAGCGGCGAGCAGCTACAGTGCTATCACCCAAATTTACCGGAGCCCACCATGAAACCAATTTTCCAATTTGCAGCAGCGCTTGCGCTCGCCAGCGCTGCCTCGCTCGCCGCCGCTGCGCCGGAAACCTATATCGTCGACGGCACCCATACCGCGCCGCGTTTTTCCTATAACCACCTGGGCTTCTCGACCCAGTTGTCGCGCTTTACCAAGACCACCGGCAAGGTCATATTCGACAAGCAAGCCAAGAGCGGCGCTGTCGATATCGTGATCGACATGAAATCAGTCGATTCCGGCGTGGCGATGTTTAACGAGCACCTGCAGGGCGCCGACTTCTTTGATACGGCGCGCTTCCCGACCGCCACCTTCAAGTCGACCAAGGTCACGTTCGACGGCGACAAGCCATCGGCGGTCGAAGGCAACCTGACCATCAAGGGCGTGACCAGGCCGGTGACGCTGGCGCTGAGCTCGTTCCAGGCCATCCCTCACCCGATGCTGAAAAAGGACGCGATCGGCGCCAATGCATCGACCGTGATCAAGCGTACGGAATTTGGCGCCGGCAAGTACGCGCCGCATGTCGGCGACGACGTGCGGATCGACATCGCGATCGAAGCGATCAAGGAGTAATCCGGCTGGATGGCTGCCATTGAAGCAAGCGCGCAAGGCCACCGATGCGGTGGCCTTTTTGCATTCAATGGTGGAAGGATCGGTCTGCCGCCCGGCATCCGGGGAGCGGTCTAGTTCAAGGCCTTTTCGCCGGGACGCAGGGTCAGGACCCTGACGCCGTTGGCCGTCACGGCCACCGTATGCTCGAACTGTGCCGACAACTTTCCGTCGGTCGTCACGACGGTCCAGCCGTCGTCCTCGGTCTCGACGCCATGGTGGCCCTGGTTGAGCATCGGTTCGATCGTAAACACCATGCCTTCCTTGAGCAGCATGCCGGTGTTTGGTTTCCCCCAATGCAGCACCTGCGGGTCTTCGTGCATGTCGCGGCCGATGCCGTGGCCACAATACTCCCGCACCACCGTGTAGCCGCTCTTGTTGGCGTGGCGCTCGATGGCATGGCCGATATCGCCCAGCCTCGCGCCGGGGCGCACGGCTTTGATGCCTTTCCATAAAGCTTCATAGCTCACCTGCACCAGGCGCCTGGCTGCCGGCGACACGTCGCCGACGAGATAGGTCTTGCTGGAGTCGGCGATGAAACCGTTCTTTTCGAGTGTGATATCGAAGTTGACGATATCGCCGTCCTTGAGGATGTCCGCGTCCGATGGCACGCCATGGCAGACGACGTGATTGGGTGAGGAATTCAATGAATAGGCAAAGCCGTACTGCCCCTTGCTGGCCGGCCGCGCCTTGAGTTCATTGACGATGAAGCCATCGACCAGGTCATTGACCTGCATGGTCGACATGCCAATCAAGTCCAGCGTGTCCAGGTAGGTGAAGACCTGGGCCAGCAGTTTGCCCGATTCGGCCATCAATGCAATTTCGTCTGGCTGCTTGGTCATGCTGGCATTGCCCTTATTGTCTGGGCTTCAACGCCGGCAGCCCGCAGTTCGCGTCCGATGATGTCATTGAAACTGAGCGTTGGATGGAGCTCGCACAGCATGCCGATCTTGATCCAGAATGCCGCTTGCGCATTGATGGAGCGGCACGCCACTGCACTGGCCTTGCGCAACTGGTCGTGCAGGTCTTCGTCGATGTTTACAATGCCCATGGGGTGCCCTCTATATACGAAACGTATATGTATTATATAGTCGATTCATGTGATTGGGCAATGCCTGGAGGAGAATCTGCGGTGGCTCTGCTATATTCGCGGGCACAACAGATACCTGAGGACCCATTCGTGACACTGCGCCAAGCCACACAGAACGATATCCCGGCCATGCAGCGCGTGCGCCTGGCGGTGCGCGAGAACGCGCTGTCCGACCCGAACCGCATCACCGAGGCGGACTACTTTGCCGCGCTGGAGCAATTGGGCCGCACTTGGGTTGTCGAGGCCGACGGCGATGTCGCTGCGTTCGCAACAGGTTTTAGGGACGGCAATATCTGGGCGCTGTTTGTGCACCCTGACCATGAGGGTCAAGGCCACGCCAAAGCGCTTCATGCGACGATGGTAAGTTGGCTGTGGTCGTTGGGGCTCACACGACTATGGCTCACGACCGGCCCTGGCACTCGTGCTGAAGGCTTCTATATTGCTCGAGGCTGGAAGCCTTGCGGCATGGCTGCGAATGGCGACCTTCAGCTTGAGCTGGAGTGTGCTTGAAGCGCCGTGAGGAATGCAATGCAAATCCGCCCCCGCAGGGGGCTTTGGGTTCCCCCCTCCGCCCCATTGGCGCAGACGAAAAAAAACCGTCCACCGGACGGTTTTTTTGAATGCTATGGTGGAGGCGGAGGGAATCGAACCCTCGTCCGCAAGCACTCTACAGACAGTTCTACATACTTAGCACTGCCATTTAATTTAACCCGGACACCGCGGACGTGCACGCTGAATCAAGGCGAGCTACCTATTATTTAGTCTTATACCAAGTAGCCCGGTACCAGACGAGTCCCTGTAAGTGACTCTACAGCTTTTGACGGCCCACCCCAGGGACGAGGTGTTGTAGAGCTAACAGCGATTAAGCTGCCAGTGCGTACGAGTTATCGTTTGCAGTTAAGTTTTTTCTGGGTGTATTTACGAGGTAACCAGCCCTCGGTATGCCCTGCGCTGCTTTGCAACCCACGTCGAAACCAGGTCGCCCCCACAGAAACTCCATTGTACTCCAATTGCCCCGGCCCTGCGCCACGCTACCAAATCACCGGAACGACCTGCATGCCCCGGCTGCCCGGGCCCGCCCTGAGGGCGTTTCCAGAACAGCTGGGGCCGGTTCACGCCTGGCCGTTTATTGCACCAGCGTAAAGTCCTTCACGGCATTGAGCAGCAATACGTCGATCGGCACGGTCTGCGACTTGTAGCCGGCGGCCGACGCTTCGACGTTGTACTTGCCCGCAGCCGTCAGGTCGCCCGCCAGCACGATCGGCAGGTTGCCGGCGCCATACTTGCCCGCCATCGGCGGCGCCGACGGCAATACCATCGCATAGGCACCGGTGTTGAAGGTGGCCAGCCTGGAGGCGATCAGCACGGTCGGTCCGCCCGCAACCGTCTGGCTGACCTTGATTTCACCTTCGGCCACCACCGGCAATACCGTGCCGCTCAGGTTAGCCGACGTCGATGCGACCGAAACCAGCGGGCTGCCTGCAGTCGAGATCGCCGTGCTGCCCTTGGCCGTCACCGGCACGCCGGCAATGATATTGCTGGCACGGCCATCGGCCGTCACCACCACGTCGTAGCTGCCGGCGCCAATCGGCGACAGCGAGAACTTGCCCGTTGAATCAGGAACCGACGCCTTGATCACGACGCCATTCTGCTGCGCCGTCACGATCGGATGGCTGCTGGCCAGCGCCGGGTCGATGACGCCGACAATGGCGCCGCTAAACAATAGCTGCACCGCGCTTACCACCGGCTTCAACAGGTAGCTGCCGTTGCCGCGTTTGACGATCGATTTGCAGGCGTCGAAATCGAGCGCCAGGTCGACCGTGCTGTCGGCTGCGACGTCGAACGTGTGGTTGATCTTGATGCCGCTCTGGCTGGCGCTCGGCGTGTCGATCGCCAGTTCGCTGCTCGAACCGGTGACGACGACCGAATTGGACATCGGGCTGAGCACGGAATTTTCGGCCAGCACCAGGCGCACCTGGGTATAACGGCCAACGCCGAGCGGAGTCTGGCCCAGGCGGTCCAGCACGCCATTGCTCAGGTTGAGCAAATTGATCTTGCGCGGCGCCGGCATGGCGATCTCGGTCCAGCCGGCATCGGTGTCGCTGGCCGTGCTGCTCTGGTGCACGCGCACTTTCGAGACCGTCACGTTGACCTGGTCGAAACCGCAGGCCGGCGCATCGGTCAGGCCGACCGTCAGCAGCCCCATTTGCTGGGGTGCCGGAGGTGGGGTCGTGGCGCTGCCGCCGCCACTGCCACCGCCGCAGCCTGACAGCACACCGATCGATGCGATGGCACAGGCAATCAGATATTTTTTTGCTTGGGGTTTCATAGCCGTTTCCTTTTTTGTTTAGTGAGTGCAACGACTTCAATGTAGCCACGCTCATCCGCATTTACCGTGCGCTGTCACACATTGAATCTGCCGGCTGCGTCGGCCTCCCCTTGGAGCAGCGTACGCGGTTTCATTTAGAAACAATTTCGTTGCTGATGGGTTTGAATGGAGATGCACACCGCACTTGTTGCGCCTCAAGGAAGAGGCCGGCCGAAGTCGCATAGTAAAAACGCACTCAACAACATAATGTCGCCAGCGCGACTGAGGAGATCATCGTGGCTTATGTCTATCCGCACGCCGAAGCATTGCAGCACACGCCGCTGGTCGGCTCGCACCAGTGCGTCGCACTGGTGCAGTATTACGCCGATGTCCCCAGCACATCCTTCTGGCGCGAGGGCGCACGCGTGAGCGGCAATACCGCGCTGGCGGTCGGCACCGCCATCGCAACCTTTTTCGACGGGCGCTATCCGAACTTCAAGCATGGCAACCATGCGGCGTTCTACCTCGGCCAGGACCAGCATGGCGTCTACGTGATGGACCAGTGGGCCAACGACGCGCGCCGCAAGCCTTTCGTGTCGCGCCGCTGCCTGGTGTTCCAGGGCAAGGACGAACACGGCGCCTACCGCGACCCCAGCAATAATGGCGACGCGTTTTCCGTCATCGAACGGGCCTGAGGCAGCACCCGGCGAGCCTGCTCAGCGGCGGCCCTTGCCGCGCGGGTCGAAGGCGAGCTCGCGCTGCATCTGTTCGTATAGCGCGCGCGCGCGCGCCGAGTTTGCCGGCGGCAGCACGATGTCGAGCACCAGGTACAGGTCGCCGGGCGGCGCGGCAGGGATGCCGCGCCCCTTCAGGCGCAGCTTGCGCCCGTTCTGCGAGCCGGCCGGCACATTGACGTGCACCGGGCCCGTCGGCGTCGGCACTTCGATCGGGGCGCCCAGCGCCGCTTCCCATGGCGCCACCGCCACCGTCTGCAGAACGTCGCGCCCGTCGATCCGGTATGGCTCGCTTGGATTGAAGGCCACGTCGAGCAGCAGGTCGCCGGCGCCGCCGCCACCGGTGCCGGCCTGCCCCCGCCCGGCCACCCGCAATTGCTGGCCGGCCAGCACGCCCCTGGGGATGTCGACGCTGATGCGCCGCTCGCGCAGCACGCTGCGGCCGGACTGGTCCGGCTCGGCCACGCGGACCGACACGACCCGGCTGGCGCCGAGGTAGCTGTCGCGCAGGTCGATGGCGAGGGTGGCGCGGATGTCCTCGCCGCGCATGCGGAAGGCGCTGCGGCCGCGCCGCCCGACATGGGAGAACAGGTCGGCGAAGAAGTCGCGGCCCTGCGCGCTGTCGGCATAGCCTTCATTGCCGGCCCAGCCGGGCGGGGCCTGGAACGGCTCGCCGGATTGATACGCGCTGCCCTGGCGGTCATAGGCGGCGCGCTTGGCCGGATCGCCCAGCACGTCGTAGGCTTCGTTCAGTTCCTTGGTTTTCTGCTCGGCATTACTGGCCTTGCTGACATCCGGGTGGTGCTGACGCACCAGCCTTCGGTAGGCTTTCTTGATGTCGGCCGGGGCGGCATCGCGCGCCACGCCCAGCGTTTTGTAATAGTCCTTGTTGGCCACGTGCCGGCTCCGTAGTTTGTCAAGCGCATCGCACAATGCTACATTGCGCACGGCAGGCAGACCGTGTGCGCGATCAAGCCGCGCCTGTGCAACTCATTCAAAAGGAGAAAAATAGAACATGAATATCTGGGCCAGGCGGATCACCATTGCCGCCACGATTATTGTGCTGCTCGGCATCGCTGCAGTGCTTGGCGCCAAGAAGATGGGCGAGAACAAGATGCAGCGCCAGGTCGGCGTCAACGTCAAACCGGTGCGGGTGGCATTGCCGCACGAGGCCGAGTGGATCGAACGCGGCCGCTACCTGTTCAATACACGCGGCTGCGCCGAGTGCCATGGCGCCAGCGGCGGCGGCAAGGAAGTCGTCAACGACGGCGGCATGCTGGTCGTCGCTCCCAATATCACCAGCGGGGCCGGCAGCGCCGTGGCAGGCTTCCGCCCGGTCGACTGGGTGCGCGTGCTGCGCCACGGCGTCAAGCGCAACGACAGGGTCGCGATGATCATGCCGAGCGAAGATTACAACCAGCTCACCGACGAAGACATGGGCGCGCTGGTCGGCTATGCGATGGCGCTGCCGCCGGTGTCGGGCAAGGGCGCCACCATCGAGCTGCCGTTGCCGGTGCTGGCCCTGTACGGCGTCGGCGCGATCAAGGATGCGTATGAAAAGATCGACCACAGCAAGCCGCCACCGCCGCCGATCAAGCCGGCCGTCACGCCGGCCTATGGCGCCTATCTGGCCAATGCCTGCATCGGCTGCCATGGCGAGCACCTGAGAGGCGGCAAGGTCCCGGGCGGGCCGCCTTCGTGGCCGGCCGCGGCCAACCTGACGCCTGGCAAAGGCAGCGCAATGGTGCGCTATCCGGATGCCGGGTCCTTCGTCGCCATGTTCAAGAGCGGCAAGCGGCCTGACGGCAGCGCCATCAGCGAGGTCATGCCGTTCGCGATGCTCGGCGCAATGACCGACGACGATATGCGCGCGCTGCATGCCTACCTGAAGGGGCTGGCACCGCGCGATCTGGGCGAACGCTAGCGGGCCCTGGCCGGACACTAGCGGATGCGGCGCAGCGAGCTGATGGCTTTGTGCAGCGTGCCGAGCTGGGCGTAACGGCCGGGGCCAACCACCAGGCATTGGCCGCCGTAGTCCTTGTTGCGGCAGAATTCCCACTGGCCCGTGTGGACGATGACGGAACCGGCCCGTTCATCGAAGTCGAATTCGGCCAGCTGCGGCACGCTGCCGTACAGCGGCAGGCGGGCCCCGCCAAATTCCGGTTTGGAGAACAGTTCGAGCTCGCCTTCCGGCCGGCCCGGCCCACCCTGCGGCGCCACCTGGCGCGCCGACGAGATCGCGCGCACCAGCGGCGGGTCGAGCGTGCGGTAGACGCCGGCGCCGAGGATGCGGCAGGTGCCGCGGTAGCGGCTGTCGACGCAGAACTCCCAGGTGCCCGCCTTGACCACCAGCGAGGCGGCGCTGTCGTTGAACTGCAGCGCCGCAAAGTCGACGGCGTCGCCGCGGATCGCCAGCATCTTGCCGCCCATGGCTTCGTCCTGGAACAGCAGCACATTGGCCTGACTGTCGGACTGCGCCGGCAGCTCGTAGTCCTGGCCTTCCTCGACCAGGCGCAGCGACGATACCTTGCCGGCCAGCGGGCCCAGCGTATCGTAGCGGCCCGGCGCCAGCGTGCGGCAGCTGCCGCGGTAGTCATGGTCGGCGCACAGCTGCCAATTGCCTTGCTCGACGACGACGCTGGCGGCGCGGTCGTTGAAGCCGAGCTGCACCAGGTCCGCGCTGTCGCGCAGCACGGCGGTGTGGTTGCCCTTGAAGTTGGGCAGGGCGAACAGCTCGATCCAGCCGCGCTGGGCCACCGCGCGGCGCCAGTTGGGGCCGTCGCGCTCGCTGCCCACTTCGCGCGCCGACGTGATGCGGTTGTTCAGACGCGCCAGCGTGCGGTATTCGCCGCGTTCGAACACCATGCACTCGCCGCGGTAGTCGGCGTCGATGCACACTTCCCAGCGCCCGGACCGGATCACCATCGACGAAGCCTTGTCGTTGAAGCCCGCTTCGCGCAAATTTGGCGTCGGGTCGCGCAGCGTGATTTCGCGCCCGCCGAAATGCTGGTGCGAGAACAGCGTCATCTCGCCGGCGACGGTGGCGGCGCTTGCCAGCAGCATCGCTGCCAGCAGGAGGAAGGTCGCCTTGTTCGAATTCATATGCGGGATTGTTGTTACGTGTTTCGCTTATTGTGAACAGTTCGGCCGCCAAATGCCAGACGGTTGCCTCGCTCATGTGTAACAAAATCTGTCGGGGTCCCAGCAACGGCGGGTAGAATCGTCGCTTTTGACATACAGCCACAGCATGCCGTCCATCCCGCATACCCGTACATACACCGCCCGCTCCGAAATGCTTGCCCTGTGGCGGCTGGCCTGGCCGATGCTGGTCGGGCAACTGGCCACGGTCGGCATGTCGGTGGCCGACGTCGCCATGACCGGCCACGCCAGCGCGCTGGAACTGGCCGCCGTCTCGCTCGGCACCTCGGTCTGGTCGATCATCCTCGTGACCGTCAGCGGCACCATGATGGCGATCAATACTTTCGTCGCCCATGAAGTGGGCGCCGGCCAGCTGGGGCGCATTCCCCACCTGGTGCGCCAGTCGCTGTGGAAGGCGCTGGCAGTGGGCGTGGCGGCCTGCCTGCTGACCAATGTGGCGACGCTGCTGTTCGACTATCTCCACCTCGAGGCCGAAGTGCATGCCAGGGCGGTCCTGTTTACCCATGTGATCAGCGCCGGCCTGCCGGCCTACGCGGCTTACCGCGCCCTGTATGGTTACAGCGCCAGCATCAACCAGACCAAGCCGGTGATGGTGATCGCCATCGGCGGCCTGGCGTTCAATGTGCTGGTCAATTGGCTGCTGATCTACGGCCACTGGGGCCTGCCGGCCATGGGTTCGATCGGCTGCGCGGTGGCGTCGAGCCTGGGCATGTGGCTGATGCTGGCGGCCATGCTGGTGTGGATCAAGCTGGCGCCGGCCTACCAGCCGACCTATCCGTTTACCCACTGGGAGTGGCCGAACTTCGCCGAGATCTTGCCGATGGTGCGCCTCGGCCTGCCAATCGGGATCACCTATTTCGCCGAGGTCAGCGCCTTCGGTGCGGTCAGCCTGTTGGTGGCGCGCTACGGCGTGGTGCAGATTTCGGCCCACCAGATCGCGCTCAACTTCGCTTCGCTGGTGTTTATGGTGCCGCTCAGTTTCGGCATCGGCCTGATCACGCGGGTCGGCCAGGCGCTGGGCGAAGGCGATGCACGGCGCGCCCGCTTTGCCAGCTGGGTCGGGGTGGCGATGTCGCTCGCCTTCGCCATCCTCTCGGCCCTGTTCATCTTCGTGTTCCGCTGGGAGATCGCGCGCGCCTACACCAGCGACCCGCAGGTGCAGGCGCTGTGCGTGCAGCTGCTGGTGTTTGCCGCCGTGTTCCAGTTGTCGGACGCGACCCAGGTCACCACCTCGTGCGCGATCCGCGGCTACAAGGTGGCGCGCGCGCCGATGGTGATCCAGGTGCTGTCGTTCTGGGGCGTGTCGCTGCCGGTCGGCTATGTGCTGGGGCTGGCGCCACAATGGCTGGCCTGGTCGCCGGCCACGCCGATGGCCGCCACCGGTTTCTGGATCGGCCTGGTGGCCGGCCTGACGATGGCCGCCGTGCTGCTGACCTGGTATCTGGCCCGCCTGTCCGGCCGGCGGGCCCAAGCCGCCTCCTTCCCTGTTACGGTTCACTAGTCCCTGCCGCAGCGATTCTGGTATTGTCTCGGCTTGTCCGCCTTCGACCCTCACTATAAATACATCATGCGCATCCTTGCCTGCCTGCTGGCCACCCTGGCCATCCTCCCCGCATCGGCCGAAAAGCTGACTTTAGAGCGCATCAGCGCCGACCCGGGCCTGTCCGGCACCGGCATGCGCATGCTCAAAGTGTCGCCCGACGGCTCGCGCGTCACTTACCTGCGCGGCCGCGCCGACGACCAGTACCAGCTCGACCTGTGGGAATACAATTTGGCGGCCAAGACCATGCGCCAGCTGGTCGATTCGCGCAAGCTGGTGCCGAACGAGGTGCTGTCGGACGCCGAAAAGGCGCGCCGCGAGCGCGAGCGCGTGGCCGCCCTGTCCGGCATCCTCGAGTACAGCTGGGCGCCGGACGGCAAGCAGCTGCTGGTGCCGATCGCCGGCAAGCTGTACCTGGTCGACGTGGCCAACCCGGACGCGGCGCGCCAGGTGGCCACCGGCAGCGTGCTCGATCCCAAGATCTCGCCGAAGGGCCGCTTCGTTTCCTTCGTGCGCGACCAGAACCTGTTCACCTTCGAACTGGCCACCGGCGTGACGCGCCAGCTGACCCATGATGGCAAAGGCACGGTGCACAATGCCGAAGCCGAATTCATCGCTCAGGAAGAAATGGACCAGACCACCGGCTACTGGTGGGCGCCGGACGACTCGGCGATTGCCTTCAAGCGCTATGACGAGTCGGGCGTGCCGCTGGTGCAGCGCTTCGAGATCTATGCCGACCGCACTACCACCGTTGAGCAGCGCTACCCTGCCGCCGGCGCGGCCAATGTGCTGGTCGACCTGCTGGTGGTCGCGCCGACCGGCGGCGAGGCGCGCAAGATCGACCTCGGCACCGAAAAGGACATCTACCTGGTGCGGGCCGACTGGAACGCTCAAGCCAAGGCGCTGTACTTCCAGCGCCAGTCGCGCGACCAGAAGCGCCATGACCTGGTGAGGGTCGACGCCGCCACGCTGGCGCAGCAGGTCGTCATCAGCGAAACGTCCAGGACCTGGGTCAGCATCCACGGCAACCTGCATTTCCTCGAAGGCAGCGACAGCTTCCTGTGGTCGTCCGAGCGCAGCGGCCGCAACCACCTGTACCTGTTCCGCGGCGACGGCACCTTGCAGCACGCCGTCACCAAGGGCGAATGGGGCATCGACGATGTGCTGGCGGTCGACGAAGCGGCCGGCAAGGTATATGTGTCGTCCAACCGCGACGCGGTCATCGACAAGCAGGTCTATGCGCTGGCGCTCGACGGCAGCACTGCCGATGCGCCTGCGCGCGTGTCGCCGGGCGACGGCTGGCATGAAGCCTCGTTCTCAAAGAACGGCAAAGTGTTTGCCGATACCTGGTCCGATCCGGTCCACCCGCCGCAGATCGCGCTGCGCGCTGCCGACGGCAGCCTGGTGACCTGGATCGACCGCAACGAAGTGAGCGGCAGCCACCCTTACGCCAACTACCTGCCGGACCACCAGCCGACCAGCTACGGCACCTTGAAGGCATCCGACGGCCAGACCCTGCACTATTCGATCATCAAGCCGGCCGGCTTCGATGCGAACAAGCGCTACCCGGTTTATCTGTCGATGTATGGCGGCCCGCACTCGCAGTATGTGACGCGCAAGTGGAACGGCAACCTGTTCGAGCAGTATATGGCGCAGCAGGGCTATATCGTGTTCCGCCTCGATAACCGGGGCTCGTCGCGCCGCGAGCGCAGCTTCACTGATGTCATCCACGGCAACCTGGGCAAGCATGAAGTGGAAGACCAGGTGGCCGGCATCGACTGGCTGCGCAGCCAGCCTTTCGTCGATGCCAGGCGCATCGGCGTGTATGGCTGGAGCTATGGCGGCTTCATGGGGCTGCGCATGCTCGCGGCGGCGTCGGACAAGGTGGCGCTGGGCGTGTCGGGCGCGCCGGTCACCGACTGGTCGCTGTACGACACCCACTACACCGAGCAGTTCGTCGGCGGCAAACCGGCCGAGGCGAAGGAGGCGTATCGCCAGAGCGGCGTGCTGGCCCACCTCGACGGCCTGCGCTCGCCGCTGCTGCTGATCCATGGCATGGCCGACGACAATGTCCTGTTCACCAACTCGACCAAGCTGATCGATGCGCTGGTCCAGCGCAATGTGCGTTTTGACCTGATGACCTATCCGGGCGCCAAGCACGGCGTGTCGCAGCGCGCTGCCAAGCGCCATGTCAATGGCACCATCGCGGCGTTTTTCCGCCGCCACTTCGGCCAGTAACCGCGAGGGTAACAAGTTACCCGCCCTACGAGGCTACGTTGAATTGACCGATAACCGGGTGGGTACGCGATCCTCGCACGGTTGTTAGATAACCGCGTGGGCACGCAGTGCCCACCCTACGTGGCTATCCGGGTGCCAAGCACGGCGTGTCGCAGCGCGCTGCCAAGCGCCATGTCAATGGCACCATCGCGGCGTTTTTCCGCCGCCACTTCGGCCAATAAGCTCGGCCAGCCCCCCTGCCCACGCGTTGATCTTATTTGAACCACGTAGGGTGGGCACTGCGTGCCCACGCGTTGATCTTATTCGAACCACGTAGGGTGGGCACTGCGTGCCCACGCGTTGATCTTATTTGAACCACGTAGGGTGGGCACTGCGTGCCCACGCGTTGATCTTATTTGAGGGCTGCTGCCAGTTGTGGCAGCAGCCTTTCTTTCTGGCGTGCCCTGGCGCGCACGCCTGCGGCGGCCTGCTGCGCTTCCTTCAACGCGTCGGCATCGCCCATCGCTGCCACTGCTGCCTCCAGCATCGCAGCGTGGTTGCTGTCGCTGGAACGGGCGAACAGGTCCGGCAGCATGCGCAGCGCGTCGGTCGCACCCTGGTTCTTCAGTAGCGCTTCGCGGTTAGCCAGGGCGAAGGTCCACGCCTGCTCAAGGTGTTCGGCCGCTACCATCGGCACGATGCGGTTGGCCACCGGCGCCGGCAATCTCGTATCGAATGCCAGTGCCAGCGCGCGCTTGGCCAGCGCAGGACTGCGCACGCTGGCCAGTGCATACGCGTATCGGCGCCGCTCTTCATTGTTCTGGGTGCGCGCCAGCAGTCCGGCCAGTGCCTCGTAGGTGGCTGGATCAGCATGTTGTCCAACGACTGACAAAACGAAATCGAGCGCCGACGGCGTCACGCTGGCCGGATCGAGCAGGTAGGACTGGAAGCGCACCTTGGCCAGCGCAACTGCGCCGGCGTCGCCCGCGCGCGCCATCGCTTGTGCCAGCCGGTTGCGCAGCTGGCGTTCTTCGGCCGTGTCGTTGGGCAGATCGGTCCAGCCCAGCTTCTGCATGCGCGGCGCCATCAGCCTGTTGATGAAGGCATGCAGCACGGCGCGCTCGGGCCGGCCCGCCACATAGCCGTCGAGCGTGTTGAGCTTGTCGATGACGCCTTCCCACACGGCCAGCCGCGGCTCGTCGCCGAGGCGCGCCACCAGCTTCATGTAGTTGCCGAGGTCGCCGCGGCCGCTGGCGGCCAGGCTCCAGCTGTCGGCCAGCAGCCTGATGCGGCTGGCGTCGGGCAGCTTGCTCCATTGGCCGAGCAGCGCGTCGAACCCTGCCTTGTCATAGCGCACGCGGAAGTAACCGACTGCCTGCGGGTCGACCAGCAGGGCCCAATCGCAGCCCGGCTGGGTCAGGCTGGTGCGTTCGCCTTCGAGCAGCATGGTCAGCGGCTTGCCGCCAACGCTGCCCAGTTGCAGCGGCACATGCCACTGGCGCTTGCCGCCCTCGCTATAGGTCTGCTGCGACAGCGTGATGGTGCGCTTGCCGTCGTCGCAGGACTGGGCCACGTCGATCAGCGGCAGGCCGGGCTGGTTGGTCCAGTCGGCCGCTATATTGCCAACCGGCTTACCGGATGCCGCTGCCAGCGCAGCCCACAGGTCGGCGCTGGTGGTGTTGCCGTACTGGTGGCGTGCCATATAGGTGCGCATGCCGCGCCGGAAAGCGTCTTCGCCGAGATAGACTTCGAGCATGCGCAGGATGGCCTGGCCCTTGGTGTAGGTGACGTTATTGAAGGCGCTGGCCGCCTGCGCTTCGTTCGCTACCGGCGTCTGGATCGGATTGGTGGTGGCCAGCATGTCCTTTTCCATCACACCGTCGCGATTGGCCGCGCCGGCCAGCCATGGCCGCCATTCCGGATGCAGCTGTTCGGTGGCCTTGGACGCCATCCACGAGGCGAAGCCTTCGTTGAGCCACAGATTGTCCCACCACGCCATCGTCACCAGGTTACCGAACCACTGGTGCGCGATTTCATGCGCGGTGGTGTGAAATACCGCGCGCCTGGTCGACTCCGGGCTCCTGACCGGATCGACCAGCAGGGCCGATTCGGTATAGACAATGGCGCCCCAGTTTTCCATCGCCCCGCCAAAGCCGCCCGGCACGGCAATCTGGTCCAGCTTGGGCAGTGGATAAGAGGTACCGAAGTAGCTGTTGTAGTAGCGCAGCAGGTCCTTCGACGCATTGAGCGCGTAGGCGGTCGAACCGCGCTTGCCGGCGGTGGTGACGATGCCCAGGTCGACCCCGTCCTGCCTGGCGCTGACCCGTTCCAGTTCGCCGGCCACCAGCACCAGCAGGTAGCTCGGCATGCTGGGGGTGACGCCGAACTGCACGCGCTTCAAGCCGCCATCGAGCTTGCTGGTTTTCTCGACCGGGGTGTTGGAATAGGCGGAAAACGCCTCCGGCACGTCGATCGTCAGCTTGAACCTGGCGCGGAAGGCCGGTTCGTCCCAGGCCGGCAGCATGCGGCGCGCGTCGCTTGGCTCCATCTGCGTGGCCAGCATCGCCTTGTCCTGAGCCAGGGCGTTCTTGTACTGCATGTGGAACATGCCGCGCGCCGCGCGGTTGATGTGGCCATGGAACTTGAGCGCGAGCCGGTAGCGCCCGGCCGGCAGTAGCTCGGCCAGTTCGAAGCGCAGCGTCTGCTGCTCCTTGTCGAGCAGCGCCGTCAGCTTCAGTTCGGGCAGGCGGGCGCCGGCCAGGCTGGCGGCGTCGATCTCGAGGTTGACGGCATTGAGCATGATGAGCCGGGTCGGCTTGAGTACGTCGATCTCGATCGTCTCGGCGCCGAGGAAGGTGCGGGCCGCCAGGTCGGGGACCAGGTGGGCGGCGTATTGGACCGGCACCACGTCCTTGGGCAGCTTGCCGGCGGTAGCGGCGAACGAAAACGGCGCCTCGGCGTGGGCGCTGGCGGCAAGGGCAAAGGCTAGGACGGCGGCAAGGGAACGCAGTGTCATCGGCGGCGGGTCTCGCTGTTATTAAGGCGGCAATAAAATCCAGCCTGTAATGTAAGGCAAAGATGAGCGATCGTCACCGCCCAATGCGACAGACGGCGTATTGACCGGGCCGGGCCGCAGAAATGGGGGAACCGGTGCAGCGCAGCGCAGCATGAATTGAGTTCGCAATCCTGTGGTGTTTACCTATATAGTTCTATTATTGCAATGCCCTGCCAGGAGACTGCCATGACGCTCGACGAACTGTTCCAGAACCAGCACAGCCTGCCTTCCGCCCCCAAGGTGGTCGAAGACCTGATCGGCAGTTTCGACGATCCCGATGTCAGCGTTGACGAAGTCGCCAAGAAGTTGGCGAACGACCCAGTGCTGAGCGCCAAGCTGCTGCGGCTGGCCAATTCCGCCTATTACCATGTGTCGCGCGAGATCGGCACCGTCGAAGACGCCGTCAAGATGCTCGGCTTCGTCACCGTGCGCACGCTCGTCATCAGCGCCGGCCTGGTCAGCGGCTTCAAGACGGTGCCCGGCATGGACCTGCGCCAGTTCTGGCGCTACAACCTGCACACGGCGGTGGCGTCCAAGTGGCTGGCCAGGCAGGCCAAGGAAAACGCCGACCTCGCCTTTACCATCGGCATGATGCATTCGATCGGCCAGCTGGTGCTGCATGCCGCGCTGCCCGACCAGGCCCGGGAAATCGATGCCGACTGCCCGGCCCTCGCCCATGGCCGGCTGGCAGCCGAACGGGCGGCGCTGGGCTACGATTTCGGCGACATCGGCGCGCTGCTGTCGATCCGCTGGAAATTCCCGAATGTCTTCCCGGGCGCGATCCGCACCTTCGGCGACCCGCTGGCCGAGTCTCCGTTGAACCGGATGGCCGCCGTGATCCACCTGGCGGCCTGGCGCGCCCGGGTCGACGAACTGGCGCCGACGCCTGAGGAAATCGAGGCGAGCTATCCGTTCGCGGTCGAACAGGCGCTCGGGCTGGCGCCGCGCACCTTGCTCGACGTGATGCCCGCCCCGCTTGAGCTGGCCGCCGGGCTCGGCGAACTGATAAGTTAACGACAATATTTCGCCAGGTTTGCCTGCGCCCCCCGCTTCAATTGAAAGTATTTGAAACTATTTTGAATATTTTTCAAAAAAACCCTAAAGTTCCCTAAACGCCTGACGTAAAGAAGGGACACGCGGTAATCCGCACATACTTTTTAGGTTTGGGTGAGCATATGACCTCCAACGAAGTCCTCTCGATGTACGAAAATATTGCCGGCCTGACCAGTAAAATGGCCGTCGCGGCAAATGCGGGTGACTGGAACGATCTGGCCCGCCTCGAGAGCGAGTGCGCCGTGCAGGCCCGTGCCGTCGATACCGGCGTGCCAGCCCTCGACGGCGCGCCGCGCCTGCGCAAGATCGACCTGCTCAAGCAGATCATGGCCAATGACCGCGCGATCCGCGAAGTGACCGAGCCGTGGATGGCCCAGCTGTCGAATGTGATGGCTGCCCACTGAGCCGGCGCCGCGCCACAACGAAAACCGCTCCGATGAGCGGTTTTTTTACGCCTGGCGCCGCGCCTTCGTGCCGCTCAGGGCAAGGTCAGAACATTGTCGCGGCCGAAGTCGATGCTGGCGACCGAGACGCCATTGCTCTGGAATACTTCGAGCCGCTGGAATAATTGCCAGAACTGGGTCAGCGGCGCCATCGGCAGCGGCAATGCGGACGGTTCGCCCAGCTTGTCGAGCCGGCTCAGCGCATCGCTTTCCATCAGACCGCTCTCCTGGGTCAGGCTGACGCACACCGAGGCGGCCGTGCTGACCACCGCCACCATGCCGAACGGGCTGACCGTCAGCGAAGTCGAACGGCGAAATTCGCTGGCCGACGAGGCCGCCACGCCGATCGTGCGCGGCACCCCGCCGCTGCCCTCTTCCGGCCCTTCGACCGTCATGATGCATTTCCACACCGGCCGGCTGACGACGAAATAGAACGGGCTTTCGGTGGCCTGGCACATCAGCTTGCGGCCGTCGATGGCCGTGCATGGCAACACCATGACGCTGGTCAGCCCGTTTGACCACTGGGCGCCGCGGCCCTTGGCGCGGTCGAACGGCGGCTCGCCCGGTTCGCTGCTGTCGATGGCAATGCGCAGCTTGCATACGCGCAGGGCGGCGCAGCGGGTGGCATCCGGGTGGGCCGCCAGTTGCGCCGTGTTGGGCAGGATGAACATGGTGTCGCCCATCGGCAGGCGGTCGGCCGCGCCGATGGCGGCCTTGTGCAGGCCGCCGTTGTCGCGCGCCGTCGGGTAGCCATTGGCCCACAGCGGCGCAAAGGCGCCGACATCCTGCAGGAATTCGTCGTTGACGCACCAGTAATCGGTGACGTCGGTGGCCGACAGCGCCAGGCCGAGCGCGCTGTAGCCGGGCGGCGGCACCAGCCGGAAACAGGAAATGGTGCCATTGCCGGCAGTGTCGTCGAGCCGCTCGAAGCCGACCGGGTGGGCCAGCGCGTGCGGATGCTGGGCGTCGCAGGCAAGCAGCATGGCCGGGACCTTGGAGGCGCCCAGTTCGCCCTGGGTCACCATATCGCCCAAGGGACGGAACAGGCGCTGGCCGTCGTCATGGCCGACGATGCGCCAGAAGGCGCCGCGCGGGTCGCCGCCGGCGCTGCTCCAGACCTGCTCGAAGGCCATTGGTGCCGCAAATTTGAGCACGAAGGGCTTGAACTGGGCGCCCTGCTCCTTGTAGCGGGCGGCGATGGCGCGCACGTCGAAGCCGCATTGCTCCAATGGCAAGACTGCGTCCAGCGCCAGCCCGATGCGGGCGAGCGGCGGGGCACCGGCCGATTCTAGCAATTGATCAGACGCAACATGAATCATGGTAATTCCTTCAATGGCAGACGCAGACAGCGACCCTTGGCACCTATTGTGGCGTGCGCGAGACGGAGCGGGCAGCCCCCGTTGGCATGGGCCAAATGGCCTATGGTGGGCCGGCCTCGATCGTGATACAACGTCAGCTGTCATCCATTCGATTGTTTGCACCATGAATATTCTGCTCGTCGACGACCACCCCCTGTTCCGCGAAGGCATGTCGCTGCTGCTGCATTCGCTGCTGGAGAATGTCACCACGCACGAGGCCGGCAGCAGCGAGGAAGCGCTGGAAAAGCTGGCCACGCTCGATCCGGTCGACCTGATGATGATCGACATCGGCCCGCCCGGCATGAGCGGGCTCGAGGGCTTGTCGGTGGTGCGGCGCGATTTCCCGGACGTGCCGGTGGTGGTCTTGTCGTCCAACGACGACCGCGAGAGCGTGCTGTCGGCGCTCGATCGCGGCGCGATGGGCTTCGTGCCCAAGAGTTCGTCGTCGAAGGTGCTGGAAGCGGCGCTCAAGCTGATCCTGGCCAAGGGCGTCTACCTGCCGGCCAATGTGTTCCTGGCTGAACGGGCCGGCACCGATATCCGGGTGCTGCCGACGCCGGCCGGCCAGACCCACAGCGTCACCTGCGAACAACTGGGCCTGACCCCGCGCCAGAGCGACGTGCTGCACCTGGTATTGCAGGGCAAATCGACCAAGGCCATCTGCCGCGACCTGAACCTGTCGATCAGCACGATCAAGACCCACACCTCGGCCGCCCTGCGCGCGCTCAACGTCACCACTCGCACCCAGGCCGTGATCGCCGCCGGCAAGCTGGGGCTGCAGTTTTCGTAGGGTGGGTAGGCAAGCCTACCCACCCTACATCGCCACTTCGTCTTCCCCCGCCAGCGCAAGCTGGCACAGCTGCTGCAGGCGCGCCGGACCGACCGGCTTCCTGACCATCTGGCAGGCCGGCGGCCAAGCCGTCTGGGGCGGCAGTTCGCTCTCGCCCGTCACGATCACGGCCGGCGTCGTCTCGCCGGTCTGCTCGCGCACCGCCGCGATCACGTCGAGCCCCGTCTCGCCCCGGCCCAGCCGCATGTCGGTGACGATCAGGTCGGGCGCGCGCAGGTGCTGCTCCAGCTGAACCAGCACGTCGCCGAGCGTGGCGCACACCAGCGCGTGGCAGCCCCACATGCGCAGCAGCTGCTCCATCGCGAAGCGCGCCTGGCCGTCGTCGTCGACCGCCACCACGAAGGCGCCGTGCAGCATGTCCTTCAGTTTGGCCGGCACCGGCTCGGCCACCGGCTGGCGCGCCACTGCCGGCACCGTGATGCCGAACCTTGAACCGCGCCCCGGGTGCGACTGCAGCGACAGCGGGTGGCCCAGCAGGGCGGCGCTGCGCTTGACGATCGACAGCCCCAGGCCGAGGCCGTTGCTGCGGTCGCGCTCGGCGTTCTCGATCTGGAAAAACTCTTCGAATATCTGGGCCTTGAACTGGGGCGCGATGCCGACCCCGGTGTCGAGCACGTCGATGCGCAAGGCCCCTTGCAGCCGGCGGCAGCCGACCAGCACCTTGCCGCCCGGCGGCGTGTAGCGGATCGCGTTGGTGACCAGGTTGCCGAGGATGCGGTCGAGCAGGCCGGGGTCGGTCAGCACATAGGCGCGGCACGCCACCACGCGCAGCTCGATGCCCTTTTCCTGGGCCAGTGGCTGGTAATTGTTTTCGATGAAGTCGAGCAGCGCCTCCATCTCGACCGTGCGCACATCGACCTTGACCGCGTTCGAGTCGAGCTTGGAGACGTCGAGCAGGCCGGCGAACAGGTTCTCCATGCCCTGCACGGCCGACTGCACCTTGTGCACCAGGTCGCTCGTCTCGGGCGCATGTACGCGCTGGCGCAGGATGCCGACCAGCAGGCCGACCGCGTGCATCGGCTGCATCAGGTCGTGGCTGGCGGCGGCCAGGAAGCGGGTCTTGGCGGCGCTGGCGCGCTCGGCTTCGTCCTTGCGCACGGCCAGCTCGTCGAGCCGCAGCGACAGCTCGCCGTTGACCTTGGTGAGTTGAACGCTGGCGGCGGCCAGCTCGGACGTGCGCTCCTGCACCTTGGTCTCGAGCGAGGCGTAGCTCTGTCCCAGCGTGGCCGCCATATTGTTGAATTCATGCGCCAGCAGTTCAACCTCGTCGCCGCTGCGCACTTCGATGCGGGTGTCGAGCTGGCCGGCGCCGATCTTTTCGGCGCCGGCGCGCACCGCCAGGATCGGGCTGGCCATGCGGCGCGCCAGGATGAAACTGGCGCCGGCGGCGCCGCCCAGCGCCAGCAGCAGCACCAGCAGCGCCGCCCACAGCGAACGTTCGATCGGGCCGAACGCTTCGCGCGCCGGCTGCTGCACGAATACGGTCCAGCGCGGCCCGTCCACCGGCGCCGTCGCCGACAGCACGTAGCGTCCATCCCGGTCGGTGCTCAGCACGGCGCCGCCGTTGACGGCGTCGCGCACGGCGGGCGTGTCCTGCAGGTTCAGCTTGCGCAGCACCAGGCTGGCGTCGGGGTGGGCCACCAGCTGCATGTCGGCGTCGAGCAGGTAGGCGAAGCCGGTGGCGCCGACCCGGATCGCGCTGACGGTGGCGTGGATCTGGCGCAGGTCCACTTCAGCCAGCAGCACGCCGCCGTGGCGCCCGCGCGCGCCGACGGCGATGTCGAGGTAGGGGGCCGAGCCCTCGTGGTAGCGCACGCCGCCGTAGGCCACGCGGCCATTGCGCGCCGCCGCCACCAGCGCCGCATCATGCGCCGCCAGCGGCACGCAGGCGCGCTGGCGGTCGACTTCGATGCGCGACACATCGAGGCGCTGGCAATCGGCCCCGGTCACGTAGCGCGCGCGCATGATGGCGGCCGACTTGTGCAGCAGGCGCAGGCTCTCGTCGCGGATCGCCGCCAGGTCGGGTTCCTGCCCCGGCTGGTCGAAGTCGAGCACCCAGCCCATCGAGCCGACGATCGGCGCCAGGTAGGCATCGATCTGCAGCGCCGCCGTGCGTGCCTCGGCGTCGAGCAGCTCGCCGGCGCGCTGGCGCTGTTCTGCCACCGACAGGCCCAGCTGGAACAGGGTGGCCAGCACCAGCGTCAGCGAGATCAGTCCGGTCAGTACCTTCAGGTATTTGCGGAACAGCGGCTGGCGCAGCTTCATTCGAGGATCCGGTCGGCGCGCCGCAGCACGCGCGGATTGATGGTGTAGCGCCTGGCGTGGGCCGCCTTCAGATTGATCACCAGCTCGAACCGGTTCGGCTGGCTGACCGGGATGTCGCCGGCGTTTTCACCCCTGAGCACCTTGACGACCAGCTGCGCCATCTGCGTGTTGGCATCCTGCTCCTGCATCGAGCCAAAATGCATCAGGCCGCCGGCATTGGTGAAAGCCTGCGCCTCGTAGATTGCCGGCAGGCCAAGCGCGTCCATGGCGGCGACGATCGGCTTGCGCTGGCTCCAGGTCGACATCAGGGCCGGCACCACCATCGCATCGAGGCGCGCGCGGCCAAGCGACTCAATCGCTGCCGGCACGTCCTTGGCGCCGGCCAGGTTGAAGTCAAGCAGCGTGATGCCGCGGCTGGCCGCAAAGTCGCGCGCGCGCCGGTGGCAGCCCCAGTCCTCGCTGCCGGGTTCGGCAAAAAAGCCGACCCTGCGTGCGGCGGGAAACGCATCGAGCAGGATTTCGATCAGCTTGTCGTCGAGGCAGCGGTAGGTGGTGAAGCCCGTCATGTGCCGGCCCGGCCTGGCGTAACTGGCGATCAAGCCGGAACCGAGCGGGTCGGAATGGGCGCGGAAAATAATCGGCGTGCTGCCGCTGCCACGCAGCCTGACCAGCGCCTGGGCCGACGTCAAGTCGTAGGCCAGTGCCAAGGCGGGGCGTTGCGACCACAGGTTCGCCGCCAGCGACTCGAACTGGTTCAGGGCCGGGTCGGCCGCGACCGCGCTGACGACAATGCGCCCGGCCAGCGCGGGATCGATGGCGGCGATGGCCTTGCGCAGCGGATCGAACATGGTCGGCGCCGGCCGCCCGCCATACAGCGCGGCGACCTTGATCAAAGGGCCATCGGGCGCCGCCTGCGCCAGTCCGGTGGCAAGCAGCAGCGAGGCTGTCGCCAGCCGGCACCAAGTAATGACCCTGTTTTGCCCCATTTTATTGCCCATGCCTCATACGTTTGGTTGATTGTCATCGAAACTTGCGTATGTTTCAATAAAACTGTTTCATTCTGAAACTGATTGGGTCTTTTGTCCCCAAAAATAACCAGCCGGAGCATACGCATGAAAAAAGCACTGATTCCCCTGACCCTGCGCACCTTTGCCACCGTCGCCCTGGCGAGCGCCCTCAGCCTCCCCGCCTTCGCCGCCCCCGCCGCGGCAATGGCCAAACCGCCGGCCGCCGGCTGCGCGAACAAGGTGTTCGTCAAGCCTGGCCAGAACATCAAATCCGGCCACAGCTACCTGTTCATGATGGTGTTCAAGGCCGGCACCGGCGGCAAGTATTTCGGCAATGCCGACTACGCCACCACCGGCTGCATCGGCGTGGTGCCGGGTTCGACAGCAACGGCCAAGGCCGGTGCCAAGACGGGTGCCAAGGCCGGCGCCAAGCTCACTGCAGGCGAGGAAGTCTACCCGGCCGATGTCTGCCCGAGCGACTGCACCGAACCGGTTGACGAAGGGTCGGGCGGCGGCGCCTTGGCGCGCACGGCCGCCGCCAAGCCGCTCGACAAGGGCACCGACCCGCTCGGCACGTATAACTGGGGCGTGCTGTCGGCGCTGGAAACGCCGATCGGCACGCCGGTGGCCGACAATACCTTCGAGGTGTGGCAGGTCAAGGTCAAGGATGCCTGCACGGCCAAGGCGCTGTACGCCCACTATTCGCAGGCCGGACAGTTCCTAGCGACGGCGCGCGCCGCCGGCGACTTCATGGGGCAGATGCTGATGGGCTTCCGGGTCAAGGCCAATGGCCAGACCGAAGCATGTAAATAAGAAGGGGAATGAGGGAGAGCGATCGCCAGGTATCTCCTGGCGTCGCCTCGTGCCGGTTGCATCCGGCGTCCACGGGCACACTGTCGGCCCGCAAACTGCTTCCAAGTCAGGCGTTTCATCAACGGTCATCTGCTTGTCGCGCCACACTATCGTTGGTGGCTGCGCCAGATCCATAACTTGTTTGTCACCCAAAAGCGACAATTTCAGTATAACTGAAAATTGTCGCTTGTGTTGGTATTGATTCAGAATTTTCAATGACGCAACAGTGCCTGATTAGCATGCCCCGATCCGGCGCCGGGTCCACCGGCCAGCCGAACCGCTATTGCGCCTGCTTGGACTTCCGAATCAGCATCCACATTAAGGCCAGGCGCGCCCGCAGGCTGGGCTTGCTGGCCGGCATTGGCGCCGCGGCCGGTGCTTCGCCGTCGGCTGGCTCAGCGTCGACGCTCGGCTCGACCTTGCCCTTGCCGGCTTTACCCTTGCCGCGCCTGCGGCGCCACAGCACGATGCCGCCTGCAACCAGGACCAGCACGGCGGCGGCAGCGCCGCCGATCCAGTACCAGCGGGTGAAATCGGCCTTTTTCGGTTCGACCTTGGCGCCTTTGGCCGCCGCCAGCGAACCGGCGGTGGCGCCGGCCGCAGTGGCGCCAGCCTTCGGCCTGGGCGGCGCCTTCGGTGCCAGCACCGACTGCAGATGCTGCAGGCGCCCTTCCAGCTTCTGGATCTGGCCGTTGAGTTCGAGGTTGTGGGCGTCGAGCGCCTCGCATTCCTTGGCCAGCGCCAGCGCCTCGGCAAACAGCGGGTCATGGCGGACGGCGGCCGACACCACCGGCCGGCGCGGGCCATTGCTCATCGGCACAGCAGCCGCTGCCCGGCGACCGGCGGCGGACGGCGCGGCG
>CBDDRJ010000105.1:0-9986 GCA_965233055.1 uncultured bacterium
CAGCATCCAGGCCCCGCGCGCGGTCGGCGCGCAGCTGAGCGTGGCCGCAAAGCCGAGCGCCCTGGCGCTGCCCTGAATCGCGCGGCACAAGGCGCGCACGCCGCCAAACAGGCGCAGGCTGGCGCCGACGTCCATCAGCAGCACCGCTTCCTCGGCTTGCGCCACCAGCGGCGTGTACTGCAGCAGCGCCATTGCCACCGCCTGCAGGGCCTCGGCCTCGCGCTCCAGGCTGCGCGCGTGCAGCCGCAGCTCGGGGGCGAGCATCAGCACGCCGCCGCGCCGCATGCCCGGCATGACGCCCAGCGCGGCCGCTGCCGGCGACAGCGCCAGCACCCGGTCCTGGTCGAGCACGACGCTGCCGTCGTCAGCCGACCAGCTCGGACAGAACACGTCGAGCGGGAGCTGGCACAGGTGTAGGCCGATCCAGAGGCGCATGGCGTTGCAACAAAGAAGGAGTGAAGGGCAGGAACAGCGACGTGTCGCGTTGCGGTCCCCGGCGTTTGATGAAGCTGATGTCGATCCCGCCCGCCTGCGGCCGCAGCGCCAGCCGCAGCGGCGCAGGGGAGGAATCCTGGGCGCAGGCGAGCGGGCGCAGCATGAAGAACAGGGTCTCGCCGCTTTGCGCCGCCAGGTGCAGGCGGCGCAGCGTCTCGCCACGCGCATGCTGCTGCCACAGCAGCAAGGCGCCGCAGCTGCCGCTGCGCAGGATCTGCTCGGCAGCCCACAGCACGTCGCTGCTGCGGCTGCTGCGCACCCACACCAGCTGCGCTGGCGCCAGCCCCAGCGCGGCCAGCGCCAGCGCCTGCGGCGCATGGGGCGGCTGCAACAGCACGATGCGCCGCCCGGTCGCCTGCGAGACCGTCGCCAAGGCGGGTAGCAGCAGGCGCAGCTCGCCGATGCCGGCCTGCTGCGGCAGCAGGTCGATCAGGGTGCCGGTCGGCCAGCCGCCGCCCGGCAGCTGGCCCGACAGGGCCGCAAAGCCGGTGTCGATGCAGCGCGTGGTGGCATGCGCCAGCTGCGACGCGCGCCACAGCGAAGGATGCAAAGCCTCCGGCGCAATGCTGGATTCTGGACGGGTCATGGGAGTGGGAAAGTGAATAGTACTGTATGTTTATACAGTACTCGCGGGCGCCGGTTTTGGCAAGGGAAATCTGCATCTTCGCGCGCCTGCGAGTTCAATCGGACTGTCGCGGTACGATTGACGTGCATCAATCGCGGCACTCCCTTCCCTCCTATTCTTGTCCAGTGAGCCGACCAGGCTTTTCCAGTGTCCCGCCCTGTGTTGGCGCGGAATCTTGACTATGACAGGAGAGAAACATGAGCTACGCAGACCGCGACACCTACGGCATGTACAAGACCAGCGACAACACGGGGCCCGGCCCAGCCCTGATGGGCGCCGACACCCTCATCGGCAACGACGTCGTCAACGCGCAGGAAGAAGACCTGGGCGACATCAAGGAAATCATGCTCGACATGCGCACTGGCCGGGTGGCCTATGCGGTGCTGTCGTTCGGCGGCTTCCTCGGCATTGGCGAGAAACTGTTTGCCGTGCCCTGGCAGGCGCTGCAACTCGATACCGTCAACAAACGCTTCACGCTCAATGTGGACAAGAACCGCCTCAAGACCGCTCCCGGTTTCGACCCGGACGACTGGCCCGACATGAGCGATGCCGCCTGGGCCAGTAAGGTGCACAGCTTCTATGGCACCACGCCGTATGACGACACCGGCGTGATCGGCGGCACGGCCGGGCGCAGCAGCACGACGGGCAGCAGCAGCGGCGTCAGGGACAATATCTGACAAGGACGCAGGGTGGGCATGTCGCCGCACCAAAGACCGTGCGACGACCCCGTGCCCACGCGGATTGCCAACATCTTGCCAACGTCACGCGTGGGCACGCAGTGCCCACCCTACCGCCGCCATGACGCACATGTTCGGTGGGCACGCAGTGCCCACCCTACCGCTGCATTGACTCCCACACTTTTTGCAGGCGCTTGACGGACACCGGCATCGGGGTGCGCAGTTCCTGCGCGAACAGCGACACGCGCAACTCCTCCAGCATCCAGCGGAACTCGACCAGTTTCGGGTCGGTGTTCTTGCCGGCCTGGCGGTCGCGCATCGCGCGCTGGTACAGGCTGGCGGCCTGGTTCCATTCGGCCATCAGCTTGGCGTCGCGGGCCGGATCGGCCCGCAGTTTTTCGAGACGGACATTCATCGCCTTCAGGTAGCGCGGGAAATGCGCCAGCTGCGCGTAGTCGTTGTCGGCCAGGAAGCGCTTGTGCACCAGGCCTTGCAGCTGGGCCTGCATGTCGGCGGCGGTGGCAGCCGGCACACCCTGCAGCTTTTTCGGCAGGCCGTGGAATTCGGTGAGCACCTGCGACAGCAGGCGCGCCGTCTCATTGACCAGCAGGCTCAGGCGCGACTTACCCTCTTCCCTGCGCTTGTTGAAGGCGGCCGCATCGAGCGGCAGCGGGTCTTGCAGGCAAGCGATCTCGATCGCCTTCTGGATGATCTGGTCGCGCAGCTCTTCCTGCGATCCCATCGCCATGAACTGCATTCCCATCTGCTGCATATTCGGGATGTTCTTCTCGATGAACTTGAGCTGGTCCTTGAACTGCAGGGCAAACAGCCGGCGCATGCCGATGCGGTGGGTACGCAGGGCCACGCTCGGATCGTCGAACACTTCGATATCGCAATGCGTGCCCTTGTCAACCAGCGCCGGGAAGCCGATCAGTGTCAGCTTGCCCTGCACGATCTCAAGTAATTCGGGCAGTTCGCCGAAGGTCCAGCTGGTCAGGCCGGTGTGGGCACCTGGCGCGGCGTTGGCGGCCTTGCCTGCCTGCGCGCCCCCCGCCGGGGCAGCCTGGCCCGGCTTGCCCGCCTGCCCCGCGGCAGCGGCCGTCACCGGCGCGCCCGGCTTGCCTCTGGCACCGCTGCCTTGCGGTGTCACCACCACGGCGGCATGGGCCGTCCCCTCGGCCATTTTCTGGAAGCTCTGGCGCGCCTGCCCGCCCAGCTCGGCCTGCAAGGTCGCCAGGTTGCGGCCCATGTCGAGCTGGCGGCCATGCTCGTCGATGACCTTGAAGTTCATGAAGTGGTGCGCCGGCAAGGTCTCGACCTTGAAGTCCGACGTCAGCACCGACAGGCTGGTTTGGGCGCGGATATCGGCAATGATGGCATCGATCAGGTCGCCACGGCCGAACTTATCGGCGGCATCGATCCGTTCGCAGAAGCGCGCCGCGTAATCGGGCAGGGGCACGCAGTGGCGCCGCAGCTTTTGCGGCAGCGACTTGAGCAGCAGGTGCACTTTCTCTTTCAGCATGCCCGGCACCAGCCATTCGCAGCGCGCGCGCGGCATCTGGTTCAGCGCGAACAGCGGCACCGCCAGCGTCACGCCGTCGCGCACGCTGCCCGGTTCGAAATGGTAACTCAACGCCATCGCGATGCCCGTCACGCTCATCATCTTCGGGAACAGCTCGGTCGTCACGCCGGCCGCCTCGTGCCGCATCAGCTCTTCGCGGTTCAGGAACAGCAGCTTCGGCTCGATCGAAGTCGCGTCCTTGTGCCACTTTTCGAAGCCCGCTCCGTTGACGATGTCGGCCGGGATCAGCTTGTCGTAGAAGGCAGCGATCAGGTGGTCGTCGACCAGCACGTCGAGCCGGCGCGACTTATGCTCGAGGTTCTCGATTTCCTTGACCAGCTTGTGGTTATGCGCGAAAAACGGCGCGCGCGTCTCGTAGTCGCCGCCGACCAGCGCGTCGCGGATGAAGATCTCGCGCGCCTCCTCCGGATTGAACTGGCCATAGTGAATGCGGCGCTGGCTGTACACCACCAGGCCGTACAAGGTGGCCCGCTCGGACGCCGTCACCTGCGCCGTGCGCTTTTCCCAGCGCGGCTCGCCCCAGGATTTTTTCAGCAGGTGGCCGCCGACCCGCTCGATCCATTCTGGCGCGATCTGTGCCACGCAGCGCGCATACAGCCGCGTCGTCTCGACCAGCTCGGCCGCCATGATCCACTTGCCCGGCTTCTTGGTCAGCGACGAGCCCGGCCAGACGTGGAACTTGATGCCGCGTGCGCCGAGGTAGCCCGCGCCCGGCTCGTCTTCCGACTTGAAGCCGATATTGCCCAGCAGGCCGGTCAGCAGGGCGGTGTGCAGGTTCTCGTAGGTCGCCGGCAGTTCGTTCAGGCGCCAGCCCTGCTCTTTGACAATGGTCAGCAGCTGGGAATGCACATCGCGCCATTCGCGCAGGCGCAATTGCGACAGGAACACACTGCGGCACGATTCCTGCAGCAGGCGGTTGCTCTTCTTGTGTTCGATGGCGTCGCCGAACCACTTCCAGATTTTCAGGTAGGTCAGGAATTCCGATTTCTCGTCGGCGAACTTCTTGTGCGCTTCGTCGGCCGCCTGCGCGTGTTCCATCGGCCGGTCGCGCGGGTCCTGCACCGACAGCGCCGATGCGACGATCAGCATCTCGCTCAGGCAGGCATTGTCGAGGCTTGCCAAAATCATGCGGCCGACGCGCGGGTCGAGCGGCAGCTTGGCCAGCTTGTTGCCGAGCGGCGTCAGCGCATTGGCGTCGTCGACAGCCCCTACTTCCTGCAGCAGCTGGTAGCCGTCGGCGATGGCGCGCGCCAGCGGCGGCTCGATGAAGGGGAAAGTTTCGACGTCGGTCAGGTGCAGCGACTTCATCCGCAGAATGACGGCCGCCAGCGACGAGCGCAGGATCTCCGGCTCGGTGAATTTGGGGCGCTGCAGGAAGTCCTGTTCGTCGTACAGGCGCACGCAGACGCCGTCGGCGACGCGGCCGCAGCGGCCGGCGCGCTGGTTGGCGGCCGACTGCGCGATCGGCTCGACCTGCAGCTGCTCGACCTTGTTGCGGAAGCTGTAGCGCTTGACGCGCGCCAGACCGGCATCGACCACGTAGCGGATGCCCGGCACCGTCAGCGAAGTCTCGGCGACGTTGGTGGCCAGCACGATGCGGCGCGCATTGCTGGTCTTGAACACGCGGTCCTGCTCCTCGACCGACAGGCGGGCGAACAGCGGCAGGATCTCGACATGGGGCGGGTGGTGCTTGCGCAGCGCTTCGGCGCAGTCGCGGATCTCGCGTTCGCCCGGCAGGAACACCAGCACGTCGCCCGAGCCGATGCGGCACACTTCTTCGACGCCATCGACCACCGCATCCATCAAGTCGCGCTTGTCGCGCGCGGCCTGGGCGCGCGGTTGGACCTTGGACGGGTCCGGCGCCGCGCCCGGCACGATGTCGCGCTCGACCGGGCGGTAGCGCACTTCGACCTGGTACAGGCGGCCCGAGACTTCGATCACCGGCGCCAGCTTGTCGCCGCGCGCAAAGTGGCGCGCAAAGCGCTCGGCGTCGATGGTCGCCGAGGTGATGATGACTTTCAGGTCGGGCCGGCGCGGCAGCAGCTGCTTCAGGTAACCGAGCAGGAAGTCGATGTTCAGGCTGCGTTCGTGCGCTTCGTCGATGATGATGGTGTCATAGGCGCGCAACATCGGGTCGGTCTGGGTCTCGGCCAGCAGGATGCCGTCGGTCATCAGCTTGACCGAGGCGCCGCGCTGCAGCGTGTCGGTAAAGCGCACCTTGAAGCCGACGTGCTCGCCCAAGGGGGAGCCGAGTTCCTGTGCGATCCGCTTGGCGGTCGACGAGGCCGCGATCCGGCGGGGCTGGGTGTGGCCGATCAGGCCCTTCTGGCCGCGCCCCAGCTCCAGGCAGATCTTGGGCAGCTGGGTGGTCTTGCCCGAACCGGTCTCGCCGCAGACGATGATGACCTGGTTTTCCTGCAAAGCCTTGGCAATGTCGTCGCGCCGCCCCGAGACAGGCAGGTCTTCCGGGAAGGTAATCGGCGGCAACGGGGTGCGAAACACCTCTTTAGGGGCCCGCTGGCTGGTCGTTTTTGGCGGCGAAGGTGGGGTTTGAGGCTTGCTGCGTGGTTCAGACATTGTTTTTTACAGGTTTTGGGTGCGCAAGTCGCGCAGCGAATTATAATGCGGCAAATGGAAAACCCTACCCAATTCGTCCAGTGGCTGCGTTCGGTCGCGCCCTACATCCACGCCTTCCGCGGCAAAACCTTCGTCGTCGCCTTCCCGGGCGAGCTGGTGAGCTCCGGCGCCTTGCCCGTGTTGGCCCACGATCTGTCGCTGCTGCACGCGCTCGACATCAATGTCGTCATCGTGCACGGCTCGCGCCCGCAGGTGGCCGAACAGCTGGCCCTGCGTAACGTCGAAGGCCGCTTCCACAATGGCCTGCGCGTCACCGACACGGCCGCGCTCGAGTGCGCCAAGGAGGCAGCCGGCGAGCTGCGCCTCGATATCGAAGCTGCTTTCAGCCAGGGCCTGCCGAATACGCCGATGGCCCACGCCCAGCTGCGCATCATCTCGGGCAACTTCGTCACCGCTCGCCCGCTGGGCGTGATCGACGGCATCGACCACGAGCTGACCGGCATGGTGCGCAAGATCGCCGCCGAGTCGATCCACGGCATCCTCGGCGCCGACGGCCTGGTGTTGCTGTCGCCGCTGGGCTTCTCGCCGACCGGCGAGGTGTTCAACCTGACGATGGAAGACGTGGCCGTCAATGCCGCCATCGAACTGCATGCCGACAAGCTGATCTTCATCACCGAAACGCCGATGATGGTCGATGCCGCCGGCGAAGAAATCCATGAGCTGTCCTCGCACCAGGCCGAGGCCGTGCTGCAGGCGAACTTCCTGCCCAACGCCGCCGCGTTCTACCTGCGCCACGCGATCAAGGCCTGCAATAGCGGCGTGCCGCGCGCCCACATCGTGCCGTTCGCGATGGACGGCTCGGCCCTGCTCGAACTGTTTACCCACGATGGCGTGGGCACCATGATCTCGCACGAAAACCTCGAAAGCCTGCGCCCGGCCACGATCGAGGACGTCGGCGGCATCATCAAGCTGATCGAGCCGCTCGAAGCGGACGGCACGCTGGTCTACCGCGGCCGCGAACTGATCGAGCGCGAGATCGACTACTTCTCCGTCATCGACCACGACGGCGTGATCTTCGGCTGCGCCGCGCTGTATCCGTTCCCGGAACAGAAGATGGCCGAGATGGCCTGCCTGACCGTCAACCCCGAAGTGCAGGCCCAGGGCGACGGCGAACGCATCCTCAAGCATATGGAAAACCGCGCCCGCGCGGCCGGCTTCACCAAGATGTTCGTCCTGACCACCCGCACCTCGCACTGGTTCCAGAAGCGCGGCTTCGTCCCGGCCACCGTCGACGCCCTGCCGAAGGACCGCCAGCGCATGTACAACTGGCAGCGCAAGTCCCAGGTCCTGATTAAGTCTTTATAATATTCGTTTTCATAATGTTGATGCCAGAGCAGACATCGCTGTGCGATGCCAGCATTGGCACCAATGGCTAACACTAGGAGTCCTCATGGCCCGCACCGTCCATTGCATCAAACTCAACAAAGAGGCCGAAGGCCTCGATTTCCCGCCTTACCCGGGCGAGCTGGGCAAAAAGATCTATGAATCCGTCTCCAAGGAAGCGTGGGCGGCCTGGCTCAAGCACCAGACCATGCTGGTCAACGAGAACCGCCTGAACCTGGCCGATGTGCGCGCCCGTAAATACCTGGCCGCCCAGATGGAAAAGCATTTCTTCGGCGATGGTGCCGACGCAGCGGCCGGCTATGTGCCACCGGCAGACTGAAACTGTGGGGGGCGGGTGCATCCCGCCCCTGCGCAAACGCCCGTATTGCTGACCAACCATCCCCGCTTTTTTCCCCTCCACGCCCCGCTTCCTGCAGTTCGTCGCACGCTGCCCCCGTCCGCCCTTACATCTGGTTACAGTTTGACCATGGCATCGTATCGCCTGCCATTCCTCCACACCAATATTGCAAGGAAATCAATGAAGACAACTTTGATCCGCAGCGCCGTCAGCCTGGCGCTGGCTGCCGCCTTCGCCCTCCCCGCCATGGCCGCCGCGCCGGCCGAGCAGGCCTGGGTAAAGAAGAGCAACGAGAACGCCAAGACCTTGCTCGGCGTACTGGCCAAATATTCGCCGGAAGGCGCGGGCAGCCTCGGCGTGGAAGGCTACGACGACAAGATCACCGACCTGTCGCGCGACCTGTTCGATGCGACCAACAAAGACACGCTGGCCGTCATCGCCGAACTGCAGAAGAAGCAGAAGAGCGAGACCGATGCCCGCATCAAGCAGGACCTCGAGATCCTGATCACCAGCGCACAAGACAATATGCGCAGCAACGCCCTGACCCGCAAGCACTTCCTGCCCTTCACCGACGTCACCCGCCTGATCTTCGGCGTCGTCAAGCAGAACCTGGACCCGCGCATTCCGAAGGAGCGCCAGCAAGCCCTGCTGATCCGCCTCGAGAAATACGCCGGCCTGGCCAAGGGCACGCGCCCGATCAGCGAGCTGGCGCGCGAGCGCATGCAGGAAAGGCTGAAGGCCAACCCGAAACTGATCGGCCCGTTCAAGGGTGAAGTCGAGCAAGCCCTGACGGAAGCACCGGCCCTGCTCAAGGGCATCAAGGACTTGCTGGCCAAGAGCGAGCTGAAGGGCTGGGAAAAGAGCTATGCCGCGCTGGAGCAGCAGCTGACGGCCTACAACAAGGTCATCAAGACCGAAGTGCTGCCGCGCGCGCGCACCGACCACAAGCTGCCGGCTGAAGTCTATGCCGACAATCTGCGCCAGTTCGGCGTCGATATTTCGCCGGAAGAGCTGATCTCGAAAGCGATGACTTCGTTTGCCGAAATCCGCAACCAGATGAATATCACGGCCGGCCTGATCGCCAGGGAGAAGGGGCTGGCCGACAGCGACTACCGCGCCGTCATGCGCGAACTGAAGAAGCAGCAGATGCCGAAGGACCAGGTCATGCCGACCTATGAATCGCGGCTGGCCCAGATCGAAGCGCAAGTGCGCGAGCGCAAGATCGTCACCCTGCCCGAGCGCAAGGCCGTGATCCGTCTGGCGTCCGACGCCGAGAACGCGCAGCAGCCGGCGCCGCACATGAACCCGCCCCGCCTGATCGGCAACACGGGCGAGTATGGCGAGTTCGTGCTGACCACCGGCATGGCGCCCGATCCGACCGGCAAGACGCTGGTGTTCGACGACTTCACCCACCAGGCGGGGACGTGGACGCTGACGGCGCACGAGGCGCGTCCCGGCCATGAGCTGCAATTTGCCAAGATGATCGAGGCGGGCGTGTCGACGGCGCGCGCGGTGTTCGCCTTCAACAGCGTCAACGTCGAAGGCTGGGCCCTGTATGCGGAAGCGGAAATGCAGCCGTACGAGCCGCTCGACGGCCAGCTGTTTGCATTGCAGGCACGCATGCAGCGCGCCGCCCGCGCCTTCCTCGACCCGATGGTCAACCTGGGCGAGATCTCGCCCGAAGGCGTCAAGACCTTCCTGATGCAGGAAGTGGGCTTGTCGGAAGGGATGGCAACGCAGGAGATGCAGCGCTACACCTTCCGCGCACCGGGGCAGGCAACGTCATACTTCTACGGCTACCAGCGCCTGATGGAAACGCGCCAGGCTGCCGAAGTGGCGCTGCGCGGCAAGTTCGACCGCCAGGCGTTCAATGACTTCGTGCTGGCCCAGGGGCTGGTGCCGCCGAAGGTGCTGCGCAAGGCCGTCATGCAGGAGTTCGTGCCGTCGCGCCAGAAGTAAGCATGAAGTGCGTAGGGTGGGCGGGGCCGCCGAGGACTGCGTGCCCACGCGACTACACATTACCGCGTGGGCACGCAGTGCCCACCCTACATAACTACATGACCTAGCACTGGCGCAGCTCGCAACGCGCCCTGAAGTACGTAGGGTGGGCACTGCGTGCCCACGCGATTACACATTGCCGCGTAGGTACGTAGATCCTATGATGTGAAAAAGGCGAGCCGACTGCAAATCGAATCCTAAACTGAAAGTTCCAGCAATCAGAATGAGGAGAACGACATGCAACCGGCTCACACTACCGATTTTACGCTCGGCGAATTGGTTTTGGCAGTT
>CBDDRJ010000106.1:0-24468 GCA_965233055.1 uncultured bacterium
AGCGGCGCTGGTGCGCACTGCGGCGGCTGGTTCGCTGGCCCCCGCGGCGCTGGCCTGCATTGCGGCGGCCGGTTCGACCGGCGCGTGGCCGGCCAGTTCGCCGCAGCCATCGGCCAGCAGCGCCGAGATCTGCAGCACCGCCTCGTGCGCGTCGGCGCCGCTGGCGCTGACGCGGACCATGTCGCCGCACTGGACGGCCAGCCCCAGGATAGCCACCACCGACTTGGCGTTGGCCTGGTCTGCGCCACGTACGATGCGCACGTCGGAGCGGAATCGTTTCGTTGCCGCCGCGAGCACGGCGGCCGGGCGTGCGTGCAGTCCGCTGAGGTTGGGCAGCTTCAGCGGCGCGCCCAGTTGGGCTGCAGCATCGGACTGCGCCGTTTGCTGTTCGGGCTGGCGCAATTGGAGCGCCAGCAGCACCGTCTTGCCGCCTTCGGCCAGGCCGGAGGCGCCCGTCATGCTCGCCACCCGGTCGCCATTGGCGACGACGACCTGGGTCAGCAGGCTGCGCGCATGGCGGGCGATATAGTCGGCATCAAAGCTGATCAGGCGTTGTCCGAGCGCGACCCGCTCGCCCTGGCGCACATGGGACTTGAAGCCGGCGCCCTTGAGCATGACGGTGTCGATGCCGATATGGACCAGTACCTCGATGCCCTGCTCGGTGGTGATGGTCAGCGCGTGGTGGGCCTGGTGCAGCAAGGTGACGATGCCGGCAACCGGCGCCAGCAGCTCGCTTGAGGTGGGGTCGATCGATATGCCGTCGCCGACCAGTTTCTGCGCAAACACCGGGTCAGGCACGCTATCGAGCGCGACCAGTACGCCAGACAGGGGGGCCAGAATGTCGAGTCTGAGATTCGGCATGTTCAGCGCACCACACGGGAAGCGTCAAACACGAGAAAAGTGTAGCAAAATTTCATCACCGGCCTCGGAATTGGCTAAAAATGTAGCTAAATTACACTTAGCCTGACTCGCTGGCAAGTCATTCTTGTCATTGCGGCGATGATTTGATGTAGTAGTGCTACGTCAAGGGAGGAGCGCAGGGCAACTCAAGTGAGCCGGATATCGAAGCGGTAACCAGGCGATAGGGGAAGTCCTGTCGCCTCAAAGAAGGGTAGGGTGGGGACTGCGTGCCCACCATGGCGTTCGCATCACGCCAGCTTTCGCGTGGGCACGCAGTGCCCACCCTACACGCAATGACGCGTATTGGCCGAATATGGCCGGTCACCGGAGCGGCCTGAATTAGATTTCACCTGACAAGTCCTGTCACGTCCTGCGCTGCGATAGCCAAATATCAAATCGCGTATTTCCAAGGCCATCGGCGGCCAGCCGGTAGGGAAAATCATGTCGCCTCAATACTTCGCGGACGAACAGAAGGCCAATTCCCTGGCCGCCTTTCTTGGTGCTGAAGAATGGAGTAAACAGCTGCCGCTCAGGCACATCCCCCAGGCGATTGCCCGAGTCGATCACGGAAAGCTTGATTCCCTTCTCGTCATTCGATAGTGCCAAATCCACATGCCCGGTCGTCGCCCCCGTCTCATCCTGGGTCGCCTGCACCGCCTCAATGGCGTTCTTGACGATATTGATCAAGGCCTGTTCCATCAAATGCCGGTCCATCGGCAACTTGCCCGCGTCGATGCAGCCATCCACCCAGCCAATGCGGATGCCGCGGCCTTTGCATTGTTCCCGGCTCAGCCAAATTATGTCGTCAAGCATGTCCTTGACCGACGCCGGCCGCAGTTCCGGTTCCGGCATCTTGAGTACGCTGGTAAAGCGCTCAATGAATTCACCCAGGCTGACGTTGCGCCGCTTGACCGCGACAATGGCAGTCGTGAAATCATTCCTGTCCCGCTCGCTCAACTGTTCCGTATAGAACAGCAGCGAATCGAGCACCGAGCCTGTCGCGGCCACCGTATTATTGACCTCATGGGCCAGTACCCGGATCAATTTCTCGTAAGCAGCGCGCTCCGAACTTTCCAGTTCCGCCGTCAGTTCTTCGACCAGCAGGAAATGGCGCGCAAAGCCGCGGTCGAAGAACTGCCCGCGCTGGCCACGATAGCGGCGGCCTTCCGGATCGCTCAGCAGGCGGCTTTCGCCAAGGGGCAGGGCGTCGAGCTGCGTCAGCAGGCTGCGCGACCGGGCCGGGGCATTGCTGTCGTCTATCCAGTGACGCAAGGCCTTGCCCTTGGCCTGCTCCAGCCCCAATAAGGAGGAGGCGCTGGCATTGAGCAGGCTGATCTTGCCATCGAAGTCAAACACCACCACCGCACTCGGCGTCGCTTCCAGCAAGCGGTCAAGGAAACCTTGCTGCTCGCCCAGTTCCAGCCTTTCCTTGTACAAGACACCGAGCATGCCATTGAACAGGTTGACCAGCTTGTCCAGTTCCGTGTCGCCGCTTTCCTGCAGGCGACTCGCGTAGTTCTGTTCCTGCAGCAGGTCATGGAAGCGCTGCGTATAGCCGAGCGGCTCGAGCGCACGCCCGATCAGGTGGAAGCCACCGGCCAGGCTGGCCACCAGCAGCACTTCCAGCGCAATGAACCACGCCGGCTGCGTCTGGTACAGCGCCAGCGTGAACACGAAGAAGATGAGGTGCAGGCCGATCAGGTAGAGCGACAGGCGCTGCCGCAAAGTCATGCTTTGTCCTCGGCAACGCCCAGGCCATGCCGTTCGAGGCGGCGGTACAGGGCAGTGCGGGACAGGCCGAGCGCCTTGGCCACGCGCGAGATATTGCCCTGGTGCTGGGACAGGGCATTCTCGATCATGTGTTTCTCGACTTGCTCCAGCGTCATTCCATCCACGCCCAGGCGAACGGCACCGTTGCTTTCATCCTGCTGCTCGGCCTGCACAAAATCCGCCTGGCCCAGCTGGCGCTTGCCAACCAGCAGCATCGTGCGCTCCAGCGTCTGCTTGAGCTGGCGGATATTGCCCGGCCATGCCTGCGCCGTCAGCCAGTCGAGCGCCTGCGGCGTCAGCGTGATGTCGCCAAGGCCATAGCTGCTGCTGACCTGCGCGGCAATATGACGGGCCAGCAAGGCAATATCGCTGCGGCGCTCGCGCAATGGCGGCAGGCGGATGGTAATCAGGTTCAGGCGGTAGAACAGGTCTTCGCGGAAATCGCCCGTCGCCACCAGTTCGGCCAGCTCCTGGTTGGTGGCCGACACCACGCGGATATCGGCCTGCTCGGTCCGGCTGGCGCCGACCGGCTGATAACTCTGGTCCTGCAGGACGCGCAGCAGCTTGACCTGGTCGGCCCGGTTCAGTTCTCCAATTTCGTCGAGGAACAGCGTGCTTTGATGGGCGCTGGCGACATGGCCCTTGCGGTCGGTCTTGGCATCGGTAAAGGCACCGCGCACATGGCCGAACATTTCGCTCTCGAACAGGGACGGCGTGATCGCCCCCATATTGATCTTGACTGCGCTGTGGCTGGCGCGCGGGCTGTTACGGTGGATGGCATCGGCAATCAGTTCCTTGCCGGTGCCGCTTTCGCCGAGGATCAGCACCGGTGCCTTGGTCGACGCCACCTGGCCGATCGTGGCCAGCACGCGCAGCAGTTTCGGGTGTTCGCCGACAATGCCGGTAAAGTCGAACTGCTGGTCCAGGCCCTGGCGCGACAGGCCGCTCGGCGCTGCCGGCGCTGCCAGTTCCAGCGTGGCATTGACCAGCTCGATCAGCTGGGCATTGTCCCAGGGCTTGGTAAAGAAATTGGCGGCCCCTGCCTTGACGCCCCTGACTGCCAGCGCGATCGAACCCCATGCCGTCATCAAGAGCACGGGCAGGGCAGGGTAACTGTCCTTGATGCTGGCCAGCAGCGCCAGGCCTTCCTCGCCGCTCGTCTGCATTGAAAAATTCATGTCCTGCAAGACGAGGTCGAACGGCTCTGCCGCCAGCAGCGCCAGCGCCTGCTTCGGCGAATCACAGCACAGGGCGTCGAGCCCGGCCTGTTTGAGCAGCAGGGCCACCGACACTTGAACAGCGGAATCGTCCTCGACGATCAGGATGCGTTGCTTGCGGGAGATTTCCATCGGTACTTTGTAATTATTATGGTTCGGCTACTCGTAGTGCAGCGCTTCAGTCGGGCTCAGCCGGCTGGCGCGCCAGCCCGGATACACGGCGCACAGCAAGGATAGCAGATAGATTGAACCCATCGATACTGCCGCGGCCACCACGAACACGGTCCAGTCCAGGCTTTGGCCCAGCGCGCCGGTGATCGGCAGCTGCACCAGCAGGAACAGGCCCGCCGCCATTGCCAGTGTGCTGAGCAACAACTGCTCGGTGATGATCTGGCGGTAGATGTGGCCGCTACTGGCACCGATCGCCCGCCGCAGGCCGATTTCCGGAATGCGGCGCGTGGTGTTTTGCCACAGCACACCGAACAGGCCGAACGCCACCATCAGCAGCAGGAAGGCGGCAATCACGGCCAGCACGATGAGCGGCGTCAGGAGTTCCTTCATCAAGGTTTCGCGCAGTTCGGTCAATGGCGCAATCTGGTAGGTCCAGTCGTTGCGGACCAGGTTCAGTTGCTGGTTGAGCTTGCCTTCAAAGTCGCGCGTCGTGCCGGGTTTGACCTTGATGAAGATGACTTCCGCACCTTCGGGCGAGGTAAGCGGCGACCAGCGCATCAGCATGAACGGTTCCGGCGACATCAGCTCGCCCTGGTTGCGGAAGGCTTCGATGACGCCGCTGATGCGCAGCATCCGCTTGTCCTTGGCGATTTCCTCGGAATCGGTGAACTGCTTGCCGATCGGGTTTTCGCCCGGGAACAACTGATCGGCCAGCTTGCGGGTGACGATGACAGGGATGGCTGCATTGCCTTCATCGGCCTCGGTGAACCAGCTGCCCTGCACCAGCTCCATGCCGGTGGTGGCAAAGAAACCATCGCCCACTTCCATCAGATTGGCCCGCATCCGTCCCTTGCCGTTTGGTGCCATGAAATCCGTGTTCGACGTCATCATCGTAAACAGCGGGTATTGACCGAAGCCAGTCTTCTCCACTTCGGGCATCGCTTCGAGCGTGCGCTGGAGGCGACCGTACAGCTCCGGATCCTTGGGCAGGCCCGTTTCGCGCGAGGCGCGGATCGTCACCGACCACACATGGTCGGCCTTGAAGCCGACCGGCAGCCGGGCCAGCTGCAGCGAGCGCACCGCGATCGCGGCGATGGCGAACACGACAACGAAGGCCAGCAGGATTTCAAGGCTCAGCATCAGGTTCCTGGACTTGCGTTTCCAGATCAGTTTCATCAAATGGCGGAACATCAGATCGCTCCCTTCAGTGCAACAACAGGGTCAAGACGGGCCATCTTCAGCGCGGGCAGCACGCCCGACATGACGCCGAAGATGACGGTGATCACCAGGCCGATGGCGAATACGGTCCAGTCAAGGCTGACCTTCAGATAGGGGATCAGTCCCGAACCTTCCAGCCAAACCAGTACGCCGAGAGTGGCAAGCAGGCTAAGCAAGCCGCCAGCGAGGCACAGCAGAATATTTTCGACCACCAACTGGCCGACCAACTGGCCATTGGTGGCCCCAAAGGCCTTGCGCACGCCGATTTCGCCGCTGCGCTCCATGATGCGGCCGGTATTGAGGTTGACCAGGTTCAGCGCTGGCAGCAGCATGAACAGCAGCATCAGGCAGAACAAGATGGTCACCAGGGTGCCGGCGCCGGAATCGGCCTGGTTCATATTGCCCAGCAGCAGGCGGGCAAACAAGTCGATCTTGCTGTCGGCCCAGAACATGGTCTTGGACCATTTTTTCGGATCGTCCATGACGACGGTGCTGGCGATGCGTTCCACTTCCATCCGCAGGGCCGGCAAATCCGCCTTGCTTCTGGCCAGCAGCAAGGCATTGAATTCGCCGAAATACTGCTGCCTGTAGTCGGACGACGGGTAGGTCGTCACTGGCGCCCAGATGTCGGACAGGGCATTGAAATGCATCACGTCTTCAACCACGCCAATAACGGAGAACTGCTGGTCGCCAATGCGCAAGGGCTGGCCGATGGCATTGGTTCCGCGGAACAGCTTGGCGGCGGTGGACTGGTTGATGACGGCCACCAGGCGGCCGTGGGCGACATCCTCCGCCGTTGGCACGCGGCCGGCGAGCACCTTGAAGTCGAGGATCTTCCAGTACTCGGCGTCGGCACGGCGCATCAGCAGCGAGTTGGCGCGGCCGTCCTGGTAGACCGACACCGTGCTGGGGTTGCTCACCGCCGCGACCAGTTCGGCGGAACGGATATTGCGCAGGTATTTGTCGATGATCTTGTACCCGAGCGGGCTGGTGCGGGTATTGCGGCCGCTGGCGCCGCCTTCGGAACGGATCACCGCCACCTGCAGGAAGCGCTCGCTCTTGCCTTCGACACCGGTCGGGAAGAAGGCGGTATTGAGCATGGCCGTGACCACCAGCAAGACCACCAGCGTCAGCATGATGCAGACCAGGTTGATCGCCGTGAATAACTTGCGCCGCATGAAGACCTTGGATGCCATCAGGAGATAGTTCTTGAACATGGCGTTTCCCTATGCGACCAGCTGGCCGTCGAACACGCGCACGATGCGGTTGACCCGCGTCGCTTCGCGCTCATCGTGGGTGACCATGACGATGGTGGTGCCTTCGGCGTTGAGCTTGAGCAGGATGTCCATCACCTCGGCGCCCATCTTGCTGTCGAGGTTGCCGGTCGGCTCGTCCGCCAGCAGGATCTGCGGCTTGCCGACAATGGCGCGGGCGATGGCCACGCGTTGCTGCTGGCCGCCCGACGACTGGTTCGGGTAGTGGTCGGCGCGCGCATCGAGGCCGACGCGCGCCAGCGCCTCGCGCGCCAATTGGCGCCGTTCGCTCGACGACATATTCCGGTACAGCAGGGGCAGTTCGACATTGTCGATCACGCGCAGGTCGTTGATCAGGTGGAAGCTCTGGAAGATGAAACCAAAGGAATGGTTGCGCAGCTTGGCTACATGCTTGTCGCGGTAGGAAGTGATGGCGGCGCCATCGACTTCGATCGCGCCGCTGCCGGGGCGGTCAAGCAGGCCGATCAGGTTGAGCAGGGTGCTCTTGCCGCAGCCGCTGGGACCCATGATGCCGACAAACTCGCCTTTCTTGACGTGCAGGTCGATGTCCATCAGGGCCAGGGTTTCGACCTTGTCGGTGCGGTAGGTCTTGCTGACCTTGTTCAATTTGATCATGCTTACTTCTCCTTGATTATTTTGTAATGGCGATGCTGTCGTGTTCGATAAAGCGTTTGGTGTCGGAAATAATGATGCGGTCGCCCAGTTGCGCGCCGGCCAGCAGCTCGACCGACTTGCCGTCGCCGCTGCCGAGGTCGAGCTCGGTCCTGCGAGCGGTGTTGCCGCGCACCACGAAGGCGGGCTGGCGGCCCTTGCCGTTGAAGGCCGGGCCCATATTGACGACCAGCGCGTCGGCCTTGTGGTCGGTGACGACGTTGACGTCGACCCGCATCTTGTCGCGCAGCATGGCGTGGTTCGGCTGATCCAGCGCAAGCAGCAGCTTGATGCTGCCGTTCTGGATCTCGGGCAGGATCGTATGGACCTGGCCGGTCAGCTGGGTGCTGCCTTGCTCGACGCGCACTGCCTGCCCCTGCTTGAGGCTGCGGGCATGGAAGTCCGACAGCGAGGCTTCAACCCGGTAATTATTCAGTTCCGACACCTTGGCCACCACCTGGCCGGCGGCGATGCTGGCACCTTCGTCGGTGACCAGCGTGGTCAGCATGCCGGCGAACGGGGCGCGCACCTGCGTTTGCGCCAGCTGCTGCTGTTGCTGGATCAATTGCTTGCTGAGGATGGCGCGTTGCAGCCTGGCCCCTTCGATGCTGCTCTGCGTACTGCGTTCGTTGCCGCTGATCGATTCGCGCTGCTGGCGCAGCTGGATCTCGACGCGCTGCACATTCAGTTCCGCCTGCAGCATGTCTTCGCCGGAAACGGCGCCGCTTTTGCGCAGCGTCTCGTAGCGGCCCCATTTGACGCGGGCGGCCTTCAGGTCCAGTTCCAGCAATTCGATGCTGCTGGTCAGGGTGCGGCGCTTCTGGTCCATCTCCAGTGTCAGGCCATTGACGCGGTTGTCCTGCTGCGCCAGTTGTTCCCTGAGGCCGTCGATGGCCAGCTTGATGTTCTGGTCGTCCAGTTCCAGCAGCAGCTCGCCCTGCGCCACCTTCTGGCCGGGCTTGGCATGGACCTTGGCGATCCGGGTTGGAATCGGGCTGGTGACAAATTCTTCGTGCACGGGAATGACGATGCCCGAGGCATTGATGGTGTTGGCGATGGCGCCGCGCCGCACTTCGCCGACGGCGATGTCCTTCAAGGCGACACTGGGCCGCACCGCGCGGTTGATGCCCCAGGCCGCGGCGCAGACGGTCGCCAGCATGACGAGGGCAATGCCCAGCGTGCGGCGGCGGCGCGCGGTGAGGGTTTGTTGGCTGAGGGGCTGGTCCATGGTGCTGACATCGGTGAGTGGCTTGTGCAGGCAATACAGCAAAGAGCATGCCAGCACCGCCACAGAGGGGAAATGCGTGCCTTGCAGGGACTTTTCTGCCCGCCTGCGGCCACGACTGTCCGGATCCGGGCATTAAGGTTGGATTAAGGAGGCGCAACTAAGCTGGTTTCACTTCGACATTGAGGACCAAGCAATGAAAAACTGGATCCGTGCCAACAAAGGGTTTATTGCCTTCCTCATGCTGTTTGGCGTGTTCCGGACCGCCGTGGCCGACTGGAATCCGATCCCTTCGGCTTCCATGCATCCCAACTTGCTGGAAGGCGACGTCGTGTTCGTCAACCGCCTCGCGTTCAACCTCAAGCTGCCGCTGACCAATGTGGTGCTGGCCCAGACGGGCGAGCCGCGGCGCGGCGATGTCGTCACCTTTTTTTCGCCGACCGACGACACGCGCCTGATCAAGCGCCTGATCGCCTTGCCGGGCGATACCGTCGAGATGCGCAACGAACTGATCGTCATCAACGGCAAGGTGGCCGATTACGCGCCGCTCGATACGGTGCTCGAATCGCATGAGGCGCTCGGTCCGATCGCCGCCCACCGGTTCAGCGAAAACGTCGGCGACCACGCGCATGACGTGCAGTTCTTGCCGCAGATCGACGCGCACCGGACCTTCGCGCCGATCGTGGTTCCTGCCGGCCACTACCTGATGCTTGGGGACAACCGCGACAATAGCGCCGATTCCCGCTTCATCGGCTTGGTGCCGCGCGAGCTGCTGATCGGGCGCGCCGTGCGGGTGCTGGTATCGGCTGACATCAAAGGTAACTGGCTGCCACGCACCGAACGATTCGGCAAACCGCTGTAGGCGAGGGCGTCCATTTCACTGTTACGGTCCACTAGCGGCCGTGCTATGCTCATTGCATGGCCTACGGCACCGCATTTCGTGTGTTTCTGCTGCTCGCCTTGCTCCTGCCAGGACAAGGCTGGGCAAGGCAGGCTGTCCCTGTCGTCAATGTGGGTGTGTTCAGCGTAGCGCCCTTTATCGTGGCCAATGCGGGCGCAGCGCCGCATGGTGTCCTGGTCGATTTCTTCGACCGCGAAATCGCACCGCGCATGGGCGTCAAATTCAACTGGTTGCCGCCGGTCACGGTCGCGCGCCTCGAACAAAACCTCAGCCGCGGCAGCGTCGCCTTCACGCCGATCCTGACGGTGACGCCGGCGCGCATTGCGGCCAAGATCCGCTTCGCGGGCATCAATTACATCCATTTCGAACCTTGCATTGCGGTGTTGCCCGAGCACCGGCTCAATGCAATCCGCAAAGGCAGCGACCTGGCCGGCATGTCGATCGGCTGGGTGCAATCGGCCGCCAAGCCCGAATTCCTGAACCATCCCGGCATCAAGTTCGACCTGATCGGCTCGGTCGACTGGGAAAGGGTCAATATGGATAAGCTCAGGCTGGGACGCATCCACGGCGCATTCTTCTCGGATCAGTTCACCCCGCGCTATTACGCGGCCCAGAATGGCCTCGCGGTCAAGCTGCTCAAGCTGCCTACGCCAGGCGTGAGCCTGTATGGAGCGTTCTCGCCGGATACACCGCTCTCGCTGGTGAAGAACTATGAGCAAGCGGCAAAGGAAGCGTTTGCCGACCGCCGCTGGGAGACTTACCTCAACAAGGCCCTGGCTGCAAAGTAAATGTAAGGAAACCCTGGCAAAGCCGACTCATTGGAATTATTTTCAAGGAGAACTTCATGCGCATGATCCAGTCGACGGCCAAATTGCTTGTTGCCATAGTCTTGATGTCGCAGGCTGCCCTGGCCTGGGCCATCCCCCCATATTTCTCGACCAGCGAGGGCGCCATCAAGGGTTACGACCCGGTGGCCTACTTCGTCGACCAGAAGCCGGTCAAGGGCACTGCGGCGTTCAGCGTCGAGTGGCAAGGGGCCACCTGGTATTTTGCGACGGCGGCCAACCGCGACGCGTTTCGTGCCGACCCTGACAAATACGCCCCCCAGTTTGGCGGTTACTGCGCCTTCGGCGTCGCCCACGGCTATGCGCCGCAGACCGACCCGACCGCCTTTACCGTGGCCGACGGCAAGCTCTACCTGAACTACAACCATACCGTCTCGGCAAAATGGAGTGCCGACCGCGCCGGGTATGTCACCAAGGCCACCCAGAACTGGCCCGGGCTCAAGGCCGCCCAGGCGAAGTGACACTCAAGCTGATGTCGCGTCCTTCCGGTTCGCGCTGCTTCATGAAGCGGAACACGGAATCGACGGTCACGGTGTCGATCCGGCCCGCCATGCGGCGCTCGAACGGGTGGTCGTCGAAGGCGATATTGGCGCGCGCAACGCGGGCACCCAGCCGCGTCATCGCGGACAACCGGATCGTCTGCGGCTGGTAAGCGGCCAGCGTCAGCCAGGCTTGCGCGCGCGCGCGGCTGTCAACCATGTCGCCACTGGCCGCTGCATACACTTCGAGCACCCACTGGTTCGAGTTCTGGTACTGCTGGGAGAAGGGGAAAGCCAGCATATTGTAGTTTGGCCAGTGCAACTGGACTCCCAGGTTCGACCCCAGCACCGCCACCAGCTTCTGCTGGATTGCCGCGCCGGGAATGAAGATCCGCGTTTCGTAGCGATGCAGGTCGAAGAAGAAGTTTCCCAGGCCTTCGTTGTACAGGCCGGACCTGGCGGAGCCGCAATCGTTGAGTTCATGCACGACCAGCCAGCGCCCCTTCGGGTGGTCGCGCCACGCATAGGCCATGTGCGAATAGCGCACGCCGTAGCGCGACAAGTCTTGCCCGTTGCGACCCAGCACGGCCAGCTGCGCTCCTGAATGATCGAGTTCCTTGAGCGTCATCTGGGCCAGTTGCATCGACAGCGCCAGTTTCTCCGGCGTCGTCGATGCCTCCTCGCAGGCCTGGCCGGCATGCGCCCGCGGCGTCAGGCCGGCCAGGCAGGCGAGGAAGATGAGGGCGAGCAGGGCCAGCGCGCGCTTCACCGCGGCACCGCCGAATGGTGCAACAGGCTCTTGCCGATCTCATTCGGGATGAAGGCGATCACCTTGCCCGCCGCGACCAGCACCACTCCGGTCGAGATCGCCACGACGGCAACCAACATGCCCACCGCCAGCGACACGCCCTTGAGCGCGGCGCCGCTCAGCTCGATCGACGCCGCCGCGCCTTCCGCTGCGCTGACGAGGACCACGCGGCTGCCTTCGCCGACCGCCTCGATGCTGCGCACCACCACCGTGCCCGACCCGGCCAGCGCCATGACGGAGCCTTTCACCACCATGGCCGAGCCTTCGGCAATGACGCCGGATGCGTTGGACAACACGGACTGGTTCGACTGGTGTGCCGATGCTGGCGTACACAGCAGTATCGCTATCAGCAGGGTGGAGAAGCGTGTCATGGTGACGGGTCCTTGGAAGCATGCCGGGTTGGCAAACGCATCATGGCCGATCGACGTGCCGGCTTCAACAAAATGCGCAACTGTATCGCCAAGTGTCATTGAAAGTATTAATATGCGATACCGAACAGCTTGGGAGCCAGCCATATGCCGCATGCAATTACACTCGTCGATGCCTTGAAACGATTACTCAAGGCCAAGGGCATTACCTACGGCGAACTCGCCGGGCGCATCGATATGTCGGAGGCGACAGTGAAGAGGATGTTCTCGCAAAAGAACTTTACGCTGCAGCGGCTCGACCAGGTGCTGGCGGCCAGCGGCATCGAGTTTGACGAGCTGAGCCGCTCGACGAATGACCAGGCCGCGATGATCTCGACCCTGACCATGGCGCAGGAGAAGGAAATCATCAACGATCCCAAGCTGCTGGTGGTGGCCGTGTCGGTCATGAACCAGATCAGCGTCGACAATATCGTGCGCCAGTACACGCTGACCGAAGCCGAGGTGGTGCGCTGCCTGACCCGGCTCGACAAGATCGGCATCCTCGAACTGCTGCCCAATAACCGGGTCAAGCTGCTGATCTCGCGCACCTTCAGCTGGATCTCGAACGGCCCCCTGCAAACCTATTTCCGCGAGCAAGCCTACAGCGACTTCCTCGACTCGCGTTTCGACGGCCGCAACGAGTTGATGCGGCTGGTCAACGTGATGTTGTCAAAACAATCCACAGCGGCATTGCTTGAGCGATTGCAGCAAGTGGCCGCCGAGTTTGCCTTACAACACCAGCACGACACCCGCCTGCCTTACGAGCAAAAACATGCGCTCAGCATCATGGTGGCGGCGCGGCCGTGGCTGCCGCAAGCCTTCAAGGCGATGCTGCGCGAACCAACAAATTTGTCGATGACGTCGTAGTGCTGTATTTTACTGAACCTGTGAGTCGTACCGATTACCAAAAGAGACAACAAGCATGAGTCAATCGAACCAGTTTTCCCTGCTGACACAACGCCGCTTCGGGCCATTCTTCTGGACCCAGTTCTTCGGCGCCTTCAACGACAACCTGTTCAAGACCGCCCTGATGGTCATCCTGACCTACGACGCGCTGAGCTGGACCCCGATTGACCCCAAGCTGCTCAACAACCTGATCCCTGGCCTGTTCATCCTGCCCTTCGTGTTGTTCTCGGCCACTGCCGGCCAGCTGGCCGACAAATTCGAAAAGTCCGGCCTGTCGCGCTTCGTCAAGGTGTTGGAGATTGTCATCATGCTGATCGCCTGCGTCGGCTGGAAGACCCACACCCTGTGGCTGCTGATCGTCGCCGTGGTCGGCATGGGCGTGCACTCGACCCTGTTCGGCCCCGTCAAATATGCCTACCTGCCACAGAACCTGAAGCAGGAAGAACTGGTCGGCGGCAATGGCGTCATCGAAATGGGCACCTTCGTCGGCATCCTGCTCGGCCAGATCCTGGGCGCCTTCCTGATCGTGCAACAAGGCGGCATCGACATGGTGGCACTGGCGACCATCGGTTTCGCCGTGCTGGGCCTGGTGGCGAGCTACCGCATCCCGCTGTCGCCAGCGCCGGTGCCTGAGCTCAAGATCAACTGGAACCCGCTGACCGAATCGTTGCGCAACCTGGCCTTCTCGCGCCAGAACCGCACCGTGTTCCTGTCGATGTTGGGCAATTCCTGGTTCTGGTTCTACGGAGCCATGGTGCTGGCGCAATTCCCGGTGTACGCCAAGGACTATCTGCACGGCGACCACAGCGTGTTCGTGCTGCTGCTGACGGTGTTCTCGATCGGCATCGGCATCGGCTCGCTGCTGTGCGAGCGCCTGTCCGGCCACAAGGTCGAGATCGGCCTGGTGCCGTTCGGCTCGATCGGCCTGACCCTGTTCGGCGCCGACCTCTACCTGGCCAGCCAGGCCTACACCAATACGGCGGCGGTCGACCTGATGGGCATGCTGGCCCAGGCCGGCTCGATCCGCATTCTGGCCGACATCGCCTTGCTCGGCGTATTCGGCGGCTTCTTCATCGTGCCGCTGTTCGCCCTGATCCAGACCCGCTGCGACCCGCAGCACGTGTCGCGCACGATTGCCGGCATGAACATCATGAACGCGCTGTTCATGGTGGCGTCGGCCGGCGTGGCCATCACGCTGCTTGGCAACGGCTTCACGATCCCGGAAGTCTTCCTCGCCACGGCGCTGATGAATGCCGTCGTCTCGCTCTACATCTTCTCGCTGGTGCCCGAATTCCTGATGCGCTTCCTGGCCTGGATGCTGATCCACACGATCCACCGCGTCAAATGCATCGACACCGACCGCATCCCGGAGGAGGGCGCCGCCGTTCTGGTGTGCAACCACGTCAGCTACGTCGACGCCATCGTCATCGGCGCCGCCAGCCCGCGCCCGATCCGCTTCGTGATGGACCACAAGATCTTCAACACGCCTTTCCTCGGCTGGATCTTCCGCACCGCCAAGGCGATCCCGATCGCATCGGCCAAGGAAGACCCGTGGGTCATGGAAAAAGCCTATGTCGACATCGCCAGGGCCCTGCATGACGGCGACCTGGTCTGCATCTTCCCCGAAGGCAAACTGACGTCCACCGGCGAATTGAATGAATTCCGCGGCGGCATCGCCAAGATCGTCGATCGCACCAAGGTGCCCGTCATTCCGATGGCCCTGCGCGGCCTGTGGGGCAGCGTGCTGACGCGCGACCCGGGCAATCTGTTCGAACGCACCTTTACCCGCGGAATCCGGTCGAAACTGGCGCTGGCCGTCGGCTTGCCTGTTGCGCCGCAGCAAGCGACGCCGGAATACCTGCAGCAGCAGGTGCTGGCCCTGAGGGGCGACTGGAAATAGCGGCATGCCAAGGGGGAACTGTTCGGCTGGCTACAGAACGGACAGTCTTCCCTAAAATAATCTATGATTACAGGCAGCATCTACTACCGGCCTGCCCAGGCCCCGTCCCGATGAAACTGAACCGGCTGGGATCGGAATGAAGATTCGCGCCTATCTCGCGCTGATGGCGGCCGCCATTCTCATTCCCGTCATTTTGTTTTCGACGATCTCGTTGAATATGTTGCTGCGTGCCGAGCGCGAAGCGGCACTCAAGGGCGTGCGCGAAACGGCCCGCACCATCCTCGTCAGCATCGACCGCGAGTTGACCAACACCAACAGCACGGTGCGGATGTTGTCGGCGTCACAATTCCTGGCCGACGGCGACTTCAAGAGTTTTTACCAGCAAGCCCAGTTTGCCGACAAGGTTGGCGCGACGTGGACCGCCTTGCTCGACGAGAATGGCCAGCAGATCATCAATACCTTCAAGCCTTATGGCGCGCCGATGCCGCCGCCGGTTGCCTTTGACCGCGTCAGCAAGGTATTGGCCGAAGGCGTGCCGCAAATTTCCAACCTGATCCGCGGCATCGTGTCGCAAAGCCTGCTGGTGGTGGTCGATGTGCCAGTGACGATGGAAAGCGGCAAGCGCTACGTCATCGCGCAGGGTTTCCGGGTTGAACACTTCAGCGATGTGCTCAACCAAGTCAATATCCCGCCTGGCTGGGTCGTCGGCGTATTCGACCGCAACGGCATGACCATTGCCCGCACGAGCAGTCAAGCCAATGGCGAGGCGCGCCCGGACTTGCGCGAGGCCATCAAGAGCAGGACCGTTGGCGTCATCCGCAATATCGGCGACGGGGACAATAAGCTCTATACCGTGCTGGACCGATCATCCCTGTCCGGCTGGACGGTTGCGGTCGGCGTTCCGGAAGGCGAGATCGAATCGGCGGCGCGGCGCGCCTCGCTGGTGTCGGTATTCGGCCTGGTCGCGGCCATCGCCTGCGCCACCATTGCCGCCGTGTTCTTCGCGCGCCGCCTGACGGGCTCGATCCGCGCCGCGGCACAGCAAGCTCATGCGCTGGAGCGGGGGGAAGTGGTGGCACCGCCGTCGTCGGCGTCGGGCGTGGTCGAAGTCGACGAAGTGCAGGCGGCCATCAGCGCCGCCGCCACCGTCGTCAGCAACGAAAAGCATTCGCGCCAGCTGGCCGAGAAGGAACGCGAAATCCTGTTTGCCAGCGAGCACGCCGCGCGCACCATGGCCGAGCGGCAAAACCGCGCCAAGGACGAATTCCTGGCCATGCTGGGCCATGAACTGCGCAATCCCCTGTCGGCCATCGTCAATGCCATCAACGTCATTGGCTTCAAGGACATGCCGGCCACCAGCACTGAACGCGCGCGCCAGATCATTTACAAGCAAAGCCAGCACCTGTCGCACATCGTCGACGACTTGCTCGATGTCGGCCGGGTCCACTCCGGCAAGATCTTGCTGGAAACGAAGCAGTTGCGGTTCGACCTTTTGGTCAGCAACTACGTCGCCACCTTGCAGGAGACCGGGCGGGCCTCGCAACATGAGGTGAGCTTGCGGGTCGAGCCGGCCTGGGTCAGCGCCGACCCGACGCGGCTGGAACAGATCATTTCCAACCTGCTCGACAACGCATTCAAATACACGCCGGCCGGTGGCAGCGTTGTCGTGGAGGTAAGTCGTGAGGGCGGCGAGGTGGTGTTGACGGTGCGCGATAACGGCGTGGGTATCGCGCCCGAGCTGATGCCGTATGTCTTTGACTTGTTCGTGCAGGGCAAGCGCGCGCTGGATCGCCCGCAGGGCGGTCTCGGCGTTGGCCTGGCGCTGGCGCAGCAGCTGGCGCGCATGCATGGCGGGAACATCGGCGTCATGAGCGAAGGGCAAGGCAAGGGCAGCCGCTTCGAACTGCGCTTGCCGGAGTTGCTCAACCCCGAGGCGAGCGAGCCCGAGACCGCGCCGGCCCAGCCCAGCCAACAAACCGTGCTGCTGATCGAGGACAATGAGGACGGCCGCGACACCATGCAAATGATGCTCGAGACCCATGACTACCAGGTGTTCTGTGCGGCCGACGGCATTGAGGGACTGGAAATGGCCGGCGAGTTGCTACCCGATGTGGCGCTGATCGACATCGGTCTGCCAGGAATTGACGGTTACGAAGTGGCAAGGCGCTTGCGCGCTGACCCGGCGACGCGCGACATCCGCCTCATTGCGCTGACCGGGTACGGATTGGACGCGGACCAGCGGCGGGCCATCGACGCGGGTTTTGACATGCATTTGGTGAAGCCGGTCGACATGGATCATTTGATCAAGGCGCTGGAAGTCGGGCGCAGGGCCGGCGCCGCCGTTTGATCCGCCTCAAGGCCAGATGGCCGGGGTAGGGTGAAGCCGGCAGAGTGGCAAATTTCCGATATGCTCTGATATAATTCGCAACTCGTCGGGGCGTAGCGCAGCCTGGTAGCGTACTTGCATGGGGTGCAAGGGGTCGGAAGTTCGAATCTTCTCGCCCCGACCAATAGAATCAATGAGTTAGGCCAGCCTCTTCGGCTGGCCTTTTTCATATCTTGAACGGCATACCCCTACAAATACCCCTACAAAATCTAGACCTAGCTGCAACGGTCCTATCGTTCCGCTTGAACGCCCCGGTAGCAGCCCACCACCGCGACGGCCAGGAAGGCCAGCACGAGAACGTCATAGGCCAGTACCCCAATCGTAATCCATTCCATATCAATTCCCCTCCGTCGAAAAAACTCTACGACGCTGGGTTTGGTAGATAGTTCCGTGAAGTTGGGAGCCTTCTCCCGCCTCAAATTGCCGGAAAATCACATCTTGACGGCGATCGCAAGGAAGTAAGGCAATCAGAGGTGACGCGCCTCGCCGAAAAGCTGAACCGTCCACTGCGGAGCGGTTACTTTCTTGCGCAATCGAATGGCACCGAATCCCGAATTTACCGTAGATAAATTCTTGCAAATGTCCCCCAAACGCTTGAGCTCCAATCGATCTAGTTGAGGGCGAGTCGAAGTACCGGAACTAATAAAAGTCGCGCTACTAAGTTCCCGAATCCGTTGTATATCGTCAGTGTTGGGCAATCGATGTCGTCCTTTGACAAATGGTGTCATTGCGGAATTCGGTTTTTCCTTCAATAATTTCGTCCAAATTAAATCATGGTGGCCAGTTTTTGAACCATGATGCGCAACCTTATAAACCCCTGCTTTTCCTCTATCAACACACCATTGATTTGAGACGACTGCCGACCATCCTAAATCTGAGTAGTTCTCCAAGTCAGAACCAAGCAACACGCTGTCATGTCCAAGATCAATATGGATAGCAATTGCCTCAAGATTAGGCTTCAATTCAGGTGCATGATTAATCGGTGCACCCGGAGCCTGTGGGAGATATTGGGCAAAGTGTGCGACGGACTGGGCATGCGCCGCAGCAGAAGGGGAAAGGGCATTTACTCTAACTAGCATTCCATTCAGCGTTGCCTCAAAAATGGCAATTCGTTGATGGGTCGGTACTACCTCCCGCATCTCCACTACGCGGTGTAGTTCAGATGCGCCTCTCGCGAGTTTGGGAGCGGCACTGCCGCTATAGGCGACAAGGAAAGCGAGTGCCTCGTCATTTGTAAAAACAGACGGGATAAACACTTCAGCCGCAGGACAGGCGTCAACAACATCGGCTAACCCACGTACATGATCATCATGCCAATGCGATGCAACAATTGCCTTCACATTCTCAAGTGGAACTTGTAGCGACTCTAAGTAGGTAAGGTGGGCGGGTTTCGTCTTAGATGCATCTAGACAAGAGTCAATGAGAATCCAATTCGCATCACCGAGATGGACAGCAATAGCTTCACCGAACCCTGGTCCGAAAACAATTACCTCTGCCTCATCAGATTCAGGCGGCGTGCCATAGTCGATCATTCGGCGATACGCCCAGCCTTGAATTTGGATCGCAACGCGTCAACTTCTGTATTCACTTGTTGAAGCTGCTTCCGGGTCCAGTTCGGCACGCGACGGAATCGAAGCTCTTGCGAATTTTCAATCGAACCACGGCGAGTGCGCTTGAAAAGAGTGAGATAAAAAACTGCGCCAGGCCTTACAAGGTCCTTGTCTTGATCTGATACCCACTGCAGTTCGATTGAACCAGTATGTTCCGGGATTTCCACAGTTTTCGACACAAGAATGACGTCCATTGTGCCCGCACTTTGATCAACGCTTTGAACTGTTCCCTCCCAAATCTGCAAAGGAGACGCCATGACCTCAGGAACACGCATACGTTCAAAATTTCTAGCTCTTAATGCTCCAACATAACTAGGGAAAGCAGTGACTCGATTCTGGCGCAGCATGTCCAATGAACTCGCCTGCGCCTGATTGCTATCTTCAAAGTCCGTAACCAATGGATATTCAGACTCGGGAGCACGCAGCAAAGATCCAAACGAAGAAACCAATTTCTCTGGCTCTGTGAACAAGTCGTCTTGACGTGCAGTTGATGCATCGAACAAAGTTATCTCGCGATTAACCTTCGAATGAGTTAGCAATTGAGACATTTCATTCTCCAGCAGCCAAAGCTTTATCGATTACTTGGCCAAAAAGTTCTTGGGACTTTACCCATGAATTTTGCCATTCTTCGTCAACGATTTTTGCAGCAACTTCAGCGGAAGTTAATTCACTACTCAAACGATGCTTAAGATCAAAATGATTATTCACGGAGAATAGTATGCCGTTAGGAAACGCCCTTGATGGCTGAACGGTCACATTTTTTTGATCGTCATTATCAGGAGCACCACGTTCCCTTGCTCCGGGCTGCACTTGAATAACCAGTGATGCCAACCCTACATTCTGATTTTCTTGCGGAAAAATTTCATACCAGATAGCCTTGGGAGCGAGGACATCCCCGATTTTATGTCTATCGTCCGCAGTGTTCATTTTGTAATCGGCGTGGAAATTTAACCCTACAGCTCTAACAGGTGTTTGTGCCGCAAGCCCTAGAATGCCAACCGCCAGATCCTTAAGCGTTGGAGAAACTGGTCCCTTGCTTACGATAGTAAGATTTTCTTCGACGACCTGCAAAACAAACCAATCCGTATGAACAACTGAGGCCTGTCTTGAAATTATCAGGCCCTCGTGCTCCCTAGCGGAAATCGCGTCTTCTGATCCAATCAAATTGTTGCGCTCTAACCAATCAGGATTGAAAATCGCTGGGTTAAAGTCCCCTACTGCAACAATGCGTGCATTAAAAACCTCAGGAATTCTCGCCATGTGATCTCGCGAAAAATGGACTACAACAAAGTTGGACAAACATAGATCAGCATCAGTCTAAAGTGCTACCACTTGCAAAATGATTGCAAATGGGCAACTTAGCCGTTGATTATACACAAAATCTACCCTATTGCCTTGGGCAGCCAAGAAATATTGCGGTCTTGGCTGCTTTGACAATAGCACGGCTATCCAATTCATGAAACACCGCACGGAGGAACTTTGATCGAAATTTGCCTCAAGCATGTGAGCCAGTACCATCGATGCTGAACTGGTTGTCAGAACCTGGGACAGCGCGACTAAGAGTTGATCATTTCGGCTAAACCTGGATTGGTCAGGTTGTCCCACCGTGCCGAGGTAAGGCACAGTTTGAATCGTGGAAAAACCGCCAAGATCATCGGAACTTGCTTGGGACTAATAGGAAATTTCTGCAATTGCCCTGTTGCAGGGACCGAAGCCAATTCTAACCCTGGTACATCAAGAGACCTTACTCTAACGCAAGGCACATTCAATTTTAGGTACTTAATTGGCACTGCAAATCAAGCCGGTCGTTTCTTCCAACTATTGTGTCGTTGGCGACCCGAATCGACGATGACAAGTCAAGTCGGCGCGAGCGCGTCGTAGACCGGCACGCCAATCGGTAACCCTTCCATATCGCGCTGCCCCCAACAAGAATTTTGTGAGTCGGGGCAGTAATTTTGCGGTCCTAGACGTAAATGCCCAGCAAAATTGATGGGGAAGCCGCTGTTGTGCGGGCGCTTGGTTGAGGGATACTATCACCAGTACCGGCGGGGATCGTCCCAGCCACCCGAACAGGTCGTTCGGCCTTGGGATTGACAGCCCAGGCGTTGCGGTCGATACCCGCCATCTCCACAGCAGACTCGTGCTGCTCTAATTTGCGCTTCACTTCATCAGCGGCAAAGTATCATCGCAAGCACGCATGCACGCATGCACGCATGCACCCGCGAGCGTCTAGCCTGCTGCGGCCGCCTGGCCGCACCGCTCGCACCCCGCGAGTTCCTCCAACGTCGATGACCCAAGCATGGGTGCGGCGCCTATACGCCAGTCAGTTGTTAGGACCACCAGCGTGAGCCGCGTCGTTACTGGCGGCAGAGCTGCCAGTGACGACGCGCTAGCACCCGCGCCCTGCTTAGCAAGCAGGCCGAAAGTGGTGCGTGACAGCCGCGAATGACAGCCGATTCGACCGGCACATTCGCAGTGCAAAAGCTGCTTGCCAGCTATTTCGCTCCCGTCAAGGGAGCCGTCTCGTGCAATTTGATGCACTCCATGGGCCCTGGGTTATTGGCCCGCCCGCTGTCCGGCAATTCGCCGGCAGCGGTGCCATACACGCAAATGCGGCGTGGGCAAGCAGTACAGCAACCGCATTGAACGGGAGTGGTGTCCCGAGGCCTTCAACTCCCTGTCTTGCTAAGGCAAGCCAGGCGGCCAAAAACACTTACCAGACTCGACTACACCAAACGATTGTAGTACCCCAGCAAGGAGACTTGTCGTGCGCAATTTGAATTTTGAACTAAAGCAGATGTGCAACCGAAACCCCGACGGTAGCTACGCTGGCCGCGAGAACCGTCTACGCATCTTGAGCCAGGCCGCTGCCCAGCTCGAAAAGCTCGGCTTTCGCGAGATGCACGCCACCAGCCTAAAACCGAAACACGTCGAAGCGCTCCTCGGCCAGTGGCGTGCCGACGGCATCAGCACCGGGACGATCAAAAACCGCATGAGCGCCATGCGATGGTGGGCCGAGAAGATCGGCAAGCAAAACATCATGGAGCGATCCAACGCCGCCTATGGCATTGAGAAGCGCGAATTCGTGACCAACGTGTCGAAGGCAAAGGTCGTCGACCAACAGACCCTGGAGCGCGTCAAGGATGCCTTCACGGTCGCGTCTCTGCGCCTCCAGGAGGCGTTCGGCCTGCGGCGCGAGGAAAGTATCAAGATCAATCCCAAATGGGCTGACCAGGTCGATTACCTGCGTTTGAAGGACAGCTGGACCAAGGGCGGAAAGTACCGCGAGGTGCCGATCACAACGGACAAACAGCGCGCTGCGCTCGATCACGCTAAGAGCGTGGCCAACGGGGCGAGCCTCATCCCCGCAGAAATGCGGTATCGGGACCAGTTGCAGCGCTTCCGTTCTGAATGCAGCCGCACCGGCATCAACGGCGTGCATGGCCTGCGCCACAAGTATGCCCAGGACCGCTACCGCCAGCTAACCGGGTGGTCAGCGCCGGCTGCTGGCGGCCCCCGATCCAGACAACTCAGCGTTCAACAGAAGTCGAGAGACCGCGAAGCGCGGCTGAAAATTTCAAGCGAGATGGGCCATGGACGCGAACAGATAACGTCAGTCTATCTCGGCAGATAGGGCAATTCGACTCCTACCTAACATAGAAAGGCAACTCATCATGGAATCCCAGAATCAAGAACGTCTGCTGAGACTGAATGAAGTGCTCCACCGCTGCGCACTGTCGCGATCAACCATTTACCTCAAAATTAAGGAGCGTAGTTTCCCCGCGCAGGTAGTAATTTCCCGGAAGGCAGTAGGTTGGTTGGAAAGCGAAGTCAATGCTTGGTTGGCGGCGCGCAAACACGACCGCGACAAGGTACGAACTACGTAATTGTTTGAGTTTAGTCAGCACTTCGCTCGCCGTGCCTTGCAACAATGCCTTTGGCTTTCCTAAACGAAATCAGGGAGACATAAATGGCAATCGACGTGTATCTGCAAATTGAAGGCATCAAGGGTGAGTCCACTGATACAACCCATGCCGGTTGGATCGAATGTACCTCGTCACAGTGGGCGTGTCGCAGCCAAGGAGCGCGACGGCCTCAACTGGCGGCGGACATACGGCAGAGCGCTGCGACATGCGTAGCATCTCAATCACCAAGCTCGCCGACTTGGCGTCCCCTGTGCTGATGCAGAATTGCGCGGCCGGACGCACGTTTCCCAAGGCGCGTATCGAATTCCTCCGGGCGGATGGTCAAGGCGAGCGCGTCAAATATTACGAGGTCGAACTTGAAAACGTACTGATCGGCACGGTCAATCAATCAATACACGAAGGGGACTTCTTGCAAGACTCCGTCAGCCTGAAGTTTTCCAAGGTACGTTGGAAGTACACACAGCAAAGAATTGCCGGTGGGGCCAGCGGAAACACTTCTGGTGGTTGGGACTTGGCGACAAATCGCTTCGCTTAGGACAGCTATGGCGATTCCTATTCAGCCCAAAGACAAGCGCGGCTATCGTATGGTGCCGCAGGCGCCCGAGGACGCCGGGTACTATACCTATGGCGACCCTGGCAGTGGCGTCGTCCAGTTCGCACACCCGAAACTCATGACTTTGATACTCGCTGTCGAGCGCGAATGGCAAACGACTGAAACGCGCAAATTCGGCGTCGGCGACATTAGCGCCGCCGGTGGAACCAAGCGGCCGGACCACGACTCACATAGAAGCGGCCTGGAGGTTGATATTCGCCCGATGCGTAAAGATGGTGAGCACGCCGGTTGCCGCTACCACGACGATGCCTATGATCGGGATGCGACAGAGAAATTAATAGGCCTGTTTCGAGCAATGGCGCCAGGGCCACTCCTCATTTTCTTCAACGATGCAAAAATCGCTGGAGTACGGCCATTGGCAAAGCACGATAACCATTTTCACGTCCAGTTTGCCTAGCCATGAAGAATCCAAACAAGATAGCAATCTTGGTCAGCGTCTGTGCACTCGGTGCAGCCATCGCCGCACCAAAAGCCTGGGATGGCACGTATTCGTCCTTTGCTGGCAAGTACCTAATATATTCCAACGACCTAGACGAAAAGGCCGCTCCGACCGATGCTGATAGACGCGTCTCATTCATGGTAGAGGGTGCAATTGCGAAATCGGTTTTCGATTCAATTGGTCCAGACCAAAAGGATGCATGTGGTGCTTCGGCAAACTTACGCATCCGCCATAGAGGCGACATTGACTGCAGCTTCGACAAACTCGACAAGAAGGCGCCGTACACCTGCCACTTTGGTCTCGACCTGCGTACAGGCAGAAGCATCGCTGGTTCGACTTGTTAGTTTCCGAAAACGTTAGCTTGCGCTGCATCGTAGACCGGGCGCCTGCCATCTCGACGGTCCCTGTCGAGCCAAAATTATGATCAAAATTTTCATCTCCGTATCCTATTTGGCTTTTGCCTTTTTGCTCTGAGTAGCCTTGCGGGGCAATTTAAGCTGCTTTTCGGACTTGGCGCAGCTCGACACGTCTACAATGGCAATTTCAGGTTGCGGGCCAGAGAGCGAAGTACTTCGAATACTTGCTGCGAGCGCACGGAGATGAAGCTCTACAGACTCAAAGGTCAAGTAAGTTCCGTCGGGCAGTTCCCATCCCGTTGGTCGAGGTTTCTTGTGCACTAACATGTAGTAGTTCCGACTTGATCTGACAGTAAGGCCTTGCCAAAGGTGGGGTTACCCGGTTTGATAGAGGTGCGAATCTTTATTAAACCAGCGCGTAAGCGCCAAGGAGTAACCCCATGAGCAGTGTTCCTCAAAGCGTCAT
>CBDDRJ010000107.1:0-20775 GCA_965233055.1 uncultured bacterium
TCAATGCGGCCGAGCGGCGCGAGCGCATCGAGGACGCGCTGGGCAAGGTCGGCCTGGCCTCGCGCATGAAGCACTACCCGGCGGAGCTGTCGGGCGGCCAGCAGCAGCGCGTGGCGATCGCGCGCGCGCTGGCCGGTTCGCCCAAGCTGCTGCTGGCCGACGAGCCGACCGGTAACCTCGACACGCAGATGGCGCGCGGCGTGATGGAACTGCTTGAGGAGATCAACGCCGAGGGCACCACCATCCTGATGGTGACGCACGACCCGGAGCTGGCGGTGCGCTCGCAGCGCAACGTCCACATCATCGACGGCCAGGTGTCGGACCTGGTGCGCAAGACGCCGAACCTGTCGGTGACCCGCACCGCCTAAGGAGCTGCCATGTTCAAGTACTACTTCATGCTCGGCCTGCGCAGCCTGCGCCGCAATCCGGCGCTGACGGCGCTGATGGTGCTGACGCTGGCCATCGGCGTGGCCGCCAGCGTATCGACGCTGACGATCCTGCATGTGATGTCGAGCGACCCGATCCCGTCCAAGAGCGACCGTCTGTTCGTGCCGCTGTTCGACAACGGCCCGATCGAAGGCTATACGCAGGGCGAAAAGCCGGGCGACCGCCAGCTCAGTTATATCGACGCCGCCAACCTGCTGGCCAGCGGCCAGGGCGATCGCCGCACCGTCATCATCGGCCTGTCGGTGCCGGTCGAGCCTCAGCGCAAGGATCTGGGTTCATTCAGCTCGCAGGGCCTGGGCGTCACCCACGAATTCTTCGCCATGTTCGACACCCCGTTCCACAAGGGCCAGGCCTGGGGCGAACAGGAAGACAAGGCCGGCGCCGACGTGGTCGTGATGTCGCGCGCGCTGGCCGACAAGCTGTTCGGCACCGAAGACCCGATCGGGCGCCGCGTCACGATGACCGGCAGTTCCTTCCAGGTGGTCGGCATCGTCGACAAATGGATGCCGGTGCCGCGCTTCCACCGCCTGATCGGCGGCGACGGCGCCTTCGGAGTGGAGGATGAGTACTTCATCCCGTTCTCTAGCGCGATCCGGCATGAGCTCAACAACTCCGGCAATACCAGCTGCAGCGCCAGCGTCAAGCCGGGCTACCAGAACTTCATCGCCTCCGAATGCACGTGGCTGCAGTTCTGGTTCGAGCTCAAATCGAGCGGCGACCGCGCCGCCCTGCAAAGCTACCTGGACAACTACGCCGACGAACAGCGCAAGCTGGGCCGCATGAAGCGCCATGCAAAGAACGAGCTGTACGATGTCAGGGAATGGCTCGAGCACATGAAGGTGGTCGGCAACGACAACAAGCTGTCGGCCTGGCTCGCGTTCGGTTTCCTGCTGCTGTGCCTGGTCAATACGATCGGCCTGCTGCTGGCCAAGTTCTCGGTGCGCGCGGCCGAGGTGGGCATCCGCCGCGCGCTCGGCGCGTCGCGCCATGAGATCTTTTACCAGTTCCTGATCGAGACCGGCGTGGTCGGCCTGGCCGGCGGCCTGCTCGGCCTGGTGTTCGCCTTCGGCGCGCTGGCCCTGATCGGCGCCCAGTCCAAACAGCTGGCCATCGTCGCCCACATGGACTGGCTGATGCTGGCCCTGACCTTTGCGCTGTCGGTGCTGGCCGCGCTGCTGGCCGGCCTGCTGCCGACCTGGCGCGCCTGCCAGGTCACGCCGGCACTTCAACTCAAATCACAGTGAGGGTGAGCATGGAAATCCGACCAATTCTCTCGGCACTATTGCGCAGCAAGACCGGCGCGATCCTGGTGGCGGTTCAGGTTGCACTGAGCCTGGCGATCCTCGCCAACGCCCTGCATATCGTCAACATCCGGCAGGAAGTGGCAGCCCGCCCCAGCGGCATCGCGCAGGAAGACTCGACCTTCTTCATCAGTATCAGGCGCCTGGGCCACAGCGCCACCCACGAGGCACAGATGGATGCGCAAAAGCGCGAAGCGCAGGCCATCCGCGCTGTGCCAGGCGTGGCATCGGTGGCGAAGGTGAGCCAGGCGCCGATGTCGCGCAGCGGCAGCACCAACGGCATCGCCATCGCACGCGGCCAGATCAACACAAGCGCGGATGCAGCGTACTACTCCACCACCGATTCGCTGGTCCACACCTGGGGCCTCAAACTGGTCGAAGGGCGCGACTTTACGCCGGCCGACGTCCACGAGCGCGACAGCATCACCAGCGACACGTTCCCGACAGTGGGCATCATCACCAAAGCGCTGGCAAACAAACTGTGGCCGGGAGCGCCGTCGGCGCTTGGCAAGACCATCATTTATGGCACCGAGGCGACGTCCAAGGAAGTGCGCATCATCGGCGTCGTCGAGACCCTGCAGTCGACCCAGGCCCAGTTGGGCGAACAAGGTGAGCTCTCCACCATCGTCCCGTTGCGCGGATCGAATCCGAGCAACTCGGCAGCTTACGCCGTGCGCGCCGAGCCTGGCCAGCGCGACCGCGTCATCAAGGAGACCGAAGCGGCCCTGCGCAAGATGTCGAGCGGCGGCGTGATCCTGCGCACCACCACCACCACCGACGACCGCAAGAACCGCTACCGCGCCGACCTGGCGCTGTCGTGGATGCTCGTCACCGTCAGCATGCTGCTGCTCCTGATCACCGCCAGCGGCATCGTCGGCATGGCCAGCCTGTGGGTCACGCAGCGGCGCAAGCAGATCGGCGTGCGGCGGGCGCTGGGCGCGCGCCGGCTCGACATCCTGCGCTACTTCCTGACCGAAAACGTCATGATCACCAGCGTCGGCGTGACTGCCGGCGTCATGCTGGCGGTCGCACTGAACCAGCTGCTGGTGAGCAAACTGGAAATGCCGCGCCTGCCGGTCGCCTACCTGGCCGGCGGCGCTGCCGTATTCTGGGGCCTGGGCCTGCTGGCGGTCTATGGCCCGGCGTGGCGCGCGGCCAGCACGTCGCCGGCCCTGGCCACTCGAAGCGCATGAAATTTGGGGCGATAGTGCATCGAATTACTTGTCATAGCGCCGGCAATTGAGCACACTGTCGACATGCCTACTGTACTCATCATTGACGACAACGCAGCCGTCGCAATCGCCCTCGACGTGCTGTTTTCGCTGCACGACATCGCCGCCCTGCGCGCCGCCTCGCCCGAAGAAGGGCTGGCGGTGCTGGCCCAGCGCGAGGTAGACCTCGTCATCTGCGACATGAACTTCAGCGCCGACACCACCTCCGGCGCCGAAGGCGAGGAACTGTTCCGCGCGATCCGCAAGCGCCACCCCGACCTGCCGATCATCCTGCTGACGGCCTGGACCCACCTCGACGCCGCCGTCGACCTGGTGCGCTCGGGCGCGGCCGACTACCTGGCCAAGCCGTGGGACGACAAGCGCCTGATCGCCACCGTCACCAACCTGATCGAACTGGGACAGGCCAACCGCGTGCTGGCGCAGCGCATGGCCAGCGAGCGGCGCCAGCGGCGCGAACTCGAACAGGGCTTCGACCTGCGCGGCATGGTGTGGCAGGATCCGGCCACCGAGCGCCTGCTGCACCTGGCTTGCCAGGTGGCGCGCGCCGACGTGCCGGTGCTGATCAGCGGCCCCAACGGCACCGGCAAGGAACGCATCGCCGACATCATCCAGGCCAATTCCTCGGTCAGCGACGGCCCCTTCGTCGTGCTCAACTGCGGCGCCCTGCCGGCCGAGCTGATCGAAGCCGAACTGTTCGGCGCCGACGCGGGCGCCTATACCGGCGCGTCGAAGGCGCGCGAAGGCAAGTTCGAGGCAGCCGACGGCGGCACCCTGTTCCTCGACGAGATCGGCAACCTGCCGCTGGCCGGGCAAATGAAGCTGCTGCGCGTGCTCGAAACGGGCCGCTTCGAGCGGCTCGGCTCGAACAAGGAAAGGCAGGTCAAGGTGCGCGTGATCAGCGCCACCAATGCCGACCTGGCCGCGATGATCCGCGCCGGCACCTTCCGCGAAGACCTGTACTACCGCCTGAACCTGATCGAACTGCGGCTGCCGCCGCTGGCGGCGCGCCCGGCCGACATCATGCCGCTGGCCCACAGCTTCCTCGCACCCGGCAAGAGCCTGCACCCGTCGGCGCAGGCCTCGCTGCTGGCGCACGGCTGGCCCGGCAATGTGCGCGAGCTGAAAAACACGATGGCGCGCGCCTGCCTGCTGGCCGCGGGCCAGGAAATCAAGCCGGCCGACCTCGGCCTGCCGGCCGGCGCTACCTCCGCGCCGGAGGCCGAACCTGACCGCGACGCGATCGCGCAGGCCTTGAGCCGGGCCGGCGGCGTGGTGGCGCAGGCGGCGGCCGACCTCGGCCTGTCGCGCCAGGCGCTGTACCGCCGCATGGAGCGGCTCGGCATCGCCCGCCCCTGATGAAAACACCTGACGGCATCCGCCTGTCGATGGTTACGCGCTGGACGGCGCTGGTCGGCACCCTGCTCGCGCTGGGCATCATGCTGGCGCTGCTGCTCGACCATCTGATGCCGGCCCGGCCCGGCCTGGTGCTGGCGATCAGCCTGGCCTGCGTGCTGCCGATCGGGTCAATCACCATGCGCGCGCAGATCGATCCGATCCTGTCGATGTTCCGCGCATTGGAGGGCACGGTCGCCAGCTACAAGGACGGCGACTTCTCGTTCGGCCTGCACTGGCCGCAGAACGACGAGCTGGCCGACCTGGTGCGCGCCCACAATGAACTGGGCGAAGTGCTGCGCGACCAGCGCCTCGGCCTGGTCCAGCGCGAGCTGCTGCTCGACACGATGGTGCAGAACACGCCGGTGGCGATGCTGCTGGTGTCCGACGGCGGTCCGGTGGTCTACGCCAACGCGGTGGCGCGCCAGCTGCTGGGCGGCGGCCACAAGCTCGAAGGCCACCAGCTGTCGTCGATCCTGTCGCAGTCGGCACCGGCGCTGGGCGAGGCGCTGGCGCGCGGCGGCGACGGCTTGTTTACCGTCGGCGACGGCGAGGATGAAGAGGTCTACCACCTGGCCCGCTCCAGCTTCAGCCTGAACGGCCGGCCGCACGAACTGCTGCTGCTGCGTCAGCTGACGCTCGAACTGCGCCGCCAGGAAGTGCAGACCTGGAAAAAGGTCATCCGCGTCATCAGCCACGAATTGAACAATTCGCTGGCACCGCTGACGTCGCTGGCCCATTCCGGCGCCGAGCTGGTGCGGCGCGGCCAGACCGAGCGCCTGCCGCAGATCCTCGAAACCATCGAAGAGCGCACCCGCCACCTCGAGACCTTCATCCTCGGCTACGCCCGCTTTGCCAAGCTGCCGACGCCGCGCATTGAAGCGTGCGACTGGGCCGCCTTCATGGGGCAGCTGGCGTCCCAGGTGCCGTTCCGGCTGGTGGGCGAACTGCCGGCCGACCCGATCCACGTCGACCCGGCACAGATGGAGCAGGCGCTGATGAACCTGCTCAAGAACGCGCACGAGTCGGGCTCAAGGCCGGACCAGGTCGAACTGCACCTGAAGGTGGCGGCCGGTTTCCTGCGCATCGAAGTGGCAGACCGCGGCACCGGCATGAACGAAGCGGTGCTGATGAACGCGCTGGTGCCCTTCTATTCGACCAAGCGCAGCGGCACCGGACTCGGCCTGGCGCTGGCGCGCGAAATCGCCGAGGCGCACGGCGGGCGCATCACCCTGTCCAACCGCGACGGCGGCGGCCTGTCGGTCACACTGATCGTCCCGCTGGTAAACTAGCGGGCATGACCACCAAAAACCACACCCTGTCGGACGGCGAGCGCCGCTTCGACCAGCCGGGCCATCCGCCCGCCACCACCACCGAATTCAAGGGCGTGCGCTCGCTCCACCTTGGCACCTCGTGGGTCCAGGGTGCGATGCGGCTGTCCAAGCCGGACAATATCGAACTCGAATACGTGCAAATGATGATGATGTGGATGCTGTTTAACGACAAGCCGCGCCACATCGTCCAGCTCGGCCTGGGCAGCGCCGCGCTGACCAAGTTCTGCTACCACCGCTTCCCGGACGCCAGAGTCAGCGTCGCCGAACTCAATCCGAACGTGATCGCAGCGTGCAGCGCCCTGTTCGGCCTGCCGCCGAACGATGCGCGGCTCGACGTGCGCGAGATGGACGCCATGGATTTTGTGCTCGACCGCGCCAACCACGGCAAGGTCGACGTGCTGCAGGTCGACCTGTACGACGAAGAGGCGCGCGGCCCCGTGCTCGACACCCCCGAGTTTTACCAGGGCTGCTACGACTGCCTGAGGGCGGACGGCATCATGACCACCAATGTGTTCGGCGACTTCAGCAACTACGACAAGAACCTGCAGGCGATGGAGCTGGTCTTCGATTCCGTCGTGTGGCTGCCCGAAGTGCATGACGCGAACATCGTCGTCATCGCGTTCAAGAATTCACCGCAGGTCGACTTCAGCGTGCTGTACGAACGGGCCGGCGCCATCAAGACCCGCCTCAACCTGCCAGCCAAGAGCTGGGTCAACGGCTTCAAGGCCTGGATGCTCGATCACTCGTAGACCGCCCTGGCCAGCAGCCTGACCAGGCGCTCCATGTGGCCGGCCGGCACCTGCGCATAGCCGAGCACGAAGCCGCGCCAGCCAGGGTCGCGCCCGGTCGCATGGCTCGACAGCGAATGCGCCACCACGCCGAGGCTGCGGGCGCGCTCGCTGATCGCGCGGTCGTCCAGCCGCTTGTCATGCAGGCGCAGTACCAGGTGCATGCCGGCCGAACCGCCCATCACTTCGCCGACTTCGCCAAGATGGCGCTCGAGCGCCTCGACCAGCGCGTCGCGGCGCTGCCGGTACAGGCGCCGCATGCGGCGCAGGTGCAGCGCAAACTGCCCGCTCTGCAGGTAGTCGGCCAGAGCCAGCTGGTCGGCACTGCGCCCGCGCGGGCTCGACCTGGCCAGCAGCGGCTGCAAGTTCGCCAATAGCGACGCGGGCACCACCATGAAGCCGATGCGCAGGGCCGGGAACATCGTCTTGCTGAACGTGCCGAGGTAGATCACCGGAGCGGCCAAAGCCAGCCCCTGCATGGCGGACAGCGGCGGTCCGTCGTGGCGGAACTCGCTGTCGTAGTCGTCTTCGATGATCAGCGCGCCGCAGCGGCGCGCACCGTCGATCAGCGCGAGGCGCCGCTCCAGGCTCATGATGGCTCCGGTCGGGTACTGGTGCGACGGCGTCACATAGATCAGGCGCGGGCGGTGGCGGTCCCAGTCGGCGTCCTGCGGCGCGATGCCATCCTCGTCCTGCGCAATGCCGACCACGTTCAACTGCGCGCCGCGGAAGGCAGCCAGCGCGCCCGCATAGCCGGGATTCTCGATCCATGCCTTGTCGCCGGCATCGGCCAGTGCGCGGGCGCACAGATCGAGACTGCCCTGGGTGCCATCGGTGATGATGACCTGCTCGAAGCTGCAGTCGGCGCCGCGCGTGGCGCGCAGGTGATTGGCAATCGCCTCGCGCAGCGTCGGCTCGCCGAGCGGGTCGCCATAGTTGAGCTGTGCCGCCGGCAGGCTGCGCCAGGTCCGGTCCAGCAGACGGCGCCACACGGTGACGGGAAACTCGTCCAGTGCCGGCACGCCCGGCGCAAACCCGGTCGGGACGGGAGAGAACTGCTCGGCCCTGACCGCCTGGGCCCGTTGTGACAGATTGCGGCGCGGGCCGCTAGCAAGCGCGGGCGAAGCCGCCGCGGCGGGCAATGTGGCGACGGTGGTACCGCTCCGCTCCGAGAGCACATAGCCCTCGGTGGCCAGCTGCTCGTAGGCATACAGGGCCGTATTGCGGGCGATGCCCAGTTCAGCGGCCAACACGCGCGACGACGGCATGCGCGTGCCTGCCGCCAGGGTGCCGTTGCGGATGGCGGCGCGCAGGCATTCATGCAGCAGGCGCTGGCCCGACCACTGCCTGGCCTGGTTGAGTCTTGCGTAGGAACTGACCAGCAGCGCGTAGTCCATCATGGCTCCAAAAAATTGTTCGGTCATGGATCTTTTTATGGAGCCACATTGCGATTATAGTTCGCCCTGCCCTTTTTGAATGGATTGCCATGAACACCAACCTACCACCAAGCGAGCGCACCCGCGTTCGACGCATCGCCGAGAACGCCTGCTACGACGGCCACACCCTGCACCAGATCATCGATGCCGCCTACCTGTGCAATGTGGCGTTCTCGGACGACAAAGGAACCCACTGCATCCCGATGGCATGTTGGCGCGAAGGCGAGTACCTGTATATCCACGGCTCCAATGGCGGGCGCATGGTCAAACACCTGGCCGCTGGCGCCCAGGCCTGCGTGACGATCACCCACCTCGACGGCCTTGTGCTGGCGCGCTCGGCCTTCAGTCATTCGATGAACTACCGCTCGGCGATGGTCTACGGCCAGTTTGAAGTGGTGGCGGACGACGCGGCCAAGCGTGCATCGCTGGCCGCATTCATGGACAAGATCGCGCTGGGCCGGCAAGCCGAGATCCGGCCCGGCAATGACAAGGAATTCGCCGCGACGACGGTGCTGCGTATCTCGCTGGCGGAAGCCGCCTGCAAGGTCAGGAGCGGCGGTCCAAAGGACGACGATGAAGACATGCACATTCCCGTGTGGGCGGGCGTGCTGCCGCTGGTGACGGCGCGGGGCCCGGCAATTCGGGACCACATTTGCAGCACGACGGCGCCGGCGTATGTCGCCGCCTGGTAGCGGCCGCCTACTGTGAAGAAATCGCTTGAGCAGGATCGGCCGGGGCCGCTGCATTGATCTGGAAAGGCGGCAACTACAAGAGCCCTGATACCAGGCCCAGTGCCACCACCAACAGCATGCCGGCGACGAAGCGCTGGATGCCGGGCAGCGTCATCTTCCTGAGGTAGCGATTGCCCAGTGCCGCTCCTGCGAACGCCGCCAGAACTGCCGCGGCCAACAAACCGACATTGAGGTGGGCGCTCTCACGGACCAGGGTCGTGAAGTAGATGGCAAGGCGCGAAAAATCGATAAGGCAAGCAATGACGACGCCGGTAGCAATGAACGCTTCCTTGCTGAGTCCCGCGCGGGAAAGGAAGGCCGAGCGCAGCGCGCCTTGCATCCCGGATAAGCCGCCGAAGAACCCACTGAGCAAGCCACCCAGCGGCAGCCACTGCTTGCCGAATGAAAAATTGCGGAAGCGAGGAAGCAGCTCCAGCGTAGCAAAGGACAGGAGCAGCAAGCCAATCACCAGCTTGGCCGGCGTAACCGACACGGATCGGCCAAATACCGAGTAACTGAACACTGGCGCGATGCCGGCGAGCCAGACCAAGGCCCATGCGCCAAGGAAGGACATGGCAATCGCCGGCAGGCCGAAACGGAGCACCACGGTCCGGTCGGCATGCCGCCCAGTTAACATGAGCTTGAACAGGTTGTTGAGAAAATGGACCACTGCAGTGAGCGCAACCGCCTGCTCGACAGGAAAGAACAGCGCAAAGGCAGGCAACAATAGCGTGCCCAAGCCGAAACCTGAGAAAAAGGTCAAAGCCGAAGCCAGCAATGCCACTGTGCAGATGATCAATTCAGGCATTATCTTGTCGTCTTGTTTAAATTGGCGTGCTTCACGACCTGGCCCACAGAGTTCGCTCCTGGCGCATATGCTGCCATTGCCGCACCGGTAGCAGATAAGAATACACCCGTTACCAAGAATGGGATGGCGGTACGACGAAAGGTACTTGAAAGCCAGTGCTGCGGATCTTGCCCGCGGAGGTGGCGAAACAACACATAGGACAACGCCCCATCAACCAGCAATTCAGCAAAAAGCGCCGGGGCAATATAGACCACATAGAGTGAAGCCAGGGCGATGCCAAGCGCCAGGGCAATGACGATGATCGGGATTGCCAGTTCGTCGGCATCGCCGATCTTCCCGACCGACTCTCCAACCGAACCAAGAGATTCCGTCATCGAGCCGTCGGTGGAGGTGATTAAGCTTTCATAATCCCCTGAGGCGCCGCCCCCATCGAAGGTGCCACCATGTCCGCATATATTTTCGGACTGGGCACCGGACCAGCCAAAATCAGGCGCGCCCAGAAAAATATCTGGCGCATCCAGATAGTCCTTGGCATTGGATCGAAGCCAGAGCCAAAGGAGGAACAGGAAAAGGACATAGGCAACGAGCAGGGCCAATGGATAGCGCAGCGCCATGGTGTCGAGGCCGGCCTGCAGCAAGCCATACGACGCGAGCAGCCCGCCAGCTCCTGTCAGCGCAACCAGGAGAGCCATTTGCATGCGCGGGAATGAATCGCGGACGAGCCGCTCCTTCACTCGCCGAATTGCAAGTTCACGTTTGACAGCGAAAGCGCGGCGTTCCATTCCCATATGCGTCCTATCGTCGCGCTTTGCGCTTGTTTGCAGCGGCAGCCGAGAAGTATTCGTCGATGTCAGCTGGCTTGTTCATATCGACAATCCGACATCGCCCTCGAGCACCGATGTTTTCAGCATCGGTCGCGTCCCGCTCTTCCACAGGGCGGCAGTGTGCACGACACGGTACCTGATGGCCCCGCCGTCCGGCCTTTCGCTGCGCGCGATCGGGCGCGGGATGCAGACAAATTCGGTGCGCATCTCGGTGGCCGACAACCGGACCTTCGAGTAACCATGCCCGCCAAGGTCGACGAATTCGAGGTGGGGAGACAGGTCCGGATTCGACAGGGCCCGCGCGCGCTTGAGGTCGAAGCTCTTCGCATATTCCAGGCACGAGCGCACCCCATGCCTGAGCAGCATATTGTAGGACCAGTCCGGCTTCGCCCCCGCCTCCCGGTCCGCCAGGAACAGCGCACGCAGTGGCGCGTCCTTCTTGAGCCTGTGCTCGATGGACTCCATGGTGCCGGGACTGCACAGAGAAGCGCCGACAAAGCTCACGCCGACCGGCTCGAACTTGCCGGGAGGGAGTTCGGCGGACGCATAGCCGGCCCAGAAGGTGTGGCGGTCGCCAGAGACGATGGCGAAACCTGTGATGTTGGCGTCGCGCACGAGCCGGTAGATCTCGGCGCGCTCGGCCCAGGCGGTGCTGTAATCGCCGCCGATCAGCGTTCCGAAGGTGTTGGCCGGCCAGGCCTGCTTGGTCATTCCTGCGGGCAGGTTCTGCGGGTCGGCGCGCGAATCGAGCGTGCCCAGCGAGTTGCCCCAGACCTTCCACGTCGCTGTTGACTTGCGCAACTTGTCCTTGAACCAGGTCTTCTGCTCCATCCCGAGGATCGTCTGCGGCGGCGCATTGCGTTGCGGGTTGGGCACATGCGCCTCGCCAAAGTGAACGTCTGCAGGAGGATTGCCGCCATTGAAGGTGCGCCCGCCGTCGAGGACCTGCATCGCCGTCTCAGGAAACATCCCGTTGAACTCGTTGCCGCCGAGCGTGTCGAGCGACGGGTCGCTGAACGGGTCCGCGCTCCGATAGCTGCGCTGGTCGGTAACGATCAGGTCCAGGTGCCTGCCATAACGCAGCGACCGATAGGCCTTGAGGCTGTTGATCGCCGCCAGATTGTTCGGCTCCATCCCCAGCCCGTTGGCGTCAAACTGCTTGACGGGGACGTTTTTCACGGCAGGTGGATCGAAGCGTTCGAGCAGGCGCTTGCCGCGTGACACCCGCGCGGGCAGATACTCAAACCAGGCCTGGTTGGCCGCCACCTTGACGCTCTGGCCAGGCTGCTCGTATGGCCCCGCCTTGACCATGCTTTGCCAGCCTTGCCAGGAGAATTCGTGGTTGTCCCACATGGCAACGAACGGCCAGCGTGCGCGCGCGTCCTGCAGGTCGGGGTCGAGGAGGTAGGCTTTGTAGATGGCCCGGTAGCCTTCGAGCGTCAGCGGGAAGTGGAAATTGCCGACCTTATGGCCGTCCGGGATGCGGGCAATCTCATAGATCGTGCGGTCGTAACGGGTCTTCACCTCGTCAGGATACTGGACCACCTCGTAGATGAAGTCGCCCAGATGCAGCACGAAGCCGAGCTGGTCGGCGGCAGCGGCGCGTTCATCTTCGTAGATCATCCGGCGATAGGCGTTGAGCTTGCCCTCATTGATGTCCTGGCAGCTGACGAAGGCGAAATTCACCGTGCGGGAATCATTGGGCAAGGGCGCGGTGATCGTACGGCCGACCCGGCTGCCGTTTCCGTCTGCGTCAGTGAATCGATACCAGTAGGTACGCGCCGGCGCGAGTCCGCCAAGCAGGACGCGTGCAGTCCAGTCAGCTGCGTCGGTGACCGGCGCCTTCGCATGCGCAATGACGCGGTGAAATGCCTCATCTTCCGCCACCTCGACGGTCAGGAACTGGCGCGTGCCCTCGGCAAACGGACGCCGGGTCCACAGAATGACGCTGTGCGGCTCGGGGTCACCCGACGCGACGCCTTGAGGATAGAGGTCGCGCCGTTCATGCCATTGGACGCGTGAGGCTCGGGCCGGCCCGACCCAGGCGAGCGAAGCTCCTATTGCGACTGCAGATTTGAGAAAGGATCGGCGGTTCAGTGTCATCTTCTCGCTCCGTTCGGGCTGGTTGGTATTGCCTTGGGCACGTGACAGCTTAGATTGCCCGATGCTCAGTGCCACGGCCCATCGTGACGAAGAGCATGCGACTTGGCTGGGTGACTCTGGCCGTGTGCCAAACACCCTTCGGAACGACGACAGCAGCGCGGCCCAGGAGTGGAACTTCTTGCAGCCCGTCCGCTTGCTGCAGCAGCATCACCGCTGCCCCCGAGAGCAGATAAACGAATTCGTCGGCCTCGGGATGCATCTCCCAGCTCGGCCAGTCCGACGAGCACTCGAACTCCGTGACCAGCCAGCCGTGGCCAAGACCATCGAGCTCCGATTCGGGCTTGGACCAGAATTGCTCACCGCCCGGCAGTTGCTCCGCCGTTCCGCCAGCGGTGAGATGGACATAGGTATCGCTTGGATCGAAGTGCATGGGTATTCTCCCTGTCAGGGACTCGGGGTCGTTCTGCCTGCACGGCCAATCAGTCCTAAATGCGTGAAGCCGAATGCCTGTGAGTACTTGAGTCCGTAGCCTAGCGCCCGGTCAAATCCGATGTGCGCGCACCAGATGAGGCCCGCCGGGATCAGGACAGGTGATGACGTAAGGACACCAGCGACTAGGCAGGCTACTGCTCCAAGGTAAGAATGGGCCGTGTTATACGCGACCGCGCCAGCGCGGGGGCCGGCGAGGTAGCCGGCGAAAGACAGATCCGGCACCAGGAAGCAGGCAGCGAAAAGGCCCCAGCCCGCTCCGAACCTGGCGTAGCACGCAACGGATGCGATCAGAACGCAAAGTCCCTCGAGCCGCAGTACGGTGCGCACACCTCCTGTAGTAATTCCTGACATATTGCTCCTGAAAAATCCACAGACCGCGCGGCGCCCGGCCAGCCCAGCTCGGTCTAATTGTTGGACGAACGAACTTCTTCCTGCAGTTGAAGCAATTCAATGGCTGCCTCAAGCCGGCGACGAATTGTATAGTTTTCCATCGCGCCAACAATAGCACCAACACTGCCCAGTACGAGAAGAACGATGACCATAAGAGGGGCTTCAAATTTCGAACTGGCAATGGCGGTTGAGCAGACCGCCCCGCCAAAAGAAGAAACCAGTACGACTGGAATCACCGAAGTACGCTTGCTAAGTATGGCTTTTGCACGGTCGGAACGCTCGATATTCTTTAGAATTGTCCGGGCGTCGATTTCGGTAATTGAATTTTGCATATTCTTTCAGTGGATAGATTGCAAGCGATATCAATGCAATTATAAACGCGTCGGCGCACCCGAATTCATGACTCTGGTCCCACGTGGGTATTCCGGACGAACGTGACCAGTGATTCCGGCATCGTGACCAGTCATTCCATTTGAACGTGACCGCCCATTCCGGGCGAACGTGACCGATTTCGAGCATCTTCCGGAATCAGCGGTCACGATACCGGAATTGCTGGTCACGATGCCGGAATGGCTTCGTACAGCGCAGTAATGGTGTTACGCATTTTGCAACCTAACGGGTACGCTCCCAGCTTTTGACTGGAAACAGCGTGCCCGCACCAAGGATCAATATGCGTAAAATTAAGGACGTACTACGGCTCAAGCTTGATGCCAAACTGTCGCACCAGCAGATTGCCGATGCGCTGGGGCTGTCGAAGGGAGTGGTCACGAAGTATGCGGGCCTGGCAGCTGCGGCAGGCTTGGAGTGGCCTGTAGTGCAAGGCATGGACGAGGCAGCGCTGGAGCGGCGCCTGCTGGTCGGTTCCCAGAAGGCGCGAGATTATGTGCAGCCCGACTATGGCCGCATGCACCATGAACTGCGGCGCAAGGGCATGACATTGATGCTGCTGTGGGAGGAGCATCGCGCCGACTATGCTGACGGCCAGACCTACGCTTACTCGCAGTTCTGCGAAAACTACCGCCGCTTCGCCAAGCAGCTTAAGCGCTCTATGCGCCAGGTGCACCGCGCCGGCGAGAAGCTCTTCATCGATTACGCCGGCCCCACCATCGCGCTCACCGATGGCGGACGTGCCCACATCTTCGTGGCGTCGATGGGGGCGTCGAGCTACACCTACGCCTGCGCCACGCCACGCGAGACGATGGCCGACTGGCTCGAGTCGACGGCACGCGCGCTGAGCTTCTATGGTGGCGTCACGCAGCTTATCGTTCCCGACAACCCGAAGGCGATGATCTCGGACGCCAATCGCTACGAACCACGCGGTAACGACACCGTGCTCGACTTCGCGCGCCACTACGGCACCTCAATCCTGCCGGCACGCCCTTACCATCCACAGGACAAGGCAAAGGCCGAATCGGCGGTGCAGATCGTCGAGCGCTGGATCATGGCCCGTCTGCGCCACCAGCAGTTCGGCAGCGTGCACGAGGTCAATCAGGCTATGGCGCCGTTGCTCACGCGGCTCAACGAGAAGCCGTTCCAGAAACTGCCAGGAAGCCGTGCCAGCACATTCGCCGAGATTGATGCGCCGGCCTTGTTGGCGCTGCCGCTGCAGCGTTACGAGATGGCTCGCTTCAAGACCGTCAAGGTCCACATCGACTATCACGTGGAGGTCGATCGCCACCGCTACAGCGTGCCGCAAACCTTGGTCGGTCAAGAGCTGGAAGCACGCATCACCGCTGCCGTGGTCGAGCTGCTGCATCGGGGCCAACGCGTCGCAAGCCACGCCATCAACAGCCGCGCAGGCGGCTTCACAACCATACCTGCGCACATGCCGGCCGCGCACCGCGCGCACATGGAATGGACGCCACAACGTTTGATCCACTGGGGCGAGAGCATCGGCCCGGCGACAGCTGAGGCGGTGACCCGGCTGATGGCCGAGAACAGGCATCCAGAGCACGGCTACCGCGCCTGCCTTGGCCTGCTCTCGCTGGCCAAGCGCTATGGCAAGGTGCGCCTGGAAGCGGCTTGCATGCTAGCCCTGCAAATCGGCGCCTGCCAGTACCGCCACGTGAAGGACATCCTGAAAAACAACCGCGATCAAAGCGCCCCCGTGGTCGCCGACGAATGGGTCAGCCCCGAGCACGCCCACCTGCGCGGCCCCGGTTACTACCAATAAGGAATATGGCGATGATGATGCACACCACCCTGGCGCAGCTACGCTCACTGAAACTGGACGGCCTGGCGGCCGGCCTGGAAGAACAACTGGCACAACCTGGCATGACGGCGTTAAGCTTCGAGGAGCGAGTGGCTCTGTTGATCGATCGCGAAGTCCACGCCCGCAATGACCGCAAGCTGATGCGGCTGCTGAAGAGTGCCCATCTCAAGTACGGGCAAGCAGCGATTGAGGATATCGACTCTCGCGCCGGTCGCGGCATCGACCGGCGCGAGGTGATGAGTCTGGCCTTGGGCGACTGGGTCGGCGCCGGTCACAGCGTCTTGGTCACAGGCCCAACCGGCGCCGGCAAATCGTGGCTGGCTTGCGCATTGGCGCAATACGCCTGCCGGCGTGGATACTCGGCGATCTATCAGCGTGTACCCCGCTTGCAGGAAGAACTGCGCATCCGGCACGGCAGTGGCGCCTTCGGCAAATGGCTGCTTCAACTGGCTAAGACTGACGTGCTAGTCCTGGACGACTGGGGCATGGGGACCATTGACGGCATGACGCGCTCAGATCTGCTGGAGATCATTGACGACCGGGCCGGCAGCAAGGCCACCATCATCACCAGCCAATTGCCTGTCGAGCACTGGCATGCTTGGATCGGCGACGCCACCATCGCCGACGCCATTCTGGACCGCGTCATGCAGCGCAACCACCGCTTCACGCTGACCGGTGATTCGCTACGCGCCCAACGACCAAAAACAGCCAAAAAGGAGAAAAATATCGACCCATCGTGACCGCAGGGATTAGAATTTGACCGCGTAGCGCCATCTCATGCGCAGCGGTCACGTTCCCCGGAATGACCGGTCACGTTCGCCGGAATACGCACCCACGCGTCAGATGGCCGCCGCCAGGAGTGCGAGAGCAATCGCGAAGGCGAAAAATATAGGTCCAGCGACAATTCTCGCCACCTTACTTCTTCCTTGAGAGTATTAGGAGATCAAGAAATTTCCCGATTATCAGGGATAGGACAAACAAGCCAATCGCTATTTCGATTCGAGGAAAGTGCTCCGGCAAAAGAATAAATGCCACGCCGCCCAAGGCGGCGCCGACCAACGAGCCCAAAGTTGACAGCGAACCTAATAGTCCGAGGAGGATTTCCATTTTCAGCCTATCCTTTCTCTATCCAAAGTGGTTCGATTTTCCTTAACTTGAGAATGTATAGAAACTGAATGATCAACTCCAGCCTGATTGATAGCGAGCTGAGGAAAATTAGGGAATAGGCCATAGATGTGAGGCAAATTACAACGCCAGCGTAGCCGGTAATCAGGCATGCCTTTACACCCCAGGACTTTCCAAACAATAGACCATATGCCGATGCTGAGAGCGACAGAATAATTAAAGAAATAGTAATCGCCATAGAGTGAAATGGCGAACCGTTGTGGCTCAGGCCGAAAATTTCGTAGTTAACTGGTCGGTCAAAAATTGAGGTGACGAATGGCATCAGCGGGACGGCAACGCCCATCAGGATAAACAGCCATCCAAATATCTTTATCCATAGTGGAACGAGTTTTCTGCGATTTTTTTCTGCCTCAGTGGCCATGAACTGTCCTGTCATCTAATAGAGCTGGAGGGTTCCCGGCTTTCATTTAAGGACGTAGCTGGCCAGAACCGCCTGCACTTCGTAGATGCTCAACTTTTTGTTGAATTGCTTGAGAATAGGCGCTGGCGTGCTAGAGATCCATATCTTCAGTTCAGCATCAAGGTCCAGCGTTCCACCGGTCTCGATGCTGAACTGGGTAATGCTTTTGTAGGGAATCGAGTGGTATTCCACTTTGCTTCCCGTCAGGCCTTGCTTGTTCACCAGTACCAGGCGCTTGTCGGTAAATACAAAGTAGTCACGTATCAGTTGATACGCGTGCTCGATCTTTTCGCCGGGCGCCAGTATTTTGTCGAACTCTGGCGCCACCTTTGCAGCGTCAATTTTAGAGGCGTTGCCAAGTACTCCATCAAGTATTCCCACGAACAATCCTTTCCCTGTAACTTTCTTCTGCGCTACTCCATTGCGTTCAGCCCACAAAGTTTGCACCGCATTCGGCCAATCCGACTCGACCAAATTGTTAGCCCCGTGATTGGCGTCCCGACTGTTCAGATGGTTCTATCAGTGCCAGCGCCAACGCCAATCCATTGCGGTCTTGCAAAGAGAACCGCAAACCAGAGCAGCCCTGCGAATAAGCGCTGAAGCCCAACTACACAAAGGACGAGTATGGCCCAAAGATAGATTTGTGTGGAGCTTGGCCACGAAATGCCCGCAAGCGAAAAGAGCGTGCTTGAACCAAACAAAGCCAGCAAAAGAGGGAGGAATTCAAGAATGAATTTCGCGACCTTTGGAGTGGCTGTCCGAGGCTTAATATTGATTTCTTTCTGCATAATTTTTCCGTTTCCTACTTTTGACTAAGGTGCGAAACGAGAGGCGTGACCCGACTTGCCGGGACTCGCCCTCTTGATTGACGGGTTAGCCGGCTCAGTGGGAGTGCTGATGACCATGGCCCTTGCCTTCACTAGTGTACCCTCGGAGCTTTGCGTACATGGTGATTTGCTCCGCCGATAGCAGCTGAGCCTGGGCCAAATGCACTTCGAGATGAGCTCCTCGCACTTTGGCTTGAAGTTGGCCGATTGCCTCCAGCTTCTCCGCGAGAAGCGACGGCGTAGCCTGTTTGCTGGCAAAGAGTTGATCTAATTCGCCTTCGGCCTGCACAAGCAATACACCAAGCGCGATTGCCTTGCGCTCCATCGACTTGAAGAGAGCTTGTGTCGCCGTCTTCTGGCTATCGGAGAGTTGGAGTTCGGCTGCGAGCTGCAGGACATGTGAGGGACCGGGATATCCGTTTAGTTCGGCTGCCTTGGCCAGACCCATACCTTTGCCGGAGAGCAGTGATTGCACATCTTCAGCTGAAAGTGACTTGATATCCCTCTGTTCTTGTCCCGCATACGAGGAGGGTGTGGCGCCCGCGTACGTATTAGAAACCGAAGCAACTGCGAGTAATGTGAGTGCGAGATATTGGAGCTTCATGGATTCCCCATTGGTTGTAGAGCCGGCCAACGTTGCTGTTGGACCTCAATTGTCACGGTGACGTGTGGTGAGGCTAACGCCTGAATTAAGCCGAGCCGCGAAGCGGCTACGGCTTGAATGAATTGTTAAGCCCCGCCTTGGACAGGCGGTAGCCGACAGCGAACCCCACACCCGCCAGGCCCCAAATGAGCGCGCTGACAACCTCAAAAGTATTTCGCAGCTCGGGATGATTGATGGCCAGCGGAGGAAGGATAAGAGCGCGCAGCAAACAGATGGCCGCCATGCCGGCAAGGCCCAGCCGCTGAAGCGGTGGGCGGCGTAGCAGCCCGACCGCGGACGCAGCGTAAACGGCGCAGACCGCCATGAGCCCGGCAATGGCTAGAGCGCTGATTGGAGCCAACACGGTACCGGCTCGGGCTGATGCGACGACACTGGGCGGCGCATTGAAGAAAACAAACCACGACGGGCCAGCAATAACCGCACCGACATGAATGGCCACGCCAGCGATGGCTATGAGCATGGCCAGGTAAACCCAAAAGACGCGCGATAATTTCATGACGGGCCTAACGTCTGACATGAGGGGCGTCTGACAGCTGACGAAGCCAAATTTCGAACATCCCCTCGATGGAAGGGTTAGCCCTCTCGGCGCAGGCGACCTTGCTCGTGTTCACAGTAGATCCCGTTTCAGTAGCAAGCCAACGCCGAAACGCATTTCCTTCGTACCGAGCATTTTGAACCCGCACGAGCGATAGAAGGCCTCGGCGTGCGGGTTTCCTACGACGTGGATCGAGCCGGCGCCCATGCCCCTTGTCGCGGAACAGACGTACTCAACCAGCGCTCGCCCGATACCTCGCCGCCAGACCTTTGGCTCAACGAAGAGGGCGTCTAGCTCTGAATTGCCATCTTCGCGCGGAAGAATTGCCGCAAACCCTGCGACTAAGCCTGCCACTTCGGCCACGAACACTCCGCCAGTCTCGATTTGCTGAAGAGGCAGTTCGATGGCATCCGGATTTGCTAGGAGAGCTTCGCGGTCTCCGGGATTATTGAGTGACGCCCGCCATTGAAGCGCCTCGAGTGCCTTCTGCTCAGCAGCGACGGCTTTTCGGATCGTGACTTGCAGCATTGCGTTCAAAGAGGCCTAAGGTAGAGATAACCGGTGCTGCGCAGCTTTATCGCGCAGCGTCCAGCGACTGAAAGGAGCGGGGTTGAGCGTCGGGTTAGGTAACACTCGGACTCAGGCATAGGCTACCCACCCGCGAAATGCCAAGGCTACATAGAAGGTGCTTATGTTCGAGAAGCCCGCCTTTCGCATGAGTTCTTCGTCTTGTGCAGGCGTAAGGATAGGCAGTTGCTTGCCGATTGCCACTGCTGCCGTGTTTGCTTGCCCAGGATCTATTCCAGAAGAGATGGCAAACGCGGCACATCTCGACAACCATAGTTCACGCTCGGCCGGATTCTCAGCAAGGCTGTAGTGCATTGTGACAAGTGCCCCACCGGGCTTCAAACGTGAATGAATTTCACACAATGTTCGGTAGCGCTCCGCTTCGGTGGTGAAGTGGAGCGTCAACAGACAAGCCGCCGAATCGAACGGGCCCTTTGGGGCCGCTTCGACATATCCATGGTGTAGGTTTACGCGAGAAGAGAGCGGTCCGAGAGCGGCCTTCGCGAGACTAAGCATTTCGGCAGAGGGGTCAACTCCATCCAATTGCCAGTTCGGGAAGGTCTGTGCGAAGACCTTGAGTTCCATGCCGCCACCCGCGCCAACGACCAACACGTGCCCATTGGGTGGTGTGCACTCAGCCAACAGCAAGGCTGACATGCGATGTATATCACTTAGACCAGGGACACGACGGGTTGCGTTTTCTGCGTAGCCGGCAATAGCTTTTGGATCGGAGAAGGATGACATTCTGTGGTACCTAACGTTTACGCTAACCGGCACGACAAAGCGCAGCTTTGGCGTGTCCAGCGAACGAAGTGAGCGAGGTTGAGCGAGCTGTTAGACATTTACTTGTCCTTTTGCGTCGGCACAATCAAAGCGATATGGCTCGAATCAGTCATTGGTGCATTTCCAAGTCGGTCCAGACGACTAGCGAATGGTGTGAAAAAGTGTGATGTCCAAATGAATAATATGTAGTAGTTCCGACTTGATCTGACAGTAAGGCCTTGCCAAAGGTGGGGTTACCCGGTTTGATAGAGGTGCGAATCTTTATTAAACCAGCGCGTAAGCGCCAAGGAGTAACCCCATGAGCAGTGTTCCTCAAAGCGTCAT
>CBDDRJ010000108.1:0-23751 GCA_965233055.1 uncultured bacterium
GAGAAATGGGGGCGAAGTGGGACTTTTCCCCACCCGTTTGGGCCGACGAGCTTCTGCCGCGCAGGCTCCCAGCCATGCTTGGATTCGTACTTTGCGCGCTGTCGGCGCAAGCGGTCAATGCGCAGGATATGGGGAAACTGACGGCGACCGGCGGCGTGAGTTCGGTCGAAGGTGCAGGCGGCGGTGGCCTGACGCCATGGGCGCTGATCACCGGCTATGGCACCACCGACAGCTTCGGCGCCAATGTGCACACGACCCACGTGAAGACCCAGGACTACAGCCTGGCCACGTTCGGTGTCGCGGTGGGTATCGCCGACCGGTTCGAACTGTCGCTGGCGCGGCAGCAGTTCAGTGGCCACCTGGCGCCGCTGAACCAACTCGATATCAAGCAGGACATCTTCGGCCTCAAGTTGCGGGTGGCGGGCGACGCGGTGTACGAGCAGGACAGCGCGATGCCGCAAATTGCGGTCGGCGTCCAGCACAAGCGCAATAAGGGAGTCGGTGGCCTTGGCGCGCTGGGCGTCACCAATGTGATGCAGCTCGGGGCCAAGGACGACAGCGGGACCGACCTGTATGTGTCGGCCACCAAGCTGTACCTGGCGCACAGCCTGCTGTTGAATGGCACGCTGCGCATGACCCGCGCCAACCAGATGGGCATCCTGGGCTTTGGCGGCGACCAGGGCGACCGCTATCGGCCGATGCTCGAAGCGTCCGCCGCCTACCTGATCAACCGCAAGCTGGTGGCCGGGGTCGAATACCGGATGAAGCCGCACAATCTTGGCCTGGACAAGGACGAGAAAGCCTTCGGCGACGTGTTTGTCGCCTGGTTCCCGACCAAGAATTTTTCGCTGACCGCGGCCTATGTCGACCTGGGGGCGATCACTGTCTTCAACACCCAGAGGCAGCGCGGGTGGTACCTGTCGCTGCAAGCTGGTTTTTGATGGCGCGTGGGCACGCAGTGCCCACCCTACGTCTGGTTCTTGATGGCGCGTGGGCACCTACGTCTGGTTTTTGATGGCGCGTGGGCACGCAGTGCCCACCCTACGTCTGGTTCTTGATGGCGCATGGGCACCTACGTCTGGTTTTTGATGGCGCGTGGACACCCACGTCTGGTTTTTGATGGCGCGTGGGCACGCAGTGCCCACCCTACGTCGACGTGGCAGACCGTAGGGTGGGCACTGCGTGCCCACGCTGCATCAACAAACGTGCGACGAACCCGTACCTGCGTTTTGTTTAGTCGATGTAGGGTGGGCAAGTCGCCGCACCAACAACCGTGCGACGACCCCGTGCCCACGGTTTGTTTAGACCGTAGGGTGGGCACTGCGTGCCCACGCTGCATCAACAACCGTGCGACGGCCCCGTGCCTGCGTTTTGTTTAGTCGATGTAGGGTGGGCATGTCGCCGCACCAACAACCGTGCGACGGCCCCGTGCCCACGGTTTGTTTAGTTCGCGCCGCCGCCCAGCACCCGGTACAGCATCACCTGGTTTTGCAGGCGCGCCAGGTTCGCCAGGATCGCGGCCTGCTGGGCGCCAAACAGCGAACGCTGGGCGTCGAGCAAATCGAGGTAGCTCGCTGCACCATTGCGGTAGCGCAGCTCTGACAGCGCAAAGCGCTCCGCCTCCGCTGCCGCCACGGCACGCTGCGCGCGCAGCTGCTCGTTATGCGTCGCCTGGCCAGCGAGCGCGTCGCTCACTTCGCGGAACGCCACCTGGATCGCTTTCTCATACTGTGCGACGGCGATGTCGCGGCCAACCCTGGCGCTGTCGACATTGGCGCCAGTGCGGCCAAAGTCGAACAGCGGCATCACCAGCTGCGGCGCAAAGGTCCAGCCAAAACTGCCGCCCTTGAACAGGCCGGACAATTCGGTGCTGGCGCTGCCGGCGCTGCCGGTCAGGCTGATGCGCGGGAAGTAGGCCGCGCGCGCCGCGCCGATATTGGCGTTGGCCGCCATCAGTTGCTGCTCCGCCTGGCGGATGTCAGGCCGCAGCGCCAGCAGTTCCGATGCCAGGCCCACTGGCGTTTCAGCCAGCTTCATGTCGTCGAGTGTGACGGCGCTGCCAGGGCTGTCCTTGCCGGCCGCGCCGCCTGCTCCAATCGATGCTGGTGCGATCTCGCGCCCAATCAGCAAAGCCAGCACATTGCTGTCCTGCGCGCGCTGGCGCGCAAGCTGGGCCAGCGTCACGCGTGCCGCCTCGGCCAGCGACTGCGACTGCTGCAGGTCGATCTTCGACACGATGCCATTGTCGTACTTGAGCTGTACCAGCTTGAGCGACGCTTGGCGCGCTTCCAGCGTCTTGCGGGTCAGGGCCAGCAATTCGTCATCGGCCAGCAGCGCCAGATGGGTATTGACCACCGACGCCACCAGGCTGATTTGCGCGCTCTTGCGCGCTTCTTCGGTCGCCAGGTACTGGGCCAGCGCCGCATCGGACAGGTTGCGCACGCGGCCAAACAGGTCCAGTTCGAAGGCAGTGACGCTGAGGCCGCCCGCGAAATGGCTTTCGACGCTGTCGTCGCTGGTGGTGGCGCGGTTGCCGCTCACGCCGAGGTTCACGGTCGGCAACAAGTCGGCGCGGCGGATGCTGTGCTGGGCCCTGGCCTGCTCGATGTTGAGCACGGCCACCCGCAAGTCCCGGTTATTGGCCAGCGCGGTTTCGATCAGCTGCCTGGTGCGCGCATCGGTGAAGTACTGCTGCCAGCCGACAGTGGCGGCGGCGCGGACGGCTCGCACCGGCGGCACGCCATAGGCATCGGGCACCGGCAGTGCAGGCCGCTCGTACTTCGGCGCCAGCGACATGCAGGCCGTCAGCGCCAGCGGCGCCAGCAGCAGGGCGCGCTTAGTCATGTTTGCCTCCGTCCGCCTGCGGCGCATTGCCGCCGTCTTCATGCGCATACCTCTTGCGCTGGCGCTCGCTGCCCTTGAACAGCTTGCGCACCACCACGAAGAACACCGGCACGAAGAATACGCCGAGCGCGGTCGCGCTGATCATGCCGCCCATGACGCCGGTGCCGATGGCGCGCTGGCTGGCCGAGCCGGCGCCGCTTGCCACCACCAGCGGCAGCACGCCGAGGATGAAGGCGAGCGAGGTCATCAGGATGGGGCGGAAGCGCAAGTGGCAGGCGGCCAGCGCCGCCTCGGCCAGGGTCTTGCCCTGCGCCTGCAGGTCCTTGGCGAACTCGATGATCAGCACCGCGTTCTTGGCGCCGAGGCCGATGATGGTAATCAGGCCGACCTTGAAGTAGACATCGTTCGGGAAGCCGCGCGCATTGGCCGCCAGCAGCGCGCCAAGCACGCCGAACGGCACCACCAGCAGCACCGCCATCGGGATGGTCCAGCTTTCGTACAGCGCGGCCAGCGCCAGGAACACGGCCAGCAGGGCAAAGCCGAGCAGCACGAATACGGTCGAGCCGGACAGCTTTTCTTCGCGCGACTGGCCGGTCCATTCGTAGGCAAAGCCCGGCGGCAGCTGGGCGGCAAGGTGCTCCATCTCCGCCATTGCTTCGCCGGTGGTGTGGCCAGGTGCGGCGTCGCCGGCCAGGCGCATCGTCGAATAGCCGTTGTAGCGCACCGTCTGCATCGCGCCGGTGACCCAGCGCGTGCTGGCAAAGGCCGACAGCGGAACCGGCTGTCCGCGGGCGTTCAAGGCGTTGATGCTGAGCAGGTCCTGGGCCTGCATGCGCGCCGGCGCGTCGGCCTGCACCACCACCCGCTGCAGCCGGCCTGCATTCGGGAAGTCGTTGATATAGCTCGACCCGAGCGTGGTCGAAACGGCGCTGTTGATGGCGTCGAACGACACGCCCAGCGCGCTGGCCTTGTCGCGGTCGATGTCGAGTTGCAGCTGGGGCGCATCCTCGATGCCTTCGGGTCGCACGCCAGCCAGGATCGGGCTCTTGGAAGCCAGGCCCATCAACTGGTTGCGCGCCGCCAGCAGGGCGGCGCGGCCATTGTCGCCACGGTCCTGCAGGCGGAACGAAAAGCCGGTGCCGCGCCCCAGCTCGGGGATCGGCGGCGGGCTGATGACGAAGATGAAGGAATCGCGGATGCGCGACAGCGCGCCGCTGGCGCGGCCGGCGAAGTCCTGCGCGCCCTGGCCGGCGTCCGTGCGCTCGCTCCAGTCCTTGAGCGGGATGAAGGCCAGCGCCATATTCTGCCCCTGGCCTGAGAAGTTGAAGCCGGCCACGCTGACCATGTTCTTCACTTCCGGCTGCTTGAGGATGTACTGCTCCATCTGTTCCAGTGCTTGCGTGGTGCGCGCCAGCGTGGCGCCCGGCGGCAGCTGGATATTACCCAGTACATAGCCCTGGTCTTCGTTCGGCAGGAACGACGAAGGCATGCGCGCGAACAGCAGCGCCGCAACAAAGATCAGGGCGACGAACACCACCAGCGAGCGCGAGGTATGGCGCAGCATCGAGCCGACATGGCCTTCGTAGTTCTTGGCCGTGCGCGCGAAAGTGCGGTTGAACCAGCCGAAGAAACCGGTCTTGGCATGGTGGTGGCCCGCTTCGACGGGCTTGAGCAAATGGGCGCACAGGGCCGGCGTCAGCGACAGCGCCATGAAGGCCGAGAACAGGATTGACGACACCATCACCGCCGAGAACTGGCGGTAGATATTGCCGACCGCGCCGGTGAAGAAGGCCAGCGGCACGAACACCGACACCAGCACCACGGTCACGCCGATGATGGCGCCGGAGATCTGGCCCATCGCCTTGCGGGTCGCGGCCAAGGGCGGCAAGCCTTCTTCGCTCATGATGCGCTCGACGTTTTCGACCACCACGATGGCGTCGTCGACGACGATGCCGATCACCAGCACCATGCCGAACATGGTCAGCACATTGATCGAAAAGCCCAGCGCCAGCAGCGTGGCCAGTGAGCCGAGCAGGGCGACCGGCACCACGATGGTCGGGATGATCGTGTAGCGGAAGTTCTGCAGGAACAGGTACATCACCAGGAACACCAGGATCACTGCCTCGACCAGGGTCTCGACCACCTGCTTGATCGAGATATCGATGAAGGCCGAGCTGTCGAACGGTATTGCCCACTTCATGCCGGGCGGGAAATAGCGCGACAGTTCATTCATGCGGGCCCGCACCAGCTTGGCCGTTTCCAGCGCATTGCCATTCGGGGACAGCTGGATGCCGATGCCGGACGAGGGCTTGCCGTTCAGGCGCGACGAGGTCGAATAGTTCTGGCCGCCGATTTCGATGCGGGCCACGTCCTTCAGGCGCACGCTCGAGCCATCCGGATTGGCGCGCAATACGATATTGCCGAACTGTTCGACGGTCGACAGCTGGCCCTTGACGACGACGGTGGCGGCCATCGCCTGTCCGGGAATATTGGGCAGGTCGCCGATGGTGCCGCTTGACACCTGCGCGTTCTGGCTGCGGATGGCGGCGTTGACGTCGTTGGTGGACAGCTTGAAGCCGACCAGCTTGGCCGGGTCGATCCAGACCCGCATGGCCCGCTCGGTGCCGAACTGCTGGGCCTGGCCAACGCCCTTGATGCGCTGGATTTCCGGCAGCACCGTGCGCGCCGCATAGTCGCCCAACGCAATCGGGTTCCACTTCGGATCGCTGGACGACAGCACCACGAACATCAGGAAGTTGGCGCGCGCCTTGTCGACCCGCACGCCCTGCTGCACGACGGCGGCCGGCAGGCGCGCGGTGGCGCGGCCCAGCCGGTTTTGCACGTCGACCTGGGCCAGGTCGGCATCGGTGCCCGTTTCGTAGCTGATGGTGATCGAGCCGGTGCCGTTGGCCTGGCTGATCGACTCCATATAGATCATGCCGGGCGAGCCGTTCATCTCGCGCTCGATGACGCTGATGACGCTGTCTTCCAGGGTCTGGGCCGAGGCGCCGGGGTAGGCGGCGCTGATGACGATCGATGGCGGCGCCACTGGCGGGTACTGCGCGATTGGCAGCGTGACCATGGCGACGGCGCCGATGACCATGATGAACAGCGCGATCACCCACGCAAAAATGGGGCGGTCAATGAAGAAACGGGCCATGAAGAATCCTATTTAGCGGCTGCAGGTGCCGATGCTGCCACTGGCGCCGCCGCAGCCGGCGCAGCGCCGGTCCACGGCACGGCCTTGACCGGCGCGCCGGGCGCCATCATTTTCTGGAAGCCGTCGACGATCACTTTTTCGTCGGCCTTGAGGCCATCAAGGATGACCCAGCTGCCAGCGACGATCGGACCGACCTGCACCTTGCGCGGCGTCGGCTTGTTGTCCGGGCCGACCACCATCACGGTGTCGCCCTGGCCGCTGCGGCTGACGCCTTGCTGCGGCACCAGGATGGCAGCCGGCAGGCTGGCCTGCGACAGGCGCACCCGCACATACTGGCCGGGGAGAAGGGCGTTGTCGGGATTGGGTACTTCGGCGCGCAGCGTCACCTGGCCCGAGGTCGGATCGACCGACACGTCGGAGAACAGCAGCTTGCCCTTGCGCGGCAGTTCGACGCCGCCGTCGAGCAGCACGGTGACCGGCACGGAGACATCTTTGCTGCCGGCGTGCTGGCGCAGGTGCTGCAGCTCCTGGGCCGACTGCGTCATGTTCAGGTAGACGGTGCCGGTCTGCTGGACCAGCGCGAGCTGGGTCGCCTCGGTGGCGCTGACCAGCGCGCCTTCGGTCACCAGCGCACGGCCGATGCGCCCGTCGATCGGCGCGCTCACGCTGGCGTAGCCGACATTGATCTGGGCCAGCTGCACGGCAGCCTTGGCGGCGGCGACGTCGGCCAGCGCCTGCTGGTGGGCGGCCACCACGGCCACGTATTCCTGCTGGCTGACCGCATTGGCCGCAGCCAGCGGCTTGTAGCGTTCGGCCTGGGCGCTGGCCTGGGTCAGGTTGGCCTGCGCCTTGCCCAATGCCGCCTGGGCACTGGCCAGCGCCGCCTGGTAGGGCGCCGGATCGATCTGGAACAGGACCTGGCCGGCCCTGACGTCGCTGCCCTCGCGGAACAGGCGCTTGACGATCACGCCATTGACGCGGGCCCGCACCTGGGCCACGCGCACCGCCTCGACCCGGCCCGGCAATTCGGTCTGCAGGGCGAGCGGTTCGATGCGGGTGGTGATGACGCCGACTTCAGGCGGCGGGCGGGCGCCGCCGGGCGGCGTGGCGCCATCCTTGGCGCCGCAAGCTGCCAGCAATGCCAGCGCGGCGGCGCAAGCCAATCGGGTTGGGAAAAGTCGGGCCTGGCGCATTGCGGTCGCGTCCTAAAAAAAGGGAATGTTAAGCTTGTATCAATACTATCATTCCCCGGCCGTTCCTGCTTTGCATTAGGACTATATTGGCAGCAAATTCTTGCTGGCCGCTTGACTAAAAAAGTCCGGTGCGCTCGAGGAGCCACACGATGCCGGCGACGGCGGCCAGCGCCGAGCACGCTTGCAGGAAGCGCATATACAACTGCTGGTTCAGGCCGCGCTGCACGGCGGCCAGCACCAGCAGCATCAACGACACGAACAGCAGCTGCCCGATCTCGACCCCGAGATTGAAACCAAGCAAGCTGACGCCCCGGTTTTCCGACGACAGGCCGAGGTCGGCCAGCACCGAGGCCAGACCGAGGCCGTGCAGCAGGCCGCAGGCAAACACCAGCGCCAGCCGGTGCACTGTGGCGCCGGCGCCACGCACCAGGTTGTACAGCGCCATCAGGACGATGCTCGCTGCGATCAAAGGTTCGACGATCGATGGCGCCAGGCGCACCCAGCCAAGTGCCGACAGCGTCAGCGTGACCGAATGGGCAATCGTAAAGCTGGTCACCATGCCGAGCCAGTAGCGCCAGCCAGCACCAAGAATCAGCACCGTCAGCAGGAACACCAGGTGGTCCGGGCCGAGCAGGATATGCTCGGTGCCGAGTTTGGCGAAGTTCTTCAGCGTGGCCCAGTGGCCGGCAAAGAACTGCGCATCCGGGCGCTCGCGCGTGAGCACCATGACGTCGCTGCGCGGGCCGAACAGGGCGCGCATCAGCAGCTGGCCGCTGCCCGCGTGCTCGAGCAGGCGGGTGTGCAGGCGGACCGTGGTCACGGCGTGCGGCCACTGGTAGCGCTGGGCGGCCACCAGGTAGTCGGAGCCGACCACGGCTGGCTCGTCGGCCTGCGCCATCAGGAAGTCTTCGAACAGCAGCTTGCCGGCTGACTCGCCGTCGTCGTAGCGCACCAGTTGCGCGACCTGGCGGCTGATGTCGGCGCGGTGGGCATCGATCTCGGCGGCGCTCAGCAGGCCGTCGCCGTTGTCGTCAATGCCAGTCAGCGCCCTGGCCGGCACGGCAATGGCCGAATAGGCCGAATCGCCGACCAGCCGCACGCTGCCCTGGCCCTGCGGCATCAGGTGCGCTTGCGCCGGCAAGGCCAGCGTGGCCAGCGCGGCTGTAGCCAGCATGGAGCGCGCAGCCGTGCGCCAGCCTTGCCACTGCATCACTGATTATTGCCCATCGTTCCGTTGAAGGACCCGGTGCCCTTGATGCAGCGCTGGATGTAAGGGTAGCCGTCCGTGATGTAGTAGTGGTAGATCCCGGACGGGAACTCCGGCGTCACGCCGAAGCGGCCATTGCATTCGTCCAGGTCGCCCAGGCCCGCCACGTATTCATAGTCCTGGGTGAAGGTGCCCATCGCCGCCACACTGGTCGACGGGCGGCCGGTCGATGCGGTGGTCTTGAGGCGGTAGCTGGCCGACATTACCTTGATTGCCGACGACGCGTTGGTGGCAGTGGTGTAGCCGTAGCGCGCATAGATCGGGAAACCGTCGGCGGCGAACGCCACCAGCGTCATGGCCTGGCCTTTGGCCAGCTTGCTCACATACCCTTCCGGCATGCCGTGGTAGTGGTAGGCGCCGTCCGGCTGCACGTGGGCGTTGCTTGAATCGACGCCGAACGCGAAGTAGCTCTGGTTGAGCGCCTCGATCTTCCAGACGCCCGCATTCTGGTAGCTCTCTGCGGTCGACGGATCGAGCGCGACGCCGTTGTTGACGTAGCCGACCTTGTGCGCGATCGCGGTGGAATTGGTCGCGAGCGCCGGCGTCAGCGAATAGCTGGTGTTGACGGTCACCGCCTTGATCGTATTCGGGTTGCCCGAGTTGGGGAAGGCGCCGACCGCGTGGTCAGGCACGCCAGTGGCATTGATTGTGCGCTGGGTGCTGCTGCAAGTGAAGGCGACGGTGCTGGTCACGTTGGAATAGGTCGGGTTGACCACGCTGGCGTTGTAACCGCAGAACAGGGCGGCCGTGGTGGTGACGCCAGTGGTCGGCGTGACGCTGGCGCTGCCCGACGCGGTGCCGGTGCCGGCCGAATTGACCGCCGCTACCGTGCAGCCGTACGCGGTGCCATTGACCAGGCCATTGACGGTGACCGGGCTGGCGGTGCCGGTCGCGCTGACAGTGCCGCTGGCGGCGGTGCAGCTGGCGATATAGCTGGTGATGCCGGAGGTGCCGGTGGCGCTTGGCGCGGTGAAGGCTATGCTGGCACTGCCATCGCCGGCAGTGGCGGTGCCAATGGTCGGCGCGCCCGGCAAGGCAGTCGCCGCCAGTGCGGCGATGGTGCTGTCGATCGTGGTCTGGAAGGTTGCCGTGTTGGTGCTGCTGGTGACGGTGGCGAGCATGGCGCGGGCACTGGCCGCCGCCGCACCGCCGCTGTAGCCGGCTTTCTGCGAGTCCGTCGCCAGCGAAGTGGTGAAGGCGATGGCGACGGTTGTCTTGTTGCCGACGATGGTGCCATCGGCTATGCCCTGGGTGGTCGTATTGGTCAGTGCGCCATTCATGATCGACAGCGCCGCATTGCCGCGGGTCAGGCCGTTGTTGTCGATCTCATTGATCCAGTAGGTCAGGCCGGCACTGGCGGGAGCACGGTTGAAGACATTGTTGTAGATGGCGGTAACGAAAGCCGAAGTGTCGCCGCTGTAAAGGGCGGCTGACTCGGCGCTGGTGCCGAAGGCGTCGACCAGCTCCTTGATGGCGGCATTGGTTTTGTAGGCGGTATCGATGCCGGCCATGGTGGTGGCGGCATTGGCCTGCGCCAGCCGGCTGGTGAAGTTGGCCAGTCCGCTGCTGTCGGCCGGGCGGCCGAAGTAGGCGATGTAGAGCTGCTGCACCACCGTGTTGTAGGCCGAGGCTTCGACGGCGGACGAACTCTTGGTGACGCCGCCCATCAGTACAGTTTCCTCGGTGCCGGTGTCGGTGCTGGCGCCGCAGCCGGCCAGCAGGGCCAGCGTCATGATGGCCACTGGCCGCATTTTCTTCTTCATGTTTTCCCCCACGGGTGTTCAGTGTAGGCGTCAGACTACCGAACAACTATGGAGGAAATGTGAAGCGATTGTCGGGCAAATAATCAGGCTTAACGCATGCCGATAATGATCTGTTTCAGCTTGCCCGAATCGGCACAGAAAGCGCGGATGCCTTCGGCCAGTTTTTCGGTCGCCATCGAATCTTCATTGAGCATGAAGCGGAAGGTTTTTTCGTCGAGCGACAGCTTGGTCAGGTCGGCCGCTGGCGCGTTCCCGGCCTGCAGCTTGCGCTCGACCGGGCCGTTGTTCTCGGCCAGCTGCTTGAGCAGGTCGGGGCTGATGGTGAGCAGGTCGCAGCCGGCCAGTTCGGTGATCTGGCCCAGGTTGCGGAAGCTCGCGCCCATTACCTCGGTGCGGTAGCCGAACTTGCGATAGTAGTTGTAGATGCGCTTGACCGATTGCACGCCAGGATCGTCGGCGCCTTCGTAGTCGATGCCGGTGGCTTTCCTGGCCCAGTCGTAGATGCGGCCGACGAAAGGCGAGATGAGCTGCGCACCCGCTTCGGCACAGGCGATCGCCTGGCACAGCGAGAACAGCAGCGTCATATTGCAGCGGATGCCTTCCTGTTGCAGGATGCGGGCGGCCTGGATGCCTTCCCAGGTCGAGGCAATCTTGATCAGCACGCGCTCGCGGCCGGCGCCCTGTTCCTCATAGAAGCCGATCAGCTCGCGGCCCTTGGCCACGGTGCCTTCGACGTCGAACGACAGGCGGGCGTCGACTTCGGTCGACACGCGGCCCGGGATGATCTTGAGGATTTCCATGCCAAAGGCGATCAGCACGCGGTCGATCACGTCGCTCGAATTGAGGTGGGGATTGTCGCGCACCGCCTTGTCGAGCAGCGGGCGGTACTCGGGCATCTGCACCGCCTTCAGGATCAGCGACGGGTTGGTGGTCGCATCCTGCGGCTTGAACGCCTTGATCGACTGGAAATCGCCGGTATCGGCGACGACGGTGGTGAATTGCTTGAGTTGTTCGAGTTGGTTCATGGCAGGCGGCGTTTAGGTATAAAAAACACAATAATCACCCATTGTAACGCACCGCTCAGGCCGGCTAGCCGATAAACGAATCGAACTGCATGTCGAATTCCTGCAGCGCCTTCTGCGCGTTCTGCATCTTCTTGCGGAATTCGGGGCCGCGCTGCAGCGCCAGGCCGACGGCCAGCACGTCGATCACGACCAGGTAGGCCAGGCGCGCCGAAATCGGCGTGTACGGGTCGATATTGAAAACCAGGTCGATCGGGATCAGCACATTGGCCATGTCGGCCAGCGGGGTGCCCGAAGGCGCCAGCACGATCACGTCGGCGCCGCCCTTGCGGGCCAGCTTGGCCGAGCGCACCAGCGTCGGATTGTTGCCGCGCTGGGAAATGGCCACGACGGCATCGCCCGGACGCAGCAGGGCAGCGGCGATGCTGTGGATGGCCGGGTCGGCATAGGCCACGGTCGGCACGCCGGAGCGGAAAAATTTGTGCTGGGCGTCGGCGGCGACGATGCCGGACGTGCCCTGGCCGTAGAACTCGATCTTGTTGGCGCGCGACAGGATGTCGAGCGCTTTCTGGATCGCTTCCGGGTTCAGGTTATTGCGCAGGTCGAGCAGGGTGTTGATCGAGCGGCTGCAGATCTTGTTGACCAGCTCTGAAGCCAGGTCGTCCTGGGCCGGCTGCTCGTTCACGCCTGGCATGGCCAGCGCCAGCCCTTGCGCCAGCTTCAGCTTGAACTCGTGCCAGCCCTCGTAGCCGAGGGTGCGGCAAAAGCGCACGACGGTCGGTTCCGACACATCGGCTGCCTTGGCCAGCGCGGTGATGTTCTGGTTGACGGTGGCGGACGGATGCTCAAGCACCGCCAGCGCGACCTTCTTCTCCGACTTGGAGAGCGAGTCGAGCTGGGTGCGGATCGAATCGAGTAGCATAGTTACCTTTGCAGCTTGGGTGGCGGATTCATCGAACCCACGCGTGGGTAAGCAAGCTTACCCACCCTACGAACCCATGCGGCATGCCAGGGAGTAGGGTGGGTTCGGGTTCATCGAACCCACGCGGCATCTCAGTCTTCTGGCAGCGCCTCTTCGCGCCACTGCAGGCCGTCGCGGCCGATCAGTGCGCTGGCGGCGGCAGGCCCCCAGGTGCCGGACGCATACGGAATCGGCATGCTGTCATCCTGCTCCCAGTTGGTCAGGATCGGCTCGACCCATTCCCACGCCGCTTCCAGCTCGTCGCCGCGCATGAACAGCGTCAGCTGGCCGCGCAGCACGTCGAGCAGCAGGCGTTCATATGCCTCCATGCGCGGCGTCTTGAACGATTCGCGGAAGTCCAGTTCGAGTTCGGCCTGCTTCAGGCGCATGCCATCGCCCGGCGTCTTGGCCATCAGGTTCATGCGCAGGCCTTCGTCCGGCTGCAGGCGGATTACCAGGCTGTTGGGCTGGAAGCTGCTGGTCGGCTGCGCAAAGATCGAATGGGGAATCTGCTTGAAGCGCACGACGATCTCGGCCAGCGAGTCGGCCATGCGTTTGCCGGTGCGCAGGTAGAAAGGCACGCCGGCCCAGCGCCACGTATCGATCTCGGCCTTGAGCGCGACAAAGGTCTCGGTGCGCGACTGCTCCGGCGCATCCGGCTCGTCGCGGTAGCTCGGCACCGCCACGCCATTGACGTGGCCGGCGCGGTACTGGCCGCGCACGATGTTTTGTGCCAGCGTCGTCGGCGTGAATTTCTTGAGCGAGCGCAGCACCTGCAGCTTGGCGTCGCGCACGGCGTCGGGCGCGATCGAGGTCGGCGGTTCCATCGCCACGATACACAGCAGCTGCAGCAGGTGGTTCTGCAGCATGTCGCGCAGCGCGCCGGAATTGTCGTAGTAGCCCATGCGGTTGCCCACGCCCAGTTCTTCGGCGATGGTGATCTGCACGTCCGAGATCCATTCACGGCGCCACAGCGGCTCGAACAGCACATTGCCGAAGCGCAGGGCCAGCAGGTTCTGCACCGTCTCTTTGCCGAGGTAGTGGTCGATGCGGTAGATCTGCGATTCGGCGAACACCTTGCCCACTTCGGCATTGATCTGGCGCGCCGAGGCCAGGTCGCGGCCCAGCGGCTTTTCGAGCACGACGCGCGAATTGGGGGTGGCCAGGCCATTGGACTTGAGGTTGTCGCAAATCAGCGAGAACAGCTGCGGCGGCGTGGCCAGGTAGTAGACGCGGGTCAGCGCCGGGTCCTTGCGCAGCGACTTGACCAGCTCGCCGTAAGTCTTGGCATTGGTGGCATCGAGCGACACATATTGTATGCGCTTGGTAAACTTTTCCCATATTGCTGCCGCTACGTTCTTTATATGGGGCTTGGAGGTGGTTTCGACCGTGGCCAGGAATTCCTCGTTGCTCCATTCGTGGCGGCCGACACACAGGATGCGGGCATTGGGCGGCAAGTCCTTTACCGCGTCGCGCGCGTACATGGCGGGGAGCAGCTTGCGCATCGCCAAATCGCCGCTGCCGCCGAACAGAACCAGGTCAAAATCAGTGAGTGCCATAGGGGTCGTATGAGTGAGCTAATCGGTTGTGTAAATTTACTACATAAAAACGCGATTTGCAAGAAATTTTACTACGGAAATGAGCTCGGGCAGAGAGGGGAGCGCCTGAATTTGTCCGAGGGCAACGCCCGGAACTATGCAATAATTATCTGATAACTAAGGTTTTCTTGCCAGACTGAGGAGTCCAGCCGCATGCCTCAAGCGCCTACCATGTCATTTGCGAACCGCCGCCGTCGATGGATGCTCGGCCTGGCCGCAGTATTGGCCGGCGCGCTGCCTGCCGCCGTGGCGCAGGCGCGCCTGGGCACGCTGCGCCTGGGCTTCATGCCGGCCGGGCCGGACGTGGCCGGGCAGTACTGGCTCAGCCTGCTGCGCAAGGCGCTGGGCGACCTTGGCTATGCCGAGGGCCGCAATATGACCCTGCATATAGGCCGCCCCGACGGAACCCCGGAGGGGATGAAGGCGGCGGTGGCGGAAATGATGTCGAGGCAGCCGAACCTGATCGTCACTTTCGGCAATGAGCCGGTGATCGCCTTGAAGCGGGTCGCCATAGGCGTGCCGATCGTGATGACCTATGCGACTGATCCGCAGGGCAGGGGGCTGGTGAGCAATCTGTCGCGCCCGGGCGGCATGGTGACCGGGCCGTCGTCGGGCGTCGACCTTGGTTTGTTTACCAAGCAGCTGCACGCCTTGCGTGCGGTGTTGCCTAAACTGTCGAAGGTGATGGTGCTGACCTCGGGCCATGCCAGCGATGCCGGCCAGGTCAAGGCCATTGCAGCGGTGGGCAAGACGATGGGAATCACGGTGCGCGGCTACACGGCGCGCGACCGCGACGAGCTGGCGTCGGCCTTCAAATCGGCCAAGGCAGGCAAGAGCGCGATCCTGGCGTGGGGCGACTACCCGCAATCATGGATGCGCCAGCAGGTCGGCGAATTTGGCCTGTTGCACAAGGTGCCGGTGGTGGCCGCGAACCGGGCCTATACCGAGGCGGGAGCGTTGATGAGCGTCGGCGTCAGTCCGCGGCTGCAGTTCGAGACGGCGGCCAACTATATCGACAAGATACTGGGCGGCGCCAAACCGGGCGAGCTGCCGATCGAGAGTCCGGCCAGCACAGAGTGGGTCATCAACGGCGCCACTGCGGCGGCCATCGGCGTGCACCTGTCGCACGAAGTGAAGCTGCGCGCCGAAGAGGTGATCGAGGCGGGCAAGTCCGGCGCTGCGCACTAGGCACGATCGAACCACCGACACAGGGATGTTCAATCCCCGTGTCGGCTGTCAGCCTTAGAACTGGTTCATCGTGTTGTGTTTGCCGGATGCCTTCAGCGCAGCGTCGCCGCTGAAGTATTCCTTGTGGTCGTCGCCCAGGTCCGAACCGGACATATTCTGGTGCTTGACGCAAGCGATGCCCTGACGGATTTCCTTGCGCTGGACGCCAGCCACATAGCCCAGCATGCCCTGGTCGCCGAAATAATCCTTGGCCAGGTTGTCGGTCGACAAAGCAGCGGTGTGGTAGGTCGGCAGCGTGATCAGGTGATGGAAGATGCCCGCTTCACGCGCTGCATCGGCCTGGAAGGTGCGGATTTTTTCGTCCGCGGCCAGCGCCAGTTCGGTGCTGTCGTATTCAACGCTCATCAGCTTGCTGCGCTCGTAGGCGGAAACATCCTTGCCTTCGGCCTGCATGCTGTCGAACATTTGCTGGCGGAAATTCAGCGTCCAGTTGAACGACGGGCTGTTGTTGTATACCAGCTTGGCGTTCGGAATCACCTTGCGGATTTCCTTGACCATGCCGCCGATCTGGGCGATGTGCGGTTTTTCGGTTTCGATCCACAGCAGGTCGGCGCCGTTCTGCAGCGACGTGATGCAGTCGAGCACGCAACGTGCTTCGCCGCTGCCGGCGCGGAACTGGAACAGGTTGCTCGGCAGACGCTTCGGACGCAGCAGCTTGCCGTCGCGCTTGATGACGACGTCGCCGTTGCTCATCGATTCGGTCGATACTTCCTCGACGTCCAGGAAGGAATTGTACTGGTCGCCCAGGTCGCCTGGCTCACGGGTGACGGCGATCTGCTTGGTCAGGCCGGCGCCGAGCGAATCGGTACGCGCGACGATCAGGCCGTCATCGACGCCCAGTTCCAGGAAGGCATAGCGAACGGCGCGGATCTTGGCGAGGAAGTCTTCGTGCGGCACCGTGACCTTGCCATCCTGATGGCCGCACTGCTTTTCGTCCGACACCTGGTTTTCGATCTGGATGCAGCATGCGCCCGCTTCGATCATTTGCTTGGCCATCAGGTAAGTCGCTTCGGCGTTGCCGAAACCGGCATCGATGTCCGCAATGATCGGCACCACGTGGGTGATGTGCTTGTCGATCTGGTCCTGGATCGCTTGCCTGGCAGCGCCTTCAGCGCTGTCGAGCTGGCGGAACAAGCCGCCCAGTTCGCGCGCGTCGGCCTGGCGCAGGAAGGTGTACAGCTCGCGGATCAGGCCGGCGACAGCCGTCTTTTCGTGCATCGACTGGTCGGGCAGGGGGCCAAACTCGGAGCGCAGCGCGGCGATCATCCAGCCGGACAGGTAGAGGTAGCGGCGGTCGGTGCTGTTGAAGTGCTTCTTGATCGAGATCATCTTCTGTTGGCCGATGAAGCCGTGCCAGCAACCGAGCGACTGGGTGTACTTGGACGAGTCCGCATCGTAGTTGGCCATGTCGTCGCGCATGATCTTGGCCGTGTACCGCGCAATATCGAGGCCCGTCTTGAACCGGTTCTGGGCGCGCATCCGTGCTGCGGACTCAGGATTGATGGCATTCCATGCGCTGCCTTCTTTGTCTTTCAGGCTGGCGATGGCCTTGATATCGTCTTGGTACTGGGACATGGTGAATCTCCTATTTAGGGAAGCAAATGAAAAATCGGAAGCAAGACTGCATGAAAGAATGATAGATGATTTTTCGAATGCCATCTAGTCTTATATAAGACATAGGACTAAAATTAAATTGTTTGTTTTCAATGCCTTATGGTTCGTTTTTCGGGATGTGAAACAAATTTTCGAAAAATGAAATGGCGCGCAGCATATATCGGCGCCGATATTTCATAATGTGGTATGTGAATTCAGCATGCTGTGCAGCCAGCTTGTTGCCGGCCTTGCCGAGTGTCTTGGATGGTGGAGTGGTCGCCGTAGGATGGGTAGCGTAGCTACCCACGCGGACTGCGTGGCAGGCACCGTCGCCGTAGGGTGGGTAGCGCTGCTACCAAAGCGAACTGCGTTGCAGGCGCCGTCGCCGGCGGGTGGGTAGCGTAGCTACCCACCCTAGGTTTCTACGTTACCAGTCAGGGCAAGTAGAAAGGTTCCGGGCGGCCCGCCACCTCAACCCGCAGCGTCAACAGGCAGCCGGTGAGCGGGTACTGCTGGCGTTCCGCGTCCGGGCGGCCATGGCTGGCGCTGGTCACATACAGCGTGCGCAAATCGTCGCCGCCGAAGGCCAGCATGGTCGGGCAGCGCAGTGGCAGCGCGATCTCCTGCAGCAGTTCGCCCGTGGGCGCAAAGCGCAGCAGGCGGCCACCTTCGAACATCGCGCACCAGTAGGCGCCTTCGCTGTCGACTGCCGCGCCGTCCGGGCGGCCGCCGTAGTTGTTGGCCTTGTCGGTCGAGAAGCGCTGGAAGTTGCGCGGATTCGACACCGCACCGGTGGCGACGTCATAGTCATAACAGTCGATTCGGTGGGTGGTGGTGTCGCTGTGGTACAGCGTGCGCTGGTCGGGGGAAAAACCGAGGCCGTTCGACACCGTCATGCCGCCGGACCACACCAGCTTGAGCACTCCTTTGTCGAGGCAGTACATCTGCGCTGCGTCCTGCGTGCGCGGCTCGAAGATGGTGCCGATCCAGAAGCGGCCGGCAGGATCAACCCTGCCGTCGTTGAAGCGCACGATGGCCGCGTCGTACGGCGCTGCCGCCATGGCGGTGACTGCGTCAGTGTCGGTATCGAGGTGCACAATGCCGGCGCGGGTGGCGACGACCAGGCCGCCTGCGGCGTGGATGGCCAGCGCCGACGGCTCGGTCGCCATCCGCCAGGAGCGGTGGGCGCCGGTGGCAGGGTGCAGGCGGTGCACCTTGAAGCCGTTGATGTCGACCCAGTACAGGCACGATTCATCGGCATGCCACAGCGGGCATTCGCCGACCTGCATCGGGGTGGCGAAGGCGACGCTGATCTCGCCCGTCATACCGCCGCCTTGGCCATCGCGATCAGGCCGTTGGTCGAGCTGTCGTGCAGCTCAGGCTGCGCTTCGCCGACCAGTTCAGCTTCGATCTTCTTGGCCAGCACCTTGCCCAGCTCCACGCCCCACTGGTCGAAGCTGTTGACGTCCCACAGCACGCCTTGCACGAAGGTCTTGTGCTCGTACAGGGCAATCAGGGCGCCGAGCGTGCTCGGGGTCAGGTATTCCATGACGATGGTATTGCTCGGGCGGTTGCCGGGGAAGGTTTTGTGCGGCACCAGGCGCTCGATCTCGGCCTGCGGCAAGGCGGCCAGGTCGGCCCGCACTTCGTCGGCAGTCTTGCCGCGCATGAAGGCTTCCGACTGCGCGAAGCAGTTCGCCAGCAGCGCGGCATGGTGTTTTTCCAGCTCGTGGGCAGGGCGCAGCGCGGCGATGAAGTCGATCGGCGTCACATCGCTGCCCTGGTGCAGCAGCTGGAAGTAGGCGTGCTGGCCATTGGTGCCGCAGTCGCCCCAGATGACCGGGCAGGTCGGCACTTGCAGCGGCGCGCCGTCCTTGGTGACGCGCTTGCCGTTGCTCTCCATGTCGAGCTGCTGCAGGTAGGCAGGGAAGCGGTTCAGGTCCTGGTGGTAGGGCGCAATCGACACCGAACTGCAGCCCAGGAACTGGCGGTTCCAGAAGCCAACCAGGGCCAGCAGCACCGGCAGGTTCTGCTCCAGCGGTGTTTGCTTGAAGTGCAGGTCCATCGCATGGGCGCCGGCGAGGAAGTCGGCGAAGTGGCCGAAGCCGACCGCCAGTGCCACCGGCAGGCCGATCGCCGACCACACAGAATAACGGCCGCCGACCCAGTCCCAGAACGGGAACATATTGGCCGGGTCGATGCCGAATGCCTTGATCGCATCAAGATTGGTCGAGACGGCGACGAAATGGCGCGACACGTCGGCGTCATTGGTATGGGCCAAGAACCAGTTGCGCCCTGTTTGGGCGTTCTGCATGGTTTTGTTGGTGGTGAAGGTCTTGGAGGCGACGATGAACAAGGTCGTGTCCGGGTCGACGCCCGAGAGCGTCGCGTCCATATCGTGGCCGTCGACATTCGAGACAAAGTGCAGGTTCAGCCCCGGCAGCGAATAGGGGCGCAGGGCCAGGCATACCATCTTGGGGCCGAGGTCCGAGCCGCCGATGCCGATATTGACGACGTCGGTGATGCGCTTGCCGTTGTGGCCCAGCCAGTGGCCGCTGCGCACCTGGTCGCTGAAGGACTTGATGCGTTCGAGCACGGCGTGCACGTCGTGGTCGACGTCCTGGTCGTCGACGTGGAGCGCAGTGCCGCGCGGCGCGCGCAGCGCCGTATGCAGCACGGCGCGCCGCTCGGTGACATTGATTTTTTCGCCGGCGAACATGGCGTCGCGCTGGCGTTCCACGCCGCGCTCGCGCGCCAGTGCGCACAATAGCGCCATGGTCTGCTCGCTGACCCGGTTTTTCGAATAATCTACGAACAGGCCGGCCGCTTCGGCCGAAAACTTGGCAAAGCGCTCAGGATCGCGCTCGAACAGCTGGCGCATCGTCCAGTCGCCGGCCTCGGCATAGTGGGTTTGCAGGGCGTTGAAACTGGCAGTGGCGGTAAGCTCAGGCTGGCGCATGGTCGTGTGCTGGTTGAGGGGGATGGAATAATGATACCGAAAAATTCGTAAATTCACTACAAAAATGTGCTGCAGCTTGTAATAAATGGGTGGATTTAGGGCAAAAAATGTCTTACAAGGCGAGAAATTTCTGAATATTTGTAGTAAAATTTCATGAAATGACTGAAAAAGGAAACTCCATGGCGCTGCATCCGACCCTGACGAGCGTAACAAACCGCATTATCGAACGTAGCAAAGTGTCACGCGCGGCCTACCTGGCCCACACCGAGGCGGCCCGCATCAAGGGCGTGCAGCGCGGTGCCTTGTCGTGTACCAACCTGGCGCACGGCTTTGCCGCTTTCCCCGCCAACGACAAGCTCAAGCTGCGCGAGCAGAAGAAGCCGTCGATCGCCATTGTCTCGTCGTATAACGACATGCTGTCGGCCCACCAGCCATTCGAGACCTTCCCGCAGCTGATCAAGCAAGCCGTGCGCGATGCCGGTGCGGTGGCGCAATTCGCCGGCGGCGTGCCCGCCATGTGCGACGGCGTGACCCAGGGCCAGCCGGGCATGGAACTGTCGCTGTTCTCGCGCGACGCGATCGCGATGTCGACCGCGGTGGCGCTGTCGCACAATATGTTCGACGCCGCCGTCTACCTCGGCGTGTGCGACAAGATCGTACCGGGCCTGCTGATCGGCGCGCTGCATTTCGGCCACCTGCCAGCCGTGTTCGTGCCGGCCGGCCCGATGACTTCGGGCATGGCGAACAAGGAAAAGGCGCGCATCCGCCAGTTGTACGCGCAGGGCAAGGCCAGCCGCGACGAACTGCTCGAGTGCGAGTCGCGGTCCTACCACGGGGCCGGTACCTGCACCTTCTACGGCACTGCCAACAGCAACCAGATGCTGATGGAAATCATGGGCCTGCACATGCCGGGCGCCGCCTTCATCACGCCGGGCACACCGCTGCGCGACGCACTGACCGCCGCTGCCGCCAAACGCGCGGTGCAGATTTCCGAACAGGGCGGCGACTATATCCCGGTCGCCCATGTGGTCGACGAGAAGTGCATCGTCAATGCCGTGGTCGGCCTGCTGGCCACCGGCGGCTCGACCAACCACACATTGCACCTGGTGGCGATGGCCAAGGCGGCCGGCATCGTCATCGACTGGGACGACTTCAACGAACTGTCGGCGGTGGTGCCGATGCTGACCCGCATCTATCCGAACGGCGACGCCGACGTCAACCATTTCCACGCGGCCGGCGGCACCGGTTTCGTCATCCGCGAACTGCTCGACGCCGGCATGTTGCACGACGACGTCACCACCATCCTCGGCAGGGGCTTGCGCGCGCACTGCTTTGAGCCGCTGCTGGGCGAAGGCGGCGTCGTATGGCGGGACGCGCCTGCCGTGACCGGCGACGACAGCGTGCTGCGTCCGGCCAGCGCGCCGTTCGCGCCGGACGGCGGCATGATCCTGGTCAAGGGCAACCTGGGCCGCGCCGTGATGAAGGTGTCGGCCGTCAAGCCGGAGCACCGTGTCGTCGAGGCGCCGGCGCTGACCTTCAATTCGCAGGAAGATTTCATGGACGCCTACAAGGCGGGCAAGCTCGATCGCGACTTCGTCGCCGTGATCCGCTTCCAGGGCCCGCGCGCCAACGGCATGCCGGAACTGCATGCGCTGACGCCGGCGCTGGCCAATCTGCAGGACGCCGGCCGCCACGTGGCGCTGGTGACGGACGGCCGCATGTCGGGCGCGTCAGGCAAGGTGCCGGCCGCGATCCACGTGTCGCCCGAGATCCTCGCCGGCGGGCCGCTGGGCCGCATCCGCGACGGCGACATCGTCCGCCTCGACGCCACCACCGGCACGCTCGAAGCGCTGGTGCCGGCCGAGGTCTGGGCCGCCCGCACGCAGGCGACGGCCGACCTGTCGGCCAGCCACATCGGCATGGGGCGCGAGCTGTTCGCCGTGTTCCGCGCCACCATCAGCGCGGCTGAGGCAGGCGCGACCACGTTCGCGCTGCCGTCCGGGCCGAACCCGCCCGAACCGCACACGATCGGCGACACGATGCCGGGTTCCGACGAAGACTTACTGATCAAGAGGAATTAATAAGATGACCAATACCGAAATGTCCCTGTTGCAAATCATGCGCTCGGCGAGCGTGATCCCGGTGATCGCCATCGACGACCCGGCCCACGCCGAGCCATTGGCGCGCGCCCTCGTGGCGGGCGGCATCTGCGTGCTCGAAGTGACCTTGCGCACCGTGCACGGCCTGGCGGCGATCCGCGCCATGTCGCAGGTGCCGGGTGCGATTGTCGGTGTCGGCACCTTGACCTTGCCGGAGGAATTCGCTGCGTCGCGCAATGCGGGCGCCGTGTTCGGCGTGTCGCCGGGCCTGACGCCGGCCCTGATTGCGGCCGCCAGGTCGAGCGGCCTGCCGCTGCTGCCAGGCGTGATGACGCCGTCCGAAGTGATGGCCGCGCGCGAAGCGGGCTTCCGCCAGCTCAAGCTGTTCCCGGCGATGCAGGCGGGCGGGGTGGGGATGTTGAATGCGATCGGCGGGCCGTTGCCGGACGTGACCTTCTGCCCGACGGGTGGCATCTCGATCGATACCGCGCCGCAATTCCTCGCATGCAAGAACGTCGCCTGTGTCGGCGGTTCGTGGCTGACGCCGAAGGACGCGATCCTGGCCGGCGACTGGGACCGCATTACCGCGCTGGCCAAGGCAGCCAGCGCGTTGCGGCAGGGGTAGAGTCCGCGTGGGTAGCGCAGCTACCCACCCTACGAGGTTTTCAGGGTCTTCAGCTGGGTGCTGATGTCTTCTTGCTGTTGCTTCGGCAGCCCAGGCTTGAGACTCAGCGCTTTTTCATAAGCAGCCACTGCTTTTGACTTGTCGTTGCTCGCCTGCCAGGACTGCCCCAGGCGGAAGAAGTTGCGCGCGCGCGGCACGGCCGCGATGCCATTGGCTTTTTCCAGTAAAGCAATGGCAGCGGCATGCTTGCCCTGCTCCTGCAATACGCGGGCCTGGCCATACAGGCCGATATCGTGGTCCGGGAATCGCTTGTGCACTTCTTGGAACATGCGCTCGCCCTCCGCATACTTCTTCTCTCCCAAATAAGCGAACCCTATGCTGGTGATCAAGTTACGCTGATGCTTGATCAGGAATTCATTGCCACCTGCATTGATTGACAACGTGGCCGCCTCTGCCTTGGCAAATTCCTTGTCCGCCAGATTGAGTTGGGCCTGCATCAACTTGCCCGCCTCCGGGCTGAACACAGCAGTCTCGGCGACAATCGCCTTGGCCTTGCTGGTGCTGCCACCGACAATGCCTGGCGCCATCACATAAAACTGCATCAAGGCATAGCGGGCGCTGAGGCTTTTCGGGTCGAGTTCGACCGCTTTCTTGAAGGCGTCCTTGATCTTGCCGGCCGAACCCATGGCAGCCATCATGCCCGTCATGGCCTTCTGGCCCATCGCGGAGCCCAGCGCCTCCTGGCATTCGGCCCGCAGCGGGTGGGCCGCAACGCACAGCTCGCCGAGCTTGATGGCGTCGTCGAATCGCTCGCTGCCTTGCGCCAGCAGAGCTTCGCCCTTGGCGACCATGGCGTCCAGATTGCGCGGATCCTGCGCCAGGCGCGCCGTTGCCACGCGTTCGACTTCGGTAAATTTCTCCGCCTTCAACAGCGGCGTGTATTCATTGGTGGCGGCAGCGGCAGTGCCGGCCAGCGCCGCCAGGCTTGCGGCGGCGATCATGCGGATGGTGTTCACGGTGTCCCTTTCTTGTTTTTGACGGCCTTGACTGTAGTGCCGGTCCAAGGCTTTGTCGATCAATCAATTGTTGCTATTCGTAACGGAGGCAATCGACCGGCAACAGCTTCGATGCGCGGCGGGCCGGATAGAAGCCGAAGAACACACCGACCAGGCTGGAGAAGCCGCAGGCGACGATGATGGCGCTGCTGGTGATGAAGACATCGAACTTGCCGCTCGATGTGATCAGCGCCGCCGCACCGGTGGCGAACACGATGCCGACGATGCCGCCGACGAAGCAGATCACCACCGCTTCGGTCAGGAACTGCAGCAGCACATCGCGCGGCTTGGCGCCGATCGCCATGCGGATGCCGATTTCGCGGGTGCGCTCGGTGACCGACACCAGCATGATGTTCATGATGCC
>CBDDRJ010000109.1:0-22808 GCA_965233055.1 uncultured bacterium
GTAGCCGTAGCTACATCCCGAGAAATGGGGGCGAAGTGGGACTTTGCTCCATCCGTTTTGGCCGACGAGCTTCTGCCGCGCAGGCTCCTAGCCATCAGAGTAGCCGGCCCTGGACCTGACGCGGCCTGCCAGAGCGCTTGACTGGCGATGTCGACTTGAGCAGCTGCATCGGGCCGAACAGTGCCTGCATGCCGGCGTGACCGATGAAGCTCAGGTTGTACGGATGTTCGGAACACAGCTGCGGCAAAAACCCGGCTTCCGGCAGGCGCCTGATCTGCTCGGCAATCTTGCCCCACAGGACCAGCGTCGGGCCGCCCTCTTTCAATGCCGCCAGCACCACCTGCAGGAATGGCAGCCATGCCTTGGCGTCGGCAGCCGGCTTGACCGTCGGGCGGAACACCAGCGAGGCATTGAGCAGCAGGAAGCCTTGCGCGGTCAGATTGTCCTGCAGCTCGGCCAGGGTCTGGACCGAGCCGTTGAAGGCGGCTTCCTCGGCAATCGGCACCATTGCCGCGCCGCTGGTCTCGCCGGCGGTGAGCTGGCCGTCGGCGACCAGTAGCATCTTGATGAAATTGCGCAGCGAAGTGGCGCGGTTGACGTCCTTGGACAGGCCCGTTTCGCACCACAGGCTGCCGACCGCGCCGTCCATGAAGCAGACCCCGGTCGCGCTTTCGGCGCGCGGATACGGCCCCTCGCCGACCAGCACGTAGCGCACCTTGCTCAGCGGCTGCCTGAATGCGGCAAACAGGCGCTGCCCGTTCGGCAGATAGTCGTCCTGCGCCAGCTTGGGCAGGTAGGCAGGATCCGCCTTGGCGACCGCGTCCAGGCCCTTGCGCAAATGCGGCAGCCAGGACGGATCGGCCAGCGACAGCGCGTCGAGAATGGAGGTTGGAGTAGGCATGCGCGGATTGTAGCGCACCGCCACAAAAAAACGGGCCCGACGCTCTTCGCGCAGGCCCGCTGTACGAGAGCGGGCTCGGCGCGCCTGCGCCAAGCCCAGCTTGTTCTTACCAGAAGATGACACGCTGCTCCGGCGCCAGGTACATCTTGTCGCCCGGCTTGACGCTGAAGGCGTCGTAGTAACCGGGGTGGTTGCGCAGGCTGCCATTGACGCGGAATTCGCCTGGCGAATGCGGGTCCGACTTGATCTGCGAGATCAGCGCCGGCTCGCGCGCCTTGCTGCGGCGCGCCTGCGCCAGGCCCATGAAGATGCGCTGCTCGGCCGTATAGCCGTCGATGACCGGCCCCGGCTTGCCGCCTTGCGAAATCCGGTAGGCGCGGGTGGCCATGATGGCGCCGGCGTTGTCGGCAATGTTTTCGCCCAGCGTCAGCTCGCCATTGATGGTGTAGCCGGGCACCGGGCTGTAGCCGTTGTACTGGGCCACCAGGATCTTGCCGCGTGCAGCAAACTTTTCCTTGTCTTCCTTGCTCCACCAGTCGCGCAGATTGCCGTCGCCGTCGTACTGCGAACCCTGGTCGTCGAAAGCATGGCTGATCTCATGGCCGATCGAAATGCCGACCGCGCCATAGTTGATTGCCGGCTCAGCCTTGGCGTCATACAGCGGCGCCTGCAGGCGCGCCGCCGGGAACACGATCTCGTTCATTTCCGGGTTGTAGTAGGCGTTGACGGTCTGCGGCGTCATGCCCCACTCTTCGCGGTCAATCGGGCGGCCCAGCTTGCTCGTTTCCAGATTGTGGCGGAAGGCGCGCGAACGCATCACGTTGCCGACCAGGTCGTCACGCGCGATGGCCAGCTTCGAGTAATCGATCCACTTGTTCGGATAGCCGATCTTGGTGCTGATCTTGGCCAGCTTGACCTGGGCTTCCTTCTTGGTCGCCGGGCTCATCCATTCGAGCGTCTCGATGCCTTCCTTGAATGCAGCCAGGAAGTTCTTGACGATGTCCTCGACCTGCTTCTTGCGCTCCGGCGGGAAATGATTCTTGACGTACAGCTTGCCGACGATCTCGCCGAGGTTGGCGTCGACCGTCGAAATGGCGCGTTTTTGCAGCGTGCGGTTGACCTTGGCGCCCGACAGCACGGTGCCGCGGAAGGCGAACGCTTCGTCGACGAACGCTTGCGACAGCAAGGGTGCGTAGTTACTGATCAGCTTATACTCGAAGTAAGCCTTGAGCACTGGCAAAGGCGTCGTTTGAATCAGGCCGTCGATACCTTTGATGAAGCTTGGCTGGCTGACCATCAGGTGGCTGGCCTTGCCGTGGATGCCGGAAGTCTTGAAGAACGCGGTCCAGTCCAGATTCGGCGCCAGCGCTTTCAGTTCGGCGACGGACAGCTTGTTGTAGGCCTTGATCGGGTCGCGCAACTCGACGGCGCTCCATTGCAGCCTGGCGATGTCGGTTTCAAACCCGACGATCAGTTTGGCTTGGGCCGCGGCATCCGCATGGCCGGCCATCGACAGCATCTTTTCGAGGTGGACCTGGAACTTGGCCAGCACGTCGGCCAGTTTGGCGTCGTCCTTCTTCAGGTAATAGTCGCGGTTCGGCAATGACAGGCCCGACTGGCCCAGGTCGGCAATATAGTTGGTCGAGGCCTTGTTGTCCTGGTGGATATACATGTCGATCGGCGTCGTCACGCCGATATGGTTCAAATGGGCGATCAGACCTGCAACGCCCTTCTTGTCTTTAAGGGCGGCGATCTTGGCGCGCTCAGCCTTGAGCGGCGCCAGGCCGAGCGCATCGCGCTTTGGCATGTCCATGAAGCTGGCGTACAGGTCGCCTACTTTTTGCGCATCCGAACCGGCTTTCTTGTTCGCTTCCTTGTCGGCACCTTCAATAATCGTTTTCAGCTGCACTTGCACTGCTTCATTGGCGATGTTGAATGCGCCCCAGCTGGCGCGGTCGTCCGGGATGGCGACGGACTTGAGCCAGTTGCCTTGCGAGTAGGCGAAGAAGTCGTCCTGGGCGCGCACAGCCTGGTCGATGCCATTCTGGTCGACGCCCGACTGGGTCGGCTTGGCCACGGCAGGCGCGGCATGGTCATGCCCGTCGTGCGCGATGGCAAAGGTAGTGGCAAACAGGCCAGCGATCAGCACGCTGCACAAGCTTCGTTTCATTTGTAGTTCTCCGTTGTGGTTTATTTTTCTAAATACCAGAGCGGGCCCGGCGCATTTGCACCAGGCCCAGCTTGTTCTTTACCAGAAGATGACGCGCTGTTCCGGCGCCAGGTACATCTTGTCGCCCGGCTTGACGCTGAAGGCGTCGTAGTAGCCAGGGTGGTTGCGCAGGCTGCCGTTGACGCGGAACTCGCCAGGAGAATGCGGGTCGGACTTGATCTGAGAAATCAAGGCCTGCGCGCGCGCCTTGCTGCGGCGCGCCTGGGCCATGCCCATGAAGATGCGCTGCTCGGCCGTAAAGCCATCGACCACCGGTCCCGGCTTGCCGCCCTGCGAAATCCTGTAGGCGCGCGTTGCCATGATCAGGCCGGCGTTGTCGGCGATGTTCTCGCCCAGCGTCAGCTCGCCATTGATGGTGTAGCCAGGGGTCGGGCTGTAGCCGTTGTACTGGGCCACCAGCACCTTGGCGCGGGCGGCGAATTTTTCCTTGTCGTCCTTGGTCCACCAGTCGCGCAGATTGCCGTCGCCATCGTACTGCGAACCCTTGTCGTCAAACGCGTGGCTGATTTCATGGCCGATAGAAATGCCAACCGCGCCGTAATTGATCGCAGGCTCGGCATTGGCGTCATACAGTGGCGCCTGCAGGCGTGCCGCCGGGAATACGATTTCGTTCAGGTTCGGGCTGTAGTAGGCGTTCACCGTTTGCGGCGTCATGCCCCATATTTCGCGGTCGATCGGGCGGCCCAGGCGCGACACGGTCAAGTCCTGGCGGAACGCGCGCGAGCGCATCACATTGCCGACCAGGTCGTCGCGCGCGATCGTCAGCTTCGAATAGTCGATCCACTTGTTTGGATAGCCAATCTTATAGTTGATCTTCGACAGCTTGATCTGGGCTTCCTTCTTGGTCTCCGGGCTCATCCAGTCGAGCGTCTCGATTCCTTCCTTGAAAGCGGCCAGGAAGTTCTTGGCAATGGCTTCGACCTGCTTCTTGCGCACTTCAGGGAAATGCTTCTGCACATAGAGCTTGCCGACGATCTCGCCCAGGACCGCGTCGACCGTCGAAATGGCGCGTTTCTGCATTGAACGATTGACCTTGGCGCCCGACAGCACCGCACCGCGGAAGGCGAAAGCCTCGTCGACAAATGGCTGCGACAGCAAGGGCGCAAAAGCACCGATCAGCTTGGCTTCGAAGTAGGCCTTTATCACCGGCAACGGAGTCTTCTGGATCAGCGCGTCGATGCCGCTGACGAAGTTCGGTTGGCCGACGATCGCATGGTCGGCCTTGCCTTCGATGCCGGTCGCCTTGTAATAGGCAAGCCAGTCGATATTCGGTGCCAGCGCCTGCAGCTGGGCAAACGATAATTTGTTGTAACGCTTGATCGGGTCGCGCAGTTCGACCGGGGTCCATTGCAGCCTGGCGATCTCGGTTTCGAACTCGACGATCTGTCTGGCTTGGCTCGCTGCGTCCTGGTGGCCAGCCAGCGCCAGCATCTTTTCCAGGTGGACCTGGTATTTGGCGAGCACGTCGACCATCCTGGCGTCGTCTTTCTTCAGGTAGTAGTCGCGGTTTGGCAGCGAAATGCCGGACTGGCTCAGGCTGGCGATGTAATTGGTCGATGCCTTGCTGTCCTGGCTGATGGACAGGTTGATCAGCGAAGGAGCGCCAATGTGCTCGAAGCGGGCCATCAGCGCGGCGATGCCTTTTTTGTCGCTCAGGGCTGCGATGCGAGCCAGTTCGCCCTGCAGCGGCGCGATGCCGAGCGCATCGCGCTTTTGCATGTCCATGAAACTGGCGTACAAGTCGCCCACCTTCTGGGCATCGGAGCCGGCCACCTTATTGGGCACCTTCTCGGCTTCTTCGATGATCGCTTTCAGCTGCTGCTCCACCGCCTCGCTGGCGACATTGAAAGCGCCCCAGCTGGCACGGTCATCGGGGATGGCGACGCTCTTGAGCCAGTTGCCCTGCGAGTAAGCGAAGAAGTCGTCCTGCGCCCGCACGCTCTGGTCGATCCCTTTTTGATCGACGCCCGACTGGGCTGGCTTGGCGGCAGCTCCGTGATCATGGCCATCGTGCGCTGCGGCAAGAGTGGTGACAAACAGTCCGGCGATCAGGGTGCTGCACAGGCTTCGTTGCATTGAGTATCTCCGTCAGGGGCGCTGCATTCGGTGCCGATGAAACCTTGGGTTCTATCGCGCGTACGCAGAACAGCAGGAAACGTGCCAAGCAAGCCAGGAACGTATTTACCAGCAGAATAGGCCAAGTTGGCAAACAGGAAAACTGTCCGCGGACGTCCGCTTGCCAACTTGCTCGCCGTCAAACGGACAAGGCGCGCCTCCCCGCCGCCGACAAAACTTGTTCCCGCCGTCGTCAATACCGTGTATCTTATTTGGCAACATTCAGCCGAGGAGGCAAAATTGGCAACGCCCGACATCAGCAAGCTCAAAATCGACCGCAGCGCGGCCACCCAAGCGGGCAGCATCAAGCGCCGCAAGCCATGGGGCAAAATTATCTTTACCGTCGTCCTGGTGGCAGGCGGCGGCATGGCAGTGCTGCGCGCCATGAACGCCAAGCCGGTGGTGGAGACCGTCAGCGCCAGCCTGGCCTACCCGTCCCAGAATTACACCCTGCTCAATGCAACCGGCTACGTGGTTCCCCAGCGCAAGGCGGCGATCTCGTCCAAGGCAACCGGCCGGCTCGAGTGGCTCGGCGTGCTCGAAGGCAGCAAAGTCAAGAAGGACGAAGTCATCGCACGGCTGGAAAACCGCGACGTCAGCGCCACGCTGGGCCAGGTGCAGGCCAACGTCAGGGTTGCGCAGGCCAACCTGGAGACGGCCGAGGCGGAACTGCTTGACGCCACCAACGCCGCCAGGCGTGCGCAGGAACTGCTGGCGCAAAAATACATCGCCCAGGCCAACCATGATGCTGCCCAGGCCCGCATGCACAAGGCCAGGGCTGCCGTCAGCGCGGCGCGCGCGTCCATCGCCGCGGCCCAGGCCAGCGCCCGGGTGGCGCAGGTCGCCCTCGAGCAAACCATCATCCGCGCGCCGTTCGACGGCGTGATCCTGACCAAGAACGCCAATGTGGGCGACAATATCACCCCGTTTTCGTCCGCTGCCGACAGCAAGGGCGCGGTCGTGACCATCGCCGACATGGCCACGCTGGAGGTCGAGGCCGACGTGTCGGAATCGAACCTGTCGAAAATCAATGTGGGCCAGGCGGTCGAGATCCAGCTCGACGCCTTCCCTGAACTGCGCATCGCGGGCCAGGTGGCGCGCATGGTGCCGACCGTCGACCGCACCAAGGCCACCCTGCTGGTCAAGGTCCGCTTCGGCGAACTCGATCCGCGCGTGCTGCCCGATATGAGTGCCAAGGTGGCCTTCCTGTCCAAGCCGATACCGGAGAGCGACCGCAAGCCGGTGGTGGCGGTGCAGCCGGCGGCGCTGGTCAAGCGCGACGGCAGGAACATCGCCTTCGTCGTCAAGGACGACAAACTCAAACAGGTCACCGTCAACACCGGCCGCAAGGTCGGCGAACTGTTCGAGGTCAGCGGGCTGGCCGCAGGCGACAAGGTAGTGCTCGCCCCAGGCGACAAACTGGTCGATGGCACCCTGGTCACCGTGGCGAAGAAGTAAGCCATGCAGCCACTTGTAGAGATCGAACACCTGGTCAAGGCCTACCAGCGCGGCGGACAGGTCGTGCCGGTGCTGACCGATATTACCCTCAACATCGCGGAGGGCGACTTCACCGCGCTGATGGGGCCTTCCGGCTCGGGTAAAAGCACCCTGCTCAACCTGATCGCAGGGATCGACAAGCCCGACAGCGGGCGCCTGGTGGTCAACGGGCTCAATATCAGCACCTTGTCGGAGGCGGAGCTGGCGTCGTGGCGGGCGGCCAATGTCGGCTTCATTTTCCAGTTCTATAACCTGATGCCGGTGCTGACCGCCTTTGAAAACGTGGAGCTGCCGCTGCTGCTGACGAACCTGTCGCGGCGCGAGCGGCGCGAACGGGTCGAGATGACGCTGGCCATGGTCAACCTGCAGGACCGGATGGACCACACGCCCAATGAACTGTCCGGCGGCCAGCAGCAGCGCGTGGCCATTGCACGCGCCATCGTGACCGACCCGACCCTGATCGTGGCCGACGAACCGACCGGCGACCTCGACCGCGCCTCGGCCTCGGACGTGCTGCAGCTGCTGCAGCGCCTGAACCAGGAGCTGGGCAAGACCATCATCATGGTCACGCACGACGCCAATGCGGCGGCCCGCGCCAAGACCCTGATCCACCTTGAAAAAGGCGAACTGCTGGCCGACGAGGCGCATACCTGATATGTACCTGCTCAAGCTGATCTCGAAGAACGCGCTGCGCCACAAACTGCGCACCACGCTGACCATCCTTGGACTGGTGGTGGCCACGCTCGCCTTCGGGTTGCTGCAAACCGTGATCGGCGCCTGGTATGCCGGGGCCGACAGCGCGTCGACCACCACCCTCATCACCCGCAATGCCACTTCGCTGGTGTTCTCCCTGCCCCTGTCGTATGAAGCGAAGATCCGCGCCGTCGAAGGCGTCAAGAGCGTTGGCTATGCCAACTGGTTTGGCGGCATCTACAAGGAACCGAAGAACTTCTTTCCCCAGTTTGCGATCTCGGGCAAGAGCTACCTCGATATCTATTCAAACTTCGTGATGCCGGAAGCCGAGCGCAATGCCTTCCTGAAGGACCGCAAAGGCGCGCTGGTCGGCCGCAAGCTGGCCGATCAGTACAACTTCAAAGTCGGCGATGTCATTCCGATCCGCGGCACGATCTTCCCCGGCCAGTGGGAGTTCGTGGTGCGCGGTATTTACGACGGCAAGCAAGCCAACACCGTCACCACGCAGTTGTTCTTCCATTTCGATTACCTGAACGAGACGATGAAGCGGGTCGCCCCACGGCGCGCCAACCAGACCGGCGTATTCGTGGTGGAGATCAAGCGTCCCGAAGACGCCGCAGCAGTGTCGAACGCCGTCGATGCCACGTTCAAGAATTCCTTGGCCGAGACGCTGACCGAAACCGAGAAAGCCTTCCAGCTGGGCTTTGTGTCGATGTCGGAAGCGATCGTGGTGGCGATCCGGGTGGTGTCGTTCGTCGTCATCCTGATCATCATGGCAGTGATGGCCAATACGATGGCGATGAGCGCGCGCGAACGCCTGTCCGAGTATGCGACGCTGAAAGCGATCGGCTTCGGCCCCGGCTACCTCGCCACGCTCATTTTCGGCGAATCGATCCTGCTGTCGCTGGTCGGCGCAGGCCTGGGCATCGCCCTGCTGTTCCCGATCGCAGCCTGGTTCGGCAAGACGATGGGCACGATGTTCCCGGTGTTTTCGGTCTCGCCCGATACCGTGGCCATGCAGGTCATGGCTGGCCTGGGAATCGGCCTGGTGGCCGCCATCGCGCCGACCATCCGCGCGACCCGCGTCAATATCGTCGAAGGTCTGAGGAGCGTCGGATGAAGCTACCGCTCAGCTATATCGCCCGTAACCTTTGGGCACGGCGCCTGACCACCGTGCTGACTGCGTCCGGCCTGGCGCTGGTCGTGTTCGTGTTTGCGACCGTGCTGATGCTCGACGAAGGCCTGCGCACGACCATGGTCACCACCGGCCAGTACGACAATGTGCTGCTGACGCGCCGCTCGTCGGAAACCGAGATCCAGAGCGGCATCACGCGCGCCCAGGCCACCGTATCGACCAGCCACCCTGCGGTGGCGCTGGGCGCCGATGGCTTGCCGCTGGTGTCGAAGGAAACGGTGGTGCTGATTTCGCTGCGCAAACGCGGCTCCGAGAAACCGTCGAATGTGGTCATCCGCGGGGTTGGTCCGCTGGCGTCGACCATGCGGCCGCAAGTCAAGCTGACCAGCGGGCGCATGTTCCGGCCCGGCTCGTCGGAAATCATCGCCGGGGCCAGCATCGCGCGGCGCTTCGTCGGAGCCGGCATCGGCGAGCAGCTGCGCTTCGGCCAGCGCGAATGGACCGTGGTCGGCCTGTTCGACGCCGGCAATAGCGGCTTCGATTCGGAGATCTGGGGCGACGCCGACCAGCTGATGCAAGCCTTCCGGCGGCCCGTCTACTCGTCCATCGTGGCCAAGCTGAGCGACAGCAACCGCTTCGACGAATACAAGAAGGACATCGAATCGGACCCGCGCCTGACGCTCGAAGCCAAGCGCGAGCAGGTGTTCTACTCCGACCAGTCGAAAGCGCTGTCGACCTTCATCAGCATCCTGGGACTGACCCTGTCGATCATCTTCTCGATCGGCGCCATGATCGGCGCCATGATCACGATGTACGCCTCGGTCGCCAACCGGGTGGGAGAAATCGGCACCCTGCGCGCACTGGGTTTCCAGCGCTCCAGCATCCTTGCGGCCTTCCTGGCCGAGTCCCTGCTGCTGGCCGTGGCCGGCGGCGCGGTCGGCCTGGCATTCGCCTCGCTGATGCAGTTCATGTCGTTTTCAACGACGAACTTCCAGTCCTTCTCCGAGCTGGCGTTCGGCTTCACCCTGAACACGGCCATCGTGGTCAAGTCGCTGGTGTTTTCGCTGGTGATGGGCTTTGTCGGCGGCTTCCTGCCTGCCGTGCGCGCTGCGCGGATGAAAATCGTGGACTCGCTGCGGGCCGCCTGAACGATCGGGCCCGCAGGATGTAGGCATTACAACGGGCGTTGCACCCAGTTGCTGGCGTTGGTCGACAGTGACACCTTCGCGTTCTTGAAGGGGATCAGCACGTCCATCTTGAAATCGCTCTGGGTTGGCATGCTGATGCCGCTTGCATGGGGCTTGTAGCTGATGTTAAGCGTCATGTCCATCATGAAGGTCACGTGTGCATGCGTCTGGATCTTGTGGATACTGCCACTGGACGGGTCAACCCATACCTGCAATTTCGAGTCCATCGGACCTTCCGATTTTTCGAGCACGAACAGCGTCGCTGGTTTGCCGTCCAATTTCTGGCCGTCCTTGCGCTCCACAGGAGCATCGATCTTGATCATTGCCTCGCTCATTGAGGAAAATTTGTCGACCTGGGCGGTGCCTTCGCTGTTCCCTTTCTTGGCCGGATCAGCTGGCGGCTCGATCTTCACCGTCTTGTAAATCGCCTTATCCTTCTCCCACCCTGTCAGCTGCATGAAGACCTTTACCTTCTTCACTTCGCCGTCATGCTTGCCGTCGATCGACAATTCCACGTCCTTGGCGACCCACTTCTTTCCCTCATCCGACTGGGCGACAACCTTGGCCCACAACGGGTCAACTCCTGCTGCGTACAAAGGCAGGGCGAACAGAACGCCCAGGGCGAGCGAGGCAATGCGAAGGCTGGATTTCATGAGCTTGACTACTCCGAATCAGGTTGCTGGGAAGGGTGAGCCGCTGCAAACGCGGGCAGCTCGCAGCATACAGCATTGATCCGGGAAATGGTTGGATATGCAAGCATATCAATATTAAAACGTTGTGCATTAAATACTTGCGGCACCAGACAGCAGTCAGCCAGCGTCGGCTTATCGCCATGGCAGAAGCGGCCCGTTTGCGGGTCGCGCGCCAACTGGGTCTCCAGCGCGGCCAGGCCCTCTCGCACCCAGTGGCGGAACCACTCGTTCTTGGCATCCTCGGACACGCCCAGGGTCCCGGTCAGGTACTTGAGCACGCGCAGGTTGGCGATCGGGTGGATATCGCAGGCGATTGCCATCGCCAGTGACCGCACGCGGGCACGGCCGAGCGCATCGGCCGGCATCAACGGCACCTGTGGCCGGGTCTCGTCAAGGTATTCGATAATGGCCAGCGACTGCGTCAGCGTCGTGCCTTCATCCTGCAAGGCAGGCACCAGGCCTGCCGGATTGACGGCGCGGTAATCGTCGGAAAGCTGCTCGCCGCCGTTCCTGAGCAGGTGGATCGGCACCGCCTCGTAGGCCAGGCCCTTCAGGTTCAGGGCAATACGCACCCGGTAAGCCGCCGAACTGCGGAAGTAAGTAAACAGCTTCATTCTATTTGCGCTCTTGGTAATGCGTGACGGTTTGGTCGATGGCGCCGAAGATGCTGGCGCCATCAGCGCCGAACATCTCGATGCGCACACTGTCGCCAAACTTGAGGAAAGGCGTCTTGGGCGCGCCGCCTTCGATGGTTTCGTACATGCGCACCTCGGCCAGGCAGCAGTAACCGACGCCGCCGTTCTCGATGCTCGAGCCATGCAGATTGCCCTGCTTGTTCGACACCGTGCCGGAGCCGATGATGGTGCCGGCCGCCAGTTCGCGCGTCTTGGCTGCGTGGGCGACCAGCTGGCCGAAATTGAAGGTCATGTCCTCGCCTGCATTGGGCTTGCCGAACGGGCGCTTGTTCAGGCCCACCACCAGTGGCAGGTGCAGCTTGGTGCCGGCCCATGCGGCGCCCAGTTCATCCGGCGTGACGGCCACTGGCGAAAACGCGCTGGCAGCCTTGGACTGAAAAAAGCCGAAGCCCTTGAGCAGTTCGCCCGGGATCAGGTTGCGCAGCGATACGTCGTTGACCAGCATGACGAGGCGGATGTTCGCTGCGCAGTCAGCTACGCTGGCGCCCATCGGCACGTCGCCGGTAATGACGGCCACTTCGGCCTCGAGATCGATGCCCCACTCTTCGCTCAGGGCGTAGATCGGGTCATGCGGGCCGATGAAGGAGTCGGAGCCGCCCTGGTACATCAACGGGTCGGTGTAGAACGAAGCAGGCACTTCTGCATTGCGCGCCTTGCGCACCAGCTCGACGTGGTTGATGTAAGCCGAGCCGTCGGCCCACTGATAGGCGCGCGGCAGCGGCGAATGGCAAGCCAGCTCGCTGAAGGCGGCGCTGCCGGAGGCGTTGCCGGCATTGAGGGCGTCGTACACCTGCTGGAGCTTCGGCGCCAGCGCATCCCAGTTGTCGAGCGCGGCCTGCAAAGTAGCAGCGATCTGCGGCACGGCGACGCACTGCTTCAGGTCGCGGCTGACGACAACCAGCTGGCCGTCGCGCGTGTTGTTCTTGAGGGTGGCCAGTTTCATATTTAGTCCTGTTTTTCGTGCATCCAGGCGGCGTGGCGCGGCGCCTTGCGGGTGCGGTCCCATTCGTCGAGCATGTCCCATTTGACGTCGTCGAGCTTTTGCATCATCTCGGGCGTGCCGGTATTGGCCGACAGTTCGAGGCGGTGGCCGTTCGGGTCGAAGAAGTAGATCGACTTGAAGATGGTGTGGTTGGTCGGCCCGATCACATCGATGCCGGCCGCTTCCAGGCTGGCTTTGGCAGCGAGCAGCACGTCCATCGACTCCACTTCCAGGGCCAGGTGCTGGACCCAGGCCGGCGTGTTCTCGTCGCGCCCCATTTCCGGTTGCGTCGGCAATTCAAAGAAGGCCAGCACATTGCCCATGCCGGCGTCGAGGAACACGTGCATATACGGATCCGGCGCGCCGGTGGACGGCACATTGTCTTCGGCGATGGCCAGCACGAAGTCCATATTGAGGTGTTTGACGTACCAGTCGACGGTCTGTTTGGCGTCCTTGCAGCGGTAGGCCACGTGGTGAATGCGTTTGATTTTCATGCTGCCTCCTATTGATTCCCACATTAGAGTGGAAAATTGACTATCATACAAACAATATTTGTAAGCTGATTTATCGGATAATCTAATGAGTCCAACCCTGCGCCAGATGCGCGCCTTCGTAGCTCTGGCCAAGACCGGCAATTTCACGCTCGCGGCCGAGTACCTGCACGTGACCCAGTCTGCCCTTTCCGGTCTGATCAAGGAAATGGAGCAGACCCTGGGCGTGCGCGTGGTCGACCGCAGCACCCGCAAGATCGCCCTGACCGAGATCGGCCTTGGCCTGCTGCCCCTGTTCTCGAAGATGATCGACGACCTCGATGGCGCCATGCAGGACATCGCCAACCGCACCGCCCTCAAGAAGGGCATGGTGAGGATCGCCGCCCCGCAGATGATGGCATGCACGCTGCTGCCCGAGGTGATCGCCGCTTACCGTCGCACCTACCCGGAAGTGCAGGTCAAGCTGGTCGACTGCGCCGTTGAGAGCGTGTCCTCGCGCGTCTTCAGCGGCGAGGTGGACTTCGGCATCGGGCCGGAACGCGACCCGCAGGCACAAATCAGCGCCCAGGTGCTGTTCGAGATGCCGTTCGTGCTGGTGTTCCCGAACGACCATGCGCTGGCGGCCAGGGAGCAGGTCAGCTGGTCGGACCTCAATGCCTACCCCTTCATTTCGCTTGCCGGCCAGTTCACCGAGCGCCTGCTGGCCGATATGCATGCCACCCTGCGCGACGCTCCGCTGAATCCGGCCAATGAGGTGACCTTCATGACGACGGCGCTGGCCATGGTCAGCGCCGGCCTTGGGGTGACGGTTTGCCTGCCGTATGCCGAACCGCTGGTCAAGCTGTACCAGCTGCAGATGCGCCTGCTGCAGGAGCCGCAGCTGACCCGCCGCTTCTTTGTCTACAGCCGCGAAGGCCGCTCGCTGTCGCCGGCGGCCGACAGTTTTATTGCTTTCCTGTTCCGTTATGTGGAGTCGCATGACTGGACCATTCCACACGCTAGTGAACTGTAACAGGCGCTTCCAATCCACCTGTTATAGTCCACTACGTTATGATGGCGGCTTCGAACCATTTACCTACTTCAGAATAAGAACATCATGGCATCCAATCAAGACCACATCAGCATGGCCGTCTTCTGCGACTTCGAGAACGTCGCACTGGGCGTGCGCGATGCGAACTACGACAAGTTCGACATCAAACCGATTCTCGAGCGCCTGCTCCTCAAGGGCAGCATCGTCGTCAAGAAGGCCTACTGCGACTGGGAGCGCTACAAGGGTTTCAAGGCCACCATGCATGAGGCGAACTTCGAGCTGATCGAGATTCCGCACGTGCGGCAGTCGGGCAAGAACTCGGCCGACATTCGCCTGGTCGTCGATGCGCTGGACCTGTGCTACACCAAGTCGCACGTCAACACCTTCGTCATCATCAGTGGCGACTCCGACTTTTCGCCGCTGGTGTCGAAGCTGCGCGAGAATGCCAAGCAGGTGATCGGCGTCGGCGTCAAGCAGTCCACCTCGGACCTACTGGTGGCCAACTGCGACGAATTCATCTTTTACGACGACCTGGTACGCGAAAGCCGCCGCGCCGCCGCCAAGCGCGAGCCGCGCAGCGCGCAGCAGGCGCCGCGCCGCACCCCTGAAGAAGAAAGCAAGCGCAAGGATGACGGTGAAAAGCGCAAGAACCAGGCCATCGACATGGTCATGGAGACCTTTGACGCATTGATTTCCGAACGTGGCGACGGCAAGGTATGGGCGTCACTGTTGAAAGACGCGATCAAGCGCCGCAAGCCTGACTTCAGCGAGACCTATTATGGCTTCCGCACTTTCGGCAACCTGCTGGAAGAAGCTCAGGCGCGTGGCCTGCTGGAGTTTGGGCGCGACGAGAAGTCGGGGGCGTATGCGTTCCGCAGCAGTGCCGCGTCAAGCGCTGCCGAATCGTCAGCTGAGCAAGGCAGCACACAGCAAGGCGGCATGGCGCAAGGCGTAAGCCAGCAAGGCAACTCGCAGGGCGGCATGCAGCAAGGCAGCGCGCAGGACGACGCCGCCAGTGCACCGGCCCCTGAGCGCGAGTCGCGCCGCGGCAGCCGTGGCGGCCGTGGCCGCAAACAATCGGACCGCAAAGCGGAGCCAGTGGCCGCCGCGCCCGTGGTTGAGGCAGCGCCAGAACCGGTGGCCGTGGTGACGGAACAAGCACCGGAAGCACCGGCGCGCAAACCACGCGCGGCACGCAAGCCGGCAGCAGCCAAGGCGAAGAAGGAAGCCGTAGCACCGGCTGAAGCTCAAGCCGAAGCCAAGCCGGCCAAGGCGGCCAGTGCAGCCAAGAAGCCAGCAGCACGCAGCCGGCGCCCGCGCAAGGCGGAAGCGGGCGAATAATCGACGGGCCATGTCGCACGACACCACCGCCATCAACCAGCAGATGGACCGCTTCGACGGCCACCATCAGGTGTGGCTGTTCGGCTATGGCTCGCTGATCTTCAAGGCGGACTTCCCTTTCATCGAGCGGCGCACGGCCAGCATTGATGGCTGGTCGCGCCGGTTCTGGCAGGGCTCGCACGACCATCGCGGCACGCCGTCGGCCCCGGGCCGCGTCGTGACCCTGGTCGAGGACCCGCAGGCGCAATGCTTTGGCATGGCCTACCTGATCCAGCCCGACGTATTTGCCCACCTCGACTACCGCGAAAAAAACGGCTACCTGCGCCTGCCCATCGATATCCATTTCGACGACAGCAGCACCGAGCTCGGGCTGGTCTACATCGCCACCGGCGACAACGCAGCCTTCCTGGGCGCGGCGACGGAGCAGGAAATCGCCCGCCATATCGCCGCATCGTGCGGGCCGAGCGGCCCGAACAGCGACTACCTGCTTGGCCTGGCGAACGCGCTGCGCGAGTTGGGCAAGGAAGACGAGCATGTCTTCGCCATCGAACGCCACCTGTTAGGAACACAAGCTTGACTGCCCCCACCCGTATCCTGTTTGTCTGCATGGGCAATATCTGCCGCTCGCCGACTGCCGAAGGCGTGTTCCGCCATCGCGCACAGCTGGCCGGGCTGGAGACCCACATCGACTCGGCCGGCACCCACGCCTACCACATTGGTGAACCGCCTGATCCGCGCTCGACCGAGTTCGCGTTGCGCCGCGGTGTCGACCTGTCGACCCAGCGCGCCCGCAAAGTGGCCGCCAGCGACTTCACCGACTTCGATCACATTCTCGCGATGGACAAGGACAATCTGGCGCTGCTGATGGCAGCCTGCCCGCCGCAGTACCAGCACAAGCTTCAACTGTTCATGCAGTTTGCGAACAAGTCGAACTCCGACATCGTGCCCGACCCGTACTATGGCGGCGCACGCGGCTTCGACCAGGTGCTCGACTTTATCGAAGACGCCTCGGACGGCCTGATCGCGCACCTGCGCAGGTGAGACTGGCCTACTGCGCGAAACCCATGATGGAAATGCCGCGGTAACGTTTGCGAACCACCATCGCTGCCAGGGCCAGTGCCACGACCAGGCTAATCAGCAAGACCAGGTCGACGCCGCCGTGGGTGACGACGGGCACCGCGTTCGAGCGCATCGTGGCGGCCATGAACTGGCTTCTTCCCATCGCGCCGATGACCTGTTCGCGGTCATTGATGGCATTGACGAGACGCAAACCAAAACCGCCCCGGTGAACGGCCAGTTTGCCGTCGCGCCAGACGAAGGACATGCGCTCCGGCCCGACCTGGATCGTGCCGACAACGTGGCCGGCATTATTGATGTCGGTCGCAAAGCTGTCGCCCCACTTGACCATCGCGCCGATGTCGACCATGCGCTTGCCGTCGTGGACGAAGGCGTGCCAGCGCCGGTCCGCCGTTTCGGACGCGCCGACGATGACGCCGCTATCGTTGATCGCGCTGGCCGAACTTTGGCGGCCGCCCAGCGTGCCGAGGTCGACCATGCCTTTGACCTTGTCGTAGACGAAGGCGTGGCGGTAGCCGTTTTCCAGCGCGGCGGTGCCTACGACCTGGCCCCTGTCGTTGATCCCTGCCGCACAGCTGCCCTTGCCGCCCAGCGTACCCAGATCGATCATTTTGCTGCCGCCATCGTGCAGGAAGGCATGCCACTGCTCGTCGGCCGTGTCGGAAAAACCGACCGCGTCGCCGCGCTGGTTCAGCGCCATGCCGTGGCTGCTGGCTCCGCCGAGCGTGCCAAGCACTTGCATGCCGTTTTGCTTGTCGTACAGGAAGGCACTCCAGCGGCCATCCTTGCCGCTGGCCGAGCCGATAATCTGCCCCTTGTCATTGATCGCGCGGACATTGCTGTGATTGCCGCCGAGGGAGCCCAGTTCGATGAGCTTGCCTTTTTCGAACAGCACGCCGCGCTGCTTGCCATCCGGATTCTCGAGCACTGCCGCGACCTGTCCTTTGGCATTGATGTCATAGGCAATGGTGCCCTCGCCATCTGGCGGCGTAATGCCTAAAGGCAGCGGCTGCTGAGCGGCAGCTTTGCTCGCCATGGCAACAACAATGACAATCCACGGAAGCAGACGGGTAAGCACGGGATGGATCCTTTGATTGGTTGACAAGGAATTCCCAGCAATATACGTCAAAACATCTACGCAGTGGTAGTTAAATTGCTATTTGATAGCAATTTTAAGGTAACTCATCTTTCCTGCGGATATCAACCCCATGCTGCCGAGTTTGGTTTATCCTGTGCAGGCTTCCACAGCCCTGAAAGGCATTGCAATGACTCTACTGATCCTTGGCCTGGTGATTTTCATCGGTGTGCATTCGGTTCGGATCTTTGCCGAAGACTGGCGCCATCAGACGCGCAGCAAGCTTGGGGAAGGCGCGTGGAAGGGCCTGTACTCGCTGCTGTCGATTGCGGGCTTTGCGCTGATCGTCATCGGTTACGGGGCGGCGCGGCAGGAAACGTCAATCGTGTGGATGCCGCTGATAGCGATGAAGCACCTGGCCGCCCTGCTCACCTTGGCGGCCTTCATCATGGTGACGGCGGCCTATGTGCCGCGCAACAGCATCAAGGCCAAGCTGCACCACCCGATGATCCTGGGCGTCAAGGTATGGGCGCTGGCGCACCTGCTATCGAACGGCACGTTGGCGCAGATGGTGTTGTTTGGCAGTTTCCTGGTGTGGGCGGTGCTGGACTTCCGCGCTGCGCGCCAGCGTGACCGCACCAACGGAACGCAATATCCCGCTGGCACGATGGGCGCAACGCTGGCGACGGTGGTGATCGGCACTGGCCTGTGGGCCGCGTTCGCCTTCTGGTTGCATGGCCTGCTGATCGGCGTGCGGCCTTTCGGTTAGACTCGCAATATTCCGCGGAAACCCCGGCCGGCGTAATAGGACTGCACGCCATTGTGGTAGATGAAAATCGTGCCATAGCGGAAGTCGCCAAAAATGGCGCCGCCGAGTTTCCGGATTTCAGCCGGCGTCTTCAGCCAGCTTGAGGTCTTGAGGTCGAACTTGCCAAGCTTGTGCAGCTCGCGGTACTGCTCTTCGGTCAGCAGTTCAATGCCCATCTCGGCCGCTGCAGCCACGGCGCTATGGGCTGGCTTGTTTTCTTTTCTCGCTGCCAGTGCTTCGGCATCGTAGCAATAGCTGCGACGCCCTTCCGGGCTTTCGGCGGAACAGTCACAAAAGAGGAATTCGCCGCTGGCCTTGTCCTGGCCGATGACGTCCGGCTCGCCACCACTGCTTTCCATCGCGTCGAGTGAATCGAGCTTGTTGGGATCAGCCTCCAGCTTTGCCTGCACGGCGGCCCAGTCAATGCCTTTGTGCCGTTTCATGTTTTTCTCGAAGCGGTCCTTCAGCGTAGCCAGCAGCGCGTCACTTTCTGTCGCTTTCAATTCCGTCTCCCAAGAATTTAGCCAGTCCGAACTGTAATCCGCGCACCAGAACAGGTCAAGCCGACCAGCCAGGTTACAGAGCTGAAATAAAATCTTCCGTAACGATATCGGCTTGTCGAAGAATGCCAGCTAGCGTGCCTACTTTGAGCTCATCATGCATAGGGATTACGCACATCGCAGAATTGCTCCGCATGATGACGTGACTACCTGACTGGCGAATTATTTGGAACCCTAACCGCTCCAGTGCCCGCACGACAGCGGCCCCTGAAACCCGCGGCAATTTAGGCATATTGATTAACGCTGAAAGTCGTAATCAGCGGACGTCCTGAATTTGCAGGAAGAGGAAATTCAGATAAAAAGAGCTGAGTGGCCTCCTGTAGGTTGGCAAGCGCCTCTTCTATGGTTTCGCCTTGAGTAGTAGTCCCGGTTTCAGGATTCAAGGCAACGTAGCCGCCCTCTTCGGCGGGCATAAGCACGGCAGTCAGTTCCATTTGCAGTCTCCTGTGGCGTAAATCCACTTTAGCACACGCCCTGCCTTTCATTAGCTAAAACAGGTCAAGCTGGCCAGTCGCATTGCCGCATTGTTTGCCATGTGTCGCTGGCACAACGAGCGGGCGGCGAAAGTGCGACGCGTCGAGCGATTCGAAACGGCCGTCGCGCTGGTTCATGCCCAAGCGGTCGACCATCTTGCGAAAGCGCTGACGGATCAGCTCGGCCCAGACGCCGTCCCCTTGCATGCGCTGGCCGAAGTTGCCGTCGTAGTCTTTGCCGCCGCGCATGTCGCGCACGCGGTTCATCACGCGCTGCGCCCGCTCGGGAAAGTGCGCCTGCAGCCATTGCTGGAACAATGGGTTCACCTCCCACGGCAGGCGCAGCACGACGTAGTGGGCGCTGGTGGCGCCCGCCTCGTGCACGGCCTCGAGGATGCGCTCGATCTCCGGTTCGGTCACGAAAGGAATGATCGGGGCGATGCTGACGCCCACCGGGATGCCGGCCTCGGCCAGGGTGCGGATGGTGCGCAGGCGCCGCGCCGGGGCTGCCGCGCGCGGCTCCAGCGTGCGCGAGATGGCCGGGTCGAGCGTCGTCAGCGTGATGGCGGCGATGGCCTGGCCCTTGGCTGCCATCGCCCCGAGCAGGTCGATGTCCCGTTCGATCAGCGACGACTTGGTGATCAGCGCGACCGGATGCTCGCATTCGTGCAGCACTTCCAGGCATTGCCGCGTAATACGGCGCTCGCGCTCGCAGGGCTGGTAGGCGTCCGTGTTGACGCCGACGGCAATCGGCTCGGGCACGTACGATGGCCGCGCCAGTTCGCGCCGCAGCAGGTCGGCAGCGTTGACCTTGGCGAACAGGCGGGTCTCGAAGTCCAGCCCCGGCGACAGGCCGAGGTAGCTATGGGTTGGACGGGCAAAACAATAGATACAGCCGTGCTCGCAACCGCGGTAGGGATTGAGCGAAACACTGAAAGGGACATCGGGCGACGTGTTGCGGCTCAGGATGGATTTGGCGAACTCATCCGTAATGCGAGTCTTCAGCATGGGCGCCTCCTGGCTGGCGCTGTTGCCGGTATCAGGGTCAGCGTCATCTGCGGCCCAGCCGTCATCGAACTGCTCGCGGCCATGCACCTCGAAACGGCCCTGCAGATTGGAGACGGCGCCACGCCCCTTGCGTGCCACCAGCGGCTTTGGCGGCAGCATGACGTGTTCTTCGCCGTGAGTGTCGCGGTCTTTCACCTTGCGCCCTTGGACTGTATGTTTATACAGTAGTGTAAGGCAGTATCGCGCTTAATTCAAGGCTGGCACAAAGGCCGCTTGTTGCGCCACAAAGCCGTCAAAAGCACTCAGCAGGGGCAGGAACTTTTCCGCGTCGCCCTCGACCTGCATCAGCGCATGGCAGCTCGCTTCCAGCGTCGACATCTGGTCCGGCGCATGGGCCTTGCGGATCGTGTAGTGGGTCGCCGGCAAGTTGCGGAGCGGCAGGCGCGGCAAGGCTTGCAGCAGAGGATTGGCATACAGCATTTTGCGGCTCTTGCGCCAGGTGCCGTCCAGCACCACCAGCCGCAGCGTTGACGCCTGCGCCAGCAGCGCCGGGTCGAGCGCCGGCGGGGTTGGCATGCCCAGCGATTTGTCGTCCGGCGTGTCCGGATAGAGCAGCACCGGCATGCGCCCTCCCCGCCACAAGCACTGCTTCAACTGCGCTTCGGCGAACACTTCGCCCGTCACCATCGTGCTGCCGCCAATGCAGAGGTGCAGCAGGCGCGCGCTGCCCTTGGCATTGTTCACTTCCAGCGGGTGCTGCAAGATGAGCAGGTCTACCGCGCTGGACACGGGCGTGATCCAGCGGCAAATACAGGCGGGCTGGGCGCGCAGGCACAGCGGACACATCGCGCGCTTGGGACTTGGAGTTGGCAATCTGATCTCGTCGAAAGGAAACAAGCGCCAGCATACAACACCCCTTGCGCTGCTTGACCGATGCCATTGCGTCAGCATTGCTGCGTTCAAGATTAATTCATTTACCGTAGTTAACATTGTTCTATTGCACCGTCAAAAGCTCCTGCATAGAATTGGGATTATTCTGTACGTCAAGTTTTGGAGCACGCTATAAACATTGCCAGCAATCCAGGCATGCGCACCCATTGCCGCCGAGCCATGCTCGCAGCCGTGTTCTGCAGCGCGCTGATTCCATCGCTGGCGGTGGAGCAAGTGCTATTCGTTGATGCGGGCATGAACGAGCAGGTCGTCATGATCCCGGCCGGCATCGACGGCCAGGCCCTGCTCGAAACTACCCTGTTCCGCCCCGATGGTCCCGGCCCCTTCCCCCTGCTGGTGATCAACCACGGCAAGCAGGCCGGCTCGCCGCGCCACCAGCAGCGCGACCGTTTCATCTTCCTCGCCACTGCCTTCGTCAGGCGCGGCTATGCAGTGATGGTGCCGATGCGCCAGGGTTACGCCAGTTCGACCGGCACCTTCGTCGACCATGGCTGCGACATGACCGCCAACGGCTACGCCCAGGCCGACGACGTGATCGACGCGATCGACTACGCGCGCACCCTCAGTTATGTCGACGACAGCCGCATCGTGGTCGCTGGCCAGTCGTATGGCGGCATGGCCACCGTCGCACTGGGCACCCACGACATCCCCGGCGTGCGCGGCCTGATCAACTTCTCCGGCGGCCTGCGCGACAACGGTGGCACCTGCAACTGGCAGTCCGCCCTGGTCAAGGCGTTTGCGCGCTACGGCGCCGCCAGCCGCGTCGATTCGCTGTGGATGTATGGCGCCAATGACTCGCATTTTTCGCCCGGCCTGGTCACCCGCATGTATGGGGCCTACACGCGTTCCGGCGGCCAGGGCAGCCTGGTTCGCTATGGCCCGTTCAAGCGCGACGCACATGCCATGGTGGCGAGCCGGGATGGCGACAAGGTCTGGCTGCCGGAAGTCGAGCAGTTCCTGCAAAAGATCGGCATGCCGACCAAGGAGTCGTTCACCGTCATCACGCCGCCGACGCTCCCGCGCACCAACTACGCCGAGCTGGCCGACATCGAAGCCGTGCCTTATCTGAGCGAGGCCGGCCGCGCCGCCTACAAGGACTACCTTGACAAGGTCACGCCGCGCGCGTTTGCCGTGTCGCCAAGCGGTGCCTGGAGCTGGGCCGAGGATGGCGAAGATCCTGATAACCGCGCGCTGGCCGCCTGCGGGGAGCACAGCAGGGAGCCATGCCGCCTGTATTCGGTCGACGACTACGTGGTGTGGCCGGTGGCGAGCGGCGCTCCTGCTACCATTGCAGAACGCAAGTCGATCGCACCAACCGCCTCGGGCCACAATTGAACAAGACAAACTTTACCCTCCGCCGCAGCCATCCTGATGAACTGGCGTGGATCAACCAATGCTATGCCGGCGTCGACTTCGTCCCGTCCGGCGAGGCCGACGTGATCGCGGTGGCGCAGGCCGATGGCCAGCCTGCCGGCCTGGGCCGCGTCGTGCACATCGCAGACGGCGTCGGCGAACTGGGTGGCATGCTGGTGTTCGACCAGTTCCGCGGCAGCGGATTGGCCAAGCAGATTATTGGCTTCCTGCAGCAGCAGGCCGGCCTGCCGACCCTGTACTGCCTGCCGTTCGCAGAACTGGCGGGGCTATATGGCTCGATGGGGTTTGTGCCGGCATCGGCACAGGACGCGGTGCCGGAAAAGGTCGCCGCCAAGCACCGCTGGTGCAACGAGCATTATCCGAAACCGGTGCTGCTGCTGGTTGCGCACCAGCCAGAAGCCTAAGAGCCTGCGCGGCAGAAGGAGTCGAGACCAAGCGGGTGGGAAAAGAACCCAATTCGTCTCCACTTTCGAGGGCTGTAGCCGTAGCTACA
>CBDDRJ010000110.1:0-24701 GCA_965233055.1 uncultured bacterium
CGCCGGCCGCCGGCGACGCGCCCGCCGTCGACGCGCCGCCCGCGCCGATGTCGCCCGCGCTGGCGGCCAAGCGCGCGATGGTCGAGCGCATCAAGCTGCAGCGCGAAGCAACGGCGCGGGTCGAGGCGGCGTTCGTCAATACCGCCAAGGCGATCCGCGACATCGACAAGAACCTGTACTCGAAGCCGGCCGAAACGGTGCAGCAGGCCACCGTGCTGGTCAACCAGATCGCCGAGTCGATCCTGTCCGAGCCGGAACTGGCGATCCATGTCATGGGCGACAAGATGGGCGGCGAAGAATTGTATTTCCACTCGCTCAATGTGACGATCCTGGCGATGATGATGGCGCGCGACATGAAGCTGCCGGCCGAGCTGGTCGGCGCGCTGGGCATGGGCGCGATGTTCCACGACATCGGCAACAAGGAAATTCCCGAGCGCCTGCTGACCAAGCTGGACCCGCTGACTGCCCCGGAGCGCCACCTGGTCGAGATGCACGTCCAGTACGGTCTCGACATCAGCGCCCGCCTGAAGCTGGCGCCCAATGTGCAGGCCATCATCGGCCAGCACCACGAGCTGGCCGACGGCAGCGGCTATCCCGGCAAACTCAAGGGGGAAGCGATCAGTGTCCTGGCGCGCATCGTCGTCATCGCCAACCATTACGACGAGCTGTGCAACCCGATCAATATCGACACCGCATTGACGCCGCATGAAGTGCTGTCGCTGATGTTCGCCAAGCTGCGCAACAAGTTCGACGCAAAGATCTTGCAGTTGTTCATCCGCTGCCTCGGGGTCTATCCGCCCGGCACCATCGTGCAGCTGTCCAACGGGGCGATCGGCATGGTGACTACCGTCAATACCGAGCGGCCGATGAAGCCGATGCTGATGATCTACGACGAGCACGTCCCAAAGGCGGAGGCGATCCTGGTCGACATGGAGTTCGAGCACGACGTCAATATTGCCAAGGCGGTCAGGCCGGCCCAGGTACCGCGCGACATCTACAACTACCTCAGTCCGCGCAAGCGGGTCAGCTATTATTTCGATGCCACCAAGGCCGGCGCCGGGACCAGGCCAAAATGAAGAACCTCGAGCGCCTGATGCTCGACTGCAACCCGACCATGATGCTGCTGGTCGAGGCGGCGGAACTGCGCATCGTCGTGGCCAACGCGGCGGCGCAGCAGATCCTCGGCTATACCGAACAGCAATTGCTGGGGATGAAGATCACCGGCATCGAGAGCTCGCTGCAGGACGTGTTCTACTGGGAAGACGTCAGCAACGGCGTGCTGCAGGAGGTCGAGTCGCAGGAAGGGATGTACCAGTGCGCCAACGACACGCTGCTGACCGTCATGAAATCGATCCGGGTGCTGTCCCATGGCGGCCAGTCGCTGCTGCTGGTGCAGGCGCGCGGCGTGCAGGACGAGCGCGCCGTCGAAGACACGCTGGCCCACACGCTGTCGCAGCTGCAGGCGACGCTCGAATCGACCGGCAACGGCATCCTGGTGGTCGACTGGCATGGCAGCATCGCCAGCATGAACAAGCTGTTCAGCAGGATGTGGGACCTGCCTGAGCAACTGCTGATCGAGCGCGACGATGCCCAGATCTTCGACTTCATCGCGCGCCGCGTCCAGCAGACCGAGCTGTGCCGCGCGCGCCTGCAGGAAGTGGTCGGTACCTATGGCACCGAGGACCTGTTCCACCTGAAGGACGGCCGCGTGTTCGAATGCCAGTCGCGCCCGCAGTTCCTCGGCGAGCGCATCATCGGCCGGGTGTTCGGCTTCAGCGACATCACCGAACGCAAGCAGGCCGAGGCGGCGCTGCGCGAGTCGCGCGACCTGCTCGAGCAGCGCGTGCTGGAGCGGACGGCCGACCTGCAGATGGCCAATGACACGCTGGGCAGCCGCACTGTCCAGCTCGAGGAATTGCTGGCCAAGCTGGAGCAGGCCCAGAACCAGCTGCTGCAGTCTGAAAAAATGGCGACCATCGGCCAGCTGGCGGCCGGCGTGGCGCATGAAATCAACAACCCGGTGGCCTTCGTCAGCGCCAACCTGGGCGCGCTGCAGCACTACGTCGACGACCTGCTCAAGCTGCTGGCGGCCTATGAGCTGGCCGAGCCGGCGCTGGGCGGGCCCGAGCTGGCCGGCATCAGCGCGCTCAAGGCGCAGATCGACCCGGCCTTCCTGCGCGAGGACATCGGCTGCCTGCTGGCCGAGTCGATGGACGGCGTCAAGCGGGTCAAGAATATCGTGCAGGACTTGCGTGACTTTTCCCATGTCGACGAGTCCGAACGGCAGTGGGCCGACCTCGAGGCGGGCATGGACAGCACGCTGCGGGTGGTCAGCAACGAGCTCAAATACAAGGCCAATGTCGTCAAGCAGTACGGCGGCATCCCCCAGATCGAATGCTATGCGTCACAGCTGAACCAGGTATTCGTCAACCTGCTGGTCAACGCCGCCCACGCGATGGACGAGGGCGGCACCATCACCGTGCGCACCGGGCTGGACGCCGACATGGTCTGGGTCGAAGTCGAGGACACCGGCAAGGGCATCGAGCCGGAGCACCTGGGGCGCATCTTCGACCCCTTCTTCACGACCAAGCCGGTCGGCAAGGGCACCGGCCTCGGTCTGTCGCTGGCCTACGGCATCGTGCAGAAACACAATGGCCGGATCGATGTCCGCTCGGTGCTCGGCCAGGGCACCACCTTCCGCATCAATTTACCGGCCGGTGCGGGCAGGCCGGCGGCGGAAAGTGCAAAATAGACCGGGTCCTCTAAGGATGATACTTTTAATATCAAACAGCGCGCCTGGCATTGCCTATATTTCACTAAAGGTATTTTTAAGGTTTAACAAGTCGTTCTCTCCGGCAATATGTGGAATAATGTCGTGCCGCTTATCGAGCGGAGCGATGGACTGGATTTAGGGAAATACGACTTGTTGGACATGTTTGTACTCGATGCCGAGCTGGCCCAGTGGGAAGGCGCCCTGGCGCATTCCCACGGCCCGGCCCGGCGCCACCTGTGCCTGACCCTGGCCTGGCATTTGCGCCAGCGCGACAGTGCGCGGGCCCGCAGCCTGGCCCAGCAGGTGCTGGCCATGCTGGACGAGGTACCGACTGCCCACCGCGCCCAGTGCGAGGCGCGGGTCGACCTGATCGAGGCCGAGATCAAATGGCTGGGCGGCGAGCTCGACCAGGCACGCCGCTGCACCGACCGCGCGCTGCACCGCTTCGACGCCCTGGGCGACGAACACGGCTGCGCCGACACCCACTGGCTGCGCGGCTGGATCGAAGCCGACAGCGGCAACGGATCAAACGGCGACGCCGAGTTTGCCGCCGGCGCGCGCCGCGCCGCGCGCTCGGAAGACCCGGTGCGCATCGCGGTGCTCGACGCTAACTCCGCGCTGTTCGCCGTGTTCCGCAATCTGCAGCGCGCCGAAGCGCGCTGGGGCCAGCGCTTCGACCCCGACACATCGAAGCTGCACCCGGCCGCCGCGGCCTGGGTGTGCGACTTCTTCGGCACCCGCGCCTTCCAGGCCAGCGACTTTGCCGGCGCCGTGCGCCACCTGATGAAAGCCTACGAAGCCCTGCTGGCGACCGGCCAGTGGCGGCGCGCCGTCAACGCCGCCACCAATATCGGCAACGGCTTCACCAGCCTCAATGCCCACCTGGTGGCGCTCGAATGGATGGAGCGCGGCCTGGCGCTGGCGCGCAAGACCGGCTGGCCGATGTCGGTCGGCCTGGGCATGCTGCAAACGGCCGAGACGCTGCGCCAGCTGGGCCAGCGCGAAGCGGCGCTCGGCATGCTGAGCGAGGCGCGCCAGACGCTGGCGCCGCTGGCCGGCTCGCGCGCCTATGCGGTGGCGCTCGAATACCAGGGCGACCTGGCGCTCGACGGCGGCGACTACCTTGGCGCGCTCGAATGCTTCCAGGCGCTGGCCGCGCGCGGCGAAGCGCTCGGCCAGTTCGACTTCCAGAGCGGCGCGCGGCGCGGCCAGGCCCATGCCCTCTCCATGCTCAAGCGTCCGCGCGAAGCGCTCGACGCGGTCGGCGCGGCGCTGGCGTTTGCGCGCGAGCAGGGCGACGCCGTCAATGAGATCCTGGCGCTGCGCGTGCTGGCCGAAATCCATGCCGAACATGAGCTGCCGCCGCCCGAACCACTGATGGCTCCCAACGCCGCGCTGCACTACCTGCAGCAGGCCCTGACGCTGGCCGCCACCATCGACGACTTCATCGTGCCGGGCGACCTGCTCGACACCGTGGCGCGCCAGTACGCTGCCGTCGGCGATTATGCGCGCGCCTACGAAGTGTCCTTGCAGGCCAGCGCCGCCCGCGAAAAGACCCACAGCTTCGAGGCGACCAACCGCGCCGTGGCGATGCAGGTGCAATACCAGACCGAACGCGCGGAAGCCGAAGGCGCGCACCTGCGCCAGCTGGCCCAGGCCGAAGCGCGGCGCGCCCAGGTGCTGCAGCAGGCCAGCGATATGCTCGAGCACCTGTCGGCCATCGGGCAGGAGATCACCACCCACCTCGACACCACCGCCGTGTTCCGCGCGCTCGACCGGCACGTGCACGGCCTGCTCGACGCCACCCATTTTTCGGTGCTGCTGATCGAGTCGGACGGCCAATCGCTGCGCTGCGCCTTTGGCATCGAGGACGGCAAGGCGCTGCCGTCGATGCGCATTGATCTGAACGATGCCGAGTCCAATTCGGCGCGCTGCGTGCGCGAGCGGGCCGAGATCCTGATCGAGCATGCGCAGGGCACGGTGCCGCCGTTCCACATCCCGGGCACGCTCAATACCCTGTCACTGCTGTTTGCGCCGCTGCTGATCGGCGAGCGCGTGCTCGGCGTGATGACGGTGCAGTCGATGCAGGAAAAAGCCTACGGCGAGCGCGAGCGCCTGATTTTCCGCACCCTGTGCGCCTACGGCGCCATCGCACTCGACAATGCAAGCGCCTACCGCCAGGTGGCCGCGACGCTGAAGGTGCTCAGCGCAACCCAGGCCCAGCTGCTCGACAAGAACCTCGAGCTGGAACGGGCCTACAAGGCGTTGGAAGAAGTGAGCCTGACCGACCAGCTGACCGGCCTGCGCAACCGCCGCTTCTTCATGCAGCACGTCGACGCCGACGTGGCCATGTGCCTGCGCCGCTACGACGAGCCGGTACGCGTCGGCGAAGTGCCGGAGCCGGGCCGCGACCTGGTGTTCTTCATGGTCGACCTCGACCACTTCAAGGAAGTGAACGATCAGTACGGCCATGCGGCCGGCGACGCAGTGCTGGTGCAGATGCAGGAACGCCTGCGCGAAGTGTTCCGCGAATCCGACTACCTGATCCGCTGGGGCGGCGAGGAATTCCTGGTGCTGGCGCGCGCCACCCACCGCGACGAAGCCAAGGTGGTGGCCGAGCGCATCCGCTGCGCCGTCGCCGACCGCGACTTTGAACTGCCGGACGGCGTGCGCCTGCGCAAGACCTGCTCGATCGGCTTTTCCTGCTACCCTTTCATGCCGTCGCAACCGCGCCTGCTGCCGTGGACGCAGGTGGTGGAGCTGGCCGACCAGGGCCTGTACCTGGCCAAGCACGGCGGACGCAATGCATGGGCCGGCATCTACGACGGCCCGCTCAGCCGCGCCGGCGACCTGTTCCCGCGCCTGATGCAGCAACTGGACCAGCAAGTGCTCGAAGGCCAGGCCCGCATCATCACCAGCATGCAGGAGCTGCCGCGCGAAGCTGGCGAAAAGCCGCGCCGCCTGCTGGCCGGCGCCGACTAGCGCGGCCGGACCAGGAATGCAGGGTGGGTATGTCGCCGCCCCAGCTTCCGTCCGACGACCGCTTAATCACGCGTTGCGCACGGTTGGCGTGTCGTCTGCCGTGGCCGCAGTAAACGCCGTCAACGCGGCCGGACCAGGTCGGCCATCTCCGCCGTGCCAGGCCCGGCCGCCAATCCCTGCGCGATATTGATGCGGTCCTGCAGCGGCCGGTTCTGGCTGACTTTCCATTTACCCTGCAGCCGATGGATGGGAATCTCGATGCCGACGATGGCGCGCAGCAGCTGTCCGGTAAATTCGGCCGGCGCGTCCTGCACTTTCCACGGCAGCGGCCGCGACGCTTCGTGCCTGCTGGTCAGCCGCTCCAGCAATGCCATCAGCCATTCCGGATCCTCGATCGCGTGCAGCCTGCCGTGGACATGCACGGCCGCGTAGTTAAAGGTCGGCACCACCTTTCCGCTGCTGCGCTTTTCTTCATACCAGCTCGGCGTCACATAGGCGCTCGCGCCCTGGAACACGACCAGCACTTCTTGTCCTTGCATCTGCCAGAGCTTGTTGGCGCGCGCCACGTGGGCGCGTAAGGTGCCGTACGGCGCCTCTGGCGTTGGCGGTGCAACCTCAAACGGAATGTGGTCGGCGCCGAGGCCGTCCGGCCCCATCGTCACCAGCGCGCCGAGCGCGTGCTGTTCGATCAGCGCGTGCATGACGTCGATGCGGGTTTCGTCAAAATGCTTGGGTGCGTACATATCAGCTTCCTTGTTCGACGATGACGTCGGCCTTGATGGAATTGGCGATGTAACACTCGTCGTGAGCGGTGTGGTGCAGCGCGTCGAGTTCTTCCTGCGACGGCTGGCGGCCGGAAAACACGATGCGCGGGCGCAGCGTGATGCGGGTGATGGCGTGCTTGCCGCGTTCGTTCCTGTGCATTTCGCCGACCGCATCGTCATGGTAGGCGTCGACCACAAAGCCGCGGCTGGCGGCGATATGCAGGAACCACAGCATGTGGCAGCTGGACGTCGCCGCCACCAGCGCCTCCTCCGGATCGACGTTGGCCGGGTTCGACATCGGCAAAGGCACCGACAGCGGCGACGACGAAGCCGGCACCTGCAGGCCGCCGTCGAAACTCCACAGGTGAGCGCGGCTGTAGCGCTGGTCGGTAAAAGTGGAGCCATCGCGCGACCAGGCGATCGTGGCGCTGAATGCATGCATGTTGTTCTCCTATTTGCTCGGTCGCTTGATGATAAAGGCGTTGCTGCACGCGTCAAGGCCGATCTTGGGGTAGTAAGTCATTGCTGACGGGGCCGCAAGCAGCAGCAGGTGGACGTCGCTGCCGATGTCGACGCGGACCCGCTCCACCAGTGCGCGCCCGATGCCCTGCTGCTGGTATGCACGGTCGACTGCCAGGTCGGCCAGGTAGCACAGTTCGCAAAAATCGGTGAGCGAACGCGCTACACCGACCAGCGCCTCACCATCCCAGGCGGTCACCAGGTGGTCTGCCGTGTCGAGCATCTTCTGCATATGGGGCAGCTCGCCGGTGCGGCGGTTGATGCCGGAGCGCGAAAATACGCTGGCCAGTTGTTCGGCGCTGATGGCGCGGCCGGTTTGGTAAGTAATCGAGGTCATGCTGTGCCTTTGGTGATCGGATGACAGTATCGTAGCGGCAGATTTGGCTTTTTAAAATATCCAATTTCTGCTATTTTCAGACTACCAATCTGAGGCGCACCGCATGCACATCACCGACATCCTGGCAGCGCTGCCGCTGGACCGGCAGGCAGCCGTACCGCTGTTCCGGCAGCTGTACGAACAGGTCAAAGGAGCCATCCTGCGCGGCACGATTCAGCCCGGCATGCAGCTGCCGCCGACGCGCGCGCTGTGCCAGCTGCTGTCGGTGTCGCGCCAGACCGTGCTTAATGCCTACGACCAGCTCACTGCCGAGGGCTACCTGAGCGGCAGCGTCGGCAAGGGAACCTTCGTCAGTGCCGACCTGCCGATCGCACGGGAGCGGGCCAGGCCGTCCGGCGCGCCGCTGCGCCCGCTGTCGGCGCGCGGCATGGCCTTTGCCGATGCGATGGGGCCGGCCACCCACCATCAGGGCCCGCTGCGTGCCTTCCGCGTCGGCATGCCGGGCATCGACCTGTTCCCCTTCGATGTGTGGAGCCGGCTGGAAGCGCGGCGCTGGCGCCGGCCCGACCACCACCTGGGATATGGCGACCCGGCTGGCTACTGGCCGCTGCGCGAGCTGCTGTGCGTCTACCTGAAGGCCGCGCGCGGCGTCAATTGCGTGCCTGAGCAGATCATCATCACTTCCGGCTCGCAGCAGGCATTGTTCCTGCTGTCGACCATCCTGCTGGCGCCGGGCGACGCCGCCTGGGTCGAATCGCCCGGTTACCGCGGCGCCACGGCGCCGCTGCACGCCGGCGGCGTCCGGGTGTTTCCGGTGCCGGTCGATGCCGAAGGGCTCGATGTGGCATACGGCGCGGCGCACTGCCCGCAGGCCAGGCTGGTGTACGCGACACCGTCGCACCAGCTGCCGCTGGGCGTGACGATGAGCCTGCCACGGCGCCTGCAACTGCTGGCGTGGGCAGCGGCCAACAAGGCCTGGATCATCGAGGATGACTACGACAGCGAGTACCGTTACACCGGCCCGCCGCTGGCGTCGCTGCAGGGGCTCGACCGTGCCGACTGCACCATCTACGTCGGCACGCTGTCGAAAGTGCTGTTCCCCGGCCTGCGCCTCGGTTATATGGTGGCGCCGCTGGCGCTGGTCGACCCGCTGGTGCGGGCCAAGGCGGTGACCGACCGCCACACTGCCATCGTGGCGCAGATGACGCTGGCCGATTTCATCGCGGGCGGGCACTTTGCGCGCCACATCAAGCGCACTCGCGAGGCCAATGCCGAGCGCCGCGCCGCCCTGCTGGGCGGCCTCGATGGCAGTCTGGGCGAGCACCTGGCGTGGCGGCCGTCCGACACCGGGCTGGAGCTGTGCGTGCACTTCCGGCGCAGACGCAGCGAAGCGGCCGTGGTCGAAGCGGGTCTGGCAAACGGCATCGAGCTGCGCGCACTGGGGCACTATGTGGACGCTGGCGCCGGCAGCGAGTGCGCCGTCAAGCCGGGGCTGCTGCTCGGCTTTGCCTCGATCCGGCCGGACGAAATCAGGCGCGGCGTGGACATACTGACGCGTATCCTGCAGGGTGCTTGATATACTGGCGGCATGAACAAAGTCCGCTGCAGCTGGGCCAATATGGCCAACCCGCTCTATATCGAATACCACGACCGGGAATGGGGCGTGCCATGCCATGACGAGACGCGCCTGTTCGAGATGCTCAACCTCGAAGGCGCGCAGGCCGGCCTGTCGTGGGAAACCATCCTCAACAAGCGCGAAAACTACCGCGCCGCGTTCGACCAGTGGGATGCCGGCAAGATCGCCGCCTACGGCGACGCCAAGGTGGCCGAACTGCTGGCCAATGCCGGCATCGTGCGCAACCGTCTGAAGGTGGCCGCCGCCATCACCAATGCCAGGGCCTACCTGGCGCTGCGGGCCGAAGGCCTGACGCTTGACCAGTATCTGTGGGCTTATGTCGGCGGCAAGCCGCTGGTCAACCGCTGGGACAAGGGCGAACGCCCGGCCAAGACCGAATTGTCGGACCGGCTGTCGAAAGACCTGGCCCGGCGCGGTTTCAAGTTCGTCGGTTCGACCATCATCTACGCCTATATGCAGGGCATCGGCATGGTCAACGACCATGACGCCACATGCTTCTGCCGCAACAGGCCGTGAGCGGCTGGCCGGCGCTGTGGCGAGGGCGCGAACGCTTCACCGTGTTCGATGCCGACTTTGGCGACGGCGCGCCGTTCCATGCGCTGGTGCAGGAATGGTTGGCCGATCCCGACCGGCCCGCGCACCTGCATGTCATTGCACTTGATCGTAACGGCGCCTTGCCTGGGCTGTTCCGCATTCCCCAGCCGCAGGCCGGGGTCACGCTCGACTTGCTGTGCGCGCCGCCAGCCGCCGGCCTGGCCCAGCTGAACGCGCAGTTCGATGCCGTATGCCTGCGCGGCCTGGCCGGTCATGACTGGGTGCGTCCGCTGGCCCGCCTGTGCCGCACGGGTACGCAATTGATCGCCCCGGGAATCGGCCAGCTTGCCGGCAGCCCCGGCGACCGCAGCGGCACAGCCGGCACCAACGGCCATGGCGATCCCGGCAACGGCAGCGGTCCCTTTGATTCCTTCGACGCCGCGCAGCGGCAAGCGCTCGTCGCGGCGGGCTTTGGCCCCGGCGGTTTCGTGTCGCGCAGGCCGGCCGTTGTAGCGCCTGCGCCGCCACAGCGCCACGCCATCGTCATTGGTGCCGGGCTGGCCGGCGCGGCGGCGTGCGAGCGCTTGTGCGCGCGCGGCTGGCAGGTCACCCTGATCGAACGCCACCCGCAGCCGGCGATGGAAGCATCGGGCAACCCGAGCGGCATCTTCATGCCGATCCTGTCGAAGGACGACAGCATTCCGACCCGCCTGTCGCGTGCGGCCTTTCTGTATGCCTTGCGCTACTGGGACATGCTGGGCGGCGTCGGTAAAGCCTTCACCGGCGCGCAATGCGGCGTGCTGCACTTGCCGCGCGACGCGGCCTACGCTGCCACCTGGCGCAGCATCGCGCAGCAGCACGCCTTCCCGCCGCAGTTCGTCCAGTGGCTGGGCGGTGAAGCGGCCAGCGCAATGCTCGGTGCGCCGGCGCCCGACGGCGCGTGGCATTTCCCGCAAGGGGGCTGGGCCAACCCTGCCAGTCTGTGCGCCGCGATGCTGTCGGCCTGCGGCGGCCGGCTCGATGCGCGCTTCGGCGTGGGTGACGTGACGCTGACGCAGGCAGCGGACCAGTGGCAGGTGCGCGATGCGGCCGGCGCCCTGCTGGCCAGCGCCGCGGTGCTGGTCAATGCGGCCGGTGCCGGCGGACCGGACCTGCTGCCCGGGTGCGTGCTGCCGCTCGATAGTGTGCGCGGCCAGGTCAGCTTCCTGCCGGTCGACGCCATGCCGCCGCTGGCGCTGGTGGTGTGCCGCGACGCCTATGTGACGCCGCCTTCGGCCGGCTTTGTCAGCCTCGGCGCCAGTTACAGTGGCAGTACCGACGGCACGCTCGACGCCGACAGCCACCAGCAGAATCTGGCCAAGGTGGGCGCCATGCTGGGCCGGCCCGGGCTGGGGCAGGGCCAGCCGCTGGCGGGGCGGGTCGGCTTTCGCAGCGTGGCACCGGACCGCCTGCCGCTGATCGGCGCCTTGCCCGCTTTTCCCGGTATGCAATTCGCTGTTCCCAGCGTGCAGAACGCCCGGCCCGCCGTGGCGCCGGCCGGCGCCGCCCGCATCGAGCGGTTGCGCGATGTGCCGCGCCAGCCGGGCCTGTATGGCCTGCTCGGCTATGCCTCGCGCGGCCTGACCTGGGCCCCGCTGGCGGCCGAACTGCTGGCCGCCAGCATTGAAGGCGAACCCTCGCCGCTGGAGGCTGCACTGGTGCAGGCCGTCGACCCGGCACGTTTCCAGCTGGCGCTCTTGCGCAAGAACAATCCCCAGTGAACCGTAGCAGTGAAATGCAGAGTGCCGGCGCGTCCTTCACTCCGCATTCCACTATTACGGTCCACTGGTATTTTCTGCGGCAATTCTGGTTTATTCTTTGGGACGGACTTCGGGCGTGCAGGTATAATTTACTCAGAGCAACAAAAACCGTGTCGCATGACACCCACACTGCGGAGGCAGCACCACGATGGACGACACCGACGACGCAAGCGGCACGACCGCGCCGGACCTGTTCCTGTTCCTGGCTTCGACCGTGCACGATATGAAGAACTCGATCAGCGTGCTTTCCGGGACCATGGAAACCTTGCTGGCCTCGGCTGACGCCAGCTTCAAGGAAAGCAAGGCCTACAGCGAAATGGCGCAGATGCTGTACCAGACCAAGCGCCTCAACGACAACCTGATCCAGCTGCTGGGCCTGTACAAGCAGGTCGGCACCTCCGAATACCCGCTCGACGTGCAGCTCAATTACGTGCAGGACCTGGTCGACCAGGTGCTGGCGTCCGAGCGCGTGCTGCTCGAGTCGAAGGGCATCACGCTCGACGCCGACGTCGACCCCGAACTGGTGTGGCACTTCGACGAAGACCTGCTGATCGGCGTGCTGGGCAACGCCATCAACAACGCGGTGCGCTATACCGACAGGCGCATCCGCCTCGCCATCGTGCAGGTCGACAGCTACCTGGAGATCCGGGTCGAGGACGATGGCCGCGGCTATCCGGCCAATATGCTCGAAGCGGGCGCGATCGCCATGAGCGGCAAGCGCGGCGGCGTCAACTTCCTGACCAATAGTACCGGCCTTGGCCTGTTCTTCTCGAGCGAAGTGCTCAAGATGCACAAGCACCGCGAGCGGCGCGGCGGCCTGGCGCTGGAAAACGGCGGCGCCTATGGCGGCGGCTGCTTCGTATTGCGCCTGCCATAGGGGACTGCGATGAATGATCTCGTCCGCAAGGCCAGCGCGCCCATCAACTGGGCCGACAAGAACTACCTGATCGTCGACGATTTCGTCGGCATTCGCCAGCTGCTGCGCGAAAGCCTGCGCAGCCTCGGCGCCAAGCATATCGACCAGGCCTCCGGCGGCGGCGAAGCGGTGGCGCTGCTGACGCGCACCCGTTACGACGTCGTGCTGTGCGACTACAACCTCGACGAAGGCAAGAACGGCCAGCAGGTGCTGGAGGAAGCGCGCGTGCGCAACCTGTTGATGCCGTCGTCGATGTGGCTGATGGTGTCGGCCGAGAAGAGCGTCGAATCGGTGATGGGCGCGGCCGAGCACCAGCCCGACGCCTACCTGATCAAGCCGATTACCGAAGGCGTGCTGCTGACGCGGCTGAACCGCATCTGGCAGAAGAAGCTGGTGTTCAAGGAAATCGACGCGGCCTACGCCGAGAAGGATTACCTGACTGCGGCCAAGCTGTGCGATGAACAGATCGTCCACAACAAGGTGCACGAGATCGACCTGCTGCGCATGAAGGCGAACCTGCTGGTCAAGAGCGGCGATCCGGATCTGGCGCGCAAGGTATACGAAAAGATCCTGCTTGAGCGCGACTACGCCTGGGCCAAGGTCGGCCTGGCCAAGATCCGCATGCTCGAAGGCGATACCGACGCCGCGCGCCAGATCTTCCAGGCGGTGATCATCGAGAACCGCTTTTACCTGGACGCCTACGACCAGCTGGCGCAGGCCCACACGCGCCTTGGCAATGCGGAAGAGGCTTGCAATGTGCTCGAGCAGGCCACCAAGATGTCGCCCAATTCGATTGCCCGCCAGAGCAACCTGGGGGAAGTCGCCTTCAAGCTCGGCAATACGGCAATGGCCGAAAAGGCCTTCAAGAAGTGCATTGCGATCGGCGAGCATTCGGCGTTGAAGAGCCCGGACGCCTATTTCGGCCTGGCGCGCGTGATGGGCGCCAAGAACGAACCGAAGGAAGCGCTGGCATTGCTGCAGGCAGCGCAAAAGGAATTCGCGACCGAGATGACGGGGCTGCGCGCCAAGATCACCGAGGGCCTGGTGTACCACGAGAGCGGCGACTACCGGCGCGCGCGCAAGACCGGCGACGAGCTCGAGACCATGCTGGCTGCGAACCCCGACCGGCCCGACACGCGCACCTGCACCGACCTGGCCACCCTGCTGTTTGCGGTGGGCGTCAAGGAGGCGCCGGTCGACCTGCTGTGCTACGTAGTCAAGAACAACCACGACAACACCGTGCTGCATGAAGAAATCCAGCAGATGTTCAACAAGGCCCGCATGGGCGACGAGGGCAAGCTCCTGATCATGGCGGCGCGCAAGGAGGCGACCGACTTCATGAACAAGGGCGTGCTGCTTTGGAAAACCGGCAAGCTCGAGGAAGCCGTGGCCTGGATGCGCACGGCGCGCGAGGCGCTGCCGAACAATCTGCGCATCCTGTTCAACGCGGCCCAGATCATCATTTCCTTCATCCAGCAGAAGGGCTATGACGCGGTGCTGGCGGCGGAAGCGAGCGAGGTGCTGATGCATGTCGATAAGATATCGCCGCACCAGCAGCGCTTTGCTATCCTGATGGAGCAGCTGGCGGCGCTGGCGCCGTCGGCGGTCGCCGCAGCCGACGGCGCAGCAGGGGGCGACACTGCAGCAGAGGACGCCGAACCCGATCCTGCTTGATGATAAACTGTCAGCACGGCAGGCATTCCTGCCGGACCAATAGCAATCTGTCAGCAAAGGACAAACATGCGCGACATCGCAAAAGAAGTGTACGAAAAGATGAAAGTAGGCAGCGTCGCCTGGATCCGTCCGGTGGCGGCCAAGGGCGACACCCTGGAAACCTTCCAGGCAGTACATGAGCAAGTCAAGCAAATGAAAGACGAGGGCATCATCTCGATTTCAACCATCGACCGCAATGCCGACGGCATGATCGACGCGATCCGCATCAAACGCCTGTCGTAAGCTGCGCCCTTCGCCGGGCGCATGAAAAATCGCCCCCCCGGCCGATTCAGGTACCAATTATTCCTGGGCCGGTTTCGGCTTCGCAGCGGCGCGCTTCTTGGCCGGCGCGCGCTTCCTGGCTGCCGGCTTGGCAGTCGTCCCGCCCTTGCTGGCGGCTTTCGGTGCGGCACCCTTGGCGGCGCCAGCCTTCGATGCGGCCGCCTTCGGCACCGCCGCCGCAAAATTCTTGGCCATCGTCTTGCCCAGTTCCTGGGCGCGCGCGCTGGCGCCGGCAATCGCATCGGGCGCCATTGCGGTACTGACGGCCTGCTTGAACTGGTCCTGCAGCAGGTTCCACCAGACGTTCGGGTTGCCCATCGCCGCCGGCGGACTGGCCGGCGGTTCTGCCTCGGCCGCTTTGGCCTGCGCTTCCGGCTTGGCTGGCGCAGGGTCAGGCTGGGCGAAGAAGGCGCTGGCGAATGGCGCGGCGGCCAGCACGGTTTTCTCGTTGGCGCCCGGCTGCTTGACGGCGGCGGCCAGCGACGCGCCCATCGACTTCAGGGTGGCGATCGTGCCGCGCTGGACTTCGAGCGCCTGGATGGTTCCGCGCAGCATGGCGGTATTGACGTTGAGCCAGGACTCGACGGCCTTGAGGTCGGCGATCTTCTTGTCGAGTTCATCGACCGACAGCGACGGCGATGCCATCCCGGGCAGGTTCACACCCGGGACACTCATGCTGCCCCACAGGTTCTTGACGAAATCGAGCGTATCCGTCACAACTCCAACACCGGGAATATTCGGCATCTGTGGCTTGATCATGGTGGGTCTCCAAGTGAGTGAGGCCTCAGCGTAGCAGATAAACCGGGGCCTTTCAAAATATCCGTGCGGCCGCTTGCGTGCCTTCGCACCGGGCCCCTGTCAGCCATTCGGCTGGCTGACACGTTACACTAGCACCATGTCCCTTGCTGCTGCCCTCATTCCGCGTCCGCGCATGGTGGTGTTGTGCCTGGCGTCGCTGCTACTGCACACCCTCACCATCGGCTGGGTGGGACGGCAGGTCGACCAGCACAAGCCGCCCGCCGCCAAACCTGCACCCGCCACCATCGTGGCCCGACTGCGTACTGCCGCGCCGCCGCGCGAGGCGCTGGCCAAGCCCATGCCCAAGCCCAAGCCCAAGCCTGCCGCCAAGCCGGCGCCACCGGTCGCCAAGCCGCTGCCCAAGGTCGAAGCGCCGGAGAGTGCCGAGGCCAGCACAGCGCCGGCGCCGGTCGAGGCGGAGGCGGCCGCCAGCGACATGCCGGGCCAGCCCGACGCGACGCGCCAGGCGGCCGTGGCGGCCGAGGTGGCGACCGACGCCGTGCCTGGCACGCCGGCCGCTGCCGACCCGGTCGAGGACCCGGTCGCCCAGCCTGTGCCGGCGGCCGGTCCACGCCGTTTCAAGGCCAGCCTGCCGCCGTCGGCCGAGCTGGTGCTGGAAGTGCTGCGCAAGGACGCCGACGGCGGGCTGTGGCATGGCGCTGGCGCCATCATCTGGCACAATGGCGGCGCCAACTACAAGATCGCGGTGGAGGCGGGCCTCAACATGATCGTCACGCGGCTCAACCTGCTGGTGCTGACCAGCGAAGGGGCGATCGGCGCGGACGGCATCGCGCCCCAGCTGTCGACCGAAAAACGGCGCGGCCGTTCGCAGACGGCGACCCATTTCAACCAGCAGGAAGGGCGCATCACCTTTTCCGCCTCCGAGCGCGAGTACCCGCTTGCGCCCGGCACGCAGGACAAGGCCAGCCTGCCGCTGCAGCTGGCCGGCATTGGCCGTGCCGATCCTGGTCAACTGGCGGGCGACATCGAGATCATGGTCGGCGAGGACCGGGAGGCCAATATATTCCGCTTCATCGTGGTCGGCCAGGAAGAGATCGACACCAAGCTGGGCAAGCTGATGACCTGGCACCTGAGCCGGCCGCCGCGCCCGGGCACTTACAATTCGAAGCTGGAAATCTGGCTCGCGCCCGAGCGGGACTGGTATCCTGTCCAGATCCGCAACACCGAGGCGAGCGGCGCCGTCACAACCCAGATTGTCACCAAGATCGTCACGCAATGAAACCTGCCATGCTGCGTCTTTACTCACTACGCCTGCTTGCCGGCCTGGCCACGGCGGCTGCCTGCACGCTGGCTGCCGCGGCGGACCGGGTGGCCATCAAGCACGCCTTCAACCTGCCGCCATCGGTGGACCTGAGCTACCAGATCAAGGCGCGCCAGAAGGGCTTTTCGATCAGCGGCGATGCCGTCGTCAGCTGGCGCGTGGCGGACGGCAAGTACACGCTGCACACGGATTCGCGCGCGATGATCATCGGCTCGCTGCTGGCGAACCGCAGCGAAGGGGCGATCGACGCTTTCGGGGTGGCCCCGGCCGTGTTCCATGAAAAGCGCTTCCGCAAGGAGCTCAGCATCACCACCTTCGACCGCGCCAGCCGTACCATCAGCTTCAGCGAATCGAAGCTCACCTACCCAATCGTCGGCGGCGAGCAGGATCGCACCAGCGTGCCATGGCAGCTAGTGGCGGTGGCGCGCGCAGCGCCCGAAAAATTCGTCGCCGGCTCCGAATGGACGTTCTTTGTCGCCGGCCGGCGCGATGCCGACCCGTGGACCTTCAAGGTACTCAAGCAGGAAACCCTGCGCACGGCGCTGGGCGAGGTGGCGACCGTGCACGTGGTCAGGCTGCCGCCGCCGGACGACAAGGGCCAGCAGATCGACATCTGGCTGGCGCCGTCGATGGAATGGTTCCCGGTGCGCCTGCGCTTCGAGGACGGCGAGGGCGAGTTCGTCGACCAGACGATCGACAAGATCACCCGCAAATAAAGAGGGACGCTGCGGAACAGGGGAGGCGCAATCCTGCCGACTCAAGGTGAACTCGGAATTCAGACTATTAGTTTCGCAATGTTATAATTATTGCACTTTTATCGACGGAACTGTCATGCCTATTCGCCCTCTTATTGTTTTGTTGATAGGGCTGTTTACAGCGCCCTACACGGCGGCGGCCCTGCCGGCCGTTGATGCCTTTTTCGGCAGCCGCCACATCAGCGTTCCAAAGCTGTCGCCCAGTTCCCGCTATTTGGCCATGCATTCCACTAACACCGATGGCCGTCACATTCTCGTTGTGGTCGACCTGAACGAAAAGACCAGGCGCGTCGTGGCGAACTACGCCGATTTCGACGTGGCTCAGTTCGAATGGGTCAATGATCGTCGACTGGTGTACGACTTGGTCGACAAGCACGTTGGCGCGGGCAAGCGCATGTTTGCGCCCGGTATCAACGCCGTCGACCGCGATGGTGAGAATTTCAAGCAACTAGTTTCCATGACTGCAGAAACAGCGGTGGAAGCGGTACAGGCTTTCAAACTCAAAGCGCGCGAAAGATTGAGCTGGAATCACTACCTGTTCGACCAAACCGGCTTACAGGACTCCGATAGTATTTACGTCATCAATCCCGAATTCGAAAACAACGAAGTCAAGTACATCGATTTGGTACTTCTCGATACCGTATCAGGCCGTTCGAAAGAAGTTGTGCGCCCTTCGTTTGCCCATCGCTGGATACTCGACCATCAAGGTGAACCGCGCCTGGTCATATCCAAAAACAAGAACCTCACGATCATTCATTACAAGGATCCGAAACAAGGACAATGGCGCAAGCTGCACGAGTTCGACCGCTTTACCGGCACTGACGGATACCAGCCGCTTGCCTTCGGCCCCGACGGCACCTTGTTTGTCAGCGCTTCCATCAGCAGCGATAAACGGGCGCTCTACAAATTCGACTTTGCCACTAACTCAGTTGACAAGAATGCCATCGTCATACTGAAGGACTTTGACTTCGATGGCGCCTTGATTCGCAGCAAAGACAAGCTGTTGGGCGTGCGTTTCCGTGCCGACGCCGAGTCGACCGAATGGTTCGACCCCGATATGCAGGCATTGCAGAAAACCGTGGATGCAATGCTGCCGACAACGGTCAACTTGATTTCGGTCGGTGTCAATTCGAGCACGCCTTGGGTCTTGATCGATTCATTTTCCGACGTCCAGGCACACACCTATTTGGCCTATAACCGCCAGAGCAAGGCGTTGGCCAAGGTCGGCGGCAACCTTTCCGATTTGAATCCGAGCCAACTTGGACGCCTGCGCTATGAGCGGGTCAAGGCGCGCGATGGCCTGGATCTTCCGGTATGGGTGACCAGTCCACGTGGCACAGCAGGTAAACCGGCGCCGATGGTGGTGCTCGTCCATGGTGGCCCTTTTTTGCGCGGCACATCGTGGGATTTCGATGCGGAGGCCCAGTTCCTTGCCTCGCGCGGTTACGTCGTGCTGCAGCCGGAATTTCGCGGCAGTACCGGTTACGGACGAAAGCATTACGAAGCTGGCTGGAAGCAATGGGGCCTGGCGATGCAAAATGATATAGCTGATGCGACTCGCTGGGCTATCGCCAAGGGCATCGCCGACCCCAAGCGCATCTGTATCGCAGGCGCCAGCTACGGCGGCTATGCCACCTTGATGGGGCTGATCAACGATCCCGACCTGTTCAAATGTGGCGTCCAATGGGCTGGTGTCACCGATATCAACTTGATGTACAACGGACACTGGAGTCGCGTCGATGACATCAGTTCTGCCTATAGGGAATATGGCATGCCGACCTTGATTGGCGATCAGGTGAAAGACGCCGCCCAGCTCAAGGCCACTTCGCCGATCGAACTGGCGCAGCGCATTAAACAACCACTGCTATTGGCGTATGGCGGTTCCGACAAGCGTGTGCCGATTTACCATGGCAAGAAGTTCTATGAAGCGGTCAAGGCTGGCAATACCCAAGTGGAATGGATCAGCTACTCCGACGAAGGCCATGGTTGGTCGCAGCCCGAGACACGCATCGATTTCTGGTCGCGTGTCGAAACTTTCCTCGCCAAGCAGATCGGCCAGTAAGTGCTTGGCGTACTTTGCCGTTGTTAGATTACTCAATGAAAGTTGATTAACTAGAACTATTGTTATTTATGCAATTTACGCTTGGTTTTACTGCAGTCTGCGGGAGCTGAACTGATATACTGACGCCCCCGCAAGCGTTTCCTGCGAGCACAATGAGAATGGCATTCGGATCACAATAATGGAATTAATGGCAGGTGCGGCATTGGCCGCAGACCCACTGGCAATTGAACTGGGCGAACACGATTCGCTGCAGGCGCACTTCCAGCCAGGCGTCGCGGCCGACGAAATCGAGCAGGTTTTCCACCTGAAGAAGGCACAGCCGACGCTGCAGGCGTTCACGGCCCTGTTCCATGGCGGATCAAGCGGCGTGCTGATCCGCCTGCTGGTGCTGCGCGAACTGGCGGGCGACACCACCACCTCGGCCTTCTCGCGCGCCGACATCAACACCAAACTGGCCTACCTGCAGAGCGACAGCCTCGAGACCGTGCTGACGCGCCTGCGCGCGCACGGCCTGCTGGCATGGGACGCGCAGCAGGCCGTCTACCGCGTCACGCCGATGGCGCGCAATGTGCTGTCCGCGCTCGACACCCTGCTGTCGATGGGCCAGGCCGACGACGAGGCCGAGATGGGCTTCCTGCTGTCGCAGGTGGCCGGCGCCCAGGCGGTCGGCGGGGTCACCGTCGACCAGCTCAAGCACCTGCTGGGCCGGCTGGTCGAACTGACCGAAGAATTCCGCGACGCCATCGCCTCCGGTTCCGAATTCCGCCTGCGCACCTCGCAGGCCAAGTGGCATATGGCCTGCGACTGGGTCGAGAAGGGCTCGCAGATCCTGCGCGCCATCACCTCCGATGAGCGGGCCGATGCCGCCACCCACAAGGCGGCGCAGGCGATCGGCCGCGCCCAGAGCTCGCTGCTCAATATGCAGGGCATGTTCTCGCGCGCGCTCAATCAGATCGAGCGCCAGCGCGTGCACCTGGGCCAGTCCGGCCTGTCGACCACTGACGTCAAGCGCTGGCTGCTGCTGCATCCGGACCTGGCGTCGCTGGCCGAAGGCGCAATCGACCGCCCGGTGGTGCCGATGTTCATCACGCCGGCCGAAATGATCGACGTGGCCGAGACCGAACTGCTGGTCGAGCGCCAGGCCGCGATGAGCGCGGCCGGCCTGCCGGCCGGCCAGGACGCGCCGCTGACCGTCAACGAGGCGCCGCCGATCCAGGCCGAACTGGACGACTGGCTGGCGCGCCTGTCCGACTTCGCCAACCTCGGCAACTTCCCCAGCTTCTCGGAAGATAACCCGACCTCGGCGCCGATCCAGGATTCTCTGCTGCCGGCCAGCTTCGCCGTCGCCTCCTACCGCGCCTCGCTGCTGCCGCTGTTGGGCGACATCGCCGAGGCGAGCCTGCAAGGCGCCACCGCCCAGCTGGCGCGCCTGCCGATTTCATTCGTGCCGACCGACGCGATGGTCAAGCTGAACGACCCGCATGTGGCCGCGATGTCGATCGCGACGCTGCAGCGCGCCACCACACCCGACATAGATACCGCAGATACCGAAAGCGACACGCCAGACGATGAATGACGATGCACAAATCCTGATCGCGCGCCTGTTGACCCACCAGACGCTGCGCCGCGAAGACAAGCTGGTCAAGCGCGTGCTGTCGGACGAGATCTTCCGCGCCGAAGTCGACAAGCGCCTGCTCGAATCGGGTCTCAAGCTGCTCGACAACGTCTATGCCGACCACGTGACGCTGGCGTTGCACCGTGCCGTCGAGCCGAAGATCTTCGGCGCCAAGGACATCTGGCAGAACAATAACTTCGGCCTGACCCGCGACGGCGTCGCCCTGCTGGTGGTGCTGTGGGCGCAGATCATCCTGCCCAAGCGCGAGCGCCAGGAGACGCACCAGAACGCCAACGACGACCAGAACGATATGTTCGACAAGGACAAGCCGATGCCGCGCGCCGAAGACACGTCGATCGGCATTTCGTACACGGCGCTGCTGGCCGACTTCGGCGACAAGCTGGGTAAGAAGACCCGCATGGACATGAACCTCGGTTCGCTGGCCCGGCTCGGCTTCATCGAGCGGCGCGGCGACGTGATCCTCGAAGGCCCGCTGCTGGACCTGATGATGGATACCGACGCGCTCAAGGAGCGCATCATCAACGGCGCGCTGGCCGATGTGTTCAAGCGCGTGCCGGCGCCTGTGTTCGTGCTCAAGGACCCGGCCGCCAGCGCGCCTGCCGCCAACGAGCCGGTGGCGGACGAACCGCCCGCCGACGAGATGGCCGCCAGCGAGGCGTCCGCCGACCCAACCGACACCGCACACTGAGAGAACCATGTTCCATATCAAATCACTCGAACTGGTCCACTGGGATTACTGGCAGCGGATCAAGAATATTCCGCTCGACGCCAAGATCATCACCATCGCCGGCCAGAACGGTTCCGGCAAGACGACCCTGCTCGACGCGCTGCGCACCCTGTTCGGCCTCGAATGCTCGATGGGCCGCACCTACAAGCACTACGCACGCCACTCCGGCCAGCAGACTGCCTGGCTGCGCGCGGTGGTCGACAATGCGGCCTCGGGCCGCCAGCTGTCGAACCGTCCGTTCCGCAGTTCCGGTTTTTTCAGCGACGATGAAGTGACGCTGTTCTGCCAGATCCAGAAGAACGGCGGCGACTGGAAGCGCCAGTACCTGATGCGCCCGGGCTGCGTCGAGATCGAAGAAGTGGTCGACGCGACCGACTGGCTCGGCGTCGAGAACTACCGCAAGCGCCTGGCCAATGCCGGCCTGTCGCCGGCGATGGCCAAGGTGCTGGCGCTGGAGCAGGGCGAAACCGACAAGCTGTGCGAATACGCGCCGCGCCAGCTGCTCGACCTGGTGTTCCAGGTGTTTGGCGACAAGGAGGTGCTCGACGCCTACGACGAGGCCAAGCGCCACCAGCGCGACACCGAAACCGAACTGAAACGCTTTGAAACCGAGCTGGAAGCCTCGCGCACCAACCTAGAGGGCCTGCGCCTGCGCGTGGCCAACTACCACCAGTGGGAAGACCTGCACAAGGAGCGGCGTAACCTGCTGGAAGAAGTGCTGCCGAGCCTCGAGTACCACGAAGCGCGCGAGAAGGCGGCCGCGACCAGCCGCGCGCTGCGCGACGCGCGCAAACCAATGGAGCAGGCCGACGCCCAGCTGAGCGAAAAGCGCCAGGCGCTGGCCAACCAGGCCAAGGCGCTGACCGAAGCGCAGAACCTGGAAACCCTGCTCGAGCAGGAAGGCACGGCGCTGGCATCGCGCCTGTCGCAGATCAACGCCAAGCTCAAGCCGCTCGACAGCTTGCTGGAACAGAAGGAGCGCCTGCAGAAGCTGGCCGCCGATTCCGGCTCCGATATCGCCGAGGTGTCGGCCCAGCTGGACGAAAAGGAAGACGAGCTGGCGCGCCAGAAGCAAAAGCGCGACGCGCTGTCGCAGCGTATCGCCTTTGATCAGGAAACCATCAGCCAGCTGCAGGGCAAGAGCGCCTTGCCGGAGCCGGAAAACGTGCGCGCCATGCGCCGCGCACTGCGCGACGCCGGCATCGGCCACGCGATGTTGTCCGATATCGTCGAAGTGACCGACGCCAAATGGCAGGGCGCTGTCGAGGGTGTGCTGGGCGGTTACGCGTCCGTGGTGCTGCTGGAAAAATCGAAGGATGCGGCCAAGGCCTACCGCCTGGCAGAGACCGAGCGCTACCGCCACTTCATCGTGCCTGACTGCGTCACGGCGCCGACGTCGAAGGACGGCAGCCTGCTGTCGGTGGTGAAGTTCTCGGCTGACGCGCCGTCGTGGCTGATCGACCAGCTGGCGCGCATCGAGCGCGTCGAATCGGTCGACGCCGGCTTCAAGCTGGCCAACACGGAAGAATGGATCACGCCGGACGCCTACCACCGCGAACGGCGCGGCGGGCGCTCGCTGTTTGTCGAAGCATCGCGCTACCGCTTCGGCCAGGCTGGCCGCACCCAGCGTCTGGAAGCGTTGCAGAAGTCGCTGCCGGGACTGGAAGCGCAGGAAGACACGCTGACGCTGGCCATCAGCAAGCTGGCCGCCGAAGTCGGCGCATTGAAGGCCCGCATCGCCGGCGTCGACGCCGCCAAGGAACTGACGGCGCGTCACGCGGAGTTCGAAGAGGCGGCCCGCAACAGCGCTCCGCTCAAGGGCGAGCGCCTTGAAGTGGGCTCGCGCCTGGGTGAACTGCAGGCGCTGACCAAGAACGCCACCGTGGCCCGCACCCGTGCCGACACCGTGTGGCAGAACGCGCGCATGGCCCTGTCGGAAGCGGAGGCCGGCCTCAAGCTGGGCCACCGCCGCCAGATCGAGCAGCGTGCCGAGCATGCCAAGGCGCTGCTCGAGCTGCGCCACAACTGGCGCCACCTGCCGCGCAGCTGGCGCAGGCCAGGCAGGCGCGCCTCGCTGGTGGCCGAACACCAGAACACCCACCAGGTGGACTTGCGCGTCGCTTCGCTCGAGCACAGCCTGGCGCGCGACGACTGGGAACTGGATGCGACCGTGATCGACCAGCACCACCGCCTGAACGACCAGCTTGCCGGGCGTCAGGCCGAGACCGACGAGCGGCGCTACCAGAACAACCGCGCGATCGAGGCGACCGCCAATGCACGCGGCGCCTATATCGAGCGGCTGCGCTACACGATCAAGACCTACAGTAAGAATATCAAGGAGTTGGGCGAACTGGCGGGCATCGAAGTGCATGCCGACCCGGTGCGGCTGGAGAACGACGATGTGCAGCTGTCGCAGGCGGGCCTGCACGTGCGCTTCAAGTTCGACGGCAAGGACCAGATCGGCATGAACGACGGCGAAGCGTCCGGCGGACAGCAGGTGATGAAGTCGCTGGTGCTGTTGATCGGCCTGCTGAAGTCGGAAGATGGCTCAGGCGGCTTCGTGTTCATCGACGAACCGTTTGCCCACCTCGACATCCGTAACATCCAGCTGGTCGGCGAGTTCCTCAAGAACACCGACGCCCAGTACCTGATGACGACGCCGCTGACGCACAATACCGATGTCTACGATCCGTCCGAGCTGACGCTCATCACCAGCAAGAAGAAGAAGGACACGCCGTGGGCGCAGCCGATCTTCGTGCTGCAACGGCGCGTCGCCGAAACAAAAGCCGCGTAACGGGATTCTGAACCCACGCGTGGATACGAACGGCCGTCCCCGCGCTACGTAGGGTGGGTTCGGATCCATCGAACCCGCGCGGATATCAGAACGTAGGGTGGGCGGGACCGCCGAGGGCCGCGTGCCCACCGGCTGCTCAATTCTTGATGCGGGTCGCGGCCAGCCTGGCGCCGATCCACGCCATCGGCAGGTAAGCGAAAATCAGGTCGACTGCGGCGAACCACGTCGGCGATGGCACCATCGCCACCATGGCCAGAACGTAGGGTGGGCACTGCGTGCCCACCGGCTGCTCAATTCTTGATGCGGGTCGCGGCCAGCCTGGCGCCGATCCACGCCATCGGCAGGTAAGCGAAAATCAGGTCGACTGCGGCGAACCACGTCGGCGATGGCAC
>CBDDRJ010000111.1:0-14989 GCA_965233055.1 uncultured bacterium
CTTTCTTCGCTACCGGCTTTTTCGCTGCAACTGCTTTCTTCGCTACTGGCTTCTTAGCGGCGACTGCTTTTTTCGCTGCTGGCTTTTTAGCGGCGACGGCTTTCTTCGCTGCTGGCTTTTTAGCGACGGCCTTCTTCACTGCTGGCTTGGCTGCAACTTTCTTGGCTGCTGGCTTTGCTGCGGCTTTCTTGACTGCCGGTTTAGCAGCCGCTTTTTTGGCGGCTGGCTTCTTTGCTGCTGGTTTCTTAGCGGCTGTTGCCATTTGAGTTCTCCTTCATCTACATGAGATAAGTACGCTACAAGAGGTAAACCCGTCCGGCCATCCTGGCCAGGCGAATTATTCATCGGCGCAAACGATGCTCGTGTTTGCGCTAATGAATTCGGCACCAGCTGAACTGCTGCAACTCCTCACGATTGCAGCACTTCAGCCATTGTCGGCGTCCTACTCCACCGACGAATTCGCGTTCCAGTCCGCTGTTTTGCTCCAGCTGCGTCCCTCTGCGTCCAAAGAAAAAGCCGCCATGCCCGAATCAATTCAGGCTGGGCGGCTCGATGTCTGGGTCAAAGGTCTCTGCATATCTGTGTGAATTAGCGTCCCGTATTGATTGGGTTTTTTGTCGTTGCGCGGAAAATTTATTTTCGCTTTCGCAAATTGACAATTTCAATGTCGTAAGGTACACGATAACCTTGTCGATGCGCAACTGGTACGATGAATTTTTACGCGAATATTTTCTGCTCGACGAACGCAGCACGTCGCGCATCGAACGCATCACGCGAATTTTCGACGCGCTCCACGTGATTTTTTTCTGCATCGCGCCGCGTTTTCGGCGCCGCTGTGCGCGCCGGACGGCGCCTTCCACCACGCCAAAGCGGCGCCACTTCATCACCAGAAAAACTCGCGCACGCACGCATCGCGCGGCGCGAAAAATCGCGCGAGGCCAGTAATGGCGGGGAGATGGTTTTTTGGCGATGCGATTTGCGGCGCGCCAAACAGGTGACGGCAGCGGCGTGCGACGGGCCGCAAGCGGCCTTGTGCGGCAACGCGCAGCGCATGTGTGCGTGAACGCACATTGCGACGACGCCGAAAAAATCTGCGCGCGTGCGCGACGAAAAAACCCGTTGCCATTTTGAGACACTCGCGCGCACGATGCGTCGCATATTCGCGCGCGCGACACGCGATTTGCGCGCATCGCGCGCGGCCACGCGGGATTTTTTTGCGCGCTTCGCGTTCATGCAGCGCGCAGCAACGGCGTTCCTGTGCCGGCGCCGCGCGCACATCCGGACGGCGCAGGCAGAGCGAACAGGTGTTGCGCAGGACGCGGGCCGGTGGCGCCCTTGTGCTCATTCGTGCCCGTTTTTTTGTTCCCGGCTCGGTGGCCGGCTCAAGCCGGCTGCACCACCTGCAACATGAACGCTGTCACCACCACTACCCATAACAGCGCGCCCGCCGCAAATATTTCGGCGGCCAGGGCCTGGGCCTGGATCGGATCTGCCAGCTTGAGGAAGCTCGCCGTGCCGTGGTACAGGGTAGTCCCGGCCAGCACCAGTCCGAGCAACAGCAGCGCAGCCATCAGGCCCGGCGACTGCACCGCCAGCGCCGCCGACGATAGCCACAGCGGTACGGCCGTCAGCTCCGTCAGCAGGAAGGCATCGCGCCAGCTGACCTCGATCTTGCGCTCGGCTGCCAGCCAGTGCGTCAGCCACGCCATCGACACCACGCTCAGCACCTCGAACAGCAGCAACAAGCCGGCAAGCACCGGCCACGGCAGCGACACGGCAGCGACCGTGAACGGCAACAGCTGGCGATCGCCGGCGTACACGAGCATGGCCGGCGGCAGCAGCGACAAGGGCAGCGTCACCAACAGGAAAGTCCTGGCGCCCGCATGCGGCACCGCCTGCAGTGCCAGCCAGTCGGCCCCCGATGAAAATGGCAGGCGCACATAATTGAGTAAGCCCATGATGATCTCCCGATGGCGACGCGCGAAGCCCGAACCGGGTTCGCCGTGACGTCGCGATATATATCATCATATGATATATATCGGCGAATACAAGCCGTGCCGTGTACACTCGCCAGATCAAGCAGCAACCAATAGCATCGGTGGGCGACATGGCAACTACCTCACGCAGCAAGGCGGTATCGCAGGACGACTTCGCGATCCTTGCCGATTTCCGTTATCAGCTACGGCGCTTTCTGCGCTTTAGCGAGCAAGTCTGCCAGTCGCACGGGGTGACCCACCTGCAGTACCAGCTGCTATTGCAGATCAAGGGGTTTCCGGGACGCGAATGGGCGACGGTGGCCGAACTGGCCGAACGCCTGCAGTCGCACCACCACGGCGTGGTGGCGCTGGTCTCGCGCTGCGAAAAGGCGGAGTTGCTGGAACGGCGGGCCGGGCGCGACGACCGCCGATGCGTCGAAATCCATCTGCGGCCCAGGGGCCAGGTCCTGGTGGCCAGGCTGGCCCTGCTGCACCGCGAGCAACTGGGCGACCTGCGCCAGGTGCTGGCGGTATTGCCTTAGGCTGGCCCCAAAAAGCCAAGCCCGCGACTTGCGCGGGCTTGGCTGATGGTCAGGCTTGAACTTTTACTCCCAGTTCAGCGCGCCCCCGGTCTGGTACTCGATGACGCGGGTCTCGAAGAAGTTGCGCTCCTTCTTCAGGTCGATCATCTCGCTCATCCATGGGAATGGATTGTCTTCCTGGGCGAACAGCGTCTCGAGGCCGATCTGCTGGGCCCGCCGGTTCGCAATAAACCGCAGATAACCCTTGAACATGGTCGCGTTCAGGCCCAGCACGCCGCGCGGCATCGTGTCTTCGGCGTAGGCGTACTCGAGGTCGACGGCCTTGAGGAACAGGGCCTTGATCTCTTCCTTGAAGGCCGCCGTCCACAGCAGCGGGTTTTCCATCTTGATCGAGTTGATCAGGTCGATGCCGAAATTGCAATGCATCGACTCGTCGCGCAGGATGTACTGGTACTGCTCGGCGGCGCCCATCATCTTGTTCTGGCGGCCCAGCGCCAGGATCTGGGTGAAGCCGACGTAGAAGAACAGGCCTTCCATCAGGCAGGCGAACACGATCAGCGACTTGAGCAGCTTCTGGTCGTTTTCGACGGTGCCGGTGGTGAAGGCCGGATCGGTCAGCGTATTGATGAACGGGATCAGGAACTCATCCTTGTCGCGGATCGACTTGACTTCGTTGTAGGCGTTGAAGATCTCGCCTTCGTCCAGGCCGAGCGACTCGACGATGTACTGGTAGGCGTGGGTGTGGATCGCTTCCTCGAACGCCTGGCGCAGCAGGTACTGGCGGCATTCCGGCGCCGTGATGTGGCGGTAGGTGCCCAGCACGATGTTGTTGGCGGCCAATGAGTCGGCGGTGACGAAGAAGCCCAGGTTGCGCTTGACCAGGCGGCGCTCGTCTTCGGACAGGCCGTTCGGGCTCTTCCACAGCTCGATATCGCGCTGCATATTGACTTCCTGCGGCATCCAGTGGTTGGCGCAGCCGGCCAGGTATTTGTCCCAGGCCCATTTGTATTTGAACGGCACCAGCTGGTTGACGTCGGTCTTGCCATTGATGATGCGCTTGTCGTCGGCATTGACGCGCTTGGCCACCGCCTCGGCCGGGGCCGGGGCTTCTTCGCCGGCTACGCCTGCTGGCAGGTCGCCGGCCATCGCTTGCTGAGCACGCGCAGCGGGTGCGCTCGATGCTTCTTCGTCCCAAGACAACATATGTAATCCCTCTAGCTATATATATGTAGGGTGGGCAGCTTCGCTGCCCACGCGTTACGCCTGTATTTTAGGCCTTATTGGCAGGCTTCGCATTCCTCGAAACCGTCGTCGCCCGGGCGCAGGTAGCAGGCGGCGCCTTCGGCCACCGTCGCCGCCGCTGCCGCTGCCGCTGCCGCTGCCGCTGCCGACGCGTCGGCCTGGGCGCTCTGGGCGCTGGCCGACATGCCGCCGTCGACGCCAACCGCATTCAAGGCGCCGGCCTTGGTGGTCGACTTCTCGGTATGGGTCGCTGCGATGGTGCGCAGGTAGTAGGTGGTTTTCAGGCCGCGCAGCCACGCCAGCTTGTAAGTCTCGTCGAGCTTCTTGCCCGAAGCACCAGCCATATAGATGTTCAGCGACTGGGCCTGGTCGATCCACTTCTGGCGGCGCGATGCGGCTTCCACCAGCCAGCTTGGCGACACTTCGAAAGCGGTAGCGTAAATGTCGCGCAGGTCCTGCGGGATGCGGTCGATCTTGGCCAGGCTGCCGTCAAAGTACTTCAGGTCGGCGATCATGACTTCGTCCCACAGGTCGCGCGCTTTCAGGTCGCGCACCAGGAAGGCGTTGATCTCGGTGAATTCGCCCGACAGGTTCGACTTGACGTACAGGTTCTGGTAGGTCGGCTCGATGCAGGCCGACACGCCGATGATGTTCGAAATCGTCGCGGTCGGGGCGATCGCCACGCAGTTCGAATTGCGCATGCCGAACTGCTTGATGCGGTCGCGCACCACGGACCAGTCCATCGACTCGGCCATGTCCACTTCCAGGTAGCCGCCGCGCTCCTCGGCAAGCAGCTTGAGCGAATCCTGCGGCAGGATGCCGCGATCCCACAACGAACCTTCGTACGAAGTATAGCGGCCGCGCTCTTCGGCCAGTTCGGTCGAAGCCAGGTAGGCGTAGTAGCACACCGCTTCCATCGAACGGTCGGCGAAAGTGACCGCTTCCTGTGAAGCGTAAGGCACGCGCATCATGTGCAGGCAGTCCTGGAAGCCCATGATGCCGAGGCCGACCGGACGGTGGCGCATATTCGAATTGCGCGCCTTGTCGACGGCGTAATAGTTAATGTCAATGACGTTGTCGAGCATGCGCATCGCGGTGCGGATGGTCTTTTGCAGCTTGATCGGGTCCAGTTTGCCGTCCTTCATATGGGCAGGCATATTGACCGAACCGAGGTTGCAGACGGCGATTTCGGACTCGTTGGTGTTCAGGGTGATCTCGGTGCACAGGTTCGAGCTGTGGACCACGCCCACGTGCTGCTGCGGCGAGCGGATATTGCATGGGTCCTTGAAGGTGATCCATGGGTGGCCCGTTTCGAACAGCATCGACAGCATCTTGCGCCACAGGTCCAGTGCCGCGACCTTTTTGAAGACGCGGATGTCGCCGGCGGCGGCTGCTGCCTCGTAGCCCGTGTAGGCGGTCTCGAAGGCCTTGCCGACCTTGTCGTGCAGGTCCGGCGTTTCCGACGGCGAGAACAGGGTCCAGTCGCCCTTTTCCATCACGCGCTTCATGAACAGGTCGGGAATCCAGTTGGCCGTGTTCATGTCGTGGGTGCGGCGGCGGTCGTCGCCGGTGTTCTTGCGCAGGTCGAGGAATTCCTCGATGTCCATGTGCCAGGTTTCCAGGTAGGCGCACACGGCGCCCTTGCGCTTGCCACCCTGATTGACAGCCACCGCGGTGTCGTTGACCACTTTCAGGAACGGCACCACGCCTTGCGACTTGCCGTTGGTGCCCTTGATGTGGGCGCCGAGGGCGCGCACCGGCGTCCAGTCGTTGCCCAGGCCGCCGGCGAATTTGGCCAGCAGTGCGTTTTCCTTGATCGCTTCGTAGATGCCTTCCAGATCGTCCGACACCGTCGTCAGGTAGCACGACGACAGCTGCGAGCGCAGCGTGCCCGAGTTGAACAGGGTCGGGGTCGAGCCCATGAAGTCAAAGGTCGACAGCAGGTTGTAGAACTCGATGGCGCGTGCATCGCGGTTCGTTTCATTGAGCGACAGGCCCATCGCGACGCGCATATAGAATGCCTGCGGCATTTCGATGCGGATGTCGCGCACGTGCAGGAAGTAGCGGTCGTACAGGGTTTGCAGGCCGATGTAACCGAACTGCAGGTCGCGGTCGGCCACCAGGGCCTTGGCCAGCTTGGCCAGGTCGAACAGCTCGGCCAGCTTCGGATCGAGCAGTTCGTTGGCGATGCCCTTGGCGATGTACTGCGGGAAGTAGTCGATGTAGTGGGCGGCGGCTTTGGCCTGCGGCACTTCCTGGCCGAACACTTCCTTGCGGATCGTGTGCAGCAGGATGCGGGCCGTCACCTGGCTATAGGCAGGGTCCTTCTCCATCAGCGCGCGCGCAGCCAGGATGGCGGACTTGTGCAGTTCTTCGACTGGCACGCCGTCGTACAGGTTCTTCAGCGTTTCAGCCTGGATGGCGTCGGCGTCGACGTGCTTTTCCAGGCCGACGCAGGCAGCGCCGATCAGTTCGGTCACTTGATTGACGTCGAGCAGTTTGCGCACGCCGCCGTCGACCACGTGGACCTGCGGTGCGTCGGAAGCCAGCGCGGGGCCCTGCGCTTCCTTGGCCAGGCGGCGCTCTTCCATGTGCTTGGCGCGGTACAGCACGTAGGCACGGGCCACGTCGTGTTCGCCCGAGCGCATCAGCGACAGCTCGACCTGGTCCTGCACGTCTTCGATATGGAAGGTGCCGCCCGATGGCTGGCGGCGCACCAGCGCCGCGACCACATTGTCGGTCAGCTGCTCGACCAGTTCACGCACGCGGGCCGACGCTGCACCCTGGCCGCCGTTGACGGCGAGGAAAGCCTTGGTGACGGCGATCGCGATCTTCGACGGCTCGAAGGCGACCACGGCGCCGTTGCGGCGGATGATGCGGTAATCGCCGCGCGCAACGATCGCTGCCGCCGAATTTTCGGCCGCGGGAGGTGTCGATCCTGGTGCGACGTGCGGCGAATTGATGGAAATGTCTTGGGATGTTTGCATTGGGCCTCCAGGAGCGGCTGGCATTGTGTGCCGCCGGTTGTTTTATATAAAAAAAGCGAAAACTCACCCTGCCGGCTGTATGGGTCACAGCTGGCATTTGACTGCGTGCTAAGGAAATTCAAGGCGTTTTTGCGGCCTTTACGCACCTACTTGGCTGGCATCGTCTGTTTTAGAGGTCGCCCTCGGGTACCACTAGATATAGTGTATTGCGCTAACTCGGAACTAATTGTAGTAGCTCACTTGTGGCCATGCAAGTAGTTTCGGGGCCGGAACCGAGGAAATATTTACTATTTTTTTTGCTGCGCCATATTGACTTTCGCGCTCAAAGGAAAAATGCGCAACGGGAGGCGAGCGCGCACTAACCTGGTGCCGTTTTTTTGCTCAGCAGCGGCCCGTTGTTGTTGTTCCGCCACCAGCAATGCCGCATAGTGTTGCCACGAAAAATGCGGCCCCGGATCGGTCTTGCGGCCGGGCGCGATGTGTTCGTGGCCGACCACGTCCGTCAGCGGGTGGCGCGCCGCGATCGCCAGACTCAGGGGCACCAGGGCCGCATATTGCGCTGGCGAAAAAGCAACATCGTCGCTGCCCTCCACTTCGATGCCGACCGAAAAATCATTGCAGGCGCTGCGTCCGGCGAAGCTCGACTTGCCCGCATGCCAGGCCCGCGCCAGCGTCGGCACGAACTGGATCACGCTGCCGTCGCGCCGCACCAGGAAATGGGCCGACACGCGCACGCCGCGCAGGCTGTCGAAGCTGGGGTCGGCATTATAGTCGAGATGGCCGGTGAACAGGTGTTCAATATGGGGGCCGCCGAACTGGCCGGCCGGCAGGCTGATGTTGTGGATCACCAGCAATTCGCAATCGACGCCGCGCGGGCGCGCGTCGCAGTGCGGGCTATCGAGGCGCCGCGCTTGCGAATACCAGCCGTCGCGGTCGATGGCGGGCCAGTCCATCAATTTTCCGGCGCCTGGATATCGAGCTTTTGCATCTGGTAGCGCAGCTGGCGGAAGCTGATGCCCAGCAGCTGCGCAGCCTGGGTGCGGTTGTACTGGGTCTGGGCCAGCGCCCGCAGGATGATGTCGCGCTCGACCTGCTCCAGGTAGTCGGGCAGGTTGGATGGCAGGGCGGCACCTGCCGCGGCACCGGCAGCGGCCACTGCGCCGGCACCGGCAGTTGCGAACGCACCGGTGGCGGCCGGGGCCGCAGCCGAAGCTGCCGCTTCGCCCCGCGCGCCCTTGAGCGCCAGGTCGCCCGCTTCGATCACACCGCCGTCGGCAAAGGCGAGCGCGCGCTCGAGCACATTCTCCAGTTCGCGCACATTACCCGGGAACGAATAAGCGCACAAGGTCTCGAGTACCTGCGGGCCGAGCCGGGCGGTCTGGCCCGGCATCGACAGCCGCGCCAGGATGGCATCGGCCAGCGGCCCGATATCGCCCTTGCGATCGCGCAGCGGCGGCAGGCATAGTTCGATCACGTTCAGGCGGTAGAACAGGTCCTGGCGGAAGCGGCCCGCTTCGACGCAGGCGGCCAGGTCCTGGTGGGTGGCGCTGATGATGCGCACGTCGACCGCTTCTTCCTGGGTGGCGCCGATCTTGCGCACGCGCCGCTCCTGGATCGCACGCAGCAACTTGACCTGCATCGCCAGCGGCAGGTCGGCCACTTCGTCGAGCATCAGGGTGCCGCCATGGGCGGCCTGGAAAAAGCCGTCGCGCTCGTCGGTCGCGCCGGTGAAGGCGCCCTTGCGGTAGCCGAAGAACTCGGCCTCCATCAGCGCTTCCGGAATGGCGCCGCAATTGACGGCGATGAAAGGCTGGGCCGAGCGCGAGCTTTGATGGTGGATTTCGCGCGCGGCCAGTTCCTTGCCGCTGCCCGATTCGCCGCTGATGGCGATCGGCGCCATCGAACGCGCCAGACGAGAGATCTGGGCGCGCAGCGCCTGGATCGCCTGGGAGTCGCCGATCAGGCGCGAAGCCGGCGGACTGCCCGGCGCGGCGCGCAGCTCGGGCTTTTCGCCCGGCAGCGGGCCGTTCAGTCGCAGCGCCGACTGCACCATCGTGCGCAGCTGGTCGAGCTCCACCGGCTTCGACACATAGTCGAACGCCCCCGCCTTGAGCGCCACCACCGCGTTGTCGGCGCTGCCATAGGCGGTGACGACGGCGATCGGGGTGCTCTTATATAGTGTATTTACTTCACGCACCAGTTCCAGGCCGAGGCCGTCGGGCAGGCGCATATCGGTCAGCACCAGCGCATATTCCTGGCGCGCCAGCAAGGCGCGCGCATCAAAGACGGTGGCGGCGCTGTCGACATCGAGGCCCATCTTGACGAGGGTGATCTCGAGCAGCTCGCGCAGGTCGGCTTCATCGTCGACCACCAGGATGCGGGGTGAACTCATGGTGATTCGTCTCCTAGTGCTCTACCAGCTTGCCGTCATGCTTGCGGACGCTGGGCGAATGTAATGACAAAGCGGCCGGTCGCCTTGGCGGCGCCGGCAAATCCATCGAAGCGGTACTCGTAGTCGAGCATCGCCTCGTTATTCAGGCATAACTCGCGCGCCAGGTAGAGGCCCAGGCCGGTCCCCCTGCTCGACGTCGTGAAAAAGGGTTCGAACAGATGGGCCCTGATTTCCGGCGTGATGCCCGGGCCGTCGTCCTGCACATGCAGTTCCATGCGCCCGCCGGCGCTATTGGCCGCATACACGCGGATGCAGCCGGCAATGCCGCTGGCGTAGCGCTGCGCATTGGACAACAGGTTCAGCACCACCTCGCGCAGGTGCAGCGCGTCGAAGCGCACCGGGCTGCGCCCGGCATCGCCAATCCAGACTATATCATCGGCCAGCGACTGGGTTTCGGTGAACTCCCCCACCACTTCGGCCAGGAATGGCCCCAGCGCCAGCGGCTCGCCATGCGGCTGCACCTTGCGCGACAGCTTCAGGATGTCTTCGACCATGCGGTTCACGCGCGCCACGTTGTCGCCGATGATCGCCAGCAGGCGGGCCTGGGCCGGGCCGGCCGCGTCTTCGGCCAGCAGCGCCGTGGCGTGGCCGATGGCCGACAGCGGATTGCGCACCTCGTGCGCAATGCTGGCGGTCAGGCGTCCCATCGAAGCGAGCTTGAGCTGCTGGGCCTCGTTCTCGATGGCCGTCACGTCCTGCATGAAGATCACGCTGCGCTCGGCGCTCTGTTCCCGGGTGTCGACCCGCGCAAAGCGCAGCTTGAGGTGGGCGGCCTGGTCGCGCCCGCCATGCCAGGCCACCAGTGCATCCTCGGGCAGGGCCTCGCTGTACGGCTTGACGACCACATAGGCCGGCTGCGACAGTGCGACGCCGGCGTCAAACACCCATTCCATGAAAGCCTGGCGCACCGGTTCGAGCGCCGCAATGTCGGACAGCTTGAACTGCTCGTCGCCGCCGGTCCGCCCCAGCATGCGCCGGGCCGCCGGATTGCCGGTGAAGACATGGCCGTCGCGCCCCACCACCAGCACGCCGTCGCCGACGTCGGCCATGACGATGCGGTTGATCGCCATCTGGATCTCGAGGTCGATGCCGCGCTTGATGGCCAGGTCTTCCTGCCCGATCAGCTTGGCGGCCAGCCGGCTCACGAACAGCACGGCGGCAAAGAAGGCGCCGCCATACAGGCCGGCCTGCATCAGCGGCACGCCGGCATCCTGCATGAACACCTGGTAGGTGCTCTCGGCCAGCAGGAACAGCGTCACCAGCGAAGTCAGGAACAGGGCCAGCAGCAGCGGCGCCAGGATGGCCGCCCCCGCCAGCGGGAACAGGTAGAGAATGGCCAATCCGGCGCGGGCGCCGCCGGCCGCCAGGTAGAGCATCGAGATGATGGAGATGTCAATCGTGATCTGCACCATCACCTGCGCCATGAAGCGGTGGCGCCAGTACAGCGTGGTCATGGCGAACATCAGCGACAGCAGCAGGTAGAGGATGCAGGTGTCGGCGTACACAAACTGGCCGGTCGCGCGCAGGCCGGCGTTGTCAAAACTGAGGTAGACCAGCAGGACGATGGCGATGACGACGCGGGTGGCATTGAGCGTTTGCAGCGAGCGCCATAAGGTGTCGCGCGATTCGTCCGACAGCGATTGCCAGAGCGCCATCGGGCGTTACCGCGGCGGCAGCCGCACGTGGGCCGGGCTGCAGTAATCGAGTCCGTCGGCGCGCACCGCTTCGGAGGCCGGGAAATGGATGCCGCAGTGGGCGCAGCAGGCCATGGTTTCGGCTTCAGGTTCCCGCTTGGCGGCTGGCGGCGGCTGTTGGCGCAGCATGCCCTTGGCCTTGCTGCGCACGGCCATCACTACCAGCACGATCAGGGCAATCCAGAATAAGATCCGCATCGGCATGGCCCCCTTACACCGCAACGCGGTGCAGCAGCACCTCGAGCACGAAGCGGCTGCCGACATAGGACAGCAACAGCGTGGTGAAACCGGCCAGCGACAGCGTCAGCGCGGTGCGGCCACGCCAGCCACGGAAGTGGCGGCCGACCAGCAGCGCCGCAAACAGCAGCCACGACAGGATGCTGAAGATGCTCTTGTGGTCCCAGCGCATGGCGGTGCCGAACAACTGCTCGGCGAACACCACGCCCGACAGCACCGTCAGGGTTAGCAGCACGAAGCCGAAGCCGATCAGGCGGAACAGCAGCTTTTCCATCGTCAGCAGGGCCGGCAGCTGGTCGAGCGCCTGGCCGAACCAGCCGCGCCGCGCGCCGCGCGTATGCAGGCGCGCCTCCTGCAGCGCCATCAGCACGCTGTGGAAGGCGGCGATCGTCAGCGTGCTGTAGGCCATGATGGCGATGGCGATATGCCAGCCGAACAGCGGCGCCTTGCCGGCCAGCGCCAGCAGGGTGCCGGGAAACAGCAGCGGCAGCACGCAGGCCGCCAGCGCGCATGGCATCACCAGGCGGCGCATGCCGTCCAGCGCGAAATTGCGGTTTTCGATCCAGTAGGCGGCCACCGAGATCCACAGCGCCGACGACAGCATCATCGCGAAGCCGACCCGCAGGCTGCCCGGCAGCATGGCGTCCAGCCACAGGGCGGCGCCGTGCAGCAGCCAGGCCAGGCCGGTGATCGCGGATATGAGGGTGCCCTGGCGCGAAGGCAGGACGGCGCATGCGCCATACAGCACGGCGGCTGCGATGAAGAAAAGTGTCTGCATAAATCGGATCTTACACTATATGGAACGGTGGGCACGGGGTGCCCACCCTACGGTGGCATTGCGTATGGAACGGTGGGCACGGGGTGCCCACCCCACGGTGGCATTGCGGTAGGGTGGGCACCGCGTGCCCACGCGGTCGGGCAGGTCAGTCGACGGCAGCCATGCGCAGCTCGTCGGTATGGTGGCGCTGCTGCTCCTGCATGACGAGCTCGCCCAACTCGCGCTTCAGTGCATTGAACTCGGGCGAAGCCGGATCGCGCAGGCGCGGCAAATCGACCATCAGGTCGCGCTTGACGGTGCCCGGCCGGTAGGTCATGACGACGATGCGGTCGGCCAGGTAGATCGCCTCCTCGATGCTGTGGGTGACGAACACGATGGTCTTCTTGAGCTCGGACCAGATGCGCAGCAGCTCGTCCTGCAGATTGCGCCGGGTCAGCGCGTCGAGCGCGCCGAACGGCTCGTCCATCAGCATGATCGGCGAATCGAGCGCCAGCACGCGCGCGATCGCGACCCGCTGGCGCATCCCGCCCGACAGGTCCTTCGGGAAGCGGTGGCGGAAGTCTTTCATCGACAGCATGTCGAGCAGGCTGTCGACGCGCCGTGTGATCTGGTCGCGCGGCATGCCCTTGATTTCCAGCCCGAAGGCGACATTCTGCGCCACCGTCATCCACGGGAACAGCGCGTATTCCTGGAACACCATGCCGCGCTCGGGCCCCGGCCCGGTGACGAGCGCGCCATCGCTGCTGATGGTGCCCGAGCTGGGCAGCGAAAAGCCGGCAATGGCATTGAGCAGCGTCGACTTGCCGCAGCCCGAAGGTCCCAGCAGGCAGGTGAACTGCCCTTGCGGAATCACCAGGCTGATGTCGGCCAGCGCCACCAGCTCGCGCGCTTCGGTGCTGAACACCTTCGACACCCGGTCGATCACGATATGCGAAGTATTCACTAACTCTCCAGGCCGCGGTGCCAGCGCAGCAGATAATTGTTCAGGCGGTTCATCGCCGTGTCGATCGCCAGCCCCAGCATGCCGATGGTGATCATGCCGGCGATGATCTTGTCCGACCAAAAGTACTCGCGCGCCTCGAGGATGCGGAATCCGAGGCCGTTGTTGACGGCGATCATTTCGGACACGATGACGACGATGAAGGCGGTGCCGATGCCGATCCGCACGCCCGACAGGATATACGGCACGGCGGCCGGCAGGATCACGCGCAGGAACATGGTCGAACCGGACGCGCCCAGGTTGCGCGCGGCGCGCAGGTAGATGCCGTCGACCTGGCGCACGCCGGCGATGGTATTCATCAGCACCGGGAAGAAGGCGCCGAGCGCGATCAGGAACACGGCCGGTGGATTACCGAGGCCGAACCACAGGATCGACAGGGGAATATAGGCGATCGGAGGGATCGGGCGCAGCAGCTGCACCAGCGGATTGCACCAGGCGTAGACGCGGGGACTGGCGCCCATCGCCAGGCCGAGCGGCAGCGCCAGCCCGGCGCCGATGCCGAAGCCGGCCAGCACCCGGTACATTGAGCCGATCGAATCGACAATCAACTCGCCCGAAAACGCCCAGGCCAGCCAGCTGCCTTCGGTATGGGGCTGCAGCGGCAGCAGGTAAGCGACCCACTTCTGCACCACCGCCAGCGGCGACGGCAGGATCTGCGGATTGACCCAGTCCAGCATCGCCGCCGCCTGCCAGATGGCGATGACCGCCACCGGCAGCACCAGCCCCACCCCCAGTTCACGCCACGGTTTTACTTTCATCGACAGTCCAGTCTATTTGACGTTCAGGCTTTTCTTGGCGGCGTCGAGCATATCGGTCTTGACCCAGTCCCTGGCCAGCGGCGGCTTGGCCATCCTGCCGACGCCGGTCTTGACCATGACGTCGGTGGTGATCTGGATATGTTCGGGCGTGATGTCGAACGAGTACGGCGAATTGGAGATCGCATCCTCGAAATCGTCCTTGCTGATCTGGCCCTTGAACACGACCTCGCGCACATACTTTTCGGCCAGCGCCTTGTTGTCGATGAAGGTCTTGGTCGCCTCGACGAAGCAGCGCATGAACTTCTCGGCCAGCGCTCGCCGCTCCTTGTAGAACTTCTCCGTCATGACCATGGTGCGGATCGGCTCGCCGATCGGCGTGTCGTAGGGCTTGTTCACTTCGACCCCGAAGCCCTTGTTGATGGCCTGCGACGATTGCGGCTCGGACTGCATCATGGCGTCAATATTCTTGCCCAGCATGGCCTGGTTGAGGTCGGCGAACGGCAGGTAGATCAGCGTCACGTCCTTGCCCGGCGACGAATCGGCGGACAGGCCGGCCTGCTGCAGCTGCGCCATCAGCAGCACTTCCTGGATGCCGCCGCGGGTCACGCCGACCCGCTTGCCCTTGAGGTCCTTGACCGACTTGACGGCCGCATCGGGGCGCGCCACCAGCCGCGCGCCGCCTTTGGCAAAGCCGGCCACGACGACGATCGGCGCGCCGCTGGCGCGGCCGGAAATGGCCGCTTCCGACGCCGTGGTGCCGACGTCGAGCTCGCCGGCGATGATGGCCTGCATCACGTCCAGGCCTTTGGCGAAGATCTTCTCGTCGACCTTGATGCCGCATTTGGGCGCGATTTCTTTTATATAAGAGACAGCGCCGTAGTGGGCGAACTTGAGATTGCCGAGGCGGATCACTTCCTGGGCCTGGGCCTGGCTGCCGGCGCACAGCATGGCCAGCACCATCCAGGTGGTCAACAAGGTGCGGCGTGGAATCTGCTTCATCGTCATCTCCTGGCTCAAATAAATGTCGCTAGATCATATCAAGAGTTGTGCAGCTTGAACATTTAATTCATCTTCGGAATCGCCCTGCCCGCTTGGGCATTGCCCTACAGTCCAACTAGCAGATTTGGCCAACAGGCCATTGATATAAATCAAGAGCTCAACCACATTTAGTTGCTTAAGTTCATGAGCCTGTCAGAATTTCTGTGTGAAGCGGGGTCATGAAATAATACCGAAAGGATTGTTCCATGACCGACGCAATGACTACCAAGAAACCTAAGAAAATAAAAGCACCATACCCGTTCCCTGTTGAATTGATCGACCAGC
>CBDDRJ010000112.1:0-10564 GCA_965233055.1 uncultured bacterium
CGTAACCTTGGTGGGCACGGGGTACCCGTCCTACCGTAACCTTGGTGGGCACGGGGTACCCGTCCTACCGTAACCTTGGTGGGCACGGGGTACCCATCCTACTGTAACCTTGGTGGGCACGGGGTACCCGTCCTACCGTAACCTTGGTGGGCACGGGGTACCCATCCTACCGTAACCTTGGTGGGCAGCCACCATCCCGTCACCGTAGGGTGGGCACTGCGTGCCCACCATCCCGACTCAAATAGGCACAAATGAACCTGATTAAATTCATCGAGATCGTCGCTATTCTGGTTGGTGCGTTCTCGGGGTTTATTGAGGCCCGTCGCAAGCGCATGGACCTGGTCGGCGTGTTCACGGTGGCTTTCATCACCGCGTTTGGCGGCGGTACGCTGCGCGACATCCTGCTCGACCGCCGTCCGCTGTTCTGGGTCACGCACCAGGAGTATGCGATCCTCATTTTCGTGCTGGCCCTGATCGCCGCACCGGCCATTCGCACGCTGCGCCAAGTGGTGTCGGAACGGATGATCGTCATTGCCGACGCCATCGGCCTCGGCCTGTTCTCGATTGCCGGCGTGGCTTCGGCGCTGGACGCCAATATGCCGATCTTCATCGCCTCGATGATGGGCGTGATTACCGGGATCTTTGGCGGCGTGCTGCGCGACATCGTCTGCAACGAGGTGCCGATGGTGTTCCGTGACGGCAAACCGTATGCGATCTGCGCTTTTCTCGGCAGCTGGATCTTCCTCGGCATGAAGAAGTACGGCTTCAGTCATGACCTGGCACTGTGGTCAGGCGCCTTGTTCATCATGACGCTGCGCCTGGTCACCTGGAAGTTTGATATGAGGCTGGGCAAATAGCGCAGCCGCGTGGGTAGGGGAACCTTACCAGGAGCCCTGGCCTTGCAGGGCCAGGTCGTTCCACAGGCGCGGGGCATGCCCCGCGAATTCCCTGCTCCACCCCTACGGGGTGAGTACCGAAGGTACGAACCAGTCCCCTGGTTTTATACTGCGTCGGGGCCCGTTTCGCCGGTGCGGATGCGGATGACCTGCTCGACGTTCTGCACGAAGATCTTGCCGTCGCCGATCTTGCCAGTGCGCGCAGCCTTGATGATGGCGTCAACCACCTGGTCGGCCATGCCGTCGTCCACCACCACTTCGATCTTCACCTTCGGCAGGAAGTCGACCACGTATTCGGCACCGCGATAGAGTTCGGTGTGACCCTTCTGGCGGCCAAAGCCCTTCACTTCGGTCACGGTCAGGCCGGTGACGTTGACATCGGCCAGCGCCTCGCGCACTTCATCGAGCTTGAATGGTTTGATGACACAGGTGATTTGTTTCATGGCTGCTCCTTGGGGTTCATTCGTAAAACTTGGATGTAATCGGATAGCGCCAGTCGCGGCCAAAGCCGCGGTGGGTGACGCGGATGCCGACCGGCGACTGGCGTCGCTTGTATTCGTTGACCTTGATGAGTTTCGTCACGCGCGCCACGTCGGCCTGCGGGTAGCCGGCCTCGATGATCTCGGCGATCGAGTGGTTCTCTTCCATATACATGCGCATGATGGCGTCGAGCACTTCGTACGCAGGCAGCGAGTCCTGGTCGAGCTGGTTCTCGCGCAGCTCGGCCGACGGGCCGCGCGTCAGGATGCGCTGCGGGATCACGCTTGACACGCCGTTGCGGTAGTCGCACAGCTTGTACACCAGCGTCTTGGCGATGTCCTTGATGACTGCAAAGCCGCCGGCCATGTCGCCGTACAGCGTGCAGTAGCCGACCGCCATCTCGCTCTTGTTGCCGGTGGTGAGGACGATCGAACCATGCTTGTTCGACAGCGCCATCAGCAGCGTGCCGCGGATGCGGGCCTGGATGTTCTCCTCGGTCGCGTCCTCCTTCAGGCCGGCGAATTCCTGCGCCAGCGTTCCTCGGAAGGCGTCGAAGCAGGCCTTGATCGGGATTTCGTCGTAGCGCACGCCAAGCCGCGCCACCATCTCGCGCGAGTCGATCCACGAGATGTCGGCCGTGTACTGCGACGGCATCATCACGGCGCGCACCTTGTCGGCCCCCAGCGCATCGACGGCAATCGCCAGCGTCAGCGCCGAATCGACGCCGCCCGACATGCCGATCAGCACGCCAGGGAAGCCGTTCTTGCCGATATAATCCTGCACGCCCAGCACCAGCGCGCTGTACACCTGGGCTTCGGTCGACAGTTCGACCGGCCGCTCCTGCGGCACCGGCGCGGCGCCGTCGAATTCGACGATGCCGAAGTCTTCGGCGAAGTGCTTGAGCTGGACCGCCAGCGCGCCGTCCTGCGTCATGACGAAGGAGTCGCCGTCGAAAATGAGCTCGTCCTGCCCGCCCACCAGGTTGGCGTAGACCAGCGACAGGCCCTGGGCCGCGACGTTCTCGCGCATGACTTCGTAGCGCAGGTGCTGCTTGTTCATGTGGTAAGGCGAGCCATTCGGCACCAGCAGCACCTGGGCGCCGGCCGCTTTGGCGCGCCGCGGCACATGCGGGAACCAGGTGTCTTCGCAGATGGCGACGCCGAAATGCACGCCCTTGACGGCGAACACCAGCGATTCGTCGCGCGACGTGAAGTAGCGCTTTTCGTCGAACACGGTGGTGTTGGGCAGGTCGTGCTTGCGGTAGGTGCCTGCTACCTTCCCGCCGACCAGCACCGAGGCGGCGTTGTAGCGCGCCATCGGGCTGCCGGCCAGCTGTTCCATCGTCGGATGGCCGACGATGACGTGCAGGCCGGGGAACCGGGCCAGGTCGTTTGCGAGGCCGTCCAACGCTTCGCGCGTTTTTGCGTAGAATGCATTGCGCAGCAGGAGGTCTTCGGGCGGGTAGCCGACCAGCGATAATTCGGGCGTCAGCACCACATCGGCGCCACCCTCGTGCGCGCGGCGCGCGCAATCGAAGATCTTGCTGCGGTTGCCGGCGAGATCGCCGACGGTGCTGTTCATTTGAACAATAGCAACTTTGACTGTCATAGCGTAATCAGGGAACGATGGAAAAGCATCTGGCAAAGGTGAATTATCGCATGCATATCGCTTCTTCCCTGCTTGACGTGGGCGAATCGGCGTGGGACGAGCTGCTGGCCGCCGATCCGAAGGCCAACCCCTTCCTGTCCTACGCTTTCCTGCATGCCTTGCACGAGTCCGGCAGCGCCTGCGCCGGCACCGGCTGGCAGCCGCAATACCTGCTGCTGTACGACGGCGCGGCGCTGGCCGCGGCCCTGCCCCTGTATGTCAAATCCCACTCCTACGGCGAGTACGTGTTCGACTGGGCCTGGGCCGAAGCCTACCACCGCAACGGCCTCGACTACTACCCCAAGCTGCTCTGCGCCGTGCCGTTCACGCCGGTCAGCGGCAGCCGTCTGCTGGCGCGCGACGCCGCTGCCCGCGCGGCCCTGGTCGATTGCCTGGTCGGGCAGCAGCAGGCCAGTGGCATGTCGTCGACCCATGTGCTGTACCCGCCCGAGGAACAGGCGCGCGAGCTGGAACGGGCCGGCTTCATGCTGCGCAGCGGCGTGCAGTTCCATTGGGTCAACCAGGGCTACCGCGACTTCGATCAGTTCCTTGCCACCCTCGAGCACAAGAAGCGCAAGAATATCCGGGCCGAGCGGCGCAAGGTGCGCGAAGCCGGCGTGACGCTGCGCCGGCTGCGCGGCGTCGAGGTGCAGGATACGGACTGGGACTTGTTCCACCGCTGCTACTGCCATACCTATGCGGCGCACCATTCGACCCCTTACCTGAACCTCGAGTTTTTCCTGCGGATCGGGCGCAGCATGCCGCAGCACCTGATGCTCGTCATCGCCGAGCGCGCCGGCCGGCCGATCGCCAGCGCGCTGGTCGTCCACAGCGAGGACACGCTGTACGGACGCTATTGGGGCGAGCTCGAGCATGTGCCCTGCCTGCATTTCGAGGCGGCCTATTATCAGCCGCTGGAGTTTTGCATCGAGCACGGCATCGCCCTGTTCGAGGGCGGCGCCCAGGGCGAGCACAAGATGGCGCGCGGCTTCATGCCGACCAAGACTTGGTCGGCCCACTGGCTGGCGCAGCAGGCGTTCGCCGATGCCGTCGAACGCTTCCTCGAACGCGAAGCGGGCGGCATCGACGACTATATCAGCGAGCTCAACGACCGCACGCCATTCCGGTAGGGTGGGCACTGTGTGCCCACCGATGATTCGGCGACGCTGCGGTGGGCACCGGGTCGTCGCACGGATTCTAGTGCGGCGACATGCCCACCCTACCGCTGTTCGTCGAGCAGTTCCCACAGCTGGCGCAGCTGGTTCGATACCGTCATCGCCATAATGCGCGCGGCCAGCTGCTCGTCGTCGATGCGCACCTGCGCGATGGCCCGGTCAAGCTTGGCGTGGTCGAGTTCGACCGCGCCAGCGCGCAGGCTGTGCCGCAGCGCCTCGGGCAGGCCGGCCAGGTCGGCGCGCGCCAAAGGCGGCCCGCTCTCGACCAGCGCCGGCACGGTTCCGGCACGCATGAACGACAGGCCGAGCTGCTCTTCCAGCACGGCGAACAGTTCTTCCTCGATCAGCGGCTTGCGCAAATAGGCATTGGCGCCCGCCTTCAGCGCGGCATTGCACTGCTCCTCGAACGCGCTGGCCGAGCAGATCACGATCGGCACGCCATGGCAGTCGGCGCGCTGGCGGATCTGGCCGATGGTCTCGAGCCCGTCGAGGCGCGGCATGCGCCAGTCCAGCACGATCAGGCTGGCGCTGAACTGGTCCAGCTGGACCAGCGCATCCATGCCGTCGACGGCGGTGACGACCTTGAACCCCAGCGGCTCGAGCAAGGCGACGATCAGCTTACGCGAAACGGGGTCGTCATCCGCCACCAGGATGCCCATGCCGCGCTGCTGCTGGGCCAGTCCGGCGACGATGCCGCGCGCCGAATGGACGCCAGCCTCGCCGATGGCGAGCTTGAGCGTGAAGCCGAAGGTCGAGCCGGCCCCGGGCGTCGACACCAGCGTCATGTCGCCGCCCATCATCTGCACGTACTGGCGCGAGATGGCCAGCCCCAGGCCGGTACCGGCGGCGGTGGCGTGGTTATCCATCTGAAAGAAGGGTTCGAACACGGCTTCGTAGTATTCGGGCGCGATGCCGATGCCGGTATCGCTGACCTCGAAGCGCACCGTCACGCCGTCTGGCGCCGGCTCGGCCCGCACTTCGAGCTTGACCGTACCGGCCATCGTAAACTTGAGCGCATTGCCCAGCAGGTTGATCAGCACCTGGCGCAGCTTGACGGCGTCGACCCGCACCACTGCGGGCACCGCTTCCATCACCAGCTCGAGCGCCAGCCCGCCCTGTCGGGCCCGGATGGCGAGCATCTCGACCACTTCGCGCAGCAGGCCGCCGAGGTCGACGTCGCTTTCGGACAGCCACATGCGGCCCGATTCGATCTTCGACAGCTGCAGCACGTCGTTGATCAGGGTCAGCAGGTGCTGGCCGGAGCGGTGGATGATTTCCAGGTTTTCCTGCTGGTCGCCGGACAGGCCGCCCGCCTGGACGGCCAGGCGCGAGAAGCCGATCACGGCATTCAGCGGGGTGCGCAGCTCGTGGCTCATCTTGGCCAGGAATTCGGACTTGACCTGGTTGGCCGCTTCGGCCGCGCCGCGCGCCGCCACCAGCTTGGCTTCGGTCAGCTTTTGTTCGGCAATGATGGCGCGCAGGCTGGCGGTGCGTTCGTCGACCAGCTCAAGCAGGTGGTCGCGGTGGCGCAGCAGGTCGAATTCGGCCTGCTTGCGCTCGGTGATGTCGAAATGGACCCCTGTCATGCGCAGCGCCCTGCCCTGCGCGTCGCGCTGGATCTGGCCGTCCGCCTGCAGGTAGCGCAGCGTGCCGTCGGGCCAGCGCACGCGCAGCTCGATGTCGTAGTCGGCGCCGTCGCGCACGCAGCGCTGCATGGCCGCTTCGCACAGCGCCTGGTCTTCGGCCAGCGTCGTGGCCTGCCAGGTCTGGTGGGCGTCGCCGAGCTGGCCGCGCTGCACGCCGCACAGCGCATACATGCGGTCGTCCCAGTCGATCCTGTTGGTGACCAGATCCCAGTCCCAGATGCCCAGGCCGGCCGCGCGCGTGGCCAGCGCCAGCGTCTCGCCGATGCGGGAACGCTCGTCTTCGGCCAGGCGGCGCGCGTCGATGTCTTCCATCAGCACGTCGCACAGGGCGGCGCCATCGGTGGCCCCCTGCACAATGGTCGTGCGCACCCAGCGCATGGCGCCTTCGCTGGTGCGGACCCGGTGTTCGAGATGGCCCGATTCGCCCCGGTTCAGCGCTTCGTCGGCCAGCGCCGCGACCTGGCCGCGTTCCGGCTGCGGGATCACGGTCAGCCACAGCCCCGGGTCCTCGCCGAAGGCGCCCGCCGGATAGCCGGTGATGGCTTCGCAACCGGCGCCATGGCCGGACGACTGCAGTTGGCCGTCGTCGCCGCGCTGCACCGTAAACAGCTGGTGGGTGACGGCGCCCAGCAGGCGCTGGTAGCGCGCGCGGCTGTCGGCCAGGTTTTCGCTCGAGCGCGCCAGCGCGCGGTCGCGGTCGGCCACCAGCTGGGTCAGGCTTTCTGCCTGCGCTTCGAGCGCGATGCGCTGGCGGTACAGGTCGCAGAACACCCTGACCTTGGCATTGAGGATGGCCGGCTCGAGCGGCTTGATCAGGTAGTCGACCACGCCCAGCTCGTAGCCCTTGAACTGCGCTTCGTGCCCTTTCAGGCCGGCCGTGACGAAGATGATCGGGATGCCGCTGGTCTTCGGATTGGCCCGCAGCAGCTCGGCGGTCTGGAAGCCGTCCATGCCCGGCATCTGTACATCCAGCAGGATGGCGGCGAAGTCCTGGCGCAGCACGGCGCGCAGGCACTCCGGGCCCGATTCGGCGTGCACCAGTTCGACCCCGCCCTGCTCGCCCAGCAGGGCGTCGAGCGCGACCAGGTTTTCGGGCCGGTCGTCGACCAGCAGCAGGCGCAGTCCGTCGGCGCCGCGGCCGTGGCGGCGCGCCGGCGTGGCTGGGGCCAGACGAAAGGCGAGCTCGTGGCGCTGCCGGTGCAGCAAGGTGAACGTGGCGAGCTTGGCCTTGAGCGCGGCGCGCTCGAGCGGCAGGACCAGGTAGTCGCTGCAGCCGGCCGCATAGGCGCGCTCCGCCCCGTCCTGGCCGCCGGCCAGCAGCAACGGCACATGGCGGGTCTTGGGGTTGGCCCGCATCAGCGCGGCCATCTCGGCGCCGTCCATGCCTGGCATATCGAGCATCACCAGCACCAGCGCCACGTCCTGCTTCAGCAGCTGGCGCAGGGCGTCCTCGGCGCTGTCGAGTTCGACCAGCTCGATGCTCGCCGCGCCGGTCAGGAGGCCGGCCAGCTGCTGGCGCAGCAAGGGATGGTCGCACACCAGCAGCACGGCCGGCGTCATTGCAGCACCTGCCCTGCGCCGTGCGGACGCACCGCTGCAAAGTCGTACTGCTTGCGGTAGATGCGGGTGCCGGCCTGTAGTTCGTGGTAGCCCTTGCCCTTGAGCGCGGAACGGTCGAGCGTCTCCTTGGTGCCCAGGCACAGCAAGCCGGCCGGCGACAGGCAGTCGTCGAACACCTGGAGGACGCGGTCCCTGGCGTCGGGCTTAAAGTAGATCATGACATTGCGGCACAGGATAAGCTGCATTTCGCTGAAATCGGCATCGGTCAGCAGATTATGCGCGGCAAAGACGACATTGCGCACCAGCGCACGATTGAACTGGGCGCGCCCGTAGCGCGCCACGTAGTAATCGGAGAAGGCGGCGCTGCCGCCCGCCTGCTGGTATTGGCGGGTGTAGCGCTGCATGTCGCGCAGCGCGAACACGCCCTCGCGCGCCTTGTCGACCATCGCCTCATTGAGGTCGGTGGCGTAGATGCGGCACTGGCCAGCCAGGCCTTCCTCGTGCAGCAGGATCGCCAGCGAATAGACTTCCTCGCCGCCGGCGCAGCCGGCCACCCAGATGCGCGCCTGCGGGTAGGTGCGCAGGTGCGGCAGCACCTGCTCGCGCAGGGCCTTGAAAAAATGCGGGTCGCGGAACATGTCGGACACATTGACCGTGACGTCCTGCAGCAACTGGCGGCACAGCTGTTCGTCGCGCAGCAGCTTCGAGGTGGCTTCGCCAAACGAGGCAAAGCCAGACTGCGCCAGCCACTGCGTCAGGCGGCGCTCGAGAGAGGCCGGGGCATAGCCGGCCAGGTCGAGGCCATGCACGGCGCGCAGGCCGTCCACCAGCAAGGCCATCTCAACCTTGCGGACATGTTCTTCCTGGCCGGCGCCACTCATCGCGCGTCCCGCCCCTGGTACAGCCACACCCGCATCAGCGAGAACAGTTTGTCGAGCACCACCGGCTTGGCCAGGTAGTCGCTGGCGCCGGCGTCGAGGCACAGCTTCTGGTCGCCTGCCATCGCCTTGGCCGTCAGGGCGATGATCGGCAGCCTGGCGTGGCGCGGCTGGCTGCGGATGCGGCGCATCGCCTGGTAGCCGTCCATGTCCGGCATCATGACGTCCATCAGCACGATGTCGACGTCCGGATGCTTTTCCAGCTGGGCCAGCGCTTCGATTCCGCTGGCCGCTTCGACGATCTGCATGCCTTTCTCGGCCAGCACCGACGACAGCGAGAAGATATTGCGGATGTCGTCGTCCACCAGCAGCACCTTGCGGCGCTCGAAGCCCGCCTCCAGGTCGAGCGGCTGGCGCACCAGGCCCTGCTGCTGGCGCGGCAAGTCGGCCTCGACCAGATGCAGGAACAGGCTCACCTCGCCCAGCAGGCGTTCCGGGCTCTTGGCGCCCTTGATGATGATGCTGTCGGCGTAGCGCTTGAGCGCCTGGCTGTCCGCTTCGGACAGGCTGCTCCCGGAATGGACGATGACGGGCATGTCCGGCGCCAGGCCGGCCTCCTTCATGCAATCGAGCAGGTCGAAGCCGGACATGCCGGCCAGCCCGAGGTCGAGCACCATGCAGTCGAACGCCTGCTGCTGCAGCAGCGCCAGCGCCTGTTCGCCCGAGTGCGCCACCGTGATGTCGAGCGCGCCATGCTCGAGCAGCGCGACCACGCTCTTCGCTTCCTCTTCATTGTCCTCGACCACCAGCAAGCGCCGCGCATTGCGCTCGATCGCGCTGCCGATGGCGCCCAGCACGCCTTCGAGCTCATCGACGCTGAGCGGCTTGGTGGCAAAGCCGATGGCGCCCATATTCATTGCCTTCTGGCCGTCGTCGAGGCAGGTGATGAAGTGGACCGGGATGTGGCGGGTGGCCGGGTTGTCCTTGATCGAGCGCATCACGCCCCAGCCGTCGATATGCGGCAGCATGACGTCGAGGATGATGGCCAGCGGCGCGTGGCGCTGGGCCAGCGCCAGCCCGTCCTCGCCATTGGCCGCCACCAGCGCCAGGAAGCCGCGCGCACGCACGGTGTCGCGCAGGATGGCGGCGAAGGCGCCGTCGTCTTCGACGATCAGGATGGCGCGCGCGCCCGGCGCGGCCAGTGCGCGGTCGTCTTCGACCACGCAGGCCGGCGCTGCTGGCCGCTCCGGCAGCGCCATCGGCACGCCCGATACCGGCGCACCCGCTGCTGGCGCTGTCACCAGAGATACCGGTACGCCCGATATCCGCGCACCCGCTGCTGGCGCTGTCACCGACGATACCGGTACGCCCGATATCCGCGCACCCGCTGCTGCCGCCGCAACGGCCGATTCCGGCGCGCCGGTCGGCACCACCGGCAGCAGCAAGGTAAACGTGCTGCCGGCGCCGGGACTGCTGGTGACAAGGATGTCGCCGCCCATGCCGCGCGCCAGCTGGCGCGAGATTGACAGGCCCAGGCCGGTGCCGCCGAATTTGCGGCTGGTCGAGCCATCACCCTGCTGGAAGGCGTGGAAAATCTGCTCGTGCTGGCCGGCGGAGATGCCGATGCCGCTGTCGGACACCTCCATCGCCAGCGCGGCGCGGCCAAGCGGGTTCGAGGCCGGCGCCGGCGCGATGCGCAGGCTGACGGTGCCGGCCTGGGTGAACTTGATCGCATTGGCCAGCAGGTTCTTGAGGACCTGCAGCGTGCGCTGGGCGTCGGTGGCCAGCAGCTCAGGGGTGCGCGGATCGATCTCGATACCGAACGCCAGACTCTTGTGCTCGGCCAGCGGGACGAACAGGCGGTTCAATTGTTCCGACAGGCCCTGCAAGGGCACTTCCTCGATATGCAGTTGCAGGTGGCCGGCCTCGATCTTGGACAGGTCGAGGATGTCGTTGATCAGCTCGAGCAAGTCCTGGCCGGCACTGTGGATGGTGCCGGCAAAGCCGACCTGCTTGGGCGTCAAATGGCCTTCCTTGTTCTGCTGCAGCAGGCTCGACAGGATCAACATGCTGTTGAGCGGCGTGCGCAGCTCATGCGACATATTGGCGAGGAATTCGGACTTGTAGGCGCTGATGCGGGCCAGCTCCTCGGCCTTCTTGCGCAGGTCGAGGCTGGTCTGCTCGCTCTCGATGCTCTTGATGCGGATCACTTCGCGCTGCTGTTCGAGCATGTGGGCGCGCTCTTCCAGTTCCTCGTTCGATTGCTGCAGCTCCTCCTGCTG
>CBDDRJ010000113.1:0-41385 GCA_965233055.1 uncultured bacterium
GGCATCACTTTCAATTTGCGCTTTGGTACGACGCTTTGGCTTGGCGGCCGCGCCATCAACAGCGGGAACGGGAGCGGCTACAGTATCAGGGGTCTCAGTTGGCTTCATTATTCGTTGTTTCTTGGTTGATCTGACCTGGCGCAGGCTCAACCATTATTTCTGGTGTTGGCGCAGGGTCGTGATTCGGAGCATCTTGCTCATCTTGCACAGCCAGATCGGCTGCTTCGTTTTCTTCGGAAGCAGCAGCTGCTGCTTCAATTACTTCTGCAGCTTCCACTGCCGCTGCTTCACTTTCCTCGGCAGCTTGGTGGGCTGCCTTGTCAAAATTCTCTTGCAGTGCTGCTTCCAGCGCTTCCATCTCGGAGCCGCGCTGCATTTCGCTGATCTGCTGCAAAGGCGGCAGCTGCGACAGCGAACTCAAGCCGAGATCGTCGAGAAACTGCCTGGTCGTGCCCAGCAGGGCCGGACGCCCGATCACCTCGCGGTGGCCGACGGTATCGACCCAACCGCGGTCTTCCAGCATCTTGATCGTCTGCGAATTGACGGTAACGCCGCGGATCTCTTCGATATCGCCCCGCGTGACTGGCTGGCGATACGCAATGATGGCCAGCGTTTCCATCGTCGCCCGCGAATACTTTTGCGGTTTTTCCGGGTTCAGCCGGTCCAGGTACTGCTTCATTTCCGGGCGGCTCTGGAAACGCCAGCCGGTGGCCAGGCCGACCACTTCAACGCCCTTGTCGCCGTAATCCTGGCGCAATTCCTCCAGCAGCAGGCGGATCGTGTCGGCGCCGACGCCATCGCCCATCGGGCGGCCGTTATCGTCGACGTCGACGAATAACTTCTTCATGACATGGATCGTCAACGGCTCGCGTGCGCATAGCAAAGCAGTTTCGAGGACGCGTTTAGCCTCAGCAGTATTCATAACGAGTTCAGGTATTGAAACTGGAATCCGTCGCCCGGGCAGACACGCGCGGAGCGGGAACTATAGGTGGCGATTTGTCACTGCCACCCGGCTGCGTACCCTAACGGGTCGTAAGCCGTTGATTTTAAAGCGAAACACGCTAGTGCGGACGGGCCGACGCCATGCGCCTTTCGTCAAACTGGGGTGATTGTACCTGATAAAAGGGAGTGGCGGACAATCTGGCGCAATTCACGCCCGGTCGATTTGCTCGGCCAGCATGGCCGACACGCCAACGAAGGCCGGATAGTCGGCCGTGATGACGAAGGTCGGCACCTGCGACAGGTAGCCGGCAAAACGGCCCTTCTGCTCGAAACGGGCGCGGAAGGCGGACTGGGCAAACCGGGGGCCCAGCCGCGGCACGATGCCGCCGCCGATATAGATGCCGCCCTGGGCGCCGAGGGTGACGGCGAGGTTGCCGGCCACCGTGCCCAGCATGGCGCAAAAGGCATCGATGGCACGCTCGCACAGCGCGCATTGGCCGGCCAGCGCGCGGCGCGAAATCTCCGGCGCGCCCAGCGCTTCGGCCACGACGCCATCAATATGGCACAGCGCGCGATAGATCAGTTCGATGCCGACGCCGGACAGCAGGCGCTCGGCCGAAACATGCTCGAACTCGGTCCAGGCATAGGCCAGGATCGCCGCTTCCAGCGGATTGGCGGGCGAAAACGTGACATGCCCGCCTTCGCTCGACAGCGCCTGCCAGCCGGTCTTGCAGGGAATCAGCCCCGACACGCCGAGGCCGGTGCCGGCCCCGACCAGGCCCAGCGGGCTGCCGGCGCGCACATTGCCGCCGCCGACCTGCATCCGTTGCTGCGCATTCAAGTGCGGCAAGGCCCGCGCCAGCGCCGTGAAGTCATTAACCACCAGCAAAGTCGCGAAGCCGCATTCCTGCCGCAGCGCTTCGATCGAGAATTCCCAGTGGTGGTTGGTCATGGCGACGCGGTCGCCATCGACCGGATTGGCAATGGCGATGGCGGCATGGCGGATCGCGCCCGCAAGCGCGGCCTGCACGGCGGGCGTGGCCAGATAGGCGCGCAAGGCGTCGCCGAGGGTCGCATGGGCATCGCACAGCAGCACCTCGACCAGCTCGACCTGGCCGGGGCCGCGCTCGAGCGCAAAACGGGCGTTGGTGCCACCAATGTCGGCCAGCAGGCGCGGACCGTCCTGATAGGCAGGGTGCGGGAGTGCGGAGGTGTGCAGCGGTGCGGCCATGGGAGTGAGAATGGTATCGATAAGCAAGCTTAAAGAATTGCTGCTCCAGAAGCAAGCATTCTTTGTAGTTTTAGTACAATTAGTGGAAAATTCGGGAAATTCAGGCGACGGGAATCCATTTGCATCAGTAGTCTAGCTACTGAAACAATGGCAAAAAGGCATACTCGGTGGGTGGCTAGCCGGTGATGACGGTGGCGGAAGTGGCCGATTGGCGGGCATTCCAGGCGTCCAGCCCGCCATGCAGGGCGCGGGTCCGATGGAAACCCTGGGCCAGCAGTTGTTTTGCTACGTGGGCGGCGCTGACATCGTTCGGGCAGCTGCAGTAGACGACGATGTGACGGTCCTTGTCGAGCGCGGCAAGCAATTGCTCGAGCGGCGTGGAATGGAACACCAGCGCGCCGGGGATGCTCTGTTCGAGCTTTTGCGCGGTGACGCTGCGCGCGTCGATGATGGCGGGATCGTGGCCGCCGTTGATCAGGTCGATCAATTCGTCGATGCCGATCCGCTCGACCAGCATGCCCTGCTGGAACCGGCGGCGCTCCCACCACTTGAAGACGATGAACAGCGCCAGCAAGCCGAGCAAGACCATCAGGGCCGTGCTGCCCATCGTGCTGAGCACGTCGAGCACCTGGTCGATGCTGGTGTGGAAATAGGCGCCGAGACCGATGCCGACGCCGCTCCACAGCAGGCCGCCCAGCACGCTGTAGAACAGGAACAGCGGGGTCGAGGTGCCCATCGCGCCGGCCAGCGGCGGCGCGATGGTATTAAAGCCTGGAATGAACTTGGCGACGATCAGGGCCTTCGGGCCGTAGCGGTTGAAATTGTCCTCGGTCTGGCTGACGCAGTAGTCGGGCGACAGCGAAATCTTGCACAGCACTTTGAGGATGCGCTTGCCATAGCGGCGGCCGGCGGCGTACCAGAAATAGTCGCTGATCAGGCAGGCGGCCAGGCTGACGGCCAGGCAGGCGGGCCAGCTGAAGTCGCCCACCATGGCCAGCGCGCCGGCCACGATCAGGATCGGGAAGGCAGGGATCGGCAAGCCGATCTGCTCCAGCAGAACGACGGCAAAGACGATCAGCACGCCATAGGTTTGCAGGAGGAGGATCAGCTGGGCCATCGCGGTATCTTATCTGAATTCCGGGTCAGACGTGGCCAGGCGGCCCTGCCCGCCCGGCGTCGGCATGGCGGCCAGCAGGGTCTTTGTGTACGGGTGCTGCGGCGCACGGTACAGGGTGTCGGCGTCCGCCATTTCGACGACGCTGCCCTGATGCATCACCATCACCTGGTCGGACATATGCTTGACCACCGCCAGGTCGTGCGAGATGAACAGGTAGCTCATCTTGAATTCGTCCTGCAGGTCCTGCAGCAGGTTCAGCACCTGCGCCTGCACCGACACATCGAGCGCCGACACCGATTCGTCGCAGATCAGGATTTCCGGCTTCATCGTCAGGCAGCGCGCGATCGCGATGCGCTGGCGCTGCCCGCCCGAGAATTCATGCGGGTAGCGCTGCATTGCCGCCTGCGGCAGGCCGACCCGCTCGAGCAGGCTGCAGGCGAGCGCCGTGCGTTCACGCTCGTCGCGGCCAATGGCGTGGATCTGCATCGGCTCGCGCAGGATCTGGCCGACCGTGAAGCGCGGATTGAGCGAGGCGTACGGATTCTGGAAGATGATCTGCAGGCGGCGCTTGTACGGCTGGAAGGCGCGCCTGTCCAGCGCCAGCAGATCGCGCCCGTCGAACCGGACGCTGCCTGCGCTGGCCTGGTGCAGGCGCAGCAGGCACAGGCCCATGGTCGATTTGCCGGAACCGGATTCGCCGACCACGCCCAGCGTCTTGCCGCGCTCCAGCGCAAACGACACCTCGCGCACGGCCGCAACTTCGCGCTGGCCGAACCAGCCTTCGCGCAGGTGGAAGCTCTTGCTGAGCTTATCGACTTGCAGCACGATGTCGCCGCCGCCCAGCCCCGCGCTGCGCGCGCGCTGCGGTAGCTCGATGCCGGGGCCGGCGCGGCCTTGCAGATAGTCGTCGATGACCGGCAGACGCACTGGCCGCTGGTCGAGGCGCGGGCGGCAATGCAGCAGCGCCTGGGTGTACGGGTCGCGCGGCGCGCCCAGCACCTGAGCGGCCGTGCCCTCCTCCCTGACCTGGCCGTGCCGCATGACGACGACGCGGTCGGCGATGTCGCCCACCAGCGCCAGGTCGTGCGTGATGAACAGCACCGCCATCTGGCGCTTGCGCTGCAGCTGCGCCAGCAGCTCCATGATCTGCCGCTGCACCGTGACGTCGAGCGCCGTGGTCGGTTCGTCGGCGATCAACAGCTGCGGCTCGCAGGCGATCGCCATCGCGATCATCACGCGCTGCTGCTGGCCGCCGGACAGCTCGCCGGGGTAGGCGTCGATCTGGTTGACAGGGTCGGGCAGGCCGACTTCGGCCAGCAGGCCAAGGGTGCGCTGGCGCGCGGCGCGCGCATCGAGCTTCAGGTGCAGGCGCAGCACTTCGGCGATCTGGAAGCCGACCGTGAACACCGGATTGAGCGACGACATCGGCTCCTGGAAGATCATCGCGATATCGCGCCCGGCCATCGCGCGCCGCGCCTGCGGCGTTTGCTCCAGCAGGTCGATGCCATTGAACAGGATGTTGCCGCCGGGGCCGACCTGCGCACTCTCGGGCGGCAGCAGGCCGATGATGGCCAGCGAGCTGACCGACTTGCCGCTGCCTGATTCACCCACCAACGCCACCGTCGTATTGCGAGGCACGTCGAACGAGACCTTGTCGACCGCCGGCGCGCCGTGCGCACCGGCCGCGCGCTCGCCCTTGCCGGCCTTGAAACGGATGGTCAGGTCGCGCACCTGCAGCAATGGTTCCATCGGCGGCCTCATTTGATCTTGGGGTCGAGCGCGTCGCGCACGGCGTCGGTCAGCAGCGAAAATGCCGTCACCAGCAGCGCCATCGCACTGGCGGCCGCGGCCAGCTGCCACCATTTGCCGATGATCAGTTCATTCTGCGCCTCGTTGAGCATGCTGCCCCAGGAGACGACACCGACCGGCACGCCGAAGCCGAGGAAGGACAGGATCACTTCGGCCTTGATGAATCCGACCGCCAGGATCGACAGCTGCACCAGCGCGACGTGGCTGACATTGGGGAAGATGTGCGAAGCAATCTTGCGCCAGCTGGAGGCGCCGATGGCGTCGGCCGCGCGCACGTAGTCGCGCTCGCGGTGCTTCATGTATTCGGCGCGGATCAGGCGGAACGGGCCGGTCCAGCCGGTCAGGCCAAGAATCAGCACGATCGTCATCACGCCCTTGTGCTGCAGCACGGCAGCCACCGCCAGTATCATCAGGATCGCCGGGATCGCGGTGAAGATATTGTAGAACCAGTTGAACAGGTCGTCGACCAGGCCGCCATAGAAGCCGGCCACGGCGCCGAATACGGTGCCCAGGCCCACCGCCAGCAGGGCCGCCACCAGGCCGACCACGATCGAGGTCTCGCCGCCCTTGATGGTTTTCTTGAGCACGTCGTGGCCCCATTTGTCGGCACCGAACGGCAGGTCGGTGGCGCGCTGCGCAACGAAGCCGGCCTGCCCCCTGGCGGCGCGCAGCGCGCGCAGGTCGTCGGCCAGCGGGTCGAAAGGGTTGTCGGCGACCGGCGCCTGCTGCTGCACGACCGTTGCGGCGTCCAGGCCATGTTTGGCGACCAGGGTGGGCGGCGCATAGCTGACACCGGCCTCGACCTCCCAGTCGGCGGCGATCACGCCGCAGAAGGACAGCACCAGCATGGCGAGGAACAGGCCGACCACGGCCAGCGACGCCATCGCCAGCCGGTCGGCGCGCAGCCGGCGCCAGGCCAGCGTCCACAGCCCGGGCGAGCCTTGGCCCGCTGCGACGGAGTTGAGGGCCGTGCTCATGCGAGCTTGATCCGCGGGTCGGCCGCCCGGTACAGCAAGTCAGCGGCCAGGTTAAACACCATGGTGGCGGCAGCCACATAGACGGTGATCGCCTTGATGACGGGGAAGTCGCTGCGCTCGACGGCCAGGATCACTTCGCGACCGATGCCGGGAATGCCGAAGAAGCGCTCGAGCAGGAAGGCGCCGATCAGCAGCGCCGGCAGGCTGGCCATCACGTGCGTGATGATCGGGATGGCGGCATTGCGCAGCACGTGCACCCACATGATGCGGCGCTCCGGCAGTCCCTTGGCGCGCGCCGTGCGCACATAGTCCTGTCCCACTTCATCGAGCACAAAGGAGCGGTACAGGCGCAGCGTCGGCGCCACCGACACGTCCAGCCCGATGATGATCGGCAGCAGCGCGTAGCTGCCCAGGTTGGTGAGCACGCCGTCGCCCCAGCCCTGCACCGGGAACAGGCCGAGCTGGTAGGCAAACACATACTGGAACACGATGATGGTGACCAGGATGCTGATCGACATGCCGACCGTGCAGGCCACCATCACGCTGCGGTCGAACAGCGAGCCGCGCGCAAAGGCGCAGGCCAGCGCCAGCGCGATGCACAGCACGGTCTCGAGCAGGGTCAGCGGAATGAGCACCGTTAGCGACGGCCCGAGCCGGGTCAGCAGGATCTGCGAGACCGGCTCGCCCGTGCTCCACGCATTGCCGAAGTCGAAGCTGGCGATCTGCTGCACGAAGATCCACAGCTGCACGTGGTAGGGCTGGTCGATGCCGAGCTGGCGGCGGATATTCGCAATCGCCTCGGCATCGGACATCTTGCCGGCCAGGATATAGGCCGGGTCGCCCCCCACCCAGTTGAAGAGCACGAATACCAGCAGGACCACGCCCAGCATGGTAGGCAGCATCTGCCAAAGACGCCGCAGGATATAGGCAAACATTTCAACACAGTAGAGCCTATCCGGGCCGCCGTCAACGCCAGTTCAGCGCCGCCTGCCGTATACTGCCGCCCAATTCGTTGTTTCCATGCAATGAAAACATTTACACAATTGACACAGTTTGCCGCAAATGGTGTTATGTTCGCGGCGGCAAATGACCGAGGTCGATTTCCCCCACAAAACCATTCTTTAAATAACAGTAATTTTTGGAGCAATTGCATGATGAAAGAAACCGTTCTATCCCGTTCCGTGCGCGCCATCTGCGCCGGCGGGGCCATCGCGCTGGCCCTGCCAGCGCTGGCGCAGGAAGCCCCAATGGCCCGCGTCGAAGTGACCGGCTCGTCGATCAAGCGCCTGCAGGCCGAATCAGCCACCACGCTGACCGTCATCAAGGCCGACGAATTCGTCAAGCAGGGCCTGACCAGCGCGCAGGAAGTGCTGGCCAAGCTGCCATCGAACCAGACCAGCCTGGGCAGCGGCAACACGGTCGGCGGCAATTCGTCGGGCCTGCCGACTGGCGGCCAGGCGGCCGCCGATATGCGCGGCCTGGGCGGCGACAAGACCCTGGTGCTGCTCAACGGCCGGCGCCTGGCCAACCACCCGTACGACGGCGCCAGCGTCGACCTGAACATGATCCCGCTGTCGGCCCTCGACCGGGTCGAAGTGCTGCGCGACGGCGCCTCGGCCATCTACGGTACCGACGCGATTGGCGGCGTGATCAACTTCATCACCAAGCGCTCGGTCAATATCACCACCATCACGGCCGAGCTGGTCCAGCCGCGCCAGGACGGCGGCAAGGAAAAGCGCGTCAACCTGTCGTCCGGCTTCGGCAACCTCGACAAGGAAGGCTTCAATATTTTCGGCGTGCTCGACTGGCACAAGCAGGACGCGATCACGTCGCAGATGCGCGACTTCTCAAAGACCGGCGTGGTGCCGGAAAAAGGCTTGAACCTGACCAGCGGCACCACCTTCCCGGGCAATTACTTCGACCCGGGCTCCAAAGTGGCCGGCAACCCCGGCTACGCGACCGGCTGCAACCCGCCATTCTCGCTGCCGATCGGCGCCAACAATACCTGCCGCCAGGATTACACCCGCCAGATCGACAATACGCCGCCGCAGGAACAGGCCAGCCTGTTCGGGCGCGGCACGTTCAAACTCGGCGCCGACCACACCTTCTCGGCCGAATTCCTGCACTCGGAAAACAAGGTCCAGTCGCGCACGGCGCCGCCGCCGCAGACCGGCCTGTCGCTGCCGAACACCAGCAAATGGTATCCCGGCAATGCGGGCGGCACGCCGGCGCAGGCGGGCCTGTCCGGCCAGCCGCTGTCGGTCAACTGGCGTCCGACTGAAGCGGGCCAGCGCGTGATCGACGCCAAGGGCCAGGCCGACCGCCTGGTACTGGCGCTCGACGGCGTGTTCAAGGGCTGGGACTACAAGGGCGGCCTGTCGCACTCGATCAGCAAGTCGAGCGAAACCTTCGTCGGCGGCTATGTGAAGGACTCTGCATTCGCCGCCGCCGTCGCCAGCGGCGCGCTCAACCCGTTCGCCGCGCAGGATGCGGCCGGCAAGACCGCCCTCGACGCTGCCGCACTGCGCGGCGAAGTGCAGAACGCCACCGTCAACAGCACCGGCATCGACTTCAAGGCCAGCCGCGACATCATGCAGATGGCAGGCGGCCAGATGGCGCTGGCGCTGGGCACCGAACTGCGCCATGAAAAGGCGAACTTCAACGTCAACCAGGAAATCGCCTCGCAGGCGTCCAGCTCTGGCCTGTCCGGCTCGCTGCCCAAATCGGGCCGCCGCAATATCGAAGCGGTGTTCGGCGAACTGAACATGCCGCTGATCAAGGATCTGGAAGTGCAGCTGGCGGTCCGCTTCGACAATTACAGCGACGTCGGCAACACCACCAACCCGAAGATCGGCGTGCGCTACCAGCCGACCAGGCAGCTGCTGCTGCGCGGCTCGGCCAGCACCGGCTTCCGCGCCCCAACCCTGTTCGAAAAGAATGCGCCGCAATCGAAGAACGACACCAATGACTCCTACAACGATCCGGTGCTGTGCCCGGGCGGCGTGGTGTCGTCGGACCCGATCGCCAACCCGCTGCGCGACTGCGACCTGCAGCAGTTCAAAATGCAAGGTGGCAATTCGAACCTGAAGCCGGAAAAGTCGAAGACCTTCTCGCTCGGCCTGGTGGTCGAGCCGATCAAGGAAGTCACGCTGGCCGTCGACTACTGGCAGATCAACCTGAAGGACAAGATCGCGGCCCTGCCTGAGCAGACCATCTTTGGCAACTACGCGAAATACAAGGCCCTGTTCCTGCGCAACGCCGACGGCTCGCCGCTGGCGATCCTGGACCTGAACGACAACCTGGGCGAAGTCAAGACCGATGGTGTCGACCTGAGCCTGAATGTGCGCTTCCCCGCCACCAAGGCCGGCCTGTTCACCCTGTCGATGGACGGCACCTATGTCCACAAATATGACTACCAGGTCGAGCGCAACGGCGAATTCAAGCACAATGTGGGCGTCTACAGCGACGACAAGCCGGTGTTCCGCTGGCAGCACATCGCCAGCCTGAACTGGCGCATGGGCAACTTCAGCGCCAGCCTGGCGCAGTCGTACAAGACCGGCTATACGGACCAGACCCAGGTGGCGGGCCATTCGAAAGTGGCGGCCTACACACTGACCAACCTGTCGGGCAGCTATACCGGCTTTGAAGGACTGGCGCTGACGCTGGGCGTGAAGAACCTGTTCGACAAGGAACCACCGTTCTCGAACCAGGGCACGCTGTTCCAGAAGGGTTACGATCCGCGCTACACGGATCCGACCGGCCGCGCCATTTACGCCCGCGCCAGCTACGCGTTCTAAGCCGCATCCTGTACGGTGGGTTCGGATTGATCGAGCCCGCAAACAAAAATCCCCGCAAGGCGCAAGCCGAGCGGGGATTTTTTTCATTTCGCTTGTGTCAAGTCGACGCCTGGCCTGCCCTGTCATTCATACTTCCACGGTATCGCAATATAATTAGGGAGCCGAGCATGTCGGAAACACCGCGAAAAACGACGCCGCTTGCGGCAGGGACAGAGCCAGCCTAGGATTTAAGGACGGAATCACGCCTGACAGCATTGGAGAGCGGATTCATGCATATGCAACACGAACAGTCCGAATTAAGGTCCGATGTACGGGAAATCCGCCGCGATGTCATCGGCATACGCACGACGGATTTCAGGATCCTCTTTGGCGCCATTATTGCTGTGGCGCTCGGCCTGGCAGGGCTGATGGCAAAGGGATTCCACTGGCTCTAGAAAGATCCCCGAAGCGTGAGCTGACGGGGATTATTTTCGTCCAGGCACAAAGCGCACGGACGAAAAAAAGCCGCCGGGTTTGACGCCGGCGGCTTTGCTTCAGGCTACGACAAGTCGATTAGAACTTGTACGAACCCTGGATGTAGAACGAACGGCCGATCGGGCTTGCATAGCGTGGGTCGTAGCCCAGCTGGTGCGAACCGGTGTTACGCAGCGACAGAGGTGGATCTTTGTCGAGCAGGTTCGAGATACCGCCGATCAGTTCCATGTTCTTCGAAACGTGCCACTGGGTCTGCCAATCCATCGTCAGGTAGGACTTGACGTCCAACTGAACGTCGATACAATCGCCGAGTGCGTCGCCGATCGATACCGCGCAGTTGTCGACGTCATGGTGCTTGTCCTTGTAGCCATTGCGATAGTTGGCGGTCAGGGTGTGGCCCCAGGTCGGAGTGTCGTACGAACCCGACACCTTCAAGACGTTGCGGAACTGGACGGCATCATCGCTGCCGTACTGGTCCAGGCTGGTTTCCCACTGGTCATCGGTACCTGGCGTCGTGTAACGCGACTTGATCAGGCGGGTACCAGCCAGGCGGCCGGTCAGCTTGCCACCGAACGCGTTGCCCTTGAGCAGGAAGTCGTAGTCGATACCCTGGTTTTCTTGCTTACCGATGTTGATCGGCTGGAAGATGATGGCCAGCGTACGCTCGTTGGTCGATGCCTTGAACTTGGACGTGTACAGTTGGATGTACTTGTTTGGATTGCCCATGATCAGGTTTTCGCTGACGCTGGTGACAGCGTCGCTGATCTGCACGTTCCACCAGTCCAGCTTGGCGCTGAAGTTGGCGGTTGGCTCAAATACAGCACCCAGCGACCACTGCTTCGATTTCTCTGGCTTCAGGTTTTCATTGCCGCCGTTGAAGGCTTCATACTGGTTGCGGCCGGTGCAATACTGTGCCAGCGGATGCGATGCCAGGTTGTTCGCGGCGTTCAGCGGACAATCGTAGCTGCCGCCGGTTACACCGAAGTCCACCAGTGGCTGGGCGATTTGCTGCATCGTCGCTGCCTTGAAGCCGGTGCCGTAGGCTGCGCGGAACAACATCGTCTTGGTTGGCTGGAAGCGGGCGCTGACCTTGTAGGTCGAGGCCGACTGGTCGCTACCAAAGGTCTTCTTGGCGATGCTGTCCTTGACACCGGTGATCTTGTCGTAGCGGACTGCGGCGTTGACTTCCAGTTGCTTGGTCAGTGGCACCACCAGTTCCGAGAATGCACCCATGTTCTCGCGCTTCAGGTCGAACGAGTCCTGGTCCGAATCGAACAGGATTTCCGAATGCGATACGGCAGGGTTGCCGCTTTGGGTGTACTTGGTTTCACGCCAGTCAGCACCGACAGCGATTGCTGCCTTGCCGCCGCCGACAGCGAACAGTTCGCGCGAACCGCGGCCATCCCAGCCGTTCATCTTGATGACGACGCTGTTATAGTTGCCAACATAACCAGTGGCATTCAGCGCCGCCACCATTGCTGCCGGCATTTCGCCTTTGGCATACGGGAACGGGTCGATGGTGCCGGCTGCCAGCGCTGCCGAGAACTTGTCAGCCAGCGGGAAGCCGCCGACGTAGTTCGTAGGCGCCTTGTTCTTCGACGAAGTGAATGCCGAGTTGATATCCCAGCCCATGACTGCGCCTTCGATACCGGCAACGATGTGGGTGGTCTGGCTGGCGTAGTCATACGCGCGGCCGCCCATGTCCAGCAGGCGGTAAGCGACGACCGAAGACACAGCGTCGGCACGTTGCTGCGCGGTCAGGTAAGGCGACACATACTTGGCATACAGCGGCGACGTAATCGGCAGCGAAAACTCTGCTGGATACGGTGCAATGTTGGCGTAGATGTGGGCGTCGTTGTAGGCAACGTCGGCAAAACCGATGAAACCGGTCGAACCGAGCTTGACCTGGCCCGATGCGTAGAAGCCGTCGCGGCGGATTTCCGGCGCGATCTCGACCGTCGTGGTGTAGTCGAAGTAGCAAGGGCCAAGGCCGAGGTCGACGTGATCAGGTGCACACTTGCCGTTGATCTTCAGGTAAGGGTTGAGGCCGACGGTGCTGGTCAGCTGATTGCCCGTCGCACCCTTGGCCAGAGTGCCGTCGGCGTTGCGACGGTTGTAGCGCACGGTGACGTTTGGCGGAATCGAGCGGGACGAACCGTTGAAGAACTGCAGGTTCTCGCCTGGCTTGTTCGGATTGTCGAAGTTGATGATGCCGGTCTTCGAGAAGCTGCGCTGCGATGCTGCCAGGCGTGCTTCTTCCTGGTGGCTGGCCGACAGGAACAGGGTATAGCCGTCAGTGTCGATGTCGCCGAAGCCTTTGCTGATCGATACCTTGCTGCCGCCTGCACCTGGGTGCTGTGCCTTGGTGTGCTTGGCGTCAACCGTCAAAGGCGATGCGCCTTTTTTCAGGATGAAGTTGACCACACCGGCGATCGCGTCGGCGCCGTACAGTGCCGAAGCACCGTCGGTCAGCACCTCGATGCGTTCAACCGCCGACAGGGGGATCGAATTGACGTCGATCGTGGTGCCGGAGGTTGCTGGGGCAATACGACGGCCGTTCAGCAGCACCAGCGTGTATTGCGAGCCCACGCCGTGGATCGATGCGGTGGTGATGCCGCCGCCGCCGCCGCCGACTGAGTCAGCCGCCACGGTAAAGCCTTGCATCACTGGCAATTGCTGGATGAAGTCGGTAACCGACGTCACGCCACTGCGCACGATGTCTTTCTGGTTGAAGGTTTGCACAGGCAAAGCTGCCTCGGCAGCAATACGCTTGATGCTCGAACCGGTGATTTCGACGCGCTGGACGGTCTCAGGTGCCGCTTCTTGAGCGTATGCAACTGTCATGCCCAGTGCCATGCCGCCTGCACAGATCAGGCGGATCGAACGGGATAATACGGTTTCCATCATCATTTAAACACTCCTTTGTTGAGACTTATTTCATAACCCGTGGGTACGGGGTCTGTCACTTTGTTCGCAAATTTTTAGGCTCACAAATTTACCTAAAAAATTTTGTGCGGTCATGGAACCATTTTGAGCAGAATCGTGTCAAGCCGCCACGTCAAAACTGGATTGAAAAACAACATTTGTGTCGAAATATTTCGCCAGCTTGAAGAAAAAAGAGGGTTTGCATTGTCGGATACACAAGTAAGTGTCGGCCCTGAGCGTTTCACTTACGACGGATTGTGCACTTCGGGGAAATTGATGTCGGCCGGCAAACCGGGCCGGACATCGCGCCGAACCGGCGTAAAAAGCCTTATTGTCAGTCTAGCAAGTCAAATAAAAACCTTGACATCTAAAATTCCCAATATTTACGCGTATTTACTGATTTTTTCGGCTTTTCGTCGGCAAAAATTGGCATGTTCGCAAAATTCTCTACAACTCCATTGCCAAAGCGATACGCAAATCGGAACGATTGTGGGTGTGGACGTACCCAACAATACGTTGTTTTTTGACGCGGATGCCAACTTTACGCGTTGACATCATGGCCGGATCGGTGATTCCATGAGCGCCTTGAGGATTATTACCATTTTTTCTCAATCGTCGCCCCTGTCCAAGCAGGGGTCACTAGATCGCACATGTGGACTGATTTCTTGCATGTGTTTCATGGCCTTACAACAGGAGTTAAAAATATGATGGTAGAAACAGTATTGTCCCGCTCGGTGCGCATCATGTGCGCGGGTGGCATGGCGCTGGGCATGGCTTCGGCATTTGCTCAAGAAGCTGCGCCAGTCATGCAAAAGGTCGAAGTGACCGGTTCGCGCATTCCAACCCTGAACGTCGACGGCACCAGCCCGATCGTTGTGCTGGGCGCGAAAGACATCAAGACCGACGGCGTGCGTAACGTCGAAAGCCTGCTGAACAATCTGCCACAAGTGTTCGCAGCACAAACTGGCCAGGTTGCCAACGGCTCGAACGGCACCGCCAGCGTCAACCTGCGCGGCCTCGGCTCGAACCGCACCCTGGTGCTGGTCGACGGCAAGCGTATGCCATCCGGCTCGCCAGGCAGCGCCGCAGCCGACTTGAACCAGATCCCTTCCGGCCTGATCAAGCGCATTGAAGTGCTGACCGGCGGTGCCGGCGCAGTGTACGGTGCCGACGCAGTTGCTGGCGTGGTCAACTTCATCATGAACGACCGCTTCGAAGGCGTTCAGATCGAATTGAACGGCTCGGGCTATTCGCACAAGCAAAAGAACACCTCTGGCATTGCGGACATCGTCAAGGGCCGCGCTGCGACCAATCCTTCCGAATTCAAGGTGCCTGGCGACGACAACTGGGGCGGCCAGAGCAAGGAAGCGAGCCTTTTGATCGGCGGCAACTTCGCTGACGGCAAAGGTAATGCGACCGCTTACTTCTCGTATAAGAAGGACAGCGAACTGCTGGAAGCCGACCGCGACTGGTCCGCTTGCGCACTGAACGCCAGCGCTGCCGGCTTCAGCTGCGGCGGCTCGGGCACCAACGCCACCGGTACCTTCCTGACCGACACCGGCTCGTATGCGGCCCAGACCAGCGGCATTCCGCGCAAGTCCAACTCGGCCACCGACCCGTACAACTACGGTCCGCTGAATCACCTGCAGCGTCCTGACGAGCGCTATGGCTTCTCGTCGAAGATCCGCTACGACATCAGCGACAAGCTGCGCATCTACGGCGACTTCTCGATGCATGACGACCGCACCGACGCGCAGATCGCACCGGGCGGCGTGTTCGGCGAAACCCTGACCGCAGCCTACGACAACCCGATGCTCAACGCCGAATGGCGTACCGCGCTGGGCCTGACCCCGACTTCGGGTCCGAAAGAGTTCATCCTGCTGCGTCGTAACGTTGAAGGTGGCGGCCGTATTTCGAGCTTCAAGAACACCTCGTTCCGCACCCTGGTCGGCGCCAAAGGCGAACTGGGCGCCTGGAGCTGGGATGCGTTCTTCCAGACTTCGCGCGTCAACGGTGGTTCGGTTGCTCAGAACTACTTCGGCACCGACCGCATCGCCAAGTCCTTCGACGTCGTCAACGTCGGCGGCGTGGCAACTTGCCGCGATTCGGCTGCCGTTGCTGCTGGCTGCGTCCCTTACAACCCTTGGAAAGTGGGCGGCGTCAACGCAGCACAACTGGCTTACCTGCAAGTGCCAGGCATGACCTCCGGCTACACCCAACAGCAAATCCAGGGCGCCAATATCGGTGCAGACCTGGGCGAGTATGGCGTAAAATTGCCATGGGTTACGACTGGCGTTGGCGCCTCGTTCGGTTTCGAGCGCCGTGTCGAGACCATCAGCTTCGAACCTGATGCGCCGTCGCAGGCAGGTCAACTGTCCGGTTCGGGCGGTCCATCGCCTGCGGTTGCCGGCAGCTACACCGTCAAGGACTTCTTCGGCGAAATGCGCACCGCATTGCTCGAAAATGCTCCATTGGCCAATAAGCTGGAAGCGAACGTCTCGTACCGCCACACCCAGATCTCCCCAGGCAGCAATGCCAACACCTACGGTGTGGGCCTGGACTGGGAACCGATCAAATCGGTACGCGTACGTTACTCGCACCAGAAGGCAGTTCGCGCACCGAACATCTTCGAACTGTTCAACCCATCGTCGGTTGGCCTGTACGACATGGATGAAGATCCATGCGCCGGCGCCACCCCAACGGCAACGGCAGCACAATGCGCGAAGATGGGTGTGTCGGCAGCCCAGTACGGCACCGTCCTGGACAGCCCAGCTGGCCAGTACAATGCCCTGTTCGGCGGCAACCGCAATCTGAAGCCTGAGACGGCCAAGTCGAACACCTTCGGTGTCATCCTGACCCCGGTCAAGAACATGACGGTGACGGTCGACTACTTCGACATCAAGATCAAGGACACGATCTCGAATGTCGGCCCGACCACGACCATCGACAAGTGCATTGCCACCGGCGATCCAGTATTCTGCTCGCTGATCCAGCGTGACAGCCGCGGCACGCTGTGGCTGACCGGTTCGCAAGTGACTGCCACCAACGTCAACATCGGTGGCCTGCAAACCACCGGTATCGACCTTGGCTTCGCCTACACCCACAAACTGGGCGCGATGGGCAGCATCGGCGTCAACATGAACGGCACCTACCTGACCAAGCTGGAAACCGAAGAACTGCCGAACGAGAAGTATGACTGCGTTGGTTACTACAACAACGCCGGCAAGTGCGGTCAGTCCAATCCGGAATGGCGTCACAAGCTGCGTCTGAACTGGAACACGCCTTGGAACCTGGATCTGGCTGCAACCTGGCGCCACTTCGACCAGGTCGAAGTGGAAATGTCATCGAGCAACCCGCTGCTCAAGGGCACGGTCCACAAGGCCGACCAGTTCCTCGGCTCGCGTGACTACCTCGACGTTGCAGCCGTTTGGTCGTTCGCCAAGGGTTACACCCTGACCGGCGGCTTCAACAACGTGTTCGACCGTGATCCTCCGATCACCGCCAAGGCAGGTACCGGCGTCGGTAACGGCAATACCTTCCCAGGCATGTACGATGCAATGGGTCGCAAGCTGTTCCTGAACCTGACCGCCAAGTTCTAATACAGAGCTAGCGTCAGTCAAGACCCCGCTTTGGCGGGGTCTTTTTTTTGTAAGAAAAAAGGCGAACCGCGGTTCGCCTTTTTGTTGTGCCGTCGTGCCGGCGCGCCCTACATATCCCAGTCGGCCCTGGCGCCGCGGTATTCGTCGATTCCTTCCAGCATGGCGCCGACCAGCGCCCGCTCGGCGTCGCTCAGCTCCGGTCGCCAGATTTCAAACAGCAGGATCACGCGCGTCTGGTCGCTGCGGTTCCACGCCTCGTGCTCGATGGTGTCGTCGAACAGCCAGGCTTCGCCCGTTCGCCATTCGCGCACCTCATTGCCCACCCGCAGTTCGCAGCCCGGCGGCACCAGCAGCGGCAGGTGGCCGATCAGGCGCGTATTGAGGATGCCCGTATGGGGCGGGATGTGGGCGCCCGGGCGCATCAGCGAGAATAATACATTGGGCGAGCGCCCCTTGATGCGCGGCAGCGGCAGCTGCTCCAGCGCCGCCATCGTATGCGGGCAACGCGCCGCATTGTCGGCCGCCAGCTGGCCGTCTTCCCACAGGTAAAAGGCGCCCCAGTCGCGGTTGTTGAACAGCCCTCCCCGATTGAGCTGGGGGCGGGCCGGATCGGCCTTCAGGTAGGGTTGGAAGGCGTTGCCATCCTTCAGCAAGGCCGCGGCCTCGGCCGCGATGGCGGCGGTCGATTGCTCGAGCCGGGCCAGCCAGGGGAAATCGGCGCGGTCGAAGAACTCGATCTGCGGCAAGCCGGGGAAATAATACAGCCGGGGCTGCTGCAGATAGAGCTGGCGCTTGCCCAACACCAGGTCGAGCGACTGCTCGAAGCCGCGGCTGGCTGCGCCCTGGCCGATGCCGGCCTGCGCCACCCGCTGGCGCAGATGGGACTCGAACAGGCCTTCATAATGGCCCAGCATGGCGTGCAGGTGCGCGAGCAGTGCGGTGATCGACGGGTCGGCCGGCATCGCCTGTGCGCTCTTGAGCGCGGCGCGGTAGAACTGGGCGGCGCTGCGTTCGCCCGCCGCATGCAAGAGATCGGCCTTGGTGGCCAGCAATTGCGGATTGGCCGGGTTGGCGTCGATGCCGGCGCCGATCGCAGCCAGCGCCGCCGCCCGGTCGCCCTGGCGCTGGCAGGCGTGGGCCAGCCCGACCCAGACGGTGTCATCCGCCTGGCCGTCCTGCGCGATACGCTCGAAGGCGCTGCGGGCGGCTGGCATGTCGCCGTTGCGAAATGCCGTCATGGCGGCCTGCGCCAGCGCGGCGACTTCGTGCTGGTGCAGGCGCCGGCTCACAGCTCGAACCCGCCCGCGTCGCCGGTAAAGGCGTTGATGCCCTTGGACATCGCACTGATCAGCGCGCGCTCGGCCTCGGACAGGTGCGGATGCCAGATGTCGAAGATGAGCACCACGCGCAACTCGTCGCTGTCATTCCACGCCTCGTGCTCGATGGTGTCGTCGAACACGATGGCCTTGCCCTCCTCCCAGGCGATGACGTCGTTGCCGACGCGGAAACCGCAATTGGGTGGCACGATCAGCGGCAGGTGCACCACCAGGCGCGCATTGGAGACGCCGACATGGGCCGGGATGCGGGTGTGCGGCTTGAGCAGGGAAAACATCGCGTTCGGCGTGCGGCCCGGCTGCTGCGGCTGCGGCAGGCCGGCCAGCGCGGCCATCGTCGCCGGGCAGCGCCCGGCATTGAGCTCGACCCGTTCGCCATCCTTGAGCAGGTGCAGCACGCTCCAGCGCAGCGAGTTGTTCAGTTCTGCGAACTGGTTGTGCGGCTGGTCGGCGCTATAGGTCAGGTAAGGCTCGAAACCGGTGTCGGCGGCCAGCGCCTGCAGCAATTCGGCGCGGATGGCGTCGGTCTGCGCCTCGAGCGCCTCGATCCACGGGAATTGCGCGCGATCGAAGAAATTGGTCGGCGCCAGGCCGGGGAAGTAGTAATTGGTCGGCATCGCATCGAAGCGCCGCTTGCGCCCGAGCATCAGGTCGACCGATTCGCGGAACCGGCCGCTGGCCGCGCCCGGCAAGTCCTGGTAAGCCTGCGCCATGTAATCATCGATGAAGCTGCCAAGGCGCTCGTTATAGCGCTCGCTTTTCTCGATGGCGCGCTGCACGGCCGGGCGCAGGTTCGGATGCAGGGCATCCAGCGCCGGCGCCACAATGGCGGCGCTGGCATAGGCCTTGGCGGCCTCGTGCGGGCGATCCTGGCGCTCGCGCAAGTCACCGCGCATCAACAGACCCAGCAGGTCGCTCGGCGCCACCGTCAGCGCGCCGGTGATGGCCGCGTCTTCACCATCCAGATCGCCCTGGGCCTGGCACACCACGGCCAGGTTGATCCACTCCTGCTGGTCCTTGCCGTCAACCTTGACCAGGCGCTCAAACAGATCGCGCGCCCGCTCGAGTTGACCGGCGCGGAACGCGCGCTGCCCCGTCAACAGCAGGGCGGTGGCGTGGTTGGGGTCGAGATTGAGAATCTTTTCCCACAGCCGCGCCACATCGACGTCGGCCAGCCCATTGTCAACGGCGGCCTTGACGGCGCTTTCGAGCGCTTTGATTTGTTCCTTGATGTCCACGGTGATCCTCGGCGATTGGAATAATTGAGTCCGCCATTATGCGACAGAAGCCCGGCCACGCCAATACGGCCCGGCGGCCGCTAGAGGCCGCCGGGCTTGCCGGGCTTGCCGGGCTTGGCGCCTTCGACCGCCGCCAGGCGCTGCCGGGCCGGTCCATGGCCCTGGTCGGCCGCCTTGCGCCACCAGAAAATAGCCAATGCCGTGTCCTTGGGGACGCCGTAGCCGCTCCACAACATGGTGGCCAGGTTCATCTGGGCAATCGCGTTGCCCGCTTGCGCCGCCTGCCGGAACAGCGCCGCCGCGCGCCCAAGGTCCGGCGCCCCGCCTTCGCCGCGCTGGTACATGGTCGCCAGGTTATTCAGCGCGGGCATATGCCCTTGCTGGCCTGCGCGCGCATACCATCGGCGCGCTTGCGGCAAATCGCGCTGCCCGCCAGCGGCGCTGGCGAATTCCAGCGCCAGATTGTGCTGGGCATACACATACCCCTGTTCGGCCGCCTTGGCATACCAGGCGATGGCCAATTGCTTGTCTTGGGTAACGCCCTGCCCGATCGAATACGACAGCGCCAGGTTATACTGGCCCTCCGGGTCGCCGGCTGCGGCGCGCTCGTGGTAAATCGCAATCAATTGGTCGAATGCCTGCGCTACGCCATCGCCCTTCGCCTGCATGGTCGCCAAGACAAGCTGGGCCTCCTTGCTGCCGTTGGCCGCCGCCGTCGCATACCACCTGGCCGCCAGCTCGGTGTCCCTCGGCGTGCCGTGTCCACTGGCGAAAGCAGCGGCCAGCCGGCCCTGCGCGAGTACATCACCCTGTTCAGCCGCCTTGCGGTACCACGAGAATGCCGCGTGCGCGTCTTGCGGCAGGCCGCGGCCGGTTCCATAGAGTTCGCCCAGCGCCGTTTGCGCGTCCCGGTTGCCAGACTGCGCCGCTTTCAGGTAGGCATCGCGGGCAGCAAGCGGATTGGCCATGCCGGAGGCCGGGTCATCGTACAGTTGACCCAGGTAGAAATAGGCAGGCTCGTAGCCCCGTTGCGCCGCCGCTTGCAGCAGTTCCAGCGCCTTCCTGGCGTCGCGCTGTCCGCCGCTGGCGCGGCTGTGCAGACGCCCCAGGTTGGCCAGGGCCGGCAGGTAATTCTGGCGCGCGGCCTCGCTGAACCATTTGAACGCCTGCGCCTGGTCGGTGGCCAGGCCCCGCCCATCCTCGTAGGCCATGCCGAGGTTGTTTTGCGCCGCTTCGTTGCCCTGTTCAGCGGCCAAGCGGTACCAGGCGGCCGCGGCGACGTCATCTTTAGCGACACCGATGCCCTTGGCATGGAATATCCCCAAACCGTTTTGCGCGTTGTCGCTACCGCGCTCGGCGGCGCGGCGCATCCATTCGAATGCGACTTTCTCGTCGCGGACCGTGCCTTCGCCGCGCGCATACATCCAGGCGATATTTTCCTGCGCCACCGGATCGCCTGCTTTGGCCAGCACGGCGAAGTCTTGGAAGGCGGCGTCAAACTTTGCCTCCCGGTACAGCAACAATGCATCGCGCAGGGCATTGCCAAACGACGGGGCCGCCATGCCGCTAAGCGGCACAATGAGAAGCAAGAAGAGGATCGACCGGATGAGCATCGCCAATCCTATCACGCCGACGATACGGTCGTGCCCGTCCATCATGTTTATGACGTAGTCAGGCGGGAAGAAAAGTTACGATATTTCTTAGACTTATCGGTCTTTCTGTTTGCGCTTACTTGATGCCTCGAAAAACTTCCTGCTGCCCATCACACCCAATGTTGCCAAAAGGATATTGACGGAAAAAACAGCAAAGATCTCAATTTCTGGACGTTCTAGCACTCCCTCATTAAGCGCTTTTAGTATGCCAGTTAGTGCCGCTAGCACAGCAAAAATAATGGATTTGCGAAAAAGTCCAGCAAGCCCATCATTGACTGACTTCGCAAAAAAAGCGGCTCCTAATGTCATCAATAGTAAAATTTTAGGTTCTATCATTTGTAGCTCTTACTTGCCCTTATACCCAATGTAGAGGCACACGATCTAAATCGTGTGCTTGAGCCAGAATATTCCATTCAGTGGAACAAACGCCTGTAGACTCATATCGCTGCAGTCATAAATGACAGCGGCCAGCCCGCCGCCATCGACACGGGACGAGGATCCGCCGGACAAACCTAGCTAATCCCATCAACGTGTCAACTTATCCATCCTGGCGCAAACGCCGCTGCCGCACGGCGCCCGCCAGCGTGTCAAGCACCTGCACGCTGGCATCCCAGTCGATGCAGCCGTCGGTCACCGACTGGCCATAGACCAGCTCCTTGCCCGGCACCAGGTCCTGGCGCCCGGCCACCAGGTGGGACTCGACCATCACGCCGACGATGCGGCTGTCGCCGCCGGCCACCTGGGCTGCGATGTCGGCGCACACCGGCACCTGGTTCTCCGGTTTTTTCGAGCTGTTCGCATGCGAAGCGTCGATCATCAGGCGCGACGCCAGGCCCTGGGCGGCGATCTGCTTGCAGGCTTCGTCGACGCTGGCCGCATCGTAATTCGGCGTCTTGCCGCCGCGCAGGATGATGTGGCAGTCCTCGTTACCGTTGGTCGACACGATGGCCGAATGGCCGCCCTTGGTGACGGACAGGAAGTGGTGGGGCTGGGACGCCGCCTTGATCGCTTCGACGGCGATCTTGATATTGCCGTCGGTGCCATTTTTGAAGCCAACCGGGCTCGACAGGCCAGACGCGAGCTCGCGGTGCACCTGCGATTCGGTGGTGCGGGCGCCGATTGCGCCCCAGCTGATCAAGTCGGCAATATACTGCGGGCTGATCACGTCGAGGAACTCGGTGCCGGCCGGCAAGCCCAGTTCGTTAATGTCGCGCAACAACTCGCGCGCCATGCGCAGGCCGTCGTTGATGCGGAAGCTGTTGTCCATATATGGGTCGTTGATCAGGCCCTTCCAGCCGACGGTCGTGCGCGGCTTCTCGAAGTACACCCGCATCACGATTTCCAGCTCGCCGGCGTGGCGCTCGCGCTCCTTGACCAGGCGCCGCGCGTATTCCATCGCCGCCTTGGTATCGTGGATCGAGCACGGGCCGATCACCACCATCAGGCGGTCGTCCTGGCCGTGCAGGATGCGGTGCAGCGCGATGCGCCCTTCCGCTGCCGTGCTGGAGGCCCGCTCGCTGCAGGCGAACTCGCGGATCAAGTGGGCCGGCGGGGTCAGTTCCTTCATTTCGCGGATGCGTAAATCGTCGGTACGGGGCATGCTGTTCTCCAGGTAAATGGTCAATATTGGGTATTCGGTTCGGCTAAAAAAAAACCGCCATCGCTGGCGGTTTGTCGGGATCTTGCTGGCTTCTCGTGCTATCTACGTGAACCTGCCGCTACTCCACCGCCTCGGGGTTGGAATGGCTAAAATAAAACCAGCAGGTAAACGAAACGCAACGCGGCATCAGAAATATCCTTGTGTTTGATCGACTATAACAACAATTGGCGAAACTTGTCCAGCCCTTTGTCGGATGGTCAAAATGTCTATACAGCTTAGCCGGTACCGCCGACGGTGACGTCCTCGATGCGCAGGGTCGGCTGGCCGACGCCGACCGGCACGCTCTGGCCTTCCTTGCCGCACACGCCGACGCCGGAATCGAGCCGCATGTCGTTGCCGATCATCGACACCCGGTTCAGCACATCGGGGCCGTTGCCGATCAGGGTCGCGCCCTTGACCGGGTAAGTCACCTTGCCGTTTTCGATCATATAGGCTTCGCTGGCCGAGAACACGAACTTGCCATTGGTGATGTCGACCTGGCCGCCGCCGAAATTGACCGCGTACAGGCCGTTCTTGACCGAGGCCAGTATCTCGGCTGGATCCTTGTCGCCGCCCAGCATATACGTATTGGTCATGCGCGGCATCGGCAGGTGGGCGAACGATTCGCGCCGCGCATTGCCCGTCACCGGCATTTTCATCAGGCGCGCATTCATCGTGTCCTGGATATAGGCTTTCAGGATGCCGTCCTCGATCAAGGTGGTGCACTGGGTCGGGTTGCCCTCGTCGTCCATATTGAGCGAGCCGCGGCGGTCGGCCAGCGTGCCGTCGTCGACCACCGTCACGCCCTTGGCGGCGACGCGCTGGCCGATGCGGCCGGAGAAGGCCGACGAACCCTTGCGGTTGAAGTCGCCTTCGAGGCCATGGCCGATCGCCTCGTGCAGCAGCACGCCGGGCCAGCCGGGGCCGAGCACGATCGTCATCGGTCCGGCCGGGGCCGGGCGCGAATCGAGGTTGACGACGGCCGAATTGACCGCTTCGGTCGCGTATTTGTCGAGAATGGCGTCGCTGAAGTAGCCGTAGCTGTATCGACCGCCGCCGCCGGACGAGCCCACTTCGCGGCGGCCGTTCTGTTCGACGATGACGGTGACCGACACCCGCACCAGCGGGCGGATATCGGCGGCCAGCACGCCGTCGCTGCGCACCACCAGCACGACGTCGTATTCGCCGGCCAGGCCGGCCATCACCTGCACCACGCGCGGGTCCTTGGCGCGTGCCATCTTCTCGACCCGCTCGAGCAGCTTGACCTTGGCGGTGGCGTCGAGCGAAGCGAGCGGGTCGTTCGGCAGGTAGAGCGAGCGGCCGCCTGTCGGCAGCATGGTCGAGGCCACCTTGACCTTGCCGGCGCCGGCGCGCGCGATGGTGCGGGTGGCGGCGGCCGCCTCGAGCAGCGCGCTTTCGGAGATTTCGTCGGAATACGAGAAGGCGGTCTTGTCGCCGGAGATGGCGCGCACGCCGACCCCCTGGTCAATCGAGAAACTGCCGGTCTTGACGATGCCCTCTTCCAGGCTCCAGCCCTCGCTCTTGGTGAACTGGAAATACAGGTCGGCATAGTCGACCTTGTGGGTGAACATCGTGCCCAGCGTGCGCAGCAGCTTGCCCTCGTCCAGGCCAAAAGGCGTCAACAGCACATCGCGCGCGACGGCCAGCGTCGACATATTCGGTTCAAATGGTTTCATAATTCAGTCTCAAGGCAGATAGGTGCATTGTGCCACAACGCGGTAATCACGTAGGGGGCGGGACCGCCGAGGGCTGCGTGCCCACCACATTTTCACTACGGAACGTGGTGGGCATGTCGCCGCACTAACAGCCGTGCGACGACCGGTGCCCACCCTACGTGCCTACGGAACATGGTGGGCACGCGGTGCCCACCCTACGTGCCTATGGAACATGGCGGGCACGCGGTGCCCACCCTACGTGCCAGGGTTTACATGGTCCGGTGCTTGAGCGCAGGCAAGTTTTCGCGTACCTGGGCCAGCAAGGCATTGTCGATGTCACCATGGATTACGCCCTCGCCTTCGGCCAGCACCGCCTTGACCACGCCCCACGGGTCGATCAGCATGCTGTGGCCGAAAGTGCGGCGCCCGTTCGGGTGCAGGCCGCCCTGGGCCGAGGCCAGTACATAGCACTGGTTTTCAATGGCGCGCGCGCGCAGCAGCACCTCCCAGTGGGCCTGGCCGGTGGTATGGGTGAAGGCGGCCGGCACCACCATCAGCGTGCATTCGCCCATCGCGCGGAACAGTTCGGGGAAGCGCAGGTCGTAGCACACGGCCAGCCCGACCCTGCCGAATGGCGCCTCGAAGGTGACGACATCCTTGCCCGGCACGATGGTGCGCGCCTCGTCATACGATTCGCTGCCCTTGTTGAAGCCGAACAGGTGGATCTTATCGTAGCGCGCCACCGGTTCGCCCTGCGGGTTGTAGACCAGCGTCGCATTGAGCACCCTGCCGGCATCGTCGGAGGCCAGCGGCATGGTGCCGCCGATCAGCCAGATGCCGTGCTGGCGCGCGCAAGCTGCCATGAAGTCCTGGATCGGCCCGCTGCCGAGCGGCTCGGCCTGGCCCACCTTGTCGGTGTCCTGCACCCCCATGATGGCCCAGTATTCGGGCAGCGCCACCAGTTGCGCGCCGGTCGCCGCGGCCTCTGCCACCAGCCTGCGCGCCGTCGCGATATTGCCCGCCACGTCCGGGCTCGCCACCATCTGTACTGCTGCAATCGTCGTCATTGTTTGTCCGCCTTCCTGGCCGGATTGTCCGGCTTGGTTTCGAGCTTGCCGCTATCGAGTTTGGTCACGATCGGATTCTTCCACGGCCCCGTAATCTGCATCTGGTAAGTCAAGGCCTTCATCACCGGCGCGCGCAGGAACAGCTGGGCCAGGAAGCTGCCCAGCCCCACCACCGGATTGACCGCCAACATATACACCAGCGGTCCGGTGCCGAGATTGAATTCGGGGATCACCACCACGTGCAGATTGGCCGTTTCGTTGGCGATGTCGGCGGTGCCGTCCATCAGCACAGTGGCGGCGGCACCGAACATCTTCAGGTTGTCGGTCTTGAGCACGCCGCGCGTGATGACGGCGTCGGCCGTGATGCCGTCGAACGCCAGTCCTTCGGAGAACACATCGTGGAAGTCGAGCTTGAGCAGGCGCGGCAGCACCTGCAGGGAGAGCACGCCAAGCAGCTTGGCCGCGCCCGGGTCCTGCTTGAGGAACTGGCCCGATTCGACCTGCATCTTGATTCTCCCCGAAAGGCTTGGAATGTCGAGCGAATACGGCATGCCGTTCCACGCGATATCGCCGGAGAGCTTGCCTTTGCCACGGCGCACCGTGTCGGGGAAGCCGAAGCGCTCGAGCATCTTGCCGGCGTCGTCGATGTCGAGCTCCACATTCATCGTCGTATTACTGCGCCCGTCCTGCGTGACCCACTTGCCGCTGCCCTTGAACGCGCCATCCGGATTCACCAGCGACAGCTTGTTGATGCGCCATTCGCGGCCCTGGCCGACCGCCACATTGCTGGCCTGCAGGTCGAGCTTGCCGAGCTGCTTGTTGAACAGCTCGAAGCGCTCGGCGACGATGTCGAGCGCCGGAATCTGCGCTGCCGGCTTGCTCACGCCGAGCAGCTCATTGACCTCAGCCGCCGATGCCTCAGGGATGATCAGCGACGACAGGCGCGCCGTGACCTTGCCGGCGCCGTCATCGTTCCACGTCACGTAGCCGGAAGCCTGGCGCGAATCGATGCTGGCCTGCCAGTTGCCCTTGGCATGCGAGGCGCCGACCACCACGTTGTCGAGCTTGCGGTCGCCGATCACCAGCTCGGTGGCGCGCGCCGCCATCAGTTCAGGCACAATGTACTGCGACAGGTCGGGGCCGCCGCTGCCGCCGGCACCGGCACTGGTGACGCTGTCGCCGATCGCGACCCACTGGTCGACATCGAGCTGCTTGAGGTTGACATTGAGCGCCAGCGCGCTGTCGGGCTCGGGGGCCGGTGTATTGATGCCGATGCCGCCGCGCGCGACCAGCCACGGCCCGCGGTTGTGACGCTGGCGCACATAGCGCGCCGCCACCGTGGTGCCAACGGTCAGGTCGATGCGGTCGCGCAGCACGCCGGCGTCGCCGGTGGCGATGTCGCTCATGACGAAGTGCAGCGGCATGCTGTCGGCCGCCGCCTTTTTCAATGGGTGCGGGAAGTCGGCGCCCAGGCCGGCCAGGTTCGAATCGATCGTCACCACTGCCAGCTTGTCGCGCACCGCGACCTGGCCGCTGTAGCGCGCGCTGCCCGACAGGCGCGCCACCACCTTGGCCACGGCCGGCGACGCGTACTGCTTGCGCAGGCCCTCGGCGCTGACCGCGCCGCCCAGTTTGATGAGGATGCTGCCGTCCTTGCCGGAGCCGCCCGTCAGCGACAACGGCCCGCCCAGCAGCGAGCCGCCGATGCCGTTCAGATTCAGGCCCCGTTCATTGAACTCGATCTTGCCGATGGCGGCCTGCACCGGCGGCAGGTCGTTGAACAACTGGACCTCGTTGCCCTGCAACTGCAGGCTGCCCGCCACCCTGGTGCTGGCGAGGCGGTCGAGTGGCAGGTGCAGCTTCAGCCCCAGTTTTGCATTGCCGCTGGCACGAGTCTGGTCGGTGAAATGGTCGATCATCTCCAGCACCGGGCTGCTGGCGACGTAGTTGACGAATTCCTGCAGCGGGCCGGCGGCGCTGCCGTCGATATCGAGCAGGATCTCGCGTGCCGACAGGTCCGGCACCACGGCCTTGACCTTGGCCAGGGCCACCGCGCCGGTGCGCGCGGTGTCGGCATGGACTTCGAGCCGGGCGCGGTCGAACAGGATGCTGCCCATGATCTTGTCGGCCTGCGGCCACAGCGGCGCCTTGCCGTCCTTGCCGAACATGCCGGGCGTGTAATTGAGGCGGCCGTTTTCAATGCGCCCGCTGACCTTGAACTCGCCGCTGGCCTTGTCGGCCGCCTGATCAAACGGGAACTTGGCCAGGTCGCCGCGCAGTACCAGCGACACGTCGCGCGCGACGCCCGCTTCGAGCGCGCCGACCAGCCAGTCGCGCAGATGGGGCACCGTGTCGGCCGGCAGATAGCGCCCGATGGTATTGATCTCGAAACCGGTCACGCTGCCGCGCACATCGATGGTGCCGTACGGCGCGAACGGCGTCGCCACCAGCGGCATCAGGTGCTTGCCCGACAGGCTGCCGCTCATCTGGCCCTGCACGAAACTGAGCGAGTCGACCTCGAGCAGGAACTGGTCCTTCTTCTCGAACGACCAGCGCGCCTGCATCTTGAGCTGGTCGAACGGCAGGTCGGGTTCGGCCAGCAGCGGCATGCGCAGCACCGCATTGGCGGCGTCGAGCTTGAGCGATCCGCCCTTGTCGGTGGCGTCGACGCTGCCGGTCAGGTTGTCGAAGCCGGGGATCGCCGGCGTGGCGGCCTGGGCTGGGCTGGCCGGGGTTTTCGGGCGGGCCAGCCGGGCCGGCTGCGCCTTCAGTCCAAGACCGGCGACATTGCCCTTGACGCGGTAGCTGGCCACGGCAGGGTAGGCGCCGCTCCATTCGGCTGAGAAGTCGAGCAGCTGGCCGCGCGGCGCAAAATCGGCCAGCATCTGGCGCTGTTCAGGGCTCAAAGGTAGCTGGGCCGCCAGCTGGGCCACCGTGGCCAGGTCAAGCAGCTTGGCATGGATTTCAGTCTTGTCTGGCTTGCCGCCCTTGGCCGGCGTATAGGTTTCGGACATCGAAGTCGGCGGCAGCGCCAACCCGTCGCTGGTAACGAGCGAGAAATCGGTTAGCGTCACGCTGTGGCCATGGCTGCCGAAGGTCGGCGTGCCCTCTTCGACCCCGGCCGGGAACTGCTCGCGGGCCGACAGGCGGCCGCGCATGCTGCGCACGTCGAGCGGCGGCAGCTCGCGCCCCAGCCGGGCATTAACACCCTGCAGGCTGACGTCGGCCGTGAAGCCGGCCAGCTTGGCCGAATCGAGCGCCAGCCAGGCCCGCACTGAACCGGTGCCGCTGACGATGTCGACCGGATAATCGAAATAAGCCTTCCAGCCAGCCAGGTCGGTCGCGCGCACGTCGGCGTACAGCTCGCCCTTCCACAGCGCCATATTGGACGCCCGCGCGCCCCAGCGCGGATGGGAAAAATCGGCCCGCACGTCGAGCGGCTGCGACAGCGCCGAAGGCGGCGTCGCCTGCAGCGCCAGCTTGTGGGTGTGCCAGCCATTGCGCAGCAACAGGTTGACGTTCTCGAGCGCCAACTCGGGCGCGCCGCGCCGCAGATCGGTCCAGCGCAGGCGCCCTTCGCGCACCGCCACTTCGCGCTGGCCCAGCAGCCAGTCGAAGCCCTTGCCGTCGGCGCGCCCGGTATCGAGGGCGATGCCGGCGACGTACAACTTGCCGTCGCCCTCGCGCCGGATGTCGAGGTCGGGGCGGATCACTTCGAGCGAGGCGAAGCGCACGTCGAGCGCCAGCACGCTCCACCAGCTGAGCGTGGCCGACACGCTCGGCAGCGACAACAGCTGGCGGCCAGCCTTGTCGCGCAGGTGCACGTCGCCCAGGAACAGGCTCGGGTGCAGGCCATGCCACGACGCATAGATGCGGTCGATCGACACCTGGTTGCCGACGGCGCGGCTGGCGAGGCGTTCAATATCGCCCTTGTAGACGTCGATATGAGGCAGCACCGCGTAGCGCAGCGCCAGGAACAGGATGGCAAACAGGAAGTAGGCGACCAGCGCCAGCTTGACGGCAAAACCGAGCAGGTGGTGGCTGGCGCGGTTGGCAAAACGATAGGCGGCGCGTAAGCGGTGCCAGCGCCTGGCCAGCTGGACGCCGGCATGTTCCGAATGTGTGTTTTGCATTACGCTTGCATCCATGCCACCGTGTACTTTACCATCGACTTGACTTGCGGGCATTCTACCGTATCCACCTCCATTCTGAAGCACTATGCACCCTGCCCGCCATACTTTGTCCCGTTTCTACCAGCGCTGGCTGGCTGCCGACCCTGCCCGTCTGGCCCGCATCGAGCAGTTGCAGGCGGACCCGCTCGATGCGCTCGACCTGCAGGCGGCGCTGGCGCCGGACCTGGCCGACGGCCTGCCGCTGGTACGCGCCATGCGGCGCCTGCGCAACCTGCTGGTGGCCGGCCTGGTGCGGCGCGACCTGGACGGCCAGGCTGACCTGAACGAGGTCGTCACGGCGATGAGCCGCTTTGCCGACTTCGCGGTGCGGACCCACCTGGATGCGCTGATGGCCGAACAGGTGGCCCAGCACGGCATGCCGGTCAGCGCCGAATCGGGCGAGCAGCAGCACATGATCGTGCTGGCGATGGGCAAGCAGGGCGGCTTCGAGCTCAACGTCTCGTCCGACATCGACCTGATCTTCGTCTACCCGGAAGACGGCGACAGCGTCGCCACCGAAGGGGCCAGCGGCCAGCGCCTGCTGTCGAACCATGAATTCTTCATCCGGCTCGGCAAGAAGCTGATCGCGGCGCTGTCGGAAATCACCGAGGACGGCTTCACGTTCCGGGTCGACATGGCGCTGCGCCCGAACGGCGCCTCCGGCCCGCTGGTGGCCAGCCTGGCCATGGTCGAAGAATATCTGATCGTGCAGGGCCGCGAATGGGAGCGTTATGCATGGGTCAAGGCGCGCGCCGTCACCGGCCGGGAGCTCGACGTGGCCGCGCTCGAAGGCATCGTCAAGCCCTTCGTATTCCGCCGCTACCTCGACTTTGGCATGATCGACGCAATCCGCAATATGCATGCGCAGATCCGCGCCGAAGTGAACCGCCAGGAGCGCCTGCACCCGGACCGCAGCAACAACGTCAAGCTGGGGCGCGGCGGCATCCGCGAAATCGAATTCCTGGCCCAGGTGTTCCAGCTGATCCGCGGCGGGCGCGACGCGCTGCTGCGCGACCGCTCGACCCGCGCCACCTTGCGCGTACTGGCCGACAAGGACCTGCTGGCCAGGGACACGGTGGAACAGCTGCTGGACTCTTACACCTTCCTGCGCAATGTCGAGCACCGCCTGCAGTACCTTGACGATGCCCAGACTCACACGCTGCCGTCCGGCGAACCGGAGCGGGCCGTGATCGCCGCAATGATGGGCCTGCCCGACACTGCCGCCCTGCTGGCCGCGCTCGACGGCCACCGGCAATTCGTGGCGTTTCAATTCGACCAGATCTTCAGCGACAAGACGGCCGAACGGGACGACGCCGGGCCGGCAGCCGGCAACGGCAGCTTCGACGCCGACAACCGCGCAGCGCTCGAGGCGCGCCTGGCCGCGCTCGGCTTCGACGACGCCGCCGCCGCCAGCGCGCGCCTGGTGGCCACGCTGCAAAGCCCGCGCCTGCAGGCGATGCAGGACGCCAGCCGCCAGCGCCTCGAAGCGCTGGTCCACAACGCACTGCCGCTGATCGCCACGGCCTACCGGGCCACCGGCGTCGGCAGCCCGGCGGCGACGCTCGGCCGCCTGCTCGATTTTTTCGAGGCGATCGCGCGCCGCTCGGCCTACCTGTCGCTGCTGACCGAATACCCGCACACGCAAGAGCGCGTGATCCGCATGATGCACGCCAGCGGCTGGGCCGCCAAGTTCCTGGCGCAGCACCCGATCCTGCTCGACGAACTGTTAGATGACCGCAACCGCGGCTTGCGCCCCGACCCGCAGGCCCTGCTGGCCGACCTGAAGGCGCAGTTGAGCGCCGCGCCGGGCGACACCGAACGCCAGATCGACCTGCTGCGCGAGTTCCACCACGTGCAGCTGTTCCGCCTGCTGGCGCAGGACCTGGCCGGCGACCTGACGGTCGAGACGCTGGCCGACGACCTGTCGGCGCTGGCCGACCTGATGGTGGCCGCGACCGTCGATTGCGTGTGGCAGACGGTGGCCACGCGTCACACCGAGGTGCCGAAGTTCGCCGTCATCGCCTACGGCAAGCTGGGCGGCAAGGAGCTCGGCTATGTGTCCGACCTGGACCTGATCTTCCTGTTCGACGACGACGACCAGAACGCGCCGGGCAACTACGCCAAGCTGGCGCAGCGCTTCATCACGTGGATGACCTGCCACACGTCGGCCGGCACCCTGTTCGACATCGACACGGCGCTGCGCCCGGACGGGGCGTCGGGCATGCTGGTCGGCTCGCTGGCCGCGTTCGAGCGCTACCAGGCCAGCAGCGCGTGGGTGTGGGAACACCAGGCGCTGACGCGAGCCCGTTTCTGCGCCGGCGACGCAGGCATCGGCGCGCGCTTCGAGCAGGTGCGCGAGCAGGTGCTGCGCAAAGAGCGCGACGCCGGGGAGCTCAGGGAAGAAGTGCTCAAGATGCGCAAGAAGATGCATGACGCGCATCCGAACCGCAGCGCGCTGTTCGACCTGAAGCAGGATGCCGGCGGCATGATCGACATCGAATTCATCGTCCAGTACCTGGTACTGCGCCACGCGGCGCAGTACCCGCAGCTGACAGCCAATGCCGGCAATATCGCGCTACTACGACTTTGCGGCGAACTGGGCCTGATTGACGCCGCGCTGGCGGCCCGGGTGGGCGATGCCTACCGCGCGATGCGCAAGCTTCAGCACCAGCTGCGCCTGCAGGGCCAGGAGGTGGCGCGCGCCGAACCGGGCCTGGTCGAGCCGCATGCGGACCATGTGCGCGCCTTGTGGCGGGAGATCTTCGGCCACGCCGCCTGAGCTGACCGGGCACCGGATGCCCGCTGCGTTGCCGGGCGTCCAAATGGAAAATGCCGCCCGTTTGACGGGGCGGCATTTTTCTAGCCAGACCTTCGACTGACGCCTGCTGCCGCCACTGGGGCGGCAGGCAGGGGCAGATTACTTGAACTTGTAACCTGCCGTCAGGCGCCAGTAGCGGCCTGCACCGTTCGACAACGACGAGTTGAAGCCGGTGGTGCCGGTGCTCGGGTTGTACGGCTGCTTCGTGTCAAAGACGTTCTGTACGCTCAGGCTCAGAGTCAGGTCCTTGAAGCCGGTGTAGGAGTAGCCGACATCGACGGTCGTGAAGCTCTTGACTTCGCAATTGCTGACGTAGTTCGAGAACTTAGGCAGGCCACCCAGCGAGTAAGCCGACTTTGGCTGGCCGGTACCATAGTAGCAGTACGGTTCTGCGTAAGTGACGTCGTTGTCATGGCGACGATAGTAGGACACGTTGCCAATGTAGCGAATCAAGGCCGATGCACGATGCGGGCCTTTGCTCCAGTTCTGGGTCACCACCGTGCGCCAGCGTGGAATGTCACCAACCGAAGTAGCCCAGTCGTTGATGCCGCCGCTGGTACCGGCTGCATTGTGCTCCACATCGCCAGGTGCTTCCGAACGCAGGTAGCTCAGCACGTAAGCGGTGTTGAGGGTGGTCTTGAACTCGCCGTATTCAGCCAGCTTCCAGCGGTAGGTGCTTTCTACGTCAATACCACTGACTTCGGTGGCGCCCTGGTTCACATATGGAATGCGGATCTGTTGCAGCGGTCCCGAATCAGGAATCAGCGCGCCGGCGGCGTCGCGGATCCAGTTCGCCTGGTTCTGGTCACGCACCACGGCACCCGGGAACTGGGCGATGTGGTTCAGCACGAAGTCAGACGACGACAGCGCGGTTTCGCCTTCTTTGCGGATGCTGAAACCGTCGATCGACACATCCAGGTCCTTGGTCGCCGACCAGATCAGGCCCATCGTGTAGCTCTTCGATTTTTCCGGCAGCAGGTTCGGGTTGGCCGAAGCGACGCCCGAGATACCTTTGCGGCAATCGGCCTGTTCAGCGCCAGGCACGGCGGTAACGCCGTCCGGGCAGCGGATCGGATCGGTCACGGTCTGGAAGAACTGCACGCCGCCAGGCGAGACCTGGGTCAGGCCTGGAGCGCGGAAGCCGCGCGCCGCGTTGGCACGCAATGCAATGGCCGGGGTGACGGTCCATTTGGCGCCCACTTGCGGTGCGAAGTTACCCGAGAACGTAGGGTATTTGTCGTAACGGGCAGCGAAGTCCATTTCGAAGGTCTTGGTCCACGGCGTGCGCAGCTCGACGAATACCGACTTGACGTTGCGCGAACCACTGGCCGACGAGTTCGACAAACCGATGATATTGCCGGCCTGAGTTTCAGCGTCCGGGGTAAGGCCGATCGATTCCTTGCGCAGCTCGCCGCCGAACGCGGCCGCTACGGCGCCACCGCCCAGATTGCCGAACTCAGTCGACACTTTGGCGTCGAACTGGGACACTTGGGCATAGCCCTTGTTCGTCACATTGCGGGTCGAGGTCGGATCAGCCGCCAGTTGTGCCAGCGTCATGTTCTGAGTGTTGACCTTCTCGAAGGTTGGACGGTACAGCATATTGTTGTACGTTTCTTCACGCTCCGAACGGTTCCACAGCAGGCCCGTTTCCCAGTCCCAATTGCCGACCGTGCCCTTGAAGCCGGCCACTGCGCGGTAGGTGTCATTCTGGTTTTCCTGGCCGCCCAGGCGGTTTTCCAGGCGCATGCCCACGGCCGAACGCGCGCCTGGGAATGGATTATCCGGATGGCCGGCCGGCAGGATCATCTGGTAAGTTTGCGGCGCGCCAGACAGCAGGAACACCGTGGTCGCGGCGGTACTTTGCCATGCACGCGGTGCGCCGACGTAGGTACGCTTGGACTGGGTCGCGGAGAACTCACTGAAGAACGTCGTGTCCTGGGTCAGCTGGGCGGTGAAACGGCCCAGGATGCTGGCATCCTTGCCGGCCGATTGGGCTTCGGTGTAATTCCAGCCGTCGTAGTTACAGAACTTGCGGCCGTACAGCGCGCTGCTGGTCGCCAGGTTGTTGGCTGCACCACCGGTAATTTGCTGATCTGCCGGGCAGTCGAGGCGGTTGATCACTTGCGCGCCCAGGGCCGCGGAGTTGGCGAAGGAGCGGGTGCCGGGCGAACGCTCGCGGTAGAAGAATGGCGAACCGGACAAGGCGCTGAAGTAAGGATTCAGGCGCGCATTGATGTCCAGATACATTTCCGTTTCGATGTCCTTGACATCGCGCACCAGCGCGTTGCCGCGCTTCGACACTTCGGCAGCGGCGAAGAAGTTGTAGCGGTCGGTGGCCATATTGCCGAAGCCGAACACCGCGTTGGCCTTGTTCTGGGTCCACTTGCCGATGTCGTTGGCGCCAGTACTGGCCGACAGTTCAACGCCCTGGTAATCCTGGCGGGTAATGAAGTTGATGACGCCGGCGATCGCGTCGGAGCCGTACACGGCCGATGCGCCACCCTTCAATATCTCCACGCGTTCAATCGCCGACAGCGGGATCGAATTCAAGTCGTAGGACGTCGATTTGCCGTTGTTCGGGTCAGCGTAGGCGGCTGCCGTCATGCGGCGGCCGTTCAACAGAATCAGAGTCGACGAGGTGCCGAGGCCGCGCAGCGAGGCGGTCGATACGCCGCGCGAGAAGCCGCCGTCGGTGGTGTCGTAGGAGGCGCCGGCACCGACGACTGGCATCTTCTGCAGTAGTTCCTGCACCGTGCTGGCGCCGGAAGCGATGATGTCGAGCTTGGTGATGGTCTGGATCGCCGTCGTGCCTTCCTTGTCGACACGTTTGATGTTGGAACCGGTCACGGTCACGCGCGTGATCGTTGGGGCGGTCGCCGGCGCTTGTGCCATGGCGAACTGTGAGGTTGCCAGCGTCAGGGCGACGGCGATAACACTCTGTTTAAGTACGATTTTATTGTTCAAAACTCTCTCCGTTTGACTACTTGAAAATGGTGCATTCCCTTTTTGGGGGGCCGCCGCCCGACTTGCCATCGCGTTTGCCGCCTTATTGACTCGTCCCAGCTCCTAAACAAATCACTAGCTTTCCCGGCCATTTGTTTAGCCATGGATCAGACCATTTGCCCGCCCTCCCCGTCAACTCAAGGGCGAGTATTTCGCATAAATACAACGCAGTGTGGCGCCGCAGTAACGCCCGCTACAAGGTTTTCAAAAAAACACTTGTCGCACACTGCCCCGTGTGCCGTGTCAAAACGTCGCGTACCAACAACAAAAACGCCCCGGCGAGCGGGGCGTTGGAGCGTCAATAACGGCGAAAAACCGGGAATATCGTCTATTTGCTGCCGATATTCTTGTTCAGGAAGTTTTCGACGCGGGTCCAGAAATCGACCTTGTTTTCGAACTTGTTCCAGCCATGGCCTTCTTCCGGATACACCACCCATTCGACCGGCACGCGGCCTTTGAGGGCATCGCGCATCTTCTCGCCATGCACCACCGGCACGCGGTAGTCGCGCCCGCCGTAAGCCATCAAGACTGGCTTGACGATCTTGTCGGCGTTCTGCAACGGAGAGGTAGCCTTGAACTGTGCAGCGTCCTTGACCGGGTCACCGACCATCACTGGCATGCCGAATTTGGCCCAGTCACTATCTGCGTAGTCGGACCAGGTGACGGAGAATTTCATCATGATGTCAGTCACGCCAACGAAGTTGATGCCGCATTGGTAGAACAAAGGATCTTTGACCAGGCCCATCATGACGGCATAGCCACCATAGCTGGCGCCGGCGATGCAGACGCGGTTTTTGTCGACGATTCCCTGGTCGATCAGGTGCTTGACGCCATCGGTAACGTCGTCCTGCATCGACAGACCCCACTGCTTCCATGACGAACGGAACAGCTTCCAGCCGTAGCCCGTACTGCCGCGGTACTCTGGCTGCAGGACGGCATAGCCACGCGACGCCATGAATTGCGCATCAGGGTGCCAAGCCCAGGATTCGCCACGCACATTCGGGCCACCGTGCACATACACCACCAGAGGCAGGTTCTTGCCACTGGTGCCATTTGGCATCGTCAGGTAGGCGGGAATCTCCAGACCGTCGCGAGCCTTATAGCGGAACGGGCGCGACTCGGCCATCTTGTCCGGATCGATCCATGGCACCGCTGCCAACAAGAACTGCAGGTCCTTCTTATTGTCGTCGTACAGGTAGTAACTGCCAGGATCGCGATCCGAGTACGAGAACACCATCATCATGCCGGTTTCGGTGGTCTCGGCGTTGCCGATAATGTTGATCTTGCCTGGCAGCGCGGCATCGATGGACGCCTGCAAATCGCGCAAAGCGGGGTCGAACCAGGTAAGTCGCATCTTATCAGCTTGATAACGTGCGCCGACCATCTTCTTCTGCTTGCGGCTAAACACGATGTCACCATGGCCGATGTCGACGTCCTTGTCTGCGTACACGACGGTAGTATCGACTTTGTTTTTTGCAAAGTCATATTTGTATACCGACTGCCGGTCACCGCCATCGGCGCGCGCCAGCACATACAAGGTCTTGTTGTCGTAGTCAAAGGCCGTCGGCTCGAAGGCATCCTTGTCTTCGATGCCGAAAGCGGCCAGCGTGCGCCACGGTGTGTTGGCAGCGTCGCGATAGTAGATCGTAGTCTTCAAGTCGATCACCGACACTGCCACGCGCGGCACACCGGCGCGGTCAAGCACCCAGCTGGCCGCCTGTTCCGGCGCATCAAAGGTCAGCAAGGTTTTCTTACCGGTGCGGGTGTCATAACGATATATATCAGTTTGCTTTTCGTTGCGCACGTTGCCGCTGACGAAAATATCGCTCGAGTTGAGCTCTGGAACCTGACTGAAATAGCGCAGCGCGCGACCGCGGCCTTCTTGGTTGATCCCTTTCGGATTGATGGTGCGGTCATTCTTGCCGTCGCGGTCGATGACAAACAAGCCGCCGCCGGTTTGTTCGCCAACGCCCCGCTCCGCCTCGTAGACGCTATAGCGCAGACGGTCGTTGTTAATCCACGCAATGGCACCGACATCGTATAGCGGCGAACCTGCTACGACCATCGACGACTTGCCGAGCAAATCGATAATGACCAGCTTCTTGCGGCCGTCAACGGGACGCAAGGCGGCGATGTATTTGCCGTTAGGCGACATCATCAAATCCGACAGATCAGGTGTCTTGAAAAAGTCCGCAACCGGAATCGGTGCGGAAATCTTGGCGCTCGCGGGCATGGCTGGCGCCGGATCGGCGGCGTGCGTCGCCCCGGCCATGCCGAGCGACAAGATGATGGCCAGCGAGCTGGCACAATTACGTATGTGCAACATGAATGTATCCCTGTGAATGACAAAACTGACCATACCGGTCCGCATGCAACCTATAACCATAGGTTATATAATTTTCGACAACATTGCTTATTATAGCTCTTCGTGCCGCTAGCAGTATATACAGCCCAACCGCCACTGTCTGTGGCGTCAAATGAACGTTTTGACAAATAAAAAAGCCCGCACGTTCAGGTGCGGGCTTGGCGGGGCCAGCCCCGGGCGGGGCGGCCGGGTGTTACTTGGCGTTCATCAGCGCGACGGTGGTGTCGAGCATGCGGTTCGAGAAGCCCCACTCATTGTCGTACCACGACGATACCTTGACCAGGCGGCCCGATACCTTGGTCAGCGTCGAGTCGAAGTTCGACGATGCCGGGTTGTGGTTGAAGTCGATCGATACCAGCGGTTCGGTCTGGTAAGTGAGCACGCCGGCCAGCGGGCCCGATTCGGCCGCGGCCTTCATCAGCGCATTGACTTCGTCGACGGTGGTGTCGCGCTTGGCGATGAAGGACAGGTCGACCAGCGACACATTGATGGTCGGCACGCGGATCGCGAAACCGTCCAGCTTGCCGTTCAGCTCAGGCAGCACCAGGCCGACCGCGGCGGCGGCGCCGGTCTTGGTCGGGATCATGCTCATCGTGGCCGAACGGGCGCGGCGCATGTCTTCGTGCATCACGTCCGACAGCACCTGGTCATTGGTGTAGGCGTGCACGGTGGTCATCAGGCCGGTCTCGACGCCGATCGCGTCGTTGAGCGGCTTGGCCAGCGGTGCCAGGCAGTTGGTGGTGCAGGAGGCGTTCGAGATGACGGTGTCGGTGCTCTTGAGTACGCCGTGGTTGACGCCGAACACGACGGTGGCGTCGACATCCTTGCCGCCCGGTGCCGAGATGATGACTTTCTTGGCGCCGCCCTTCAGGTGGGCCGAGGCCTTTTCCTTGGTGGTGAAGAAGCCGGTGCACTCAAGCACGACGTCAACGCCCAGTTCGCCCCAAGGGATGTCGGCCGGGTTGCGCTGCGCGAATACGCGGATCTTGTCGCCGTTGACGATCATGTGGTCGCCGTCGACCGTCACGGTGCCAGGGAACTTGCCGTGGGCCGTATCATATTTGGTCAGGTGGGCATTGGACTTGGCATCGCCGAGGTCGTTGATGGCCACGATCTGGATGTCTTGTTTCTTGCCGCCTTCGTAGAAAGCGCGCAGCACATTGCGGCCGATGCGGCCATAACCGTTGATTGCAACTTTGATCGTCATACAGAGCTCCAGGTTAAGAAAAGAAATCGGTGATATCCCGGTCCGCGTGGGCACGCAGTGCCCACCCTACGTGGGTATGTGCCGCCTGCCCACGCGGTCCGGCAAATTACGCATCCGCGTGGGTTGCCAAGCAACCCACCCTACGTAGAGTGGGCACTGCGTGCCCACGCGGTCCGGCAAACTACGCTTCCAGTACTGCTTTGACTTTCGACACAACGTTTTCGACCGTGAAGCCGAAGTGCTTGAACAGCACCGGGGCCGGGGCCGACTCGCCGAAGCTGTCGATACCAACCACTGCGCCTTCGAGGCCAACATACTTGTACCAGAAATCGGTCACGCCAGCTTCGATCGCGACGCGTGGCGTGCCTTTAGTCAACACGCTGGCCTTGTAGGCCGCGTCCTGGCGGTCGAACACATCGGTCGATGGCATCGACACCACGCGCACCGGCACGCCGGCATCAAACAGGGTCTTGGCCGAGGCCATCGCCAGTTCGACTTCGGAACCGGTCGCGATCAGGATCACTTTCGCGTCCGGCGCATCCTGCAATACATAACCGCCGCGTGCGATGTCGGCGATCTGCTGCGCGCCGCGCTCCATGAACGGCAGGTTCTGGCGCGAGAAGATCAGCGTCGACGGGCCGTTGGCGCGCTTGACGGCAGCACCCCACGCCACCATCGTTTCGACGGTGTCGCATGGACGCCAGTTGTCCAGGTTCGGGATCAGGCGCAGCGACGCGACGTGCTCGACCGACTGGTGGGTCGGGCCGTCTTCGCCCAGGCCGATCGAGTCGTGGGTGAACACAAACAGCGAACGCAGCTTCATCAGCGCGGCCATGCGCAGCGCATTGCGGCTGTAATCGGAGAAGGTCAGGAAGGTCGCGCCGAACGGGATGTAGCCGCCATGCAGGGCCACGCCGTTCATGATCGCGCTCATGCCGAACTCGCGCACGCCGTAGTTGATGTGGTTGCCCGGCTGGCCGGAACGCAGCGCCACGCATTCCTTCCAGTTGGTCAGGTTGGAGCCGGTCAGGTCGGCCGAGCCGCCGAGGAATTCAGGCAGCGATGGCGCCAGCGCCTGGATCGCATTCTGCGAGGCCTTGCGGGTGGCAATGGTTTCCTTCTTGTCGTTGCAGGCGGCAACGGCGGCGGCGAGGGTCGCGTCCAGGTTGGCCGGCAGCTCGCCCTTCATGCGCCGTTCCAGTTCGGACGCCAGCTGCGGGTGCTGCGCGCGGTAGGCGGCAAACGTCGTGTTCCATGCCGATTCCGCGGCGGCGCCGGCGGCCTTGGCGTCCCACGCAGCATAGATGTCGGCCGGGATCTCGAACGGGGCCGACGACCAGCCGATGTACTCGCGCACTGCGGCGATTTCCTTGTCGCCCAGCGCGGCGCCATGCACCTTGTCGCCGCCCTGCAGGTTCGGCGAACCCTTGCCGATGATGGTCTTGCAGCAGATCAGGGTCGGCTTGAGCGAGGTCTTGGCCAGCGCAATGGCGGCTGCGACGGCGTCGACGTCATGGCCGTCGACGGCGCGGATGACGTTCCAGCCGTAGGCCTCGAAGCGGGCCGGGGTGTCGTCGGTGAACCAGCCTTCGACCTTGCCGTCGATCGAGATGCCGTTGTCGTCGTACAGGGCGATCAGCTTTTTCAGGCCCAGGGTGCCGGCCAGCGAGCACACTTCGTGCGAGATGCCTTCCATCAGGCAGCCGTCGCCGACAAAAGCGTAGGTGTAATGGTCGACCACGTCAAAGCCCGGCTTGTTGAATTCAGCAGCCAGCAAGTATTCCGACAGCGCCATGCCGACCGCATTGGCGATGCCCTGGCCCAGCGGGCCGGTGGTGGTTTCGATGCCGGCCGTGTAACCCACTTCCGGATGGCCCGGGGTCTTCGAATGCAGCTGGCGGAAGTTCCGCAGGTCGTCCATCGACAGGTCGTAACCAGCCAGGTGCAGCAGCGAATAGTGCAGCATCGAGCCGTGGCCGTTCGACAGCAGGAAGCGGTCGCGGTTGATCCACTTCGGATTGGCCGGGTTGTGGCGGTAATGGCCGTTCCACAGAGCAACGGCGATCTCGGCCATGCCCATCGGCATGCCTGGGTGGCCGGAATTGGCCTTCTGGACGGCGTCCATTGCCAGCGCGCGGATCGCGTTGGCCATCTGGTTGGTCGGTTGCGTAATAGTCATTGGCGGAATCAATAGAGGTTGGGAATGCGGGGTGCGGCATGGTCTGGCTGAGCCAAGTATTTTACCAGACTAGGGGGTGGCGGGCTTAAAATGGCCGCCAGAATCGGCCACGGTGGGCTCGCAGAGCCGACCCTACGGGTCGCCTACCGTAGGGTGGGCTCTGC
>CBDDRJ010000114.1:0-7191 GCA_965233055.1 uncultured bacterium
CAGGTAGGGTGGGCACTGCGTGCCCACGCGGTACTTCAGGTGAATAAATCGTGCAGCAGGTAGGGTGGGCACTGCGTGCCCACGCGGTACTTCAGGTGAATAAATCGTGCAGCAGGTAGGGTGGGCACTGCGTGCCCACGCGGTACTTCAGGTGAATAAATCGTGCAGTGCAGCGTAAAGTACGCTATAATCTCATTTCTGTGCTGCAATAGGCAGTAACATTAGCAGCTTCGCAAGCCCCCAGGACATCGATCCGATGCCCTCAATAAAGCCCTCCCGCCTTGTGTGTCGCACCTGACACCGTCCCGGCGCAAAGCTTTTGTGCCGAAATTTCTGATACTAGAGTCATTTCGATTGTTGGTTGGCGTTGCTATTTTGCGTTCGTGCGCGTGCACGTGCGCTCATATATATATCGAGAGAAAAGAACACATGAGTTTTGAAGCATTAGGTCTCCACCCAGCAATCGTTAGTGCAGTCACCGCTGCAGGTTACACCGTGCCAACCCCAGTGCAAGCCCAGGCAGTGCCCGCCGCCATCGAAGGCCGCGACCTGCTGGTATCGTCGCAAACCGGTTCGGGCAAGACCGCGGCATTCATGCTGCCTGCCCTGCATAAATTCGCTGTCGCCCCGCAGGCCGACGCCGCCGGCAAGACCCCTAACCAATCGGCACAGTCCGCGCGCGCTCGCGGCGACCGTCCGCGTTTCACCGCTGCCCAGCCAAAAATGCTGGTGCTGACCCCGACCCGCGAACTGGCCCTGCAAGTGACCACCGCGACCGAAAAATACGGCATCGGCATTCGCCGCATCAAGGCCGTGTCGATCCTGGGCGGCATGCCTTACCCGAAACAGATGCAACTGCTGTCGCGCAACCCTGAAATCCTGGTCGCGACCCCGGGCCGCCTGATCGACCATATGGAGTCGGGCAAGATCGACTTCTCGCAGCTGGAAATCCTGGTGCTCGACGAAGCGGACCGCATGCTCGACATGGGCTTCATCGACGACATCGAAAAGATCATCGCCGCCACGCCGGAAGGCCGCCAGACGATGCTGTTCTCGGCCACCCTCGACGGCATGGTCGGCAATATGGCGCGCCGCATCACGCGCGACCCGATGACGATCCAGATCACCAGCTCGCAGTCGCGCCACGACAATATCGTGCAGCGCGTGCACTTCGTCGACGACCTGTCGCACAAGAACCGCCTGCTCGACCACCTGCTGCGCGACGAGTCGCTCGACCAGGCTGTCGTGTTCACCGCCACCAAGCGCGACGCCGACACCATCGCCGACCGCCTCAACATCGCCGGCTTCTCGGCCGCCGCACTGCATGGCGACATGCACCAGGGCGCCCGCAACCGTACCCTCGACGGCCTGCGCCGTGGTTCGGTCAAGGTGCTGGTCGCGACCGACGTTGCCGCACGCGGCATCGACGTGCCGAACATCACCCACGTGTTCAACTACGACCTGCCGAAGTTCCCTGAGGACTATGTGCACCGCATCGGCCGTACCGGCCGTGCCGGCCGCAATGGCCTGGCGATCTCGCTGGTCAACCATGCCGAAGGCATGAACGTCAAGCGCATCGAACGCTTCACCAAGCAACTGATCCCGGTCAACGTCATCGAAGGCTTCGAGCCGAAGAAGACGGCTTCGGCGCCGCGTTCGGCAGCGCGTCCAGGCAGCTGGAAGCCGGGCGACAACCGCACCGCGGCCAAGCCGGGCCAGCGCACCTTCAGCAAGCCGGGCGCACCGCGCAAGGAAGGCTCGAGCGGCGGCGGCTACAAGGGTTCGAACCCGCGTTCGACCGACGGCGCGCGCCGTTCGTACGGCGACCGCTAATCGCCATCTGGCGCGGGGACACGCTCCCCGCGTTACAATGCCAAGGCCACTTCGGTGGCCTTTTTCCATTTCTGAACCGTTTAGCGCAAGGAATTCATGCGAAGAACAATCAACTGCCTGGCACTCGGCGTCGCCTTGTCACTGGCAGCATCCAGCCATGCCCAGGAATTACTGTTTTCCGGACAAGTGCAGCAATTAACGCACAAACCTTGAGGCGTCGGAGACTGCCCGCCACCTTGCGGCTGGCCGAAGCCACCGAAGGACGGTATCGAAATGGTCTGCATTAGCAACCAGGGCGGCTGCCAGATTGCGGAGGTCAACGTCATTCAGGACTACCTGACGAACAGCAGTGCCCGCTCGCATACCATCAAGGCACGCACCGGAGAATGGGGTGGTGACCTCCTTCCCGTCACGGCCCAAACGATTTTGGTCCATTCCAGGCCTGGCAGCACGCGCTGGGCACCGATCGTCGAGCGAGACGGTAAGCAGTATGTCGAACCCAAGAAACTGCGATTGCTTAACCGGGACGGCGAACGGCTGCGAAATCACGATATCACCGCACTTGAGCCTATCGAAGCGGTGATTGAAAAAATCAAAGCCGGCCAGCTCTAGTCTGGCATGACCTTGTCACCGCTCCAGTGGCTTGACGGTGCCGAGTGCGCCTTCGTATCAGGGCGCTCCGCTGAATCTGGCAGGGGCGCGGCGGTCGCGTGGCCCGGCCCGGCCGGCGCCGAAAGGGCCGTAGCCACGGCCGGCCGGAAGCCTGATCGACAGGTCAGCTTGTTCATCGAGCACGCAGTCCGAGCGCCGCAGATAAGCCTGCCGCCGATGGTCACGCCACGCTTGCTGTGACGATAGCCGGGGCGCCGGTGGCGGGACTGGCTTGGTCAAATCGGCGCGATCGGCTCGATCAACCGGACGAGGCGCACGGCGCAAGATGCGGCGGCGTGTATCGGCAAGGTGCCAGCGGGCGTCGTCGGGCGAGCGGATCCACAGGGCCTGCCACGCATTACGCACCTGCCCGGTGACATGCATGACGAACTGCCGCGGCGAATAGCGGCGGCCCTGATAGACGAGGTGGTCGCCACTGATGGCCGCCACCGCGTATTGGTCGCCGTACTGGACTCGCAACAACGTGCCTTCCGGTAGAAACAGGCTTTTCCATTGATAGCCGCGGGTAGCGGCCATGGCCGCCTTCGGATCTGCGACGGCGGCCGAGGCCAGCCAGGCTTGAAGGGCGGCATCGACCACTTGCTCAACATCCCGCCCATCTCCACTATGCTGCAGGAACTGCAATACGGCGCGCCGCGTAACGGGGCGGATTTGCACTGCCTTGTGCTCAAACATGCTCGCTCTCCAGGTGCGTGTAAGGCTGATCGGGTCATTCCATCTATTTGACCAGCGCCAGGCTGAAGCGTTCCCCGCGATGGACGACAAAAACGAGCACGAATGGTCAGACGAGCCACGGGGAACACGACCTTCTGTCCATTGTTGCGTTCGCGCATGCCGATGCTGAAGTATTAGTACGCGCAGGTGCGGAAGCCGGCAAAAATGTCGTCGCGCTCGGGCATGTAGAAATTGCGCAAGTGGCGCGAGGCCAGCCGTGCCGGGGTGGCGAACGAGGCGCCGCGCAGCACCTGGTGGGTCATGAACCAGGGCTCCGAATACTCGAGGTAGCGGTCCGGCGCAAAGCCAGGGAAAGGTTCGAACGGCGAGGCCGTCCACTCCCACAGCTGGCCCCACTGGAAGCCGGCGATGCCCGACATCGCCGCATACTCCCATTCCGCCTCCAGCGGCAGGCGCCGCCCGGCCCAGGCGCAGTAAGCCTGCGCCTCGTACAGGTTGACGTGCCGCACCGGTTCGCCCAGCGCCAGCGTGGTCGGCTGGCCGAAACGTTCCGTCCGCCAATGTTCGCCCTGGCGCTGCCAGTAGCGCGGCGTTGAGCGCTCCTGCTGCATCAGCCAGGCGGCGCCCGCCGTGCTCCAGTACTGCCGGTTCTGGTAGCCGCCGTCGTCGACGAAGTCGGCAAACTGCGCATTGCTCACCAGCGCGCTGTCCATCTTGAACGGCGCCACATAGCAAGGACAGGCCGGCTTCTCATTATCGAACACGAAGCCGCCCTCGCCCTCCCCGCCCAACACGATATTGCCGCCCGGGTAAGCCACTTCGCGCCCCGGCGCGTAGACGGCGCTGCCGGGCGACGGCGGCACCACGGCAGGCAGGCCCAGCGTCTGCAAGGTGTACAGCAAGGCTTCGCCATGCATGTCCTCATGCGCCAGCGCCAGCCGGAACGGGTACAGCGCCTGGTCGGTGGCGGCAGTGCGCTCGAGCTTGTCGAGGATGCGGTCGAGCACTTCGTGGCAGTAGGTCTTCAGGCCGCCGGGACTGGGCAAGTCAAGCGACCAGCGGTTGCGGTGCGCAACCATGTTAGAGTCGAACCAGTCGTCGCCGCGCGCCAGCAGGCAATTGCGGCTGGCCGTGGCCGGGTGCGACGATTGCGCCTCGCGCAGCACAAACCATTCGGCGAACCAGGCGGTGTGGCCCAGTTCCCACAGCGGCGGGTTGATCGTTTTCAGGTAGGGCACATTGGCCAGCACATCGTAGCCGGCGGCGGCAAAGCAGTCGAACAGGGCCAACGTATAATGCCGGGCGCTGGCGAGCGATTCGGCCAGCTGCTGCGGTTTGGCATGGCGAAAGGATGGAGTCGATGGCGTCATGCCGTCGATTGTAACGACTTTTTTGAATTCACCGGAGCCCGAATTTGGCGTCACCTACCGTCACCATCGTCAGTCCGGCGCAGGCGCGCGCCAACAATGGCAACTGGCAAACTGCCAGCCGCTGGGCGCGCTTCCTGCGGACCGCCTGCAAGGTCGATATCGTGCCGGCCTGGAGCGCCGACATGCCGGTGCCGGCCGTGCTGGTCGCCCTGCATGCGCGCCGCTCAGCCGATTCGGTCGCAGCCTTCGCCGCCTGCGCGCCCCGGCGCCCCATCGTGCTGGTGCTGACCGGCACCGACATCTACCGCGACATCGCCAGCGACGCCAGCGCCCAGGCCTCGCTCGAGCTGGCGCACCGGCTGGTAGTGCTGCAGCCGGCGGCGCTCGCGGCCCTGCCGGCGCCGCTGCGCTCCAAGACCAGCGTCATCTTCCAGTCAGCCCGCGCACTGAGCGCGGCCGCGGATCCGGCACAGCGGCGCCGCGCCGAAGTCTGCATGATCGGCCACCTGCGCGCCGAAAAGGACCCGGCCACCTTCATGCGCGCGGCGGCCCTGATCAAGCATCCGCGGCTGGCCCTGACCCATATCGGCGGCGCGCTCGAACCGGAGCTGGGCGACCTGGCGCAGGCGACCGCGCGCGCCACGCCCCGCTACCGCTGGCTGGGCAACCTGCCGCACGGCGCCACCCGCCAGCGCCTCAAGCGCTGCCACGCGATGGTGATCACCTCGCTGATGGAAGGCGGCGCCAACGTCATCATCGAGGCCGTCACCAGCGGCGTGCCGGTGATCGCCAGCGATATCCCCGGCAACCGCGGCATGCTGGGCGAGGACTATGCCGGCTATTTCCCGGTCGGCGACGCCGCGGCGCTGGCCGCCCTGATCGAGCGCAGCGTCACCGACGCCGGCTTCGATGCGCTGCTGCGCACCCAGTGCGCCGCGCGCGCCCCCCTGTTTGCCCCCGCAGCCGAGCAAGCAGCCGTGCTCGACTTGGTAGATAATCTGATCCATACCTGAACCCGCATCGAATAGGCACCCTCATGAGCTCCAACATCAAACTGACTTCCTTCTCCCACGGCGGCGGCTGCGGCTGCAAGATCGCCCCCGGCGTGCTGGCCGAAATCCTGAAGAACTCGAACGGCTTCCCGGTGCCGAAGGAACTGATGGTCGGCATCGAGACGGCCGACGACGCCGCCGTCTACAAGCTCAACGACGAACAGGCCCTGATCGCCACCACCGACTTTTTCATGCCGATCGTCGACGACCCGTTCGACTTCGGCCGCATCGCCGCCACCAATGCGATCTCCGACGTCTACGCGATGGGCGGCACGCCGATCATGGCGCTGGCCCTGGTCGGCATGCCGGTCAATAAGCTGCCGCTGGAAGTGATCGGCCAGATCATCCGCGGCGGCGAGGCGATCTGCGCCGAGGCCGGCATCCCGATCGCCGGCGGCCACACGATCGACTCGGTCGAGCCGATCTACGGCCTGGTGGTGCTGGGCCTGGTGCACCCGTCCAAGGTCAAGCGCAATGCCGACGCCCGCGCCGGCGATGTGCTGATCCTCGGCAAGCCGCTCGGCGTCGGCGTGCTGTCGGCCGCCCTCAAGAAGGATGTGCTGGGCGCCGAAGGCTATGCGGCGATGATCGCCAATACCACCAAACTCAACAAGCCGGGCCGCGCGTTGTCCGAGATGGCCGGCGTGCACGCGCTGACCGACGTGACCGGCTTTGGCCTGCTGGGCCACCTGCTGGAACTGGCGCGCGGCGCCGGGCTGACCGCGCAGCTCGACATGGACAAGATCCCGCTGCTGCCCGGCGTCGAGCAACTGGCCAAGGATGGCTACTTCACCGGTGCGTCCGGCCGCAACTGGGATGCCTACGGCAAGGACGTCACGCTGGCAGCCGCGGTCACGCCGGCCCGCCAGGCCCTGCTGACGGACCCGCAAACCTCGGGCGGCCTGCTGGTGTCGTGCGATCCGGCCAGTGTCGACGAGGTGCTGGCACTGTTCGCGCGCGAAGGCTTCGAGCATGCGGCCGTCATCGGCCGCATGCAGGATGGCCCCGCCAAAGTCGACGTGCAGGCCTGAACCATGACGCAGGCACCAGTCCGGCGCGCCCCATGCTGAAGGCCGCTGCCTTGCTGGTCTGCCTGCTGGCTTGCCACGCACACGCCGGCGCCGCCTGCTCGCGCCCGATCACCATCGCCATCAGCGGCCAGGGCAACGACATGGTTGTGCAGCAAGACCGCAGCGTCACCGGAGCGATGGCCGAAGTGCTGGACGAAGCCACGCGCCGTTCCGCTTGCACCTTCGACTACGTGTTCGTGCCGCGGGTGCGGGCGATCAGCATGTTCCTGGCCGGCGAAGTGGACGTGCTGCCGGCCGCCGTGCAAACGGCCGAGCGCGACAAGGCCGGCCTGTTCGTCACCTACAGCAGCGCCCAGGTGGCGGCGATCGGCCTGCGCAAGCGGCTGGCGCAGCTGGGCCAGCCCGACGCAGCCCTCAGCGGCACCTACCTGGTCAATGTGGTGCGCGGGCACGACTACGGCCCCGCCTTCAAGACGCTGCTCGACAGTTTGCGCGCGCAGCGCCGCCTCGAAGAAGTGGCCGACCCGTTGACCGCCGCCCGCAAGCTGGCGCTGGGAC
>CBDDRJ010000115.1:0-52989 GCA_965233055.1 uncultured bacterium
CCATCGTTGCGCATATGTCCGCGTGGGCACGGGGCGCCATCGTTGCGCATATGTCCGCGTGGGCACGGGGCGCCATCGTTGCGCATACGTCCGCGTGGGCACGGGGCGCCATCGTTGCGCATACGTCCGCGTGGGCACGGGGCGCCATCGTTGCGCATACGTCCGCGTGGGCACAGCAGTGCCCACCCTACGCGGTTAGCTGATGCGCAGCAGTTCGCCGTCCTTGCCGAAGGCGAGGAAACGTGCCAGATCGCCGGTATGGATGCAGGTCACCATCAGGTTCAGCGGCGCCTCGGCCGCGGCCGGCGTCGGCGCCACCCCTCCCTTGCCCGACAGGGTGCTGACGAACACGATGTCCCAGTCGGCGCCGGTGTGGCGCGACTCGTCCACCAATGCTTCAAAACTCGTGATCTCGTCGACCCCCTTGTCGACGCACATGACGGGCGCCAGTGCGCCGCCGCGCCGTTCGGCAAAGGCGGCCTGTTCGGCGCTGCCGGCGCCCTCCGGCAGTTCGGCGCGGGCAAAGGCAAACAGCAGGCGCTGCGGTTCGGGCTGGGCCCGCGCGGCTTTGATCAGGTCGGTAAAGCTGGCGATGTTCATGGAAAATCCTTTGGCCGGTTAATTGGATGGCACAGGTATACCGCATCGTGCCCCTTTTCCCAATACCCACCCAGGCGGCACGCGCCTAGTCACTATGGGCTAGGTGCCCTAGTCCTTATCGAAGCGGCCAATCAACTTCTTGCCAATATTCAGGATCAGTACTGCTGCGTAGACTGGTGTTATCAAAGCGCCCGTCCTGGCGCCACCCATTTTCTAGTCGCGGAGGCAGCATGAGTCATTTCCTGGATCGTCTGAAATATTTCAATAACCCCAAGGAAACTTTCTCCGGTGGCCACGGCGCCGTCGTGCACGAGGACCGTACCTGGGAAAATGCCTATCGCCAGCGCTGGCAGCACGACAAGATCGTGCGCTCGACCCACGGCGTCAACTGCACCGGATCATGCAGCTGGAAGGTATATGTCAAGAACGGCCTGATCACCTGGGAAACCCAGCAGACCGACTATCCGCGCACCCGCCCGGATCTGCCCAACCATGAGCCGCGCGGCTGCCCGCGCGGCGCCAGCTATTCCTGGTATGTGTATTCGGCCCAGCGCGTCAAATACCCAATGGTGCGCGGCCGGCTGATGGAAATGTGGCGCGAGGCGCGCCTGACGATGGATCCGGTGGCAGCCTGGGAATACATCAGCCAGAACCCGGAACGCGCCAAGTCCTACAAATCGATCCGCGGCCTGGGCGGCTTCGTGCGCGCCAAATGGGACGAGACCAACGAGATCATCGCCGCCGCCAACGCCTTCACCATCAAGAAGTTCGGCCCGGACCGCATCGTCGGCTTTTCGCCGATCCCCGCCATGTCGATGGTCAGCTATGCCGCCGGCACCCGCTACCTGTCGCTGATCGGCGGCGTGGCGCTGTCGTTCTACGACTGGTACTGCGACTTGCCGCCGGCCAGCCCGCAGGTGTGGGGCGAACAGACCGACGTGCCCGAATCGGCCGACTGGTACAACTCGACCTTCCTGATGGTGTGGGGCTCGAACGTGCCGATGACGCGCACCCCGGACGCCCACTTCTACACCGAGGTGCGCTACAAGGGCACCAAGACGGTGGCGGTGTCGTCCGACTTCGGCGAGATGGCCAAGTTCGGCGACATCTGGCTCGCGCCCAAGCAGGGCACCGACGCCGCACTGGCGCTGGCGATGGGCCACGTGGTGCTCAAGGAATTCCACTGCAAGGGCGGCTCGGATTACTTCCGTGGCTACGTCAAGCAGTACACCGACTTCCCGATGCTGGTCACCCTGGTCGAAAAGAACGGTGCGCTGGTGCCGGACTACTTCCTGCGCGCCTCGCACCTGGCCGACAGCCTGGACGAAACCAATAACCCCGAGTGGAAAACTCTGCTGATCGACGAAGCGAGCGGCGCCATCTGCGCGCCAGGCGGCTCGATCGGTTTCCGCTGGGGCGAGTCGGGCCGCTGGAACCTGGAGCAGAAGGAGGGCAAGAGCGGACGTGCCATCGATCCTTTGTTGTCCCTGATCGACTGCAGCGATGCCGTGCTCGATGTCGGTTTCGCCTATTTCGGCGGCAAGGACGCAGACGACATGCTGCTGCGTAAAGTGCCGGTCAAGTGCGTCACGCTGGCTGACGGCAGTGTCATTAACGTCGCCACCGTGTTCGACCTGACCATGGCCAACTACGGCATCGACCGTGGTCTGGGCGGCGCCAATGTGGCCGCCAGCTACGACGACGATGTCCCTTACACACCGGCCTGGCAAGTCAAGCACACCGGCGTCAAGGCGGCCGACGTGATCACGGTGGCGCGCCAGTTCGCCGAAAACGCCCACAAGACCCATGGCAAGTCGATGGTCATCGTCGGCGCGGCGCTCAACCACTGGTACCACATGGACATGACCTACCGCGGCATCATCAATCTGTTGATGATGTGCGGCTGCGTCGGCCAGTCGGGTGGCGGCTGGGCCCACTACGTTGGGCAGGAAAAGCTGCGTCCGCAGACCGGCTGGACCCCGCTTGCCTTCGCCCAGGACTGGAACCGTCCGATGCGCCAGATGAACGGCACTTCGTTCTTCTACGCCCACACCAGCCAGTGGCGCCACGAAAAGCTGCACATCGAGGAAATCGCCTCGCCGTCGGCCACCGTGCCGGAGCATCCGATGGCCCTGATCGACTACAACGCCAAGGCCGAACGCATGGGCTGGCTGCCGTCGGCGCCGCAGCTGCAGACCAATCCGCTGGCCGTCACGCGCGCGGCCAAGGATGCCGGCCAGGACATCAGCGCCTATGCGGTCGAGCAGATCAAGAGCGGGGCCCTGCAGTTCTCGTGCGACGACCCGGACAACCCGGCCAACTTCCCGCGCAATATGTTCGTGTGGCGCTCGAATATCCTGGGCAGCTCCGGCAAGGGCCACGAGTACTTCCTCAAATACCTGCTGGGCACGCAGAACGCCTTGATGAGCGACGAGGAGCACTGCATCAAGCCGCGCGACGTCAAGGTGCGGCCGGCAGCCGAAGGCAAGCTCGACCTGGTAGTGGTGCTGGACTTCCGCATGTCGACCACCTGCCTGTACGGCGACATCGTGCTGCCGACCGCCACCTGGTACGAGAAGGATGACCTGAACACGTCCGACATGCACCCGTTCATCCATCCGCTGTCGGAAGCGGTGCAGCCGCTGTGGCAGTCGAAGTCGGACTGGGAAATCTACAAGGGCATCGCCGAGAAGTTCTCCGAGATTGGCGGCGCCTACCTTGGCACCCAGACCGACCTGGTGCTGACGCCGCTGATGCACGACACCCCGGGCGAGCTGGGCCAGCCGTTCGATCCGAAGGACTGGCGCGCCGGCGAGTGCGAACCGGTGCCGGGCAAGACCATGCCGAACCTGACCGTCGTCGAGCGCGACTACAAGGAGGTGTACCGCAAGTTCACCTCGATCGGCCCGCTGCTCGAGAAGCTGGGCAATGGCGGCAAGGGCATCGGCTGGAAGACCGGCCATGAAGTCGAGGTCCTGCGCGGCATCAACCGCACCGTAACGGAACCGGGCATCTCGCATGGACAGCCGCGGCTGGACACGGCCATCGACGCCGCCGAGATGATCCTGTCGCTGGCGCCGGAGACCAATGGTCACGTGGCGGTCAAGGCCTGGGCCGCGCTGTCGGTGATGACGGGGCGCGACCATACCCACCTGGCGCTGCCGCGCGAGCACGACACGATCCGCTTCCGCGACGTGCAGGCGCAGCCGCGCAAGATCATTTCCTCGCCGACCTGGTCGGGCCTGGAATCGGAAGAGGTCAGCTACAACGCCGGCTACACCAATGTGCACGAACTGATCCCGTGGCGCACCCTGACCGGCCGCCAGCAGTTCTACCAGGACCACCTGTGGATGCGCGACTTCGGCGAAGGCCTATGCGTGTACAAGCCGGCCATCAACACCAAGACCACGGCAGCGATGCTGGGCGCCAAACCGAACGGCAACAAGGAAATCGCGCTCAACTTCATCACACCGCACCAGAAGTGGGGGATCCATTCGACCTACTCGGACAATCTGCGCATGCTGACGCTGTCGCGCGGCGGCCCGCACGTGTGGCTGTCGGAGGATGACGCCAAGGTGGCCGGTATCGTCGACAACGACTGGATCGAGGTATTCAACGTCAACGGTACATTGACCGCGCGCGCCGTGGTCAGCCAGCGCGTCCCGGCCGGCATGACCTTGATGTACCACGCCCAGGAAAAGATCATCAACACGCCTGGCGCGGAGCAGTCGGGCAAGCGCGGCGGCATCCACAACTCGGTCACGCGCACGGTCACCAAGCCGACCCATATGATCGGCGGCTATGCCCAGCTGTCGTGGGGCTTCAATTACTACGGCACGGTCGGATCGAACCGCGATGAATTCGTCCTGGTGCGCAAGATGAACAAGGTCGAGTGGCTCGAAGGGCCGCTGGTTGAACAAGAGTCGGGAGCGAACGTATGAAAATCAGAGCCCAAATCGGCATGGTGCTGAACCTGGACAAGTGCATCGGCTGCCACACCTGTTCGGTCACCTGCAAGAACGTCTGGACCAGCCGCGACGGCGTCGAGTACGCCTGGTTCAATAACGTCGAGACCAAGCCCGGCATCGGCTATCCGAAGGAATGGGAAAACCAGGACAAGTGGAACGGCGGCTGGCGGCGCAAGGCCAACGGCAAGATCGAGCCGCGCCAGGGTGGCCGGCTAAAGATTCTGGCCAATATCTTCGCCAACCCGAACCTGCCCGCCATCGACGAGTACTACGAGCCGTTCACCTACGACTACGAGCGCCTGCAGAACGCGCCACTGTCGGAGACGCCGCCGACGGCACGCCCGGTGTCCGTCCTGACCGGCAAGAAGATGGACAAGATCGAATGGGGCCCGAACTGGGAAGATGACCTGGGCGGCGAATTCGCCGCGCGCAGCAAGGACAAGCTATTCGACAATATGCAGAAGGAGATGTACGGCACCTTCGAGAACACCTTCATGATGTACCTGCCGCGCCTGTGCGAGCACTGCCTGAACCCGACCTGCGTGGCGTCGTGCCCGTCGGGCTCGGTGTACAAGCGCGAGGACGACGGCATCGTGCTGATCGACCAGGACAAGTGCCGCGGCTGGCGCATGTGCATCTCCGGCTGCCCGTACAAGAAGATCTACTACAACTGGTCGTCCGGCAAGGCGGAGAAGTGCACATTCTGCTATCCGCGCATCGAAGCGGGCCAGCCGACGGTGTGCTCGGAAACCTGCGTCGGCCGCATCCGCTACCTCGGCGTGCTGCTGTACGACGCCGACAAGATCGAAGCGGCGGCCTCGGTGGCCGACGAACGCGACCTGTACGGCGCCCAGCTCGGCCTGTTCCTCGACCCGCACGACCCGGCCATCATCGAGGAAGCGCGGCGCCAGGGCATTCCCGATTCCTGGCTGGAGTCGGCCAGGCGCTCGCCGGTGTACAAGATGGCGGTCGAGTGGAAGGTGGCGTTCCCGCTGCATCCGGAATACCGCACCTTGCCGATGGTGTGGTACATCCCGCCGCTGTCGCCGATCCAGGCGGCAGCCGAATCGGGCAAGCTGGGCATGAACGGCATCCTGCCCGACACCGCCAGCCTGCGCATTCCAGTGCAGTACCTGGCCAATCTGCTGACGGCCGGCGACCAGCCGCCTGTGCTGCGCGCGCTCGACCGCATGCTGGCCATGCGTGCCTATATGCGCAGCAAGAGCGTCGACAGGGAAGTCAACCTCGCGGTGCTCGAACGGGTCGGGCTGGATCAGGCGACGGTCGAGGACATGTACCACATCATGGCCATCGCCAACTACGAAGACCGCTTCGTCATCCCGAGCAGCCACAAGGAGATGGCCGAGGACAGCTTCAACGAGAAGGGTTCGTGCGGCTTCAGCTTCGGCAACGGCTGCTCCGACGGCCTGACCGACGCCAGCCTGTTCGGCAAGAAGAAATCGGGATCGACGCATTTCGTGTCGATGCCAAAGTCCCGCAAGAAAGCGACCGAGGAGGCATGATGAACGCACAACGCCACTACGCGGTACTGTCCGCGCTGCTGCAGTACCCGGAGCCGGAGCTGATCGAGAACCTGGTCGAGCTGCACGACCTGCTGGCCGCCACGCCCGAGCTGCAGGCGCCGTTGCAGCCACTGTTGGCCTGGCTGGGCGAGGGCAGGCTGATCGACCTGCAGCAGCAGTATGTGACCACCTTCGACCGCAACCCTTCGCATTCGCTGCACCTGTTCGAGCATATCCACGGCGAGTCGCGCGACCGCGGCCAGGCCATGGTCGACCTGATGGAGGAATATAAGAAGCACGGCCTGCAGATGACGGGCGACGACTTGCCCGACTATGTGCCGCTGTTTCTTGAGTTCCTCGACCAGCAGGATGCCAACACGGCGGCCTGCCTGCTGGGCGACGCCGTGCACGTGCTGGCCCACATCGGCAACAAGCTGGCGGCCAACGGCAGCCCTTATGCCGGCGTGTTCAATGTGCTCGAGCAGCTGAGCCCGGTCGCGGCCGAAGCGCTGACCGAGCCGCCCGTGCGCGATATGGACGAGGCGCTGGAAACCTTTGGCCCCGGCGCCGACGGGGTCGAACCGCTGCTCAAGAACACGTGCGTGCCCGGCACGCACCCGATCAATTTCTATCCCAAAGCGCGCGCCGCGGCGGCGTAAAGGAGACCATCATGGATTACCTGCACCAATTTCTGTTCGGGATCTATCCCTATATCGCGCTGGCGATCTTCCTGCTCGGCAGCCTGATCCGCTTCGACCGCGAGCAATACAGCTGGAAGTCGGAGTCGACCCAGGTGCTGCACCGCGGCCAGTTGCGCGCCGGCAGCATCCTGTTCCACGTCGGCATCATCGGCCTGTTCTTCGGCCACGCGGCCGGCCTGCTGACCCCGGTGTGGGTGTGGGACGCGCTCGGCATCTCGCACGGCACCAAGCAGCTGGTGGCGATGGTGGCGGGCGGCGTCATGGGCACACTGTGCCTGGCCGGCATCCTGCTGCTGCTGGTGCGCCGCTGGAGCAATGAACGCCTGCGCCAGGCCACTACCTTCAAGGACAAGATCGTGCTGCTGTGGATCCTGGCGACGCTGTTGCTGGGCCTGTCGTCGATCTTCGTCTCGGCCGGGCACATGGATGGCCACATGATGGTGCTGCTGATGAGCTGGGCCCAGCATATCGTCACCTTCCGCGGCGACGCCGCCGTCTTCATCCTCGAAGCGCCGCTGCTGTTCAAGCTGCACTTGTTCATGGGCATGTCGCTGTTCGTCATCTTCCCGTTCACCCGTCTGGTGCACGTGTGGAGCGGCTTCGGCGCGCTGACCTACCTTGGCCGCGCCTACCAGCTGGTGCGCAGTCGCTAAACCGGGAGAACCGATATGGGTATTGCAGTCAACGGCGTCGAGATCGACGACCTGGCCATCGAACAGGAACTGGCCCACCACCAGGGCGCGGACAACCCGCTCAAGCAGGCGGCGCAGGAGTTGGTGCTGCGCACCGTCCTGCTGCAGCAGGCCGACAAGCTCGGCATCCTCGGCGACGAGGACGAGCGCATCGACATGCTGCTGGCCCTGCAAGTGAAGGTGCCCGAGGCAGACGGCGAGGCCTGCCTGCGCTATTACCGCAACAACGCGGCCCAGTACACCAACGGCGACCTGGTCGAGGCCCGCCACATCCTGCTGCAGGTGACGCCGAACGCTCCGCTCGAACTGCTGCGCGGCACCGGCGAGGCCCTGCTCGAAGCGTTGCAGGCGCAGCCGGAGCGCTTTGCCGAACTGGCGGCGCAGTATTCGAACTGCAGCTCGGGGCAGGTCGGCGGCAGTCTTGGCCAGCTGGCGCGCGGGCAGTGCGTGCCCGAGTTCGAGGCGCTGCTGTTCCGGCTGGGCGAAGGCGAACTGGCCGGGCGCCTGCTCGAAACGCGTTTCGGCCTGCACATCGTGCAAGTGCTGCGCAAGGTGGCCGGAACGCTGCTGCCGTTCGAAGCGGTGCGCGGCGAAATCGCCGCCTTCCTCAAGCGCGAGGCCAGCCAGCGCGCCACCCACCAGTACCTGCACATCCTGGTCGGCCAGGCCCGCATCGAGGGGCTGGAGCTGGAAGGGGCCACTTCGCCGCTGGTGCAGTAACACCGCGTGGGCACGCAGTGCCCACCCAACCGTTGCTGGTGCATCCGCCCACCCTACCGTTGCTGGTGCAGTAGTGCAGCAGAGGCTAGTACTTTGTGACTAGCCGCTCCCCCTCGTCTTGCCCACAGCCAAATCCAGGTGTGCCAGCTAGAATGAGCCTATCAACCAATCGGGGAGCAGGGCCATGTTACGCGACCGTTACGGCCGATCGATCGAATACCTGCGGCTGTCCGTCACTGACCGCTGCGACCTGCGCTGCACCTACTGCCTGCCGAAGGGCTTCAAGGGCTTCGAGGAGCCGGCCCACTGGCTCACTTTCGACGAGATCGAACGCCTGGTCGGCGCCTTTGCCCGGCTCGGCACGCGCCGCCTGCGCCTGACCGGCGGCGAGCCGCTGCTGCGGCGTGACCTGGCCGGCCTGGCCGCTCGCCTGTCGGCCATTGCCGGCATCGACGACTTGTCGCTGTCGACCAATGCCACCCGCATGGTGCGCCACGCGGCCGAGCTGCGCGCCGCCGGGGTCACGCGCATCAACGTCAGCCTCGATTCGCTCGACCGCGGCTGCATGGAGCAGATCACCGGGCGCGACAGCCTGGGCCAGATCATGGATGGCATCATGGCCGCGCGCGATGCCGGTTTCGCCCCGATCAAGATCAATATGGTGGCCCTGCGCGGCGTCAACGACGGCCAGATCGACGACATGGTCGGTTTTTGCATCGAGCACGGCTTCACGCTGCGCCTGATCGAGGCCATGCCGATGGGCGCCAGCGGGCAGGCCAGCACCTGGCTCGATCTGGGCCCGGTCGAGCAACGGCTGCGCCAGCGCTTCGACCTGATGCCGCAGATCGCGCGGCTGGGCGGCGGTCCGGCGCGCTACCTGGTCACGCCCGACGGGCGCACCAGCGTCGGCTTCATCACCCCGATGTCCCAGCACTTCTGCGCCGACTGCAACCGGGTCAGGCTGGCCGTCGACGGCACGCTGTACCTGTGCCTGGGCCAGGAAGACAAGTTCGAGTTCCGCCCGCTGCTGCGCGCAGGCGCCAGCGATGCCGAGCTCGATCAGGCGATCCGCCATGCCATCACCCTCAAGCCGGAACGCCACGAATTCCGTGAACAACCCAACAAGATCGTGCGCTTCATGGCACAAACGGGCGGGTGACGGCGTTCAGACGTGCTGTGCGTGGAGCCTGCACAGGCGTATGATGACGGGAAATGGCCGCGCCCCGCCATGCCGAGCCCGGGAGAATCAATGACACTGAATCGTTTGCTGACGACACGCCAGAAGCTGTCGACCAAGATCGTTGGCGCGCTGGTCGGTTTCCTGATGCTGGCGCTGTCGGCCATCCTGGCCACGCTCTACCTGTCGTGGCAGCTCGAAGGCAGCGCGGCGGCCATCAACGATACCGGCAGTGTCCGCATGAGCAGCTACCGGCTGGCGATACTGCTGGCACGCGAAGGCGACCAGTCGCTTGCGGTCGCGCGCCAGCTGCAGCACATCGCCACCACGCTCGATCAGCTGAGCCAGGGCGACCCGGTGCGCCCGCTGTCGCTGCCGCCGACCCGCGCCGTGCGCGCGCAGTTCAATGGCATGGTCGCGCAATGGCAGGTCGAGCTGCGCCCGGCCGCCGAGGCGCTGGCCAATCTGGACGGGCAGGCCAGGCGCGCGGCGCTGGCCGCCTTCGAGCAGCGCACCGAGGCCTTTGTCGGGCGCGTCGATGCGCTGGTCAAGTCGATCGAGCACGACAGCGAAACGCGCACTTCGTGGCTGCGCGGCTCGCAGCTGGGTCTGCTCGGCATGGCGATGATGGGCACGGTCAGCCTGATCTACCTGATGTTCGGCCTCATCATCGAACCGGTCAACCGCCTGTACGAGGGCTTGCGCCGGATGTCGCAGCAGGATTTCGCGGTGCGCCTGCCGATCGGCTCGAACGACGAGTTCGGCCAGCTGGCCAATGGTTTCAACCAGATGGCGGATCGGCTGCAGAGCCTGTACGACAATCTGGAAGCGCGGGTCCGCATGAAGACTGCGACGCTCGAAAACAAGAACCGCGAACTGGCCCTGCTGTACGAGGTCGCCGCCTTCCTGCAGCGGCCGCAACCGATCGAGCCGCTGTGCCAGGGCTTCCTGCAGCGCATCTGCGCCTATTTCCAGGCCGATGGCGGTTCCGTGCGCGTGCTCGATGCGAGCCGGGACAATCTGCACATCGTTGTGCACCAGGGAATTTCGCCCGAGCTGGTCGCCCGCGAACACTGCATCAAGGTCGGCGATTGCCTGTGCGGCGACGCGATGCAGCGCAAGGTCTCGGTGGTCCACGATTTGCGCAAGATGGACCGGGCCCACGAACTTGAATGCCACAAGGAGGGCTTTGCCACCGTGTCGGTGTTCCACATTTACGCCCACCAGCAGCATCTCGGCTTCTTCAATTTGCACTTCCGCTCCGAAAAAGTGTTCGACGAGCGCGAGAAGAGCCTGCTCGAAACCATGGGCCAGCTGCTGGGTACGGCCATCGAGAACCTGCGCCTCGGTGCGCGCGAGCGCGAAATGGCGGTGTCGGAAGAACGCAACCTGGTGGCCCAGGGCCTGCACGACAGCATCGCCCAGGGACTGAACTACCTGAACCTGCAGGTGCAGATGCTCGACCAGTCGGTCCAGGACGGCAAGCTCGACGACATCGCCGAAATCGTCCCCTCGCTGCATGCGGGCGTACGCGAAAGCTACGAAGACGTGCGCGAGCTGCTGCACAATTTCCGCAGCCGCCTGGTCGAATCCAACCTGGTCGAAGCGCTCGAAACGACGATCGACAAGTTCCGCCGCCAGAGCGGCATCGAAGCCGAACTGGTGGCCGACATCGATGGCGCGCCGTTCCCCCGCGAGCAGCAGCTGCAACTGCTGTTCATCGTGCAGGAGGCGCTGTCGAACGTGCGCAAGCACGCCGGCGCGCAGCGCGTGCTGGTGCAGCTGGAAGACCGCAACGACTTCATCCTGACCATCAGGGACGACGGCGCCGGTTTCGACCCTTCCCACCTGGCCAGCCTGGGCGAGAGCCACGTCGGCGTCGACATCATGCGCGAGCGCGCCGCCCGCATCGATGCGGCGCTGACACTCCATTCGCAGCCGGGCAAGGGCACCACCGTCACCGTGACGCTGCCGCAGGCGCAGCGGCGCGCCGCATGACCGATTCTTCAAGGACTGATATGCAAGCTGAAGCACCGATCCGCGTCCTGCTGGTGGACGACCATTCCCTGTTCCGCAGCGGCATCCGCTCGCTGCTGCAGCGCCACACCGAATTCCTGGTCGTCGGCGAGGCGGCCGATGGCGTCGAGGGCATCAAGCGCGCCCAGCAGCTCAAGCCCGATGTGGTGCTGCTGGACCTGAACATGCCGGGCATTTCCGGCGTCGAGACGCTGCAGCTGATGCAGCAGGACTGCCCGGACACGGCGATCCTGATGCTGACGGTGTCGGAGGAGTCGAGCGACCTGGCGCTGGCGATGCGCTCGGGCGCGCGCGGCTACCTGATCAAGAATATCGACACCGAGTACCTGCTGCGCGCGATCCGCCGCGCCGCCGCCGGCGAAACCGTGGTGGCCGAGGCGCTGACGGGCAAGCTGGTGGCCCAGTTGCAGGGCGCCCTGCAGCCGGCGCCGCCGTCGGAGCTCGACAAGCTCACGCCCAGGGAGCGGGACATCCTGGCCTGCCTGGCGCACGGCGACAGCAACAAGCTGATCGCCCGCAAGCTCGAACTGGCCGAGAGCACCGTCAAGATCCATGTGCAGAACGTGCTGAAGAAGCTCAAACTGTCGAGCCGCGTGCAAGCCGCCGTGTTCGCGGTCGAACAGCGCATGGGCAGTGCCGCTGAAAAGACCGGTTGACGCCAAACGACGAATATTGGATTAGAGTGGTACTGCAGTGACTATTTGAAAGCTATCGCCAAGAGTCCTGATTTTTTGGCAGTGCATGATTCGGATCGTATACAACAATCGAATCAGTGTCGGCCATAGCATCGGTATACAAGACGAGGTTGGTTCCGCCATTGAGAACCGATTTGAATAGGATTCCTTTTGCGCCGGCCGCAAGCACCATGTCGCCGTTCACCCAGCTCGGCGGCTCCACTCCTTCGTTGAAATGCAGTTTACGCCAATCGCAGTAGAAATCCTCCCAAAGGCGGTCCCACATTTCGTCGTAGCCGCCGCGGAAATCGACGATAGCATCGATTTCTAGCTTGTAGGAGACCATCAACGTCGGCGGCAGCAATGAATCAATTCCTTTGTACTCGGCAAGAGCCGTTTCCAACTCCAACGATAGATACAGTGCATCGACACCAGGACGGTTAGCCCGCCCGCCGTGCTTGCCGGCGCCCGCCCCACTGGTTGGTGCGAACGCCCACTTCGGATCGTGCATCCTGTATGCCACGGCACTGAGCGCCGTCAGGATCATCCGGCGAATCCGGCCTGAAGAGATTGAATATAGCGCACCACTGCCTCGGTGCGTCCCGCGGAGACAAGGTACTGCGGTGTCCGGTAGTCGAAGGCTGGCAGCGGATTATTCTTGAACCAGTAGATAGCCTTTTCGACGCTGCCGGAGACATCAACTGCCGCGCGCATCACGCGTAGCGAATCGCGCAAGTAGCCCTGAACGCTTTCCGCGTCCGGTGCCCTGCTGATCGTATTCCGATGCACATGGGCATGGGCAGCCAGGGTTTGCATATCCACCCCGAGTACTTGGCCGAAGCGCCGAGGTGAAATGGACGCGGCCGTATGTCCCGGGTCATGCAAGAACGTCATCAAACCGTCGAAGCTCTGCGCGAAAACCGGTATTGCCTCTGCTGTAGTCATCAATATTCTCTTGGCGTGAACAATTTATGCATCAATATTGCACACAAATTTGACGGGCGCAAGGGGCATCCACAAATCCGCCGCGAGAGCTATCGCAATGGCCAAGCTTCAGCCGTCCCCTTGCTTGCCGATACCGGAAAACTTGAATTGAATCAATTCAACATGTCCAGATGCAACTTATGATCGATGTCCACCACGGGCACGCTGTGGACTTCTGCTGTCAAGCCGGGAATCCTTGGTTCATTTCAATGATTTTGAAGTGAGGGAAGGGCTACAGTACGGGCCCGACCATCTTGATCCTGATCATGCATTCAACGCCCCCAGATTCACCCGCCACGCTCGAACTGGTCTTCCCTGCCGGCAGGCTGCCGGCCCTATTGCCTACGCAGCCAGTCCATTCGACTATGGACTGAAGGTGGACGTATTGTCCTGAACACGAGAACTCTCGCTAAGCCATCAGTTGACTGCGCGCAATGACGCCAGTTCAACGTCTCAGATAATTGCCACTGCAATGACGCAAGTTGCAGCCATTACTTTTCGTTGATGCGAAGGGAGCGATTTTCATGGGACATGCCAAAGGCTCGGCCTGCGAAACCTTTTTCAATGCCATGAAAAAGTGTATTGAGACCTTTCCCGATTTTGACAACATGGTAGTTGGCATAAGTCTTGACAGCAAACCAGCGTATGGCAGGCAAGTACGAAATGCCAAGACGGGATGTGAAATGAAGGCAAAAATCGGCTTTGATATGGTGTGTATGTGCGGAGCGATAGATGAAAAATTCTCGATCAAGGACAAGTCAAAAAAAACCGTTGGTTGGTGCATATTATTCGGTGAAGATGCCAAGCGGCGAAGTTTCACATGATGTCATCGATTTTCAAGGCCATACGAAGCGCTACCATCTTGAAACAGCCGGGCAGGTGCTGGAAATTTACATAGGACACATTGAGAAGGGGCTGAACAACGCAACGCCGATCGTCTCTGGCGCGGCGAACACCACGCCACAATCGACCATAGAAGTTTGCGTCGACAGGTTGTGGAAGCCTTGGAATATCTCGCCGGGACTCGTCAATTTCATTGCCGAGTGGGAAAGTGGAATTTTGAACGGCGTGAATTATCGCGGGCAGGTCGTTACCAATGGCATGATTCTCGACGTGTACACGGATTCCAGAAACCTGCCGACAGTTGGTTGTGGTCACCTTGTCGTTGCGGCCGACAATTTGACCGTGGGGGACACGATTACGCTGGCCAAAGCCAGAGAATTCCTGATCAAAGACCTGGCTTCGATGGAGAAGGCGGTCAACAGTAAAATAAATGTTCCACTGCATCAATATGAATATGACGCGCTGGTGGATATTGCTTTCAATGCGGGCCCTGGCGCGGGCATCGACCGGCTCGCCGCCCATTTAAACAAAGGGCACTACCTGTCGACTCCTGAGTTTATCAAGGCCTATCGGATTGGAGACGGAAATGAAAAAAGAAGGGCTTCGGAGGCTAAGCTATTTGAAAGAGGAATCTATGATGCCCAGCACTAGAATGGTACTCGTTGCCCTTTCCATCGTCGCGTGTAGCGCCTCGTTCGCTTCAACGTCCTGTTTGGAACATGTCGGTGGCGGCGGACATTACGATTTCGAATGCTATACCAGGTTGGCGGCTGACGTTGATAAGAAAAACGCCGAACTATTGGCGCGCATTCATGGCGCTGCGAACAAATATCGGACCCAGATTGATTCATACTTCTTGAATGGGAATGAAGAAAAATACTGTTACCTGCGCAAGATGGCGCTGTATGACTGGGTCGAAGAGAAATCCAATAACGTCAAGTATCAGGATGTTGCTTATGCACATTGTATCTATGAGGAAAAACTGGAATTGTCCAAGAAATTGGAAAAGCTGATTGCCGGATCATTGGCGAGATAAACCCGAGTTTCGACCGGCGTCGCAACACTGGAGCGGAAGGCTTTGCTCTTGATTGGTAATCCTTGATTCATATCAATGATTTTGCAGTGAGGGACGGGCTACAGTACGGGCCCGACCATCTTGATCTTGATCATGCAATCATTAACCCCAGATTCACCCGCCAGGCTCGAACTGGTCTGCCCGGCCGGCAGTCTGCCCGCCTTGAAGGCGGCCGTCGACAATGGCGCCGACTGCGTTTACCTCGGCTTTCGGGACGCCACCAATGCGCGCAATTTTGCCGGCCTCAATTTCGATCAGGAAGCCATCGAACAGGGCATTGCTTACGCCCACCAGCGTCGCTGCAAGGTGTTTCTGGCGCTCAATACCTATCCGCAGCCCGGCGCCGGCGCCCTGTGGCGCCAGGCGATCGACCGCGCCGCGGCCAGCGGCATCGACGCCGTGATCCTGGCCGACCCCGGCCTGATGCGCTACGCCTCTGAACACCATCCGCAACTGCGCCTGCACCTGTCGGTGCAGGGCTCGGCCACCAATGTCGAGGCGATCAATTTCTTCCACGAAAATTTTGGCGTTGCCCGCGCGGTGCTGCCGCGCGTGCTGTCGGACAGCCAGGTCGAGCAGGTGGTGCGCAACACCCCGGTCGAGATCGAAGTGTTCGGCTTCGGCAGCCTGTGCGTCATGGTCGAGGGGCGCTGCGCGCTGTCCTCCTATGCCACCGGCGAGTCGCCCAATACCCACGGCGTCTGCTCGCCAGCCAAGGCGGTGCGCTGGCAGCAGACCGACGCCGGCTTCGAGGCGCGCCTGAACGGCGTGCTGATCGACCGCTATGCCGAAGGAGAACAGGCCAATTATCCGACCCTGTGCAAGGGCCGCTTCGAGGTCGCCGGCGAAGAGTACTACGCGATCGAGGAACCGGCCAGCCTCAATACCATCGCGCTGCTGCCCGAGCTGGCAGCCATGGGCGTGCGCGCCATCAAGATCGAAGGACGCCAGCGCAGCCCGGCCTATGTGGCCCAGGTGACCGGGGTGTGGCGCGAGGCAATCGATTCCTGCCTGGCCAACCCGCAGCACTTTTCGCCCAAGCCGGCATGGATGGCGGCACTCGATAAGGTCGCCGAAGGCCAGCAGCACACGCTCGGCGCCTATCACCGCAAATGGAAATGAGGAGACCACCATGCTGAAACTGGCCCTGGGTCCGATTCTGTATTACTGGCCGCGCGACACGGTGTTCGCGTTCTACCAGCAGGTGGCGGCGAGCGCCGTCGATATCGTCTACCTGGGCGAAACCGTCTGCTCGCGCCGCCATGAGCTGCGCCTGGCGGACTGGCTGTCGCTGGCCGATATGCTCGCTGCCGCCGGCAAGGAAGTGGTGCTGTCGACGCAGGCGCTGCTCGAATCCGTCAGCGACGTGAGCGCCTTGCGCAAACTGACCGGCAACGGCCGCTACCTGGTGGAGGCGAACGATATCGGTGCCGTCCACTGCGTGCCAGCCGGGCAGGGCTTCGTCGCCGGCCCCCACCTGAACCTGTACAACACCGACAGCCTGGCCGTGATGGCGCAGCTGGGCGCCCGGCGCTGGGTGATGCCGCTCGAGATGGGGCGCGCCGGCCTGGCCGAGATGCTGGCCGGGCGGCCGGCCGGCCTGGAGGCCGAGGTATTCGCTTACGGCCGCATGCCGCTGGCGTTCTCGGCGCGCTGCTTTACGGCGCGCCAGCGCGACCTGGGCAAGGATGACTGCCAGTTCAGCTGCCTCGACCATCCGGACGGCCTGCCATTGCGTACCCGCGAAGGCGGCGCTTTCCTGGTGCTCAACGGCACCCAGATCCAGTCGGAACTGACCTGCAATCTGCTGGGCGAACTGGACGATATGGCGGCGATCGGGGTCGACGTCGTGCGCCTGAGCCCGCAGGCCAACGCCAGCCTGGAGGTGATGGAGCTGTTCGACGCGGTGCGGCGCCGCCTGCTGGCGGTGCCGGCCGCACAGGGCCGCCTGGACAGCCTGATGCCGTCCAAGGGCTGCGACGGTTACTGGTTCGGGAAGCCTGGCATGGCCCAGCTGGCGAGGGAGCTGGCATGACGGCGTATCCTGCCAAGAAAGGCGGCCTGCTCGAAGGCGCGCTGGCGCGCTTGCCGGCCTTTCCCGGCTCGCTGCTGTTTGCCGCCGGCCTGAACCTGATGGTCGCTCCGCAATTGCCGGCCGATGTGCGCAAGGCGCTCGAGGGCAGGACCGTGCGCATCTGGGTGCGCGACCTGGGTCTGCGCTTCGACATGGTCTGGCGCGCGACGCGTTTCGAACCCCTGGCCAGCGTGGCGACACCCGACCTGGCGATCGGCGCCAGCGCGCGCGACTTCATGCTGATGGCGCAGCGGCGCGAAGACCCGGACACGCTGTTCTTTTCGCGCCGCCTGATCATGGAAGGCGACACCGAACTGGGGCTGATGGTCAAGAACACGATCGATGCGATCGACCTGGCCCTGCTCGACCCCGGGCGCCTGGTGCCGCCGCCGCTGGCGGCCTGGCTGCGGCGCGCCCGCTGACCCTGGTGAACCGTAACAGTGGAATGAGATCTGCATTCCACTGTGACGGTCCACCAGTTCCGCACCATCAAACTACAACAAAGCTATCATGAACCTATCCCACACACTGCTCGACGCCCTCCATCAACATGGAGCGCGCGAGATGTTCGGCATTCCCGGCGACTTCATCCTCGCGTTCTTCCAGCAGGCAATCGACGCCGGCACCCTGCCGCTGTACACCCTCAGCCATGAGCCGGCGGTCGGCTTCGCGGCCGACGCTTCGGCGCGCTTCCATACCCGGCTGGGCGTCGCCGTCGTTACCTACGGTGCAGGCGCGCTCAATATGGTCAATGCGGTGGCCTCGTCGTATGCCGAGAAGGTCCCGCTGGTCGTCATTTCCGGCGCGCCGGGGGCGGGCGAGCGGCGCAGCGGCTACCTGTTGCACCACCAGGCCAGGACGCTCGATTCCCAGCTCGCCATCTTCCGCGAAATTACCTGCGACCAGGTGGTGCTGGACGACGCGGCGCGCGCGCCGGCCGATATCGCGCGCGTGCTGCGCAGCTGCCTGACCCATTCGCGTCCCGTGTATATCGAGCTGCCGCGCGACATGGTCGATGCGCCGTGCGGGCCGGCAGTGAGCTGGCCGGCGCCGCGCACCGACCTGGCCGCGCTCGATGCCTGCGCCGACGAAGTGCTGGCCAGGCTGACGTCGGCCCGTTCACCGGTGCTGCTGGTCGGCGTCGAAATTCGCCGCTTTGGCATCGAAGCCAAGGTGGCACAGCTGGCGCAGCGGCTCGGACTGCCGGTGGTCACCACCTTCATGGGCCGCGGCCTGATGGCCGACTGCGATGCCGACCTGCTCGGCACCTATCTCGGCGTGGCCGGGCCGCCTGCGATCACGCGCGTGGTCGAGGACTCCGATGCCTTGCTGATGCTCGGGGTGATCATCTCGGACACCAATTTCGGCGTGTCGGAGAAGGCGATCGACATGCGCGGCGCGATCCTGGCGCTCGATGGCGAGGTGACGATCGCCCACCATATCTATCCCCGCATCGGCATCGAGGCGCTGGTCGACGTGCTGCTCGAACGCGCCCCCGAGCTGCCGTCCAGATCCGCGCGCTGGCCTGCAGTGTCGGACTGCCTGCATGGCCTGCAGGCGGACGATGCGCGGATCAGCCCGGACGACATCGCCCGCGCTGTCAACGACGCGATGGCCGAGCATGGCCGCTTGCCGATCGCGGCCGACATCGGCGACTGCCTGTTTACCGCGCTTGGCATCGACAACACCGCGCTGCTGGCACCGGGCTACTATGCCACCATGGGCTACGGCGTGCCTGCCGGGCTGGGCATGCAGGCGGGCGGCGGCGACCGTCCGCTGATCCTGGTCGGCGACGGCGCATTCCAGATGACCGGCTGGGAGCTGGGCAACTGCCAGCGCTATGGCTGGGATCCGATCGTGATCGTGTTCAATAACTGCAGCTGGGAGATGCTGAAGGCGTTCGCACCGCAGGCCGAGTTCACCGACCTGTCGGACTGGCGTTTCGCCGACATGGCGCAAGCGCTCGGCGGCCAGGGCTACCGGGTGCAGACCCGCCACCAGCTCAAGGAGGCGCTGGCTGGCGCGATGGCCACGCGCGGCAAGTTCCAGCTGATCGAAGCAATGATCCCGCGCGGCGTGCAGTCGGCAACGCTGTCGCGCTTCGTCAACGGGGTGCGGCGCCTGCAGCAACCTCGTTCGGCTACGCCAGCCGCAGCGTAAAGCGCTCGAAGCGCGCGGCGATGCGCGCCAGGGCCTGCGGTCCCATGCACAGGGCCGTGTTGGCGGCCAGCACCGGGTCGCCGCAGCCCTGGGCCCGGAAAGCCTGCAGCGCATAGTTGCGCACGCCCGCTTCGGCCAGCGTCTGCGCCAGGGCTTCCACTTCACTCTCGCTCAGCAGGTCCGGGTGCAGCGTGGTGCGGCACTCGTGGGCCACGCCGCTGGCAAGGATGGCTTCCATGCAGCTGCGCGCAGGGTCGCCGCTATTGTCGATGCCGGTGATTTTTCGGTAGGACTTGAACGGAGCCTTGATGTCGAAGCCGACCCAGTCGAGCAGGGGCAGCACCGCTTCGAGCCGGCGCGGATAGATGCAGGCGGTATGCAGGCCCACTGCCAGGCCCATGGCGCGTACTTCGGCCATGGCGTCCGGCAGGGCAGGGTCGATGGTCGGCTCGCCACCGGAAAAGACGACGCCGTCCAGCAAGCCGGCGCGGCGCGACAACAGGGCCATTACATCGCTCCAGGTGTGCGCGCCACGCTTGCGCGGCTGCAGGTGGGGATTGTGGCAGTAGCCGCAGCGCCAGGGACAGCCCTGGATGAACACTGCCACGGCAAACTTGCCAGGAAAGTCGGTTGCGGTGAACGGCACCAGGCCGCCCACTCTCAGCGCGTCGGCCCCCACGCCACTAGGCCTGAGCGGCCAGGCTGGCCTCGGTGAAGCAGGTGCGCTCATGGAACTCGCCCTTCTTGCCGGTGTTGAAGGACGACACAGGGCGGTGGTAGCCCATCACGCGGGTCCAGATTTCGCAGGCCTGGCGCTCGGAATCATCGAGTACCACGGCGGAGTTGGTCGAAGGGGCGGCTTGGGTCAGTTGGTTCATTTGCTTCTCCTTTGGTTGGTCAGGCGGTTTCACGTTGCTTGCGGGCGATCAGGTCGGCATCGCACTTGGGACAGAATGGGTGGCTGCCACCGAGGTAGCCATGCTTGGGGCAGATCGAAAAACTCGGGGTGACGGTGATATACGGCAGGCCGAAACGTCCCAGTGCGCGCCGCACCAGGTTGCGGCAGGCGTCGGCGGAGGACAGCGGCTCGTTCATGTACAGGTGCAGCACGGTGCCGCCGGTGTACTTGCGCTGCAGTGCATCCTGCCGCTCGAGCGCCTCGAACGGGTCGTCGGTAAAGCCGACCGGCAGCTGGGACGAGTTGGTGTAATAGGGCATGTCGTAGGTGCCGGCCTGCAGGATGTCCGGGTGGCGCTTGCGGTCTTCCTTGGCGAAGCGGTAGGTGGTGCCCTCGGCCGGCGTGGCCTCGAGGTTGTACATATGGCCGGTCTGGTCCTGGAATTGCAGCATGCGGGCTCGCACGTGGTCGAGCAGGCGCAGCGCAAAGGCATGGCCCCAGTCGTCGGTGATGTCCATTTCCCCTTTGGTGAAGTTGCGGATCATCTCGTTGACGCCGTTGACGCCCAGCGTAGAGAAGTGGTTGCGCAGCGTGCCGAGGTAGCGTTTGGTGTAGGGGAACAGGCCGTTGTCCATATGGCGCTGGATCACCTTGCGCTTGATCTCCAGGCTGTCGCGGCCCAGCTCCAGCAGGCGGTCGAGGGCGGCGAGCAGGCCCGCTTCGTCGCCGGCGTGCAGGTAGCCCAGCCGCGCGCAGTTGACCGTCACCACCCCCAGCGAACCGGTCTGCTCGGCCGAGCCGAACAGGCCGTTGCCGCGCTTGAGCAGTTCGCGCAGGTCCAGTTGCAGGCGGCAGCACATCGAACGGATCATGTTCGGCTTGAGCTCGGAATTGAGGAAGTTCTGGAAGTAGGGCAGGCCGTAGCGCGCCGTCATCTCGAACAGCAGCTCGGCGTTCGGGCTGTGCCAGGCGAAGTCCTCGGTGATGTTATAGGTCGGAATCGGGAAGGTGAACACGCGCCCCTTGGCGTCGCCCGCCATCATGATCTCGATATAGGCGCGGTTGATCATGTCCATCTCGTGCTGCAGCTCGCCATAGGCGAACGGCATCTCGACGCCGCCGATGACGGGCACCTGCTCGCGCAAGTCTTCCGGGCAGACCCAGTCGAAGGTCAGATTGGTGAACGGGGTCTGGGTGCCCCAGCGCGACGGCACGTTCAGGTTGTAGATCAGCTCCTGGATATACTGCTTGACCTCGGGGTAAGTCAGCGCGTCGTTGCGCACGAACGGCGCCATATAGGTGTCGAACGAGCTGAACGCCTGGGCGCCGGCCCATTCGTTCTGCAAGGTGCCGAGGAAATTGACGATCTGGCCGATCGCGCTCGACATGTGCTTGGGCGGACTCGATTCGATCTTGCCCGGCACGCCGTTCAAGCCTTCGTTCAGCAGCGTGCGCAGCGACCAGCCGGCGCAGTAGCCCGACAGCATGTCGAGGTCATGGATGTGGATGTCGGCGCAGCGGTGGGCTTCGCCCACTTCGGGCGGATAGACATGGTCGAGCCAGTAGTTGGCGATCACCTTGCCCGACACGTTGAGGATCAGGCCGCCGAGCGAATAGCCCTGGTTGGCGTTGGCATTGACGCGCCAGTCGCGCTGCTCCAGGTATTCGTTCATCGACGCTTCGACGTCGACCAGGCTCTTGCGGTCGCGCCGCAGGCTGTGGTGCTGCTCGCGGTAGACCACGAAGGCGCGCAGCGTGGCGCGCAAGCCGGCAGCGAACAGCGCCGCCTCGACCGCGTCCTGGATCTGTTCGACGCTGGGGAACTGGCGCGATTCGAGGTAGTTGCTGACGGCGTCGAAGGCCAGCGTGTCGGCGTCTTCGGCAGCCACATCCAGTTCGGCCGCAGCCTGGCCGGCGCGCCGGATTGCCGATGCAATGCGGCTCAATTCGAATGCGACGATGCGGCCATCCCGCTTGATGACCTGGACCGGAAACTGGGTCGTGACTGGATTCATGATTAGTGTGCGCTCCACAAGATGTAGTTGGTGAGTGCAGAATAATCACTAGATATAGTATGGTCAACGCCTATTCAAGCCAGTTTGAATTTTCTTGATCCAAGTTAAGACGGGGCCGCCGGAGCCGCTCAGGCGGCGTCCGCGCTGTCGTCATGGGTGCCGAAAGCACGCATCGCATTCAACAGATCCTTGCTGATATGTGCCAGCACCCGTTCCATGCGCGGATACAGGATGCCTTCCTCCTGCTGCGCATGCTGGTGCATCAGCAGCAGGAAGGCGTCGGAGTGCTTGAAGAAGGAGATGACGTCCTTCTCTTTGACCGAATCGGACAGGCGCTGGACCATGGCGCGGATGCGCAGGTGTTCCGAGCGCATCGAGGCGGTCGGCGCAATGGCGTGGCGGAATGCTTGTTCATAGGCCGGGAACAGGACCCGCTCCTCGATCAGCAGATGGCGTTCGATCGCATCGGAAAAAGTTGCCATCTCGAGCACAGCCTGCGGCCAGCGGCCCAGGCAGGCCGATTCGTTGGCTAGCCTGAACAGACCATCGCAATGGAAATGGTCTTGCGCCATGAAGTTAGTCAGGGTTTCCATGATTTCTCCAGTTGTAGTGGCGGACGCCGATATTGTCCGCCTTTCGGGTCGGCATTTCCTTGACCCAGGTTGTGGATTTCAGCGTCAAATGCTGCTGTTCTAGCAGCCTGTCGGACTTAACGGAATCGGTCAGGAAATCCGCCTGGCCGGTCCTCGCCCAGCCGAATCCCTGCCTCGATTCGTTTAGTCCGATAGGCTGCTGGTGGGCGCCGTTGCGCTGCCATTGTTCCAGGCGCTCCGGCCTGATCAGTCCCGAGTAGGCCTTGCGGACGCCGCTGGCGTCGTACCAGTAGCTGCGCGGTTTTTCGCCGCGCCAGCGGGGATCGATTGCAAAACGCAAGCGTTCGGACGACTCGCTGCCGAAGCTCCACCTGTCGTCGGCCAGCGCCAGGGACGACAGGCGGGCGTCGATTTGCGCCGACAGTGCGCGGTCGCTGGCCGGGTCGGTCGACACCGTCACGATGTCGAGCGACGGATTGGCGGCGCGCGCCCTGGCCAGCGTATCGAGGCTGGCCTGGCAGAATTCGCAGTCCATCGACCACACCAGCAGCAGGAAGGGCTTGCCCCGGTGCTGGGCGACGATCTGCTCGAGGCTGTCCGGTTCGAAGACCTTGGTCGTCTGCGCCAGGGCGGTTCCGGCCAGCCCCAGCGTGCACAGGGCAGTGGTGAGGAAGCGTCCGATATTCATGATCTTCCCGCCAGGCGGCGCACGATCAGCGCATCGAGTTCGGTCTGCCATACCAGCCAGATGTGCTGGCTTGATCGAACCAGGTGCGGGTGGTCGCTGCCGCCCCGGCTGGCCGCCAGCCGCCGGTCCTGCCAGCTGGCCCCGCTGTCGCCCGACTGGCGCGCAAAGACCGACGTCGTTTGCCCGTCGAACTCCTTCCAGACCAGGCAGATGGAGGCGCCGGAGGTCGCCACTTCGCCATGTTCGGCGCTCAACGCGCCAAGCCGCAGCGGTTCTGCCAGGCGGCCGGCGGAATCGGTGGCGGCATAGAACAAGCCGCCGTCGTCGCTGCCTGCGCTGAACCAGACCTGGTGGCGCCGGCCAGCATGGTCGAACGTCAGCGACGGCCCGTGGTGGGGGCAGGCGTCGATGCGCCATCGGTCGAACGTGGCGCGCAGCGGCACCGCGGGCGCTCCCGACACGGGCAGCACCGTCACCGCCGGCGCCCCCGGCACGGGCAGCACCGCCACCGCATGGTCGCGTTCATTCGGCTCGAAGATATGGCGCCACATGGCCACCACCTCGCCGTCTTCGTTCAGGGACAGGGCGATGCGGCAGCATTCGCAGCAATGGTCGGCCACCTTGAGGTCGGGCCCGAAGCTCTTGCCATCGTCGACCGACACCGCGTAATAGATGGCGGCGCCCCGATAGGGCCGCTTTGCCGCCCGCGCCCCATCGCCGTCGCGCTTGTCGATCCAGGCGATGAAGATGCGGCCATGGCGGTCGACGATCATGCTGTCGAAGCGGTGGCCGGTGATGGCCCGGTCGTGCTGAACGGTGACCGGCTCGCTGAAGGACTGCCCGCCGTCGGCCGAGCGCACGAAACGGATGTCGCCCGTATGCGGCTTGGCCAGCGGCCGCGTGAAGCTCAAGTACAGCTGGCCGACGGGGCCGAAGGCCAGCTTGGGCCGGCCTTCGCCATTGGCTTCGACCGGTTCCGGCACACGCAGGACGCGCTGCTCCGGTGACCAGGAGCGGCCATCATCCATCGTCCAGCACAGGACAATATTGGATGCCAAGGCACTGGTGTCGGAGGCGCCCGCGTGTTCGACCCGGGCCACCCACAGGCGGCCTTGAGGGTCGACTGCTGCCGATGTCGCCAGCCGATCGCGGCCCGGCGCGCGGCCCTTGCCGGCCGCAGGTGGCGCTGCATGGCCGGCCGACTCATGGGCCCACGCCGGCACGGACGCCATCGCCAGTGTCCTGATCAGACCTGCCAGTACTTCCCGACGCGATTGACGCATCATCCGTCTCCTCAGAAGCTGGCCCGCAGGCCGGCCGACAGCGCGCGCGGTGGCGACAGTGTCTGGTTATAGGCCTGGCTGGCCGAATAGGCGTTCTCGCTGTAGCGCCGGTCAGTCAGGTTGGTGGCGCGCAGGGACAGCGCGATGGCCGGCGACCAGCGGTATTCGGCACTGGCATCCCACACGCTGTTGCCGCCCTGGCTGAAGCGCACGCCGGGGCTGCTGGTCGTATCGAGCAGCATCGGTCCCGTGTAGCGGCCCTGCAGGCGCAGGCGCCATGCCTGCTGCGGCGCCCACACGGCGCCGACAGTGGCGACGTTCTTGGGAATGCCCACCAGCTGCACATCGAGCGGATCGGTGACGACGCTACCGCGCCGCGTCAGGAAGGTCTCGGTGCGGGTGACGAATGCGTCGAGCTTCAGTTGTTTCGAGACCTTCCAGTTGACGGTCGCCTCGATCCCCTGGGCCCGTCCATCCTGCTCGTTGGTGTAATAGCGCGCCGCTCCGCCGCAGGTCGGCAATGCCGCGCCGCCGCAGATGAGCTGCACCTGCGCCGGCGCGGAACCGGAACGGGCCGTAAAGGTGGCGATCATATCCGATATGTCATAGCGGAAGAAGGTCGCGCCCAGCGAAAAATCGCCGCGGCGGTAGTCGGCCCCGGATTCCCAGCCGACCAGGTTTTCCGGCGTCAGGTCAGGATTGGCGATGGTCGTGCTGGTGCCGGTGCCGAAAGTGCGGGTGATGTTGTTGAAGCCTGGCGCGCGGAACGCCTTGTAGGCCGCGCCGCGCACCGACAGCGATTCACTGAGCTCGTAGCGCGCGGCGGCGCTGGGGTTGAACGCAGTTTTACTCCATGCAGGCAAGGGGCCTCCGGTGGTGGCGCCTGACGTGAGCGTGCGATGATTGTCGCGCTGGTCGATCCGGTAGTGGTCGACTCGGGCGCTGAAAGTCATGTCGAGCGCGGCGTGCGGCAGCACCTTGAACTGGCCGAACACGCCGTGGAAAGTCTGGACGCCGCTGCCGCCGGTCGCATTGTCGAAGCGCCCCTGCGGCGCGGACGGCGACGCAGGCGTGTTGTAGAACAGCTCGGTGTCCTCGGCCGACAGGCGGCGCAGGTCGACACCGGCGCTCAATGCATAGAACAGGGGATTGAGCCGCGTCGAGTACAGCAGCGAGCTGCCGCTCTCGCGATAGCGCAGGCGCCCTTGCTGGGAATAGAACTCGATGATGTTCTGGTTGACCCGGTCGGCCGACAGGGCGGCGCTGCTGCTGGTCAGGCAAGTCGTTCCGCCCTGGTAGTAGCAGCTGTTGCCATTGAGCTTGTCGAACGCGACATACTGCGACCAGAGATTGGCTTCGACATTGGTGCGGTCCGGCAGCTTCTGTTCGATATGGACCGCGACGTCCGGGCTCTTTTGCAGATTTTCGCCGTACTTGTAGCTGATGTGCTGGTCCTGCACGTGGTAGCCGACGCGCACCTGGCCGCGCAAGCTGTCGCTCGCCTGTGCATGGAGCGTCAGCGACAGATTGCGGTTGCTGCCCACGGCCGGGTTCTTTTGCGGGAAGCGGTAGCGGTAGGCATCCGGCGTCATCGTGTAGCCGTCGATGTGGAACACGTCGGCCGCCAGGTTCAGGCGCAGCATATCGCTCACGGCGATATCCCGGCTGGCCGCGACATTCCATGTCCCCTGCGTGCCGGCACTGACCTGCACTTCCCCCGCATCGGCGCGCGGGCGCCGGGTGACGATATTGACGACGCCGGCAACGGCCATATTGCCCCACAGGCTGGAGTTGCCGCCCCGCAGGATTTCGACCCGCTCGATGTTCGACAGCGGCACCTTGAACCACTGGGTGGTCAGGTAGAACGGATCGTGCATCGGCACCCCGTCGAGCAGCATCAGCACCTTGGCATTGCCCAGGCCACGCATGCGCGTCTGGTGGCCGGTCGGATCGGACAGGGCGGCCGGCACGGCGCTGAAGTTCATTCCGGGCACATCGCGCAGCAGCTGGTCGATGGTCTGCGCCGCCGCCATACGGATCTGGTCCTGCGAAATGATGGTGGTATGGAGCGGCATCTGCTCGATGCGGGTCTGGCTGCGGCTGGCCGCCACATAGACGGTCGCCATCTGGCCGGACGGCATCGGCTGGGCCCCGGCCAGGGGCAGCGATGCGCCCAGCAGCGCCAGGGCGAGGGCGGGCCGGACTGGCAGGCAGGCTACACGTTCTTTGGCAGTCATTCGGGACGCGATTCGGTTCATATCGTTTGATCTTGATCAATTGTTTGTCGCACCGCGCAAGTGTTGCAAAACAAAACATATATTTCATTGACATGAATCAAAATTTTTGAACGCCGGGTTTCCTTGACCTGATTCAAGGAGCGTGCGCGCGTTTCGATAGCACAATTGCACCATCACAAGGAGTTGAAATGGAAAGTGTCTTGAAGTTCCTGGCGCACGATCACACCCGCTGCACCGGCCTGGTCGACGCGCTGATCGGCTTTGTCGAAAATGCCGACTGGGCCATTGCAACGACGGCGGCAGGCATGCTATCGACCGCGTTGCAGAGACACATCCGCATTGAAGAGGAACTGGTGTTCGTTCCGCTCGATGCGATGCTCGACTCTGGCCTGGTGCCGACTGCCGGCATGCGCGTCGAGCACGAGCGCATGGTCGGCATCGTCGGCCAGCTCAGCGGCGCCGTGGCGCAGCATGATGCCAGCCGTGCCTGCGCCTGTGCCCGGATGCTCAAGGTGATCCTGCAAATTCACTTCGACAAGGAGCACAGCGGCTTCTTCCTGCTGGCCGACAAGGTGCTGGCGCCGCACGAGCTGCGCCTGGCTGCGGCGCTGGCCGCGATCCGGAACGAGGACATGGCCTGAGCAGCGCCTTGAGCGGTAGGCACACCATGAATTTTTCGCCAACTTCAGATTTTTTGATTTGAGTCAATTTTTTAAGATGCAAAACAAATGTATGATTTTATCGATGTCAAACGATGCAGATTCGCATCAGACACTAACCAGTGAGAAAGACATGAAAAAAACCAAGATTTCGCAAGCCGTCGTCGCCATCGTCATGGGTGTTGCCGTCATGGCGCCAGCCATCGCACAACACGGCGGCCACGCCAAGGTGTCGGACAGCACCGCGGTCCAGTACCGCCCTGACGTCACCTTTACCTTGCGCACCGACATTGCCGACGGCAAGCTGGTGTTTGTCGGCGAGACCGGCGCGATGAAGGGCGTGGCCAATCCGACGCTGAATGTGGCGGAAGGCGCGGTGGTCCAGATCAACCTCATCAACGGCGACGGCGCCACCCACGACGTCAGCGTTCCCGATTTCAACGCCAAATCCAACCAGATCAACGACAAGGGTGCCAGCACGGCGATCGTGTTCAAGGCCGACAAGAAGGGCGTATTCACCTATATCTGCTCGCTGCCGGGCCACGTCGCAGCCGGCATGATCGGCAAGATCGTCGTCGGCGGCGCCGTTGCCGCTCCAGTGGCAAAAGGCGTCGACGTGTCGCAGAACCCGAGCGCGACGGGCAAGCCGGTCGGCACCCGCGGTCCGCAGAAGATGACCGTCAATCTCGACACCACCGAGATCGTCGGCCAACTGGCCGACGGCTCGACCTACAAATACTGGACCTTCAATAACAAGGTGCCGGGTCCGTTCCTGCGCGTGCGCGTCGGCGACACGGTCGACGTCAATATGTCCAACGCCAAGGACAGCCACATGATCCACTCGGTGGACTTCCATGCGGTGACCGGACCGGGCGGCGGCGCGGCCGTCACCCAGGCGGCGCCTGGCAGCAGCAAGAGCTTCACGTTCAAGGCCATCAATCCGGGCCTTTACGTGTACCACTGCGCCACCCCGATGGTGGCCCAGCATATCTCGAACGGCATGTACGGCATGATCCTGGTCGAACCGGAAGGCGGCCTGTCGAAGGTCGACCGCGAGTTCTACGTGATGCAGGGCGAGCTGTACACGGCGCAGCGCCATGGCACCCCGGGCGAGAACGAGTTCTCGCTCGAGAAGCTGCTGGCAGAGCAGCCTGAACACCTGATGTTCAACGGCACCCATGACGCGCTGACCAAGACCCATCGCATGGAAGCCAAGGTCGGCGAGACGGTCCGCATCTTCTTCGGTGTCGGCGGTCCCAATATCACGTCGAGCTTCCACGTCATCGGCGAAGTGTTCGACCGCGTCTACAACCTGGGCGACCTGACCTCGCCGCCGCTCAAGAACGTGCAGACCGTCAGCGTGCCGCCGGGCGGCGCCACGATGGTCGAGTTCAAGGTCGAAGTGCCGGGCCGCTTCATCCTGGTCGACCATGCGCTGTCGCGGATGGAAAAAGGCCTGGTCGGCTTCCTGTACGTGACGGGCAAGGAGGATAAATCGATCTTCCGCACTTCCAGCAAGCCCGATGGCGACTCCGGGCATTAATAAAGGTGTATGCTGAAAGACCCGCCGCGTGCGGGTCTTTTTCCGTTTCAGCGACCTACCACTACTGCAATGACCAAGAGGCGACGCCATGACAACACCAAAAATAGACCGGCGTGAGTTTCTGAAGCGCCTGCCGCTGTTCAGCGATTTTGCGGCCTCCGAGCTCGACGAACTGGCGCGCCAGACAACGGAGCTGCATGTCGAGCGCGGTACCCCGATTTTCCACCGCGGCGATGCCTGCTGCGGCTTCCATATCGTGATCTACGGCCAGGTCAAGCTGGGCTTCCTGTCGGCCCAGGGCGGCGAGAAGATCGTCGAGATCGTCGGCCCCGGCTTCAGCTTCGGCGAGGCGCTGATGTTCATGGAGAAGCCGTATATCCTGAGCGCCACGGCGCTGGCCGACACCATGCTGCTGCACATCTCGAAAGAGGCGGTATTCAATGAACTGGAGCGCAACCCGGCCTTTGCGCGCCGCATGCTGGCCGGGATGAGCCGGCGCCTGCACGGCCTGATTTCGGACGTGGAGTCGTACTCCCTGCGCTCGGGCAGCCAGCGCATCGTCGGCTACCTGCTCAAGGACGAACCGGCCGCCGACGGCGCGCGCGTGACCCTGACCGTCAGCAAGAAGTCGCTGGCGTCGCGCCTGAACCTGACCCCGGAGTATTTTTCGCGCGTGCTGCGCGACTTGACCGAGCTGAACATGATTTCGGTGCAAGGCCGCGAAATCACGATCCATGACATCGAACGGCTGCGCGTCTACGAAGGCTGAATCCGTTTTAGCACGGCCCGATAGCGCAAGGTGGCGCGGGCCAGGTCGACCGCCAGCAGCATGCTGGCAGCGGCGAACAGGGCGCCGGCCGGGCGCGCCAGCGTGTGCGGCCACCACAGCGCGGCCAGCACGGTCGCCAGCGCCAGCGCATAGGCAAGGAATTGGCGGCGCCCGGCCGCTTCGGGCAGCAGGACCCGGATCGACGGCACGTCGCCCTTGCCGGCCAGCGGGTTCTGCTGCAGGTGGTACCACAGCAGGAAGGGGACAATCTTGTACAGCATGCCGTTGACGGCACCGATGGCGAACCCGCAGATGAACACGATTCCCAGCGCCATCGGCTGCCAGCCATGCATGACCGGCACGCAGTAGCCGAGCGCGCTCGCTGCCAGGCATGCCAGCGACAGGCGCCAGTACAGCTTGGTGCCATCGGCCGCTTTCTTGCCTGGCCTGGCCATTTGCCGGAGGCTGTACAGGCCGAACCCGGCCAGCAGCAGCGCCAGCAGCATGCCGGCGGCGACGGCAATTGGCAGCTCGAACCAGTGGCTGGCCGTCCAGGCCAGCAGCAAGGCGCCCATCAGCGGTGCCACCAGCCGCGTCAGCGCGGCGGGATAGGCGGGCACGCCGACGAACATCGGGATGACCTGGAAGCCGACTCCGACCACCAGCATCGCTACCCAGCCGACCAGGCCCCAGGCCACGTGCAGGTCCGTCGCCAACAGCAGGGCCACCTGCGGCCCGCCGGCCAGCGTCACTGCCAGCGCCAGCCCCAGGGCCGTGGTGACCACCAGCGCCGGCAGCGCCAGCCGCATGCCGGCCACCATCGGCAGCGAACCGGGCGGCGCCGGACGCAGCAGCGCCGCGGCGATGCCGGCGGCCAGCGCAGCGACGGCGACCGCTGCCGCCACCCCGCCGGCGACGAACAGCCAGCCAGGGCCGGTCAGGAAGGCTGCCGCCAGCGTCAAGGCGGCGGCCGTCAAGCCGAACCACGCGAGCGTGCCGGTCCAGCGCGGCGCGACCAGCGTCTGGCCGGCCACGACGGGCAGCAGTTGCAGGATCGAGCCGGCCATCGCCATCGACAGCACGCCGAGCGTCAGCAGGTGGGTGGCGGCCAGCGCCGGCGCCGTCCAGCGCGAATCGAGGGCGGCCTCGCCGTACCACAGCAGCAGCAAGCCGGCCAGCGCCGCAAAGCAGGGCGCCGTCAGCAGGAAACGCAGTGGAATGCCGAGGTCCGGCGATTGCGCATACGACAATGCACGCTGCATCAGGTCCCCTGTGAGATCACGATTTCATACAGACCGGGGCTGGTTTGGGTGCAGCGGTAGACATAGGCATTGCGCTCGAGGATGCGAAACAGCGGCACCGGCTCGCGGTCGATCACGATCCGGATCTGCTGGCCGGCCTCGAGCTGGGTCAATGCGTCGAGCACGCGCTCCATGGGCTCGGGCGGGAACATGCCGCACAGGTCGAGGAAAATTTGGGTGGTCGGGATGGGCTGCGACATGGTGGCCTCGTCAAAGGAAGAAGGTTGGGTTCTTGGTGATGGCGGCCATTACGATATAGCCGAAGCAAAGCACGGCGGCACCGAAGGCGGCCGCGCGCTGCAATATGGTCTTGCCGTACTTGAGGGCGATGGAGCCGAGCAGGATGTAGGCGACCAGGGCCACGAGCTTGGCTGCCAGCCACGGGCTGCTGGTGGGGGACTGCTGGCTCCAGAAGGCGAGCCACAGCGCGCTGGCCAGCAGCAGCGAGTCGATCATGTGCGGCGCCGTGCGGACCCAGCGCCGGGCCAGCGCCGGCGAGCCGGCCAGCATCCACGCGCCGCGCAGCAGGAACAGCGCGCCGCTCAGCGTGGCCAGCGTTATATGGACAGTTTTGAGCAGCAGGTAGCTCATGATTGAAGCAATGCGAACGGGGCGCCGCCGGCCGGCGGCCCAGCCTTGCCGGCCGGGCGCGGCAGCAGCGCCGACAGCGGCACATGGTCGAGCTGCGCGAGGTAGGCGCTGGTGGCGTCGGCCAGCACCTGCCGCAGCAGGCAGCGCGGCGCCAGCATGCAGGTATTATTGGCGGCGGAGAAGCATTCGACCATGGTGAAGTCAGGTTCGGTCAGCCGGACCACCGCACCGAGCATGATCTGTTCTGGCGCGCGCGCCAGGGCGATGCCGCCGGTGCGGCCACGGGTCGTGGTCAGCAAACCGCATTGGCCAAGTTGATGGACAATCTTGGTCAGGTGGTTGTGCGAGATATCGTGGGCAAGGGCGATCTGGCGCGTCGTCATGATCTGGTCCGGGTGCGCGCCCAGGTGCATCAGCACGCGCAGCGCGTAGTCGGTGTAGTCGGTCAGGCGCACGATGATACCAGCCTGGCTAGCCGACGACTTTAAAATCGATGACCACTTCGCCCGGGTCACGTGCGACATAGGCGGCCAGCAGGCGGTGCCCGAAATGCAGGGATAGTTGTTCGAGCAGCGGTTTCGGGTCATGGTCATTGCAAAAACGCATGGTCTCGCCGACCGACAGCGCGGACAGGGCGCCGAAAATGGCGGCGTGGCGGAACCGGCGCGCAATGCCGCGCGCGTCGAACAGATAGGTGCCCGCTTCGAACTGGGGCGTGGAGCAATCATGGCTCATGATGGTTATCCTATTAAATGTGCAAGAGGACCGGCCGCGGCAACCGCGGCCGGCCGGCGGATTACTTGGAAGCGTAGATTTCCGGTGCTACGGCTTTGCGCTGGGTGCGGGCCTGGAACACCAGACGCCACATGAACAGCGCCAGGAACGCCACACCGATCGAGAACACGATGTCGCCCGGCACGCGCAGCCACACCATGGTTTCCATGAACGGCGAGTGGATCACTTCAGGCGAGCGGGCATACCACATGCCGCGGGTAATGCTGGCGACGGCCTGGTAGATGCCGGCCGGGACCAGCGACATGAAGACCATCATCGCCAGGCCCAGATTGAGCAGCCAGAACATCGGACGCAGCGCCGCATCGGACCAGCCGAGGCGGTCGGTCAGGCCGCGCAGGCAGAACAGCATCAGGCCGATGCCGAGCATGCCGTACACGCCAAACAGGGCGGCGTGGCCGTGGGCAGCCGTCATGTTCAGGCCCTGCATGTAGTACAGCGCGATCGGGGTGTTGATCGAGAAGCCGAGCAGGCCGGCGCCGACGGTATTCCAGAAGCCGACCGCGATGAAGCACATGATGGCCCATTTGTAGTTCTGCACCCACGGCGCCGACTGCGAGCGCTTGTAGTTGCGGTAGGCTTCGATGCCGATGATAGACAGCGGAACCACTTCCAGCGCCGAGAACATCGAGCCGATCGCGATCACCGCGGTCGGGGTGCCGGTGAAGTACAGGTGGTGCAGGGTGCCGAGGATGCCGCCGAACAGGAACACGATGGTTTCGAGCACGATGGCGCTATTGGCCGACTTGGCATGGATCAGGCCGAGGCGGGTGAACAGCAGGGCGATCACGGCAGTGGCGAATACTTCGAAGAAGCCTTCGACCCACAGGTGGACCAGCCACCAGCGCCAGTATTCAACCATCGAGTAGTGGGTATGCTTGCCCCAGGTCAGCGAGGTGGCGTAGAAGCCGCCAATGCACACGGCCGCCAGGAATACCATGGCGATCAGGCCGCGGCTTTCGGACGGCTTGCGCAGCGCCGGCCACAGGCCGCGGCCCAGCAGCGTGGCCCAGAACAGCAGGCCGATGAACAGCAGGATCTGCCAGATGCGTCCCATGCTGGTGAACTCGAGGCCCTGATTGCCGATCCAGAAGGCAAAGTCGGTGCCTTGCTTTTGCAGCGTGCCGAGCCAGCCGAAGGCGGTCGAGCCGACCACGATGAACAGCAGCGCATAGAACAGCACATTGACGCCGAGCGCCTGGTATTTCGGTTCCTGGCCCGAGATGGCCGGCGCGATATACAGGCCGGTGGCCAGCCAGGCGGTGGCGATCCACAGCACGGCGAACTGGGTGTGGATGGTGCGGCTGACGGTGAACGGCAGGTAGTCGGCCAGCGGGAAGCCGAAGAAGGCGTCGCCTTCGACCGAGTAGTGGGCGGTGATGATGCCCATCGCAACCTGCGCGATGATCAGGCCGACCACGACGAAGAAGTACTTACGGGTCGCCTTCATCGATGCCGTCGGCTTGAGGTCGAACAGCGGGTCGTTCTTGGGCGGCTTCGGGTCTGCCTCTTCGGTCTGGGTCGAATGGAAGAACACCATGCCTGCGATGGCCGCGATCATCAGGATCACGCTGGCGATCGACCAGATGCCGGCACCGGCGGTCGGCGTATTGTCGACCAGCGGCTCGTGCGGCCAGTTGCTGGTGTACGACAGGTTGGTTTCGCCCGGACGGTCGGCGGCGGCGGCCCACGAAGTCCAGAAGAAGAAGCCGGTCAGCGCCTTGCGGTCGAAGGCCGACGGCAGCGAGTTGGACGTCATCGCATATTGCTTGCGCAACGCGTCGAGCGACTCGGCGTCACCGAACAGAGCTTCGTAGTGCCTGGCGGTGGCGGCGACTGCCTTGGCGCGGATCTCCGACAGCACCAGCGTATTGCTCGCCTCGTCGTGCGTGTTGGTGCGCAGTTCGGCCTTGACCTTGGCGTCGACCGCCGCCTGCAGCGGCTGGTCCAGCTCGGCGAACAGGCGGCCTTGGTCGCGGGTGGCGATCAGGTCCCGCAGCGCCAGCGCCTCGCGGTGCAGCCAGTCGGCCGACCAGTCGGGCGCCAGGTAGCTGCCGTGGCCCCACACCGTGCCGAGCTGCTGGCCGCCGGCCGACAGCCACGCCTGCTGGCCATGCTTGATGTCCATTTCGTTGAAGATGACAGTGCCGTCCTTGCTGACGACCTGTACTGGTATTGGCGGCGCCTTCAAATAGATCTCGCGGCCGACCCATCCGAGGACGGCGAACGACAAGACACAGATGATGGCTAGCCAGGTCCATAATTTACGCGTGGCATGCATGATTTTTCCTTGTTGATGTGTGTGAGCGGTACTTGTTGTGCATGCATTCTATAAACATCTGCGATAAGCTGCAATTTAAATGTATGTTTAAAATTGATCTGGTTTAGGTTTTTCCTTGAATGCAGGTAAAGAAGTAAAATGGATGAATATGAAGAATGCAAACGGAGCTGTTGCCGATGAGACTGACCGCCTACACTGACTACGCGCTGCGCACGCTGATGTACCTGGCCATGCACCGCGACCGCCTGGTCACGATCCAGGAAATCGCCGACGAGCACGGCATCGCCAAGAACCACCTGTCGAAGGTCGTTCACCAGCTCAGCACGCTTGGATACATCGACACCACGCGCGGCCGCAATGGCGGCCTGCAGCTGGGGCGCGAGCCGAAGGCGATCAATATCGGCAGCGTGGTGCGGCATACGGAAACCGATTTCCACATGGCCGCCTGCTATGATGCCCAGGGCCTTGCCTGCCTGTACGCGCCGGGCTGCGGCCTCAAGGGTACGCTCAGCCTTGCAACGCGGGCCTTCCTCGATGTGCTCGACGAAGCCACGCTCGACACCATCCTGGCGCCGAAGTCCCGCAAGCAGGGCAGCCCGGCGGCGCAGCCGGTGCAGCTGCATCCGAAGCGGCCGGCCGGGCGCCAGTGAACGGTAACTGACAAAACAGAAGTGCCGGCCGCCTTCACTGCTGTCGATGGGAAGTGGCTGGCGGCAATGGTAGGGCCTGGCGCCATGGCGGGTCATTGATGCAGATCAAAAAAATCAAATAAGCAGGGCCACAGAGAAATATAGTTCCCAAGTGGCTGTTTTGCACTTGCCGCGTCACTGCTGCGACATTAAGATGTATCGAGAATACATGTTATGGAGCCGCGATGGCACTGCTGAATATCGAAGACCCGGCCGCCAAGGGGCGCGCCACCACCTACGCCGGGCCGGCCTGGCTGGCCCTGGGCTTCCGCCCGTTCTACCTGGTCGCCGCCGCCTTTGCCGCCCTCAGCGTTCCGCTGTGGCTGGGCAGCTATTACGGCTGGCTGTCGCTGGCCAGCGCCGGCGTGGCCTGGCATATGCATGAGATGGTGTACGGCTTTGTCATTGCCGTCGTCATCGGCTTCCTGTACACGGCGGGGCGCAACTGGACCGGCCTGTGGACGCCGCGCGGCAGCCACCTGCTGGCCATCGTGCTGCTGTGGGGGGCGGGCAGGGTGGCCATGCTGGCCCCGGTGTCGCTGCTGACGGCCGCCATCGATGCGGCTTTCCTGCCGCTGGCCATCTGGCCGCTGTACCGCGTGATCGAGCGTTCCGGCAATACGCGCAATCTGGTGCTGGTCGTCGTGCTGTCCCTGTTGAGCGTGGCCAACCTGCTGTTCCACGCGGCCCAGCTGGGCCTGCTGGCATGGTCGCCGGCCCGTCCGATCTATGCGGCGCTGATCATGATCATCGTCATCGAGTCCATCATCGGCGGGCGCATCATCCCCAATTTCACCGCCAATGCCGTGCCCGGCACCAAGCCGGTGCAGAGCGTCAAGCTCGATCGCGCTTCGATGGCGCTGACGGCGCTGGCCGGGCTGGCTTGGGCGCTGGCGCTGCCGCCGCTGCTGGCGGCGCCGCTGTCGGTCGCTGCCGCCGTGCTGCAGGCATGGCGCCTGACGCTGTGGAAGCCGCTGGTGTCGCTGCAGCAGCCGCTGCTGTGGATCCTGCACCTGTCCTATGCGTGGATACCGGCCGGTTTCCTGATGCTGGCCCTGTCCCAGCTGGGCCTGGCTCCGGTCAGCGCCGCCGTGCACTTGCTCGGTGTCGGCGCCATGGGCGGGCTGATCATCGGCATGATCACCCGCACGGCGCTCGGCCATACGGGGCGCATGCTCAAGGCCGGTGGCTTTGAGACGGCCATGTATGTGGCGCTGCAGCTGGGCGTGCTGACGCGCGTCGCCGCCGCCTTCGTGCCGCACGGCCTGCAGGGCGCCATGCTGCTGCTGGCCGGCGCCTGCTGGAGCGCCAGCTTCCTGCTCTACCTCGCCGTGTACGCCGGACGCCTGTGCGCGCCGCGCGTTGACGGGCGCGAGGGCTGAATTGACGTCGTCCCCGACCTAAAGTTCGGGGATTCCTACAGCTAGCGTCGCACGTCCGCGACGGAGAACGTTTATCGCAGCATTGAGATCACGATCATGACCATCACCGCAAGTGCTGCAAGTCCACTCTCTTATTCCAAGGTCTGCGATACCTCTCGGCCTCGATTCGGGCAACTCGCCGCAAGTCGAGCAGATCTGGGTCGAAAAACGCTCGTTCACTTCTTCAAACCATGCGCCATGCCTAACGGCCTTGTACGCCAGTTGTGCTCGGAAGGACGACCAGCTTGCGTCATAGGCGGATTTTGCCATGCTGGTTTTGGCAAGCCCGCCGGCGTCGACGTTGCCGACGACGATGTAATCGAAACGGGCGACGATGCTACTGGACAGCGTGTGCAGAAAATGACGCCGCCGGTTGGCCACCTTGGCGTGAATGGCCAGAACCCGCCTGCGCTTGCGCGCGCGCCGGGCCTGCGCCAGCGCCGCCTCCAGGTCCCGGTACAGGCGCGGCGCCTCGATGGCCGTGCCGTCGCTGAGCACGGCAAACTGTTTCAGGCCCAAGTCGATGCCAACGCTACGCAATGGCGGCCGGGCCGCTGCCGGCTGGACCTCGATCACGATATTGAGGAACCAGTTGCCGCGCCGGTCACGCGAGAAGTTCGTGCCGTCGACGATTTTGCCGTCTGGCAGAGGACGGGAATAGAAGACGCGATAGGTATTGCCGGCAAAGCGGAAGGCATCGCCTTCGCGCTTGAGTTCGCGGCCCTTAAGCGGGACCCAGCCAAGATGCTTGCGCCCCCGATAGCGCAGGTAGGGGCGGTGCGACTGAGCGCGCGAGCGCGCGTACTGCTGGCAAACGTCATTGATGGTACTGGAGTGAAGCCCGAGTTCCTTGCTGGCGCCCGTGGTCAGCTTGATCAAGTCGAATCCTGTGTGCCAGCGCCGGGAGAAACGCAGGGCATCCTTTTGCCGGTCATTGCAGAAATTCCAAACGAAGTTGACCATCCGCGCTTGCCGATTCAGCAAGCCTGTCAACGATTTCACCCGGTAGCGATAGACGATTTTCATGTCTATTTGACTGCTACGAAGGCTGCCGGTTCCTCAACCGCTAGGGCATCGACTGCTGCGCAGTCGGTCCCTTTCACTCCTCGCCCTGAAGGACGAGGTTTCTCGGGACAAATCTGATGAACACGACAATATTGGAGAAGTCGATGGATACCCGTTTCGACGTCCGGGTGCAGTTCGATCCCGAGCTGATCGCCAGGATGAGCCAGCAGGGGCCGCGCTACACGTCCTACCCGACGGCCGACCGCTTCCGCGCCGGCTACGGCCATGCCGACTATGCGCGCGTGGTGGCCGGTTTGAAAGGGAACAGGCAGCGCCTGCCGCTGTCGCTGTACCTGCACATCCCGTTCTGCGAGTCGCTGTGTTACTACTGCGCCTGCAACAAGATCATCACGAAGGAGCATGACAAGGCAGCCATCTACCTCGGCTACCTGATGCGCGAGATCAGCCTGCAGGCCGCACTGCTGGGCGATGCGCAGCAGGTCGAGCAGCTCCACCTGGGCGGCGGCACGCCGACCTACCTGTCCGACCTGCAGATGGAGCAGTTGATGGCCCACCTGCGCGCCAGCTTCCGCTTCGCCGACGACGCCAGCGGCGAGTATTCGATCGAAATCGACCCGCGCACGGTCGATGCAAAGCGCATCGCCTCGCTGCGGCGCCAGGGCTTCAACCGCATCAGCCTGGGCGTGCAGGACTTCGACGCCGAGGTGCAGCAGGCGGTCAACCGCATCCAGCCGGAGGCGCTGACGCTGGACGCGATCGCGGCGGCGCGGACGGCGGGCTTCCGCTCGATCAGCATCGACCTGATCTACGGCCTGCCGAAGCAGAGCCTCAAGACCATCGGCGAGACGCTGGCCAAGGTGGTCAAGGCCAGCCCCGACCGGATCTCGATCTACAACTACGCGCACATGCCGCAGCTGTTCAAGTCGCAGCGCCTGATCGTCGACGCCGACCTGCCGAGCGACCAGGACAAGCTGGCGATGCTGGGCCTGTGCATCGAGCGCCTGACCGGGGCCGGCTATGTCTATATCGGCATGGATCACTTCGCCAAACCGGACGACGAACTGTCCGTCGCCCAGCGCAGCGGCCAGCTGCACCGCAATTTCCAGGGTTATTCGACCCATGCCGACACCGACATGGTGTCGTGCGGCGTGTCGTCGATCAGCGCCGTCGGCGATTCCTACTGCCAGAACGAGAAGTCGCTAGAGCGTTACTACGCGGCGCTGGACCAGGGGGTATTGCCGGTCGCGCGAGGCATTGAGCTCAGTCATGACGACCTGGTGCGGCGCGACGTGATCGGGCGCCTGATGTGCGATTTTGCGCTGAACGTGAGCTCGGTCGAGCAGGCGCACGGCATCGAATTCGGCGTCTACTTCGCCGCCGAGCTGGGCAAGCTGCGCGTGCTGGAGAACGACGGCCTGCTGAGCGTGACGGAGTCAGCGCTGAGCGTGACGCCGAAGGGCCGGCTGCTGGTGCGCAATCTGTGCATGGTGTTCGACAAGTACTTCGGCAGCCCCAACGACATCCCGCTGCAGCGCATGCGCTACTCGAAAACCATCTGAGCCGCCCTGCTGCGCATGCGGCACTCGAAAAACACCTGAGCCGCCTGCGCCGCCGGGCTTATCGGCCAGGCTCAGCCGCCACAGCCGCCGCAGCAGCTGCCGCCGGCCCCATGGCGGGCCCGTTCCGGGTAGCCGACGCGGGCCAGTACCTGGCCCATCTCCTGCGGCGAGGTGCGGCCCTGGTCGAAGCGGACCGCGACGACATCCAGGCCCGACACCGCTTCGACCGACTCGACCCCGGGCAAGGCGCGCAATGTCGCGCACACCGTGCTGGCGCCGGTGAGGTCGAGGATGGAGGCCAGTTGCATCTGATGGTTGATCATGGTGGTTCCCTAAAGTGGTTGGCGCCGCAAGGCGCAAGCTGTGCAGCCATTATCGAAGCGCTCCATGCCTGGCGCCTTGAAGTAGTTTAAGGAAACTTGGACCGCCTGGCCCTAGAATCGAGGCGTCCGCATGTGCGGTCCCCTGGGAGATGAAAGATGAAGTCCGCTGCACTGATATGGCTTGCCCTGGCCGCCGTGGCCGCACCCGGCCAGGCCCTGGCCAACGCCGACCTGGCCAAGACCAGGAACTGCATGGCCTGCCATGCGATCGACAAGAAGGTGCTGGGGCCGGCTTTTCGCGAGGTCGCCGTCAAGTACAAGGGCGACGCCACGGCCCAGGCCAAGCTGATCGCCAGCATCACCAAGGGCAGCAGCGGCAAGTGGGGTGGTCCGATGGCGATGTCGCCCAATATGGTCACCGCTGCCGAAGCGGTCACGCTGGCCAAATGGGTGCTGGCGCAGAAATAGCCGGCCGGCCCGTATTCTTGAAAATTTTGATCCACATCAAGTGGTGCCAGTGACGAACCCCCTCCGGATTGTTACATTCGAAGGAAATATTGATGGGTATGCCAAGACCTGCACTGGAGAATGACGTGAAATCGTTGAATGTGGAACAAATCGAGGAATTGAAGGCGGGCCTGCTGAAGTGGCGCCAGAGCATTGTCGCGGCCATCCGGCTGCACCTGCACCAGTCGGAAAAACCGAGCGAACGGGCGCTGGTCAACCGCTTCAACGACGACGATGGCGCGTCGGCTGAACTGCTGAGCCAGTTCGGCATCGTCCAGCTGCGCCATGAATGCGACGAACTGAGGGACATCGATGCTGCACTGGCGCGCATCGCCGATGGCAGCTACGGCGAGTGCGACCAGTGCGGGGCCGCCATTGCGTTCGAGCGAATGCGGGCCCAGCCGGTAGCCAAGCTTTGTCTTGCCTGCCAGCAGAATGTCGAGCAGAGGCACGGTGCATGGCGTTAAAATGGCGGTGATGCCACCGCCGGGACCCATGGATGAGAAATCTCGTAATTGAAGGACAGAGCTTGGAATGGTTATTGGCATCGGCCGCCGATGCAATGCTCATCACGGACGGCGACGGCAAGCTGATCCTGGTCAATCCGGCGCTCGAGCGCCTGTTCGGCTACGACAGCGGCACCCTGCCGGGCCAGATGCTGGAAGTATTGATACCGCCCCGTTTCCAGCATGCCCATGGCGGCCAGCGCAGCGATTTCTTCGCCAACCCGCGGCCGCGCTCGATGGGCAGCGGCACGGAGCTGTTCGGCCTGCACCGCGACGGACGGGAATTCCCCGTCGAGGTCAGCCTGTCGCCGCTGAAGACGGCGCAAGGGCTGCCGCTGGTGCTGGCGGCGATCCACGACATCAGCCAGCGCAAGCAGGCCGAGCAGGCACTGCAAGACAGCGAAGAGCGCATGCGCGCGATCTTCGAGACGGCCGTCGACGCCATCCTGACGATCGACGAGCGCGGCATGCTCGAGCGCCTGAACCCGGCCGCCGTTCGCCTGTTCGGCTACAGCGAGGCCGAAGTGGTGGGCCAGAATGTGTCGATGCTGATGCCGGCCCCGCACCGCGAGCGGCATGACGGCTATCTCGAGCACTACCGGCGCACCGGCGAACAGCGCATCATCGGCAAGGGCCGCGAAGTCGAGGGCCTGCGCAAGGATGGCTCGCAGTTCCCGATGGACTTGTCGGTGGTCGAGATGCAGGTGGGCGGGCGTCGCATGTTCACCGGCATGGTGCGCGACATCACCGAGCGCAAGCAGGCCGAAGACCAGCACCGCAAGCTGATGCACGAGATCCGCACCGCCAACGAGGAACTGACCAGCTTCGCCTATGTCGTCTCGCACGACCTGAAGGCGCCGCTGCGCGGCATCGGCTCGCTGGCCGACTGGATCGACGCCGACTACGGCCACCTGTTCGACGCCAAGGGCAAGGAGCATATGCGGCTGATGATCAAGCGGGTGCACCGGATGGGCGGGCTGATCGACGGCATCCTGCAGTATTCGCGCGTCGGCCGCGTCAAGGAAGCGATGGTCAGGCTCGACCTGGCTGCGCTGATCGGCGACGCCATCGACCTGCTGGCGCCGCCGGAACACGTCAAGGTCAGCGTGGTCGGACCGATGCCGGCCGTGCTGGGCGAACCGATCCGCCTCGAACAGTTGTTCCAGAACCTCATTTCGAACGCCATCAAGTATATGGACAAGCCGCAGGGTGCAGTCGAGATCGGCTGCATCGATGCCGGCGACGCCTGGCAATTCCATGTGCGCGACAATGGCCCCGGCATCGAGGCGCGCCACTTCGAGCGCATCTTCCAGCTGTTCCAGACGCTGACGCCGCGCGACAAGGTCGAGAGCACCGGAGTAGGATTGGCGCTGGTAAAGAAGATTGTGGAGATGTACCATGGCAAGATCTGGGTCGAGTCAGTGGTCGGCGAGGGCGCCTGTTTCTACTTTACCCTACCCAAAACCGTACGCGTAGGAAAGACTTGACCGATGAAATTCAGCAGTAAACCGATCCTGGTGGTGGAAGACGACGAGGTCGACGTCATGACGATCCGGCGCGCCTTCGACGAGATCGCCGTCGCCAATCCGGTCGTCAATATGGAGCACGGCGAAGCGGCGCTGGCCTACCTGGGCGACCCGGCCGCGGAGCGGCCCTGCATCATCTTGCTCGACATCAATATGCCGGTCATGAACGGCATCGAATTCCTGCACGCGATCAAGAGCGACGAACAGCTGCGGCGCGTGCCCGTCATCGTGCTGACGACGTCGGAAGAAGAGCACGACAAGGCCCGTAGTTTCAGCCTGGGCATCGCCGGCTATATGGTCAAGCCGGTCGAATACCGCAAATTCGTCGACATGATGCGCTCGATCGACCGCTACTGGACCATCAGCGAAATGCCATGACGCCGAGTGAAGCGATGGGCGCGGTGCTTGCGCATGGGGTGCCGGCGGCTTTGATCCGCGTGCTGCTGGTGGAAGACGATATGGTTGACCGGATGGCGTGCCAGCGCGCCTTCGATGCCCACCCCGAACGCCTGTTCACGCTGATCGAGGCCGACACCGGCCAGGACGGCCTCTCGATCGCCGAGCAGCAGCGGCCCGACTGCATCCTGCTCGACTACCAGCTGCCGGACCTGACCGGCCTCGAATTCCTCGAACGGCTCAACCGCAGCAGTGCCAGCGAGGTGCCGGTCATGATGCTGACCGGGGCCGACAATGCGGCGGTGGCGGCCGAGGCGATCCGGCGCGGCGCGCTCGACTACCTGGTCAAGGACAGCGAACGGCGCTACCTCGAACTGCTGCCGGTGGCGATTCACCGGATGCTGCGCGAACGGCGCCTGATCGACGATAAGCGCCAGATCGAAGCCAAGTTCCGCATCCTGGTCGAGCAGATCCAGGCCATCACCTACTCGGCCTCGGCCGGCAGCGGGTCGGTGATGCGCTATATCAGTCCGCAGATCCGGCTGCTGGGGTATACGGCGGCCGAGTGGCTCGCCTCGCCCGGCATCCATGCGCAGCAGATGCACCCGGACGACCGCGCCGCGGCGCTGGCGGCGATCGAGGCCAGCCGCCTGCACGGCACGGCGCTGTACCACGAATACCGGATGTACACGCGCGACGGCAGGCTGCTGTGGTTCCGCGACCAGGCCGAGGCGGTGGTGGTGGCCGGCAGCGAATCGGTGATCCAGGGGATCTGGGTCGACATCACGTCGCTCAAGGCGGCCGAGGCCAATCTGCGCCAGACCCGCGACGCCATGCGCGAGCTGGCCGCCTACCAGGAGAATATCCGCGAGGACGAGCGCAAGCGGATCGCACGCGAAGTGCACGACGAGCTGGGCGGCCTGCTGTCGGGCATCCGCGCCTATATCTCGGTGTCGGTCGAACGGGCGGTGGCGGCCGGCGCCGAACCGGACCCGCTGCTGGTCGACGCCGCGGCGCTGGCCAAGGACGCGCTCGAAGCGGTGCGCAAGGTCATCACCGACCTGCGTCCCAGCGTGCTCGACCAGCTGGGCGTATGGGCCGCGCTCGAATGGTACACGGGGCAGATCGCCAACCGCACCAAGCTGGCGTGCAGCTGCGTGATCGCGCCCGCGCTGGCGGCCATGGAGCTCGACGCCGACCGCAGCACGATGCTGTTTCGCATCGTGCAGGAAGCCCTGACCAATGTCGTGCGCCATGCCGAGGCAAGCGTGGTGCTGGTGCACGCCGAGAGCCGCGACGGCGTGCTGCACGTCACCGTGGTCGACGACGGCAAGGGCATCGACGGCTCGAACCTCGACAACGGCGAATCGTGGGGCGTGCTGGGCATGATCGAGCGGGCCCGCCATTTCGGCGGCGAACTGACCGTCAGCGGCGCCGCCGGCCAGGGCACGACGCTGGCGCTGCAATTGCCGTGGGAGCATGCCGATGCCCTCCAGTAGCCAGATCCGGGTCTTGCTGGTCGACGACCACGCGATCGCCCGCAACGGAGTGCGGCTGATGCTCAGCTCGACCGACCAGATCGTCGTCAAGGGCGAAGCCAGCAATGCCCAGGAAGCGATGCGCATGGTGCGCGAGCTCGAGTTCGACGTCGCCCTGGTCGACATCACGATGCCGGGCAAGAACGGGCTGGACCTGCTGAAGATGCTGCGCAGCGAAGTGCCGCGGATGGCCGTGCTGATCCTCAGCACCTATTCGGAGGAAATCTATGCGGTGCGCGCCTTCAAGTTCGGCGCGGCCGGCTACCTGACCAAGGACTCGCCCACCAGCGTGCTGGTCGAGGCGGTGCGCAAGGCGGCTGCCGGCGGCAAATACGTCAGCCCGGCCCTGCTCGAGAAGCTGGCCAGCCTGGTCGGCGGGGGCGGCACGGCCAGCCATGAAGCGCTGTCGAACCGCGAACTGGAAGTGATGAAACTGATCGCGGCCGGCGAAAGCCTGGTCAAGATCGCCGACGCCCTGCACCTGAGCCCGAACACGGTGACCACCTACCGCACCCGCATCCTCGAGAAAATGGGCCTGGCCAGCAATGCTGAATTGACCCGCTACGCCCTTGAAAACGGGCTGATCTAGTCCCACCGACCCGCCGGACAGCTTGCTGTAGGGGAAGCCCTACAGCAAGCTGTGTGGCATCGCCTACAAAAACTTGACGCAATACCCGATAACGCAAATTGTCCTCGTCGGACATACTGACTCCATGTCCTCGCCGCCGCTGGCGGGGCCGGAACCACAGACCTTGTCGGGTAAAAACCATGAAAACCGTTATCCAGCTGCTACCTTCCACCGTCTCGCGCACGAGCTCGCAGAAGTGCTCGGTGTGTTCGCTCAAACCCCTGTGCCTGCCCAATGGCCTCGGCGAAGCCGAACTGGGCCAGCTCGACAAGCTGGTGGTGCGGCGCCGCCGCATCGAACGCGACGAGGACCTGTACCGGATGGGGGAGAACTTCCGCAACCTGTACGTGGTGCGTTTTGGCCATTTCAAGACTTACCAGCTCAATTCGCACGGCGAACAGCAGATCGCCGGCCTGCAGATGTCGGGCGACCTGCTGGGCATGGACGCCATCAGCAGCGGCAGCTACAGCTGCGGCGCGGTGGCCCTCGAGGACAGCGAAGTGTGCGAGATCCCGTATGTGAAGCTGGAGGAAATGCTCGAGCAGATGCCCCAGCTGATGCGCCAGTTCCACCGCCTGATGAGCCAGGAAATCGCGCGCGAGCAGCATATGATGTTGTTCCTCGGAAACATGCGGGCCGAGCAGCGCTTCGCCGTGTTCCTGCTGGGCCTGTCGGCCCGCTACGCGGCGCGCGGCTATGCGGCCGGCCGCTTCCAGCTGCGGATGTCGCGCGAAGACATCGGCAATTACCTGTCGCTGACGATCGAAAGCATCAGCCGCCTGATGACGGCGTTCCGCAAGAAGGGCTGGATCGACGTGGCCAACCGCGAAGTCGAGATCCTCGATTTCGACAGTCTCAAGGCGCTGTCGCTGGGCATGGCGCCGCCCGAGCGCGCCGCCGCCCGCAGCGTGGCCTCGCCGGCCCGCAACGTGGCATCGCCTGCCCGCAGCGCGCCGGTGCGCCCGCGCGCCACGCCGTCGTATGGCTACGCGATGGCCTGAGCGGGCTGTCGGCACCGCCGCTGTGCACGCCCGTTTCAAGCTCAGCCGCACCGAATGGGGCGATGCGCTGCTGCTGGCCGGCGCCATGCTGGTGCTGCCGCTGCTGCCCAATGAAGGGGTCGGCTGGCTGTTCGGCGCCAATCCCTACCGCTTGTGGAGCCTGGTCATCGTGCTGATGGCGGTGCAGGCGGCCGGCCATTTCGCGCTGCGGCTGGCCGGCCCGGCCATGGGGCTGGCCCTGTCGGGGCTGGCGTCCGGCTTCATTTCCAGCACCGCCACCATCGCCGCGATGGGGGCGCGCTAGTCGAACGTCGCCACCTTCATCTTCCTGTTCGTCGTCACTTCGCTGGTCGCGCCGGCCAGCGTGGCCTCGGTGGCGCCGGTGCTGGGCGCCGGCCTGGCCTGCGCCGCGCTGGTGTCGCTGGCCAGCCTGGCGCGTGCGCGCGCCAGGGCCGGCAATGACGCGATCGCGGCCGGGCGCCACGCCGTCCATGCCGGCCAGGCCGTCGCGTTCGCCCTGGTCCTGACGGCGGCGATCACCGCCGTCAACGCCGCCCGCCAGCACTTCGGACCGTCCGCCGTCACCATCGGCGCCGCCCTGACCGGCCTGATCGACGTGCACGCGGCCGTCGCCTCGACGCTGGCGCTGGCCGAGGGCGACCTGCCGGGCCAGCTCGATGCCAGCCTGATCATCCTCATTGCGCTCGCCGCCAACACGCTGTCCAAGCTGGCGGCTGCCTACCTGAGCGGAGGGGCCCGCTTTTGCGCGCGGCTGGCGTTCGGCCTGCTGCTGATGCTGGCCGCCGCCGCCGCCCCTTACGGCGCCGTGCTCGCCGCCCGCTCTTAATGCATAATGGTTGGTATGGCTGACCAGCCAGGATCGAGATTCGGATGAAATTTGCATGCCAATTAACTATACGAGAAGGCTGACCGGCAAGACCCGGTCGGCCAGCGCCGACCGCCACCTGGGCTTCGTGCTGGCTTTCATCGCCGGCGCGATCAATGCCGGCGGCTTCCTTGCAGTGCAACAGTACACTTCGCACATGACGGGCGTGGTGTCGTCGATGGCCGACCACCTGGTGCTGGGCCAGCTCGACCTGGCGCTGGGCGGGGCCGGTGCGCTGCTGGCGTTCGGCAGCGGCGCTGCCTGCTGCGCGGTGATGGTCAACCATGCGCGCCAGCGCGACCTGCACAGCGAATACGCGCTGCCGCTGCTGCTCGAGGCGCTGCTGCTGCTGTGTTTCGGCCTGGTCGGCGCCAGGCTGTCCGAAGTGAGCTGGCTGACCGCCTCGGCCACCGTCGTGCTGCTGAGCTTCATCATGGGCTTGCAGAATGCCGTCATCACCAAGCTGTCGAAGGCGGATATCCGCACCACCCATGTGACGGGCATCGTGACCGACATCGGCATCGAGCTTGGCAAGCGCGTGTTCCGCAGCGCTGCCCATATCGCTCCCGGCGAGCCGCCTTCGGTCAGGCCGGAGCGGCTGCGCGTGCTGGCCCAGCTGCTGCTGTACTTCCTGGTCGGCGGCATCAGCGGCGCCGTCGGCTTCAAGTACATCGGCTACGCCGCCACCTTGCCGCTGGCCCTGCTGCTGATCGGACTGGCGCTGGCGCCGCTGGCCGACGACATGGTGCGCCTGATGCGCACCATGCGCGACCGCTAGCAGCTTGCCAGGAGCGTGCGCGGCAGAAGCTCGTCGGCCCAAACAGGTGGAGAAAAGTCCCACTTCGCCCCCATTTCTCGGGCAGTAGCTACGGCTACAGCCCTCAAAAGTGGTGACGAACCGGGTTCTTTTCCCACCCGATTGGTCTCGACTCCTTCTGCCGCGCAGGCTCCTAGGCCTGCCGCTGGTCGAGCAGCGAGGCGACGGCAGCGGCCAGCCATGGCGTGACGTCGATCTTGTTGCTCGAGTGGGCGATCGTATTGCAGCTGACGATGCGCTCGATGCCGGCCCGGTGCATATCGGCATAGGCGCCGCCGGCAAACAGCGGATGAACGGCGATGCAGACAGGCGGCGCCAGCCGGGCCGATTCGATCTGCTGTGCCGCCGCGATCATGGTGCGCGCGGTCGACACGATATCGTCGACCAGCACCGGCGTCATGCCGTGCCAGGCCGACAGGTCGGGGATCGAGATCTCGACCGTGCGGTCGCCGCTGCGCTTCTTCTGCAGCACCGTGTACGGGCAGTCGGCCAGCGCCGCCACCTGCGCCACCCATTGTTCGCTTTCCGAGTCCGGCCCCACCAGCAGCGGGCGCTGCACGTGCTGCGCGACCCATTGGGCGATCGCCGGCGCCGCCTGCACCGCCCGGGTCGCCACCGAATAGATGTCCGACAGCGCGTGGTGGCGGTGCAGGTGGGGATCGACCGTCACCAGCCAGTCGCAGCAGAGCGACAGCAGGCGCGCTGCATGGACCGACGTGATCCCTTCACCGGGCGCAAAGCGGATGTCCTGGCGCATATATGGCAGGTAGGGCAGCACCAGGCCGACGCTGCGCGCACCCAGTTCGCGCGCGACGCAAGCTGCCAGGTAGAGCTCGATCAGCTTGGCATTCGGGTGGTCCAGCGCGCAGGCGAACACGACGTCGCGCCCGTCGAGCGCGCTGCCGAAGCGGGGGCAGGTTTCGCCGTCCGGGAACTGGTGCAGGTCGAGCGCGCCGTGCTCGGCATGCAGCGCCAGCGCCAGCCGCTGCGCCAGCGCGGCATCGCCCGCCATGCCGAATACCAGCGCGCTCATGACGCCTCCCGCAGCGTCAGCACCGGCGGCTGGGCTTCGACAAAGGCGCAGGCGTAGTCCAGTTCGCCGGGCGTCTCGGCATGGATCGTCATATATGGCTGGGTAAGCTCGAGCATGCTGCCGAGCGGGGCGTAGAAGCTGATGCCGGCCGCCTTGGCGCTCGGCGCGCCGGCCAGCTTGGCGATGGCGGCCAGGCGGCGGTTGTCGATCGCCACCACACGGCCCGCATGGCGCGACCGGATCACTTTGGTGTACTTCGCCTTGGGCGGCACCCGCATGCCGCCCTGGGCGTCGCAGATGGCCTGGAACTTGTTCCAGGCGGCGCCGGTCGAGAGCACCTCGCGCGCCATCGCCAGCCCCTTGCCCGGCCCCGCCTTGCCGCCCAGTTCGAGCACCGCGGCCGCCAGCGACAGCGAGCGCTCGCGCAGCGTGGCCGGGGCGTCGGCCGTGTTGCGCAGCACGGCCAGCACGTCGTGCGCCTCGAGCGCCGGCCCGATCCCTTCGCCGACCGGCTGGCTGCCGTCGGTCAGGATGATGCGCACCACGACGCCGAGCGCCTTGCCCACTTCGATCAGCTTGGCGCTGAGCGTATGGGCCGCGTCGAGCGAGCGCACCTTGGCGGTGGGGCCGATCGGCATGTCGATCACCACGTGGGTGGCGCCGGCCGAGATCTTCTTCGACAGCACCGACGCCACCAGCAGGCCGTCGCTGTCGAGGCCGAGCGGGCGCTCGACCCGGATCAAGAGGTCGTCGGCCGGACTGAGGTTCATCGAACCGCCCCACACGATGCAGCCGTTTTCCCGTTCGACGGTGCGCCGCATCTGCGCGGTGCTGAGCACCACCGGCGCCAGCGTTTCCATCGTGTCGGCGGTGCCGGCCGGCGACGTGATGGCGCGCGACGACGTCTTTGGAATGAGCAGGCCGCAGGCGGCGACGATCGGCACGATCAGCAGCGTGGTGCGGTTGCCCGGCAGCCCGCCGACGCAGTGCTTGTCGGCCACCACCGGCGCATCCCACTGCAGCGACTGGCCGGCGTTGATCATGGCGTGGGTCAGCGCGATGGTTTCGGCCAGGTCCATCCTGCCGCCGGAGCAGGCGGCGATCAGCGCCGCCATCTCGATGTCCGAATAGTGGCCCTGGACCAGGTCGCGCACGACGGCGGTGGCGCCGTCGGCCGTGAACGGGGTGCCGTAGATCTTGGAGCGGACCGCCGAGAACGACTGGATCGGCTCCGGGTGGGTTACCCGCACCATGTCGCCGGCGCTGCCGGCCAGGCCGCGCCAGGCCGCCTCCGACAGGCCGATTTCGTGCACGCCGAGCATCGGGTCGTGCACGACATTGAGGGTGGCGATGATATGGCGTCCGTCGCGCCACACTTCGACCCGCGAGCGGGGATCGAAACCCTCGGCCCGGTAGACCGGGCAGTCGCGGTGCAGGTAGGCGACCATTTCCTGGCAGGTGTCAATGCCAATGCGGCGGATCCGCAGGTCGCGCGAGAACGGCTGCTGGGCGTCGTCGCCGCCAGCGATGCTGCCGGCCAGGTGCGGGCCGTTCACAGCAGCTCCACGCTGTCGAGGTAGCCGGGTACGCTGCATGGCCAGCGCAGTGTCTCTTCGATGCGCAGGCGCAGCGCGTCGGCCGCGGCCGGCTCGCCATGGGTGATGAAGGTCATCCTCGGCGCCGGCGCCAGCGGCCTCAACCAGTCGATGATTTCGCCGGCGTCGGCGTGGGCCGATACATTGTCGAGCTGGACCACCTGGGCCCGCACCGGCACGTATTCGCCATGGATCTTGACCGAGTCGGCATGGGCCACCATCGCGGCGCCGCGCGTGCCACCGGCCTGGAAGCCTGAGAACAGGAACGTGTTGCGCGGGTCGGGCGCGAACGCCTTCAGGTGGTGCAGCACGCGCCCGCCGGTGGCCATGCCGCTGGCGGCCACGATGACCATCGGCCGCTGGCGCTGGTTGAGCGCGATCGATTCCTCGACGCTGCGCACGATCGTCGCCGCGTGGCACATCGACTCGCACTGGCGGTAGTCGAGCCGGTGCTGCTTGCGGTGCTTGTGGTAGATCTCGGTCGCATTGGTGGCCATCGGGCTGTTGAGGTAGACGGGCAGGCCGGACGGGATCTGTCCGCTGCGCTTGAGCTTGTCGATGTAGTAGAGCATGCTCTGGGCGCGGCCGACCGCGAACGACGGGATGATGGTGACGCCGCCGCGGGCGGCGGTGGTCCGGATCGTCTCGCCGATCAGTTCGGCCGGGTCGGCCGGGTCGTGGCTGCGGTCGCCGTAGGTCGATTCGAGCACCAGGTAGTCGGTCTTGCCGAGCGGCGCCGGGGCCACCATGATCGGGTCGTGCGGCCGCCCCAGGTCGCCGGAGAACGTGATCGTCTTGCCGTCGGCGCGCACCGTCACGATGGCCGCGCCGAGGATGTGGCCGGCGGGCAGCAGCGAGGCCAGCATGCCGTCGGCCGGCGAGAAATGGGTCTCGAACGGCACCGGCGAAAAATAGCCGAGCGCCCGCTCGGCATCGGCTTCCGTGTACAGCGGTTCGGCCGGGTCGTGCTTGGAGTAGCTGTGGCGGTTGGCGTAGTTGGCTTCCTCCTCGAGCAAGTGGCCGCTGTCGGGCAGGATGATCTTGCACAGGTCGTAGGTCGCCTCGCTGCAGTAGATCTTGCCGCGAAAGCCGTCCTTGACCAGCAGCGGCAGATAGCCGCTATGGTCGAGGTGGGCGTGGGTCAGGACGACGGCGTCGATCTGTGCCGGGTGGACCGGCAGCGCTGCCCAGTTGCGCAGGCGTAGCTGCTTGTAGCCCTGGAACAGGCCGCAGTCGACCAGCAGGCTGGACTTACTGGTCGTGAGCAGGTATTTGGACCCGGTAACGGTGCCGGTCGCACCGAGGAATTGAATGTGCATGACCATCTCCTATATTGATGCGCCCACTATGGCCGGGTCCGGCCAAAAAAAAATTGTGGTAGATCAAAATACTTGAGAAAAATCAATACACGGCCAAAAAGCGGCCGGCGCCGGGGCCCGTTCAGTGCGCCATCAACACCGGCAGGTTCATCTGCGCCAGCACGGTGCGGGTGGTGCCGCCGACCAGCAGCTCGCGCAAGCGCGAATGGCCATAGCAGCCCATGACGAGCAGGTCGGCGCCAACGGCGGCGGCCGTCGACAGCAGGGCGCTGCCGGTGTCGGCGCTGGTCGTCTCGACCTGCACGTCGACATGGACGCCGTGCCGCGCCAGGTACAGGGCGATATCGGCGCCGGGTTCTTCGCCATGGTCGGCGGGGCCGACGTCCGGGTTGACCAGGGCCAGCGTCACCCGCCTGGCCGCCTTGAGCAGGGGCAGGGCAGCGGTGACGGCGCGCGCGGCCTCGATCCGGCCGTCCCAGCCGACCAGCACGTTCTCGGCGGCCGCCGACGCCTGGCCGGCATTGGGCACGATCAGCACGGGGCGCCCGCCATTGAGGGCGACATAAGGCGCCAGATCGGGCGCCGCGCCGCTGTCCGGATCGGGCTGGCCGAGCACCAGCAGGTCGCAATAGCGGGCCTGCAGGCATAGTCCGCCGTAGTCGTCGTCGTCGAGCCGGCGCGCCTCGACCGGGACGGCGGCAGCGGCATCGGGCGAGGCGTGCTGCTTGAAGGTGGCCAGTAATGCATCGGCGCGCGCGTGCAGGTAGCCGATGTGTTCTGCCAGGATCGGGTCGAGCGCCGTGGCGCCGTGGATGCCCATCGCCGCACTGCCTTGCATGAAACGCGATACGCCGCTGGTGGCGACGCCGATCAGGTGGGCCTGCATGCGCTGCGCCAGGGCATGCGCCAGGCGCGTGCGCGCCTCCACATGGGACGATTGGTCCAGATGCAGCAGGATGGTCTTGTAGCTCACGATGGTCTCTCCAGAAAAAGTGATGTCGGGCTTTCAGGCTAGGTAGTGTGCGCGCCTTCGTCCACAGAAGTTTGCATAAATGAAGGAAAACTTCTTAGAATTTTGATCTCAATCAAATTTCCCGGAAGACTGGTCGGCCGTTCAAAGCACCGGCGGCCCGAAGCGGGCCGGGCGGGGCGTCCAAAGGCCCGGAAAATTTGATCCATGTCATATTTTTTTGCGGCCAGCACGTCCACACTGTGGCGGCCGTCCGGCTATCCGCGGCCGCGGCCGGCGGCGACGCCGCAAATGAAAGGGGAGCGATGAGCAGACTGGACAAGCCGGCGGCGATGCCCGCAGACGGCGGCGCGCCGGAGCCGGGCGGTGGC
>CBDDRJ010000116.1:0-24603 GCA_965233055.1 uncultured bacterium
GAAAAAGATTGGAAGATGCCGCAGCGGACGTGGAAGCTGGCAGCCAACCAATTCGCCATCATGTTTGGCGAGCGATTCACGAACGCGATTAACTAACTACGAAACCGTGGCCCCGCGCACACAAAATTCCTGACACGTCCGTATCGATACCTACTTGAACCGTAAGTCCGATTTTTTTGGCAAGAGAAATGAATATTTCAACAGACCGGTATCACATTCCGTCGAACTTTGTGATGAGCAACGCTGGTCGGCTGGCAATACCAACCGACCATTGGGTAAACAGAATCTACGGCTGGATATAGTATTGGCCCGACGCCCATGCTTCAGCTTGCCCAACAAGCTCAACTGGCGTGGCATTAGGATTATCAGTCGACAATGCCGAACCGGTAAGGCCAGCACTTACAATGCCGACAGTACCCCAGACTGTTGCGGTGTCACCACTACTACTAATTTGCTGGCCTGCCAATCCGGTGCCTACGGTTAAAGATGCGCCGGGGATGAAATCGCCAACGGCAACGCTTGGATCGTTTATAGCGCCCACAATGACAGTAGGCGCCAAACTGGACTGACCGCCAGGATAGACTTCCCAACTGTCATCGATAGTAACATTCATAAAAAGACCGCCAACCGTAACGAACGTACTCCCGTTGGAAGGGGCGTCACCTGTCACTGGAATAACCGCAGTCAACGTACCGTTAACCCAGCTCGCCGAGCCAGCATAGCCGCCTTCCAGAATCTTTTGATTGGTTGGGGTCATATCGGTTATATCAATACTGTCTTCAACATTAGTCGTCGTGGTTGCTTTTACATCTGACATGTACTTAATCACTTTCTCTGTTTTCTTACTTCAGGGATTGAAGCGCAGACGAGAATAAGCTCCCCCTCCCCTCCAAGGTTTGATAAAAATCAAACTTTCATTCGATAAATTTTTGTTTGATACTCAAGCCGAAATGTTTCACGAATTGCGATTGCGCCCCTGTTGCGTCGCCATTCAACCGTCTCAGAAGCTATCTCGATATCGGGGCAATGGCGTTCCAACCCAAATGAGTTCGACAATTCAAGGTCAGGGCATTAAGCTGATGTTTGACTGCAGGTTGGTCAGTTCTCGACAGGCCGAACGTGACCCGATCCTGACAAATTGAGGAGGTTGGCTGACGTGATGCGACGAAAAAGGTTTCCATAAAAGCTGGCGCATCCAGTCGGGCGGCTGAAGTGCCATTAGGTGATCTGGGAAAAGAAAATTAGACAACTCCGCTCAGTCTTGCATTGCCCCCGGTTCTAACGGTAAGTGTGGTGGCGCCATAGCGCCTCGACCGGCCCCAGCGCATGGTGGCTCAGATACCATCGCGACCAATACAGCTGGACTACCATGATGGCCAGGCAGAGCCCGAAAACGCCCGCATGCGACAGGCGCGCTCCCAGGCCCAGGCCGGTACTTTGGAGCAGCACCACGCACAACAAGGACTGCATCAGGTAATTGGTCAGAGCCATTCTCCCTACCGGCGCCAGCCAGCGCCCGATCGCAATGGTCGCAGCAGGCCCCATCAGCATGATGTGCGCCAGCACCGCCAGCGACAGCAAGGGCCCGGCAAATGATCCAACGATCATTTCCAATAGTGGATTGGCGTTCGCATCAAGTGGGTTGAGCGCCCCGTGCAAGCTCACCGCGCCGAACCACAGATTGACTGGCAGGCCGACCACCAGGCCAAGCAAACGAGCGTGCCGCCAGCCGGCACGGAACCGCTCCGGCCTTGTCAGCCAACCGCGACGGGCAGAGATCGCCCCAAGCAGGAACAGCAGTGCCAGTTCAGGGGCGAACAGGATGCCGGCCGTCACATTCAACAGGTAGCCTTGCAGGCGAACAGCGGCGACATCCATCCAGTTGCCGGCGGTGAGGATGGCGTGGTAGCGGTAGGTGTCGTGAAGCGCCGTGTTCGTGGTCGCCACAGCATCGAGGCTCATGAACCAGCCCACCAGCAGGAGGGGGACGTAAATCAGCGCGCAAACCACGATGGTGTAACGCAGGACCTGCTGCAGGTCCGATGTGCGCTTGCCCGCATAACGGATCAACCAGAATCCGATGAGTGCATACCAGGTCAGGATGTCGCCGGACCACAGCAATAGGCCGTGCAGGACACCGCAGGCGAGCAGCCAGCGCAGCCTGCGTTGGTAGGCCCGCCTGGCGCTCTCAATACCGCCGGGGTCCTGGCACAAACGGTCCATCAGCAGCGAAAAGCTGACGCCGAACAGGTAGGCAAACAAAGGCCGCGACTTGGAATCGAAAAAAGCCGAACAAATGAAGATAACGGCCTTGTCGAACACTGAATCATCCGGCGTCGGCACGCCATAGCGCAGCCCATGGCCATAAATGAATCCCCACACATTGATCAGCAGGATGCCGAACACGGCGATGCCGCGTACGATATCGATGCGTTGCGAACGCGGATGGCGCAGCGCTGCCATGCTTACTGGCGCATCCAGTCTCGTAGCTCGTAGTACCAATAAGTGAGCTGAGCAGCAAGCAGTCCCGCCGGCCCGCCCGTCGTTGGCAAGCCCCAAGGACCGAAGCGAGCCAGTTCAGCACCCTCGCCCATCATGGCGGCGGCCAGCACATCGCCGGCCAGCGTCGTCGGGCCAACGCCATGGCCGCCAAAGCCCATGCCGTACCACAGCCCTTCCGGCAGGCGGCCCAGCTGAGGCATCTTGTGACGGCCATAGCTCATCATGCCGCTCCACGCGTAGTCGACCTTGGCGCCTTCCAGCTGCGGATAGACCTTGAGCATGTCGTGGTACAGCAGGTGCGCCACGTCTTGCGGGCTGCGGTCGCGGATCGAGATGCGCCCGCCCCACAGGATGCGCGAGTCCGCCAGCGGGCGGTAGTAGTCGAATGCAAAGCGCGTGTCGTACACGGCAGCATCGGTGCGCATTGCCGTCGGCAGTCGCTCGTTCAAGGGCTCGGTCACCATTACATAGGTAGCAATCGGCAGGATCGCGCTGGCCAGCCGCGGATACAGCTTTTCGATATAACCGCCGCAGCAGATGACGACGTCGCGCGCCCGGACCTCGCCGGTGGCAGTCACCACGCGCCAGCCCCGCCCGTCCGGCGCCAATTTGGTGACCCGGCTCGCCTCATGCACCCTGACGCCGCCGGCCACCAGCGCGCGTGCCAGTCCCTGGGCGTACTTCAAAGGGTGGAAGTGGAAGGCATTCTTTTCATACAGCGCGCCGAAATACCGCTCGCTGCTCAGCTTCTCGGCCAGCTCGGCACGGCTCACGCGCTCCCACTCCACGCCAAGCGTGTCGGCCATGAAGCGCTGCTGCTGTTCCAGGATGCTGTCGTCGTCAAACCAGTTGGCCAGGTAGATGCCGCCATGGCGCGCATTGCAGTCGATGCCGTATTGGTCGATGCGGCGGCGGATCTGCTCCACCGCGTCCAGCGTCATCTGGTACAGCTTGCGGCCTTCCTCCACGCCGACCGTGTCGACCACGCTGCGCTCGCCGAGCGAAAAACCGCCGAACACAAAGCCGCCGTTGCGGCCCGAGGCGCCGTAGCCGATGCTGTCGCCCTCCAGCAGGACGATATCGGTTTCGCCGCGTTCCATCAGCGACATGGCGGTGGCCAGGCCGGCAAAGCCGCCCCCGACGATGCACACTGCGGCATCGAGCTTGCCTTGCAGGGCTGGGTAGTCGGTTGCGGTGGTGGTGGCGCGGTAGTAGCTTTGGTCGTGGAGCAGATCAGGCATTGGACAGGGATGGGTAATCAGACATCAAGAGCTGGAAGCCGTTCGCATCCGATCGCAGGCGGGCCGTGGCGCCGAACGGCAGCGTCGCGCGGGTGTCGATGTGGCCAAATGGCAGGCCGGTCAGCACGGGAATCGACAGCTGGCTGCGGATGAAGGCCAGCATCGCGTCGAAATCGTAGCCGTTGTCGGCCGGGGTGAGTTTGAAGTTGGAGAAGTCGCCGAACACGATCGCCTTCTGTTTTTGCAGTACGCCCGCATACAGCAGCTGCAGCAGCATGCGTTCGATCCGGTACGGATGCTCGCTGATGTCCTCGACGAACAGGATGCCGCCGTCGATCTGCGGGAAGTATTCGGTGCCGCACAAACTGGTCAGCATGGCCAGGTTGCCGCCCCACAGCGTGCCGCTGACATCGACCGCTGGGTTGCCTTCCACCCGGGCGCGCACCTCATGGGTCGGGCCATTCAGGCATTGCCAGAAATTCTGGTGCGTGTACTCGTCCCACACTTCGGCACCAAAATCGCCCGCAGCCATCGGCCCGGCGTAGCTGCAGGCGCCGGTTTTTGCCATCAGGGCCATATGGAAAGCAGTGACGTCGCTGAAGCCGACGAAGATCTTGCCGCTGTCGGCCAGCGCCTTGTAGTCGATGTGGGGCAGCAGGCGGCTCATGCCGTAGGCGCCGCGCAGCGCCATCACGACCTTGACGTCTGGGTCGCTGGCCGCCGCGTGCAGCTGCGCCAGACGTGACTCGTCGGTGCCGCCAAAGCGCTGGAAGCGTTCGTGATAGTCGTAGTAGTTATGGACGGTGCAGCCTTGGGCTTCAAGGCGGGCAATCCCGTTCAGGAATGCGTTATGGTCAGGCGCGTAACCGCCCGGTGCGACGATGGCGATACCAATAGGAGGAATGATCACAGGCTGGCTAGTTGGCGAAGTGTGGAGTCGGGCGACATCTTACCGTGGGTATGGGCGTCGATCAAGGCGAGCAAACGTTCGATCAGCGCCGGCGGCAAGTCGTGGCCCATGCCTTCAATGACTTCGAGCCTGGCGCCCGGCACCTGGGCCGTCGTGTCGATCCCGCAGGCCAGCGGCACCAAGGGGTCGGCCGCCCCGTGGATGACCAAGGTGGGCACCTTGATCGTTTTAAGCAGCTCGACGCGCGAACCGGAAGCGCCGATTGCCACCATCTGGCGCGCCACGCCTGCAGGGCAGGAATTGCGCATGATGGACGCCGCCAGGCGCTCGCGCAGCAGCTTGGGCGGCGTTGGATAGGCCGGGCTGCCGATCACCTGGAAGATCTTTACCGTGTGGTCCACGATGGAGTCGAAATCGCGCGGATCCCTGGGGCGGCTGAGCAGCGCACTGCGCGCCTTGGCGCTCGGCCCGGGCAAGCCGCGGCGGCCGCTGGTCGACATGATCGATGTCAGGCTCAGCACCCGCTGCGGCATTCTGGCGGCGAGAATCTGGGCGATCATGCCGCCCATCGAGGCGCCGATGACATGCGCTTGCCTGATCCCGAGGCCGTCGAGCACACCGAGGGCGTCGTAGGCCATGTCGTCAAGCGTGTAGGCGCTGTTGAGCGGCAGCCGCAACAGCGATTTGATGAAGGCAAACGGCAGATTGGGCGTTCCGAACTGGTCGAGCTTGGTCGACAGGCCGCTGTCGCGGTTGTCGAAGCGGATGACGTAGAAGCCCAGATCCACCAGCCCGTCCACAAGATCCACCGGCCACGAAGTCAGCTGCATCCCCAGCCCCATGATCAAGAGCACAGGAGTGCCTGCCGGATCGCCGGAGGTTTCGTAAGCGATCGACATGCCATTCGAGACGAGGGTCGCAGTCATTCAGGCAGCCTTTTTCGCGCGCGGAGTGCGGACCGCCTTGCTTGCTACCTGGCGGGCCGGCTTGTCTTGTTCGCCGGCCGCCATGGCGACTTTGTGCGCCGCTGCCAGCAACTCCTCGTGCGCCGCATTCATGCAGGCGGCGAACATCCGCACATCGGGCATGGCACGGCGGCAGGCGACCATGCCGACGTCGAGCATGCCGTTATAGCTTTGCACGGTCACGTTCAATGCCAGGCCATGGGTGACGATTGAGACCGGATAGTTGGTGATCATGCGGGCCCCGGCCAGGTAGAGTGGCATGCGCGGTCCCGGCACGTTCGAGATGGCCACATTGGCGACCGGCGGCAGCGCGTCGGCCAGCTTGGTGCGGCCGTACAGCGACACCAGGCCGCTCATCAGCCAGGGCACGCCCAGGCTCGGAAAATCGGTCGGCATGATCGACTTGACGTTGCCAAGGCTCGATTTCATCGCGGCAGACGCCTTGATGATCGCCTTCATCCGCTTTGCCGGATCGGGCTCGTCGCTGGCGAGCTTCATCAGCATCATGCTGACCTGGTTGTTCATGTCGGTATTGCCTTCGGCCCGCAAGCTCACCGGCACTGCGGCCACCAGCGACTTCTCTGGCAAGGCATCGTGCTCCTCGAGGTAGCGGCGCAGGGCACCGCTGACGATGCCCATCACGGCGTCATTGAGCGAACCGCCAAACACCTTGCCGATCGCGATGACTTCCTTGAGCGGGATCGAACAGGTCGACAGCACGCGCTGATTGGTGATGCTGACATTGAGCGGCGTGCGCGGCGCCATCGAAAAGCCCTTGGGCAGGCCAAAGCGGCGCTTGCCGTTTTCGTCCCTGGACGGCGCCAGCAGGCCAGCGACGACCTTGACCCCGGTCGGCACGCCCTTCACCAGGCGCACGCACTGCATCAGCGTGTCGCGCGCGGCGGCGGTGAGCATCTCGGTCATAGGCGGCTGGTATGGCGCCTTCGGGTGGCTGGGCGGCGGATCGACGTCGCGTGGCACGGCCGTCACGTCCAGCAGGGCCGTGGCCAGCACGATGGCGCCCTGCCCGTCCAGCGCGGCGTGGTGGATCTTGGAGTAGAAGCCGATCTGCCCGGATTTCAGGCCCGAGAACACATAGAACTCCCACAGCGGGCGCGAGCGGTCGAGCAGGCTCGAATGGAGCCGGCCGACATAGGCCTCCAGCTGCGACATGCTGCCCGGCTTGGGCAGCACGATCTGGCGGATATGGTAGTCGAGGTCGACATCGTCATCGTCGACCCAGACCGGGTTGGCGATATCGAACGGCATCAGCGCCAGCTTCTTGGTGAAGACGCTGGCCAGGTGCATGCGGTCGGCCACATGGCGCTTGACGGCGTCGATGAAGTCGCCCTCGAAGCCTGCGGGCAGTTCCAGCAGGTGCAGGCCGCCGACGTGCATGGGCATCTCGGGCGTTTCGAGATGAAGAAAACTTGCATCCAATCCGCTCAAGTGTTTCATGCGATCCCCTTTTAGTAGAAGCCGAAGAACGGGTTGGGCCACGAGCTGCGCTGCGGGTCCATATAGATCAGTTTCTTGATGCCGCTGTGGCCTTCATGGTCGAAACGGCGCCAGCCACCTTCAGGCTGTGCCAGCCGGTCGGCGATGGCATACAGCGCGCTCGGATTGAGGCCCATGCCGACATGGCTGGCATGGACTTCGATGTTCTCGGAGGTCGAGGTTTCTTCCTCGAGGCTGCACTGCCAGGCGACGACGCCATCGGTACGGCTGAAGATCGAGGTGGTCGGCACCTTGGGCCGGACCTTGAGCGAGGCGAAGCGCTCGGCGTCGACTTCCTTTTCGCCCGACACCAGCTGGTAGACGCGCCACGCATTGGTGGCCTTGGGGCTGCCGGTAAACGGCGAGCCGAGCGAAATGACGATGCGCACATCGTCCGGCAGGATCTTGGCGATTTCGCGCGCATAGACGCCGCCAAGGCTCCAGCCGACCAGGCTGACCCGCTGGCCATGTTCGGCGCGCAGCTGTTTGACGCGCTCGACGCAGGCTTCCAGTACGCCCGGGCGCGGGCCGAAATTGAGGCCCTGCTCCCATGCGTAAGCTTTATAGCCGAGGTCGTTCATGAAGCGGCGCATGACGAGGGTCGTCATATCGCCCGCCGCCAGGCCGGGGAATACCAGTACGGGGTGGCCGTCGCCCGATGGCGCCGACTTAAGGAAGGGGAAACTGGCCAGTGCCACGCCCAACTCCCACGGCGCCCGCATCTCAAGGGCGAGCCGCACCAGGCCAGGGGCGGTATCTGCTGTTTGGTGTTGCGATTTTTTCGGTTTTCTTGCCAAGCTCGTCTCCTGATGCCGTCTATCGCGGCTGCTAGTTCTGAGCATACCACTTTTTAACGAAGGCCCAGGAGCCTGCGCGGCAAAAGGAGCCGAGTCCAAACGGGTGGGAACAGAACCCGCTTGGTCGCCACTGTCGAGGGCTGCAGCCGTTGCTACAGCTCGAGAAATGGGGGCGAAGCGGGACTTTTCTCCACCTGTTTGGGCCGGCGATCTTCTGCCGCGCAGGCTCCCTAGGGGGCCGGCTTCTTCGCCGCATTGCGGCGTTCGGCGAAAAACGCGCGCAGCATGCTGCCGCATTCTTCGGCCAGGACGCCGCCGCTAATGCGGGTCTGGTGGTTCAGCTGGCCATGCTCGAACAGATTGATCACCGAGCCGCCAGCCCCGGTCTTCGGGTCCGCTGCGCCGAACACGATGCGCGACAGGCGTGCATGCATCATGGCGCCGCAACACATGACGCACGGCTCGAGCGTCACATACAGTTCGCAGCCGGGCAGGCGGTAATTGCCGAGCGCCGCGGCGGCGGCGCGCAAGGCATTGACCTCGGCGTGGGCGGTCGGGTCGTGGCGGCCGATCGGCTGGTTGAAGCCGCTGGCCACGACCACGCCATCCTTGACGACGACGGCGCCGACCGGCACCTCGCCCTGCGCCCAGGCCAGCCTGGCCTGTTCGAGGGCGAGCTGCATGAAGTACGCATCACTCATCGGTGATTTCAGCCCAGCAGTTCGGGGTTTCGTGCAGCACCAGCTTGTGCAGGTGCAGGCCGGTGCCGTAGCGGTCCTTGTAGGCCGCCTTCAGGATCTGGAACGCCACCCGCGCCAGGTTCTCGACGGTCGGGATGCGGTCGATCACGACCGTTTTATGGCCCGCCAAGGTGGCCAGGAAGTCGCGCACCGGGCCGTCCTTCTCGTAGACGATGAAGGCATGGTCCCACACATCGACCAGGTGCTCCTTGGCCAGTGCCTTGATGTCGGAAAAGTCCATGATCATGCCATTGTCCGAATTGCCTTCCGATTCAATGACGGCGCCGACCAGCGTGATCTCGAGCGTATAACGGTGCCCGTGCAGGTTGCGGCACTGGCTCTTGTGGTCGGGAATCCGGTGACCGGCATCGAATTCTAGTTTTCGGGTAATCGTCAGCATGGCGAACTTAAGGTATTTGTAGGAGTTTATGGGTTTGCAGGCTCAGTTTCCACTTGGGATTGCGCTTGCAAGTGTCGATCGCCAGCCGGGTGTTGTGTTCTAGCAAAGGGCCATCCATCGGCTGCACGAAGAAGTGCTCGAAATCGAGGCCTTCGTAGGCAGCGAGATCCTGCGCCGTCTGCGGCACGACGACTTTCAGTTCGCTGCCGCGCGACACCGCCAGCGTCGAACCCATCTTCGGGCTGACGCAGACCCAGTCGACGCCATCCGGGACCGGCAAGGTGCCATTGGTTTCGATCGCGATCTCGAAGCCGGCCCCATGCATGCTGTCGATCAGCGCGGGGTCGAGCTGCAGCAAGGGTTCGCCGCCGGTAAACACCACGTATTTACTGGCCGGGTAGCTGCCGGGCCACAGGCTGTCGATTTCGGCAGCCAGGGCTGCGGCGCTGGCGAACTTGCCGCCGCGCTCGCCATCGGTGCCGACGAAGTCGGTGTCGCAGAAGGTGCAGACGGCGGTGGCGCGGTCCTGCTCGCGCCCGGTCCACAGATTGCAGCCGGAAAATCGGCAAAACACGGCCGGACGCCCGGCGTGCGCGCCTTCGCCCTGCAGGGTATAGAAAATTTCTTTGATGCTGTAGGTCACGTTGCTTCCCGAATCTTCAACCCTCCATTATAGCGCGCCCGGCCATGCAAGGCCGGATAGCAAATTGGGATGCTTTATTGCAATCCCATTTGATGTAAAACAAAGTTACAAAATTAAGACTCTTATAACTTAGCCATATCGACCACCTGCGCCTCGCCCGCCCATGCCGATTGCTGCACTTCCCTGGGTCGCCGTGACCCTGATCGTAGGCTTGCTCACCAGCGCCCTGGCGCTGGCCACTGTCCGGCTGCGGCGCCGCGCCGCCTTCCGGCTCGAACAGGAACAACGGCGCCGGCTGCAGGCCGAAGGGGCGCTGCAAGCGGCGCTGACACGGGTCAATGCGCTCGACGCCAGCCTGGGCCTGGCCCGCGGCGACGAACGGGCCCGCATCGCGCGCGATATCCATGACGACCTCGGGCAAAGCCTGCTGGCCCTGAAGATCGAGCTGTCGATGCTGCAGCTCGGCGCCAGCGGCGCGCAGCCCCTGCTGCGCCACAAGCTGGCAACGATGCTCGAACACCTCGATGGCACCATCGGATCGCTGCGCGCCATCATCAATGACCTGCGTCCGACTGCCCTGGGCGAGGGATTGCGCCCTGCCGTCGTCAAGCAATTGCGGGAATTCACCCGCCTCAATGGCATCCCCCACAGCCTGCGCATGACGCCCGATGCGTTTGCCGGCTGCGGCCAGCACGACACGGTCGTTTTCCGGCTGCTGCAAGAGGCGCTGTCGAATATCGCGCGCCACGCCCAGGCCACCGAAGTCGCGGTGGCGCTCGAGCAGCGCCGCGGCCAGCTGCAGCTCAAGATCAGCGACAACGGCATCGGCCTGCCGGACAATTGCTCACCGCACGGCTGCGGCCTCAATGGCATGCGCGAGCGTGCCGCAGCCGTCGGCGGCCAGTTCGAGGTCTACAGCCGGCCGGGGGCCGGCACCCTGGTCAAGCTGACCATCCCGCTGACGGTGGCAGTCGGCCAATACTAGCCAGCGCCAGCACTTGGCGCCACCACTTCCATTGCTTTTAATCAATGGTTTCCACGCCAAACACCGGCACAATCTGAACTCGTCCAACGCCTACCTCCAGGATCGTCCATGCCAGGTAAGACTGCCGCTTTGCACGCCATACACACCGACCTGGACCAGGAGCCGGGGTTCGCCAACAAGCTGATGGAATTGCTGGTTGTCCCGACTTTTGTGCTCGATGCCACGGGCAGGGTCGTGATCTGGAACCAGGCCTGCGAAAAGCTGACCGGGGTGCGGGCGGTCGAGGTGCTCGGCACCTGCTTCCAGTGGCGCGCGTTTTATCAGACCCAGCGCGCGACGCTTGCCGACAAGGTGGTGCAGCGCGCCAGCCATGAGAAACTGTATGCCGAAGCCTGGTGCGATATGCCGCGCATCAGCAAACGCCTGTACCTTGCGGTCGACGCCAGCCCGATCCTGGGCAGCGATGGCAAGCTCAAGGCGGTGGTGGAAACCCTGCGCGATATGACCGACGAAAAGACCGCGCACCAGGTGCTGGAGCAACTGGCCACGCGCGATGGCCTGACCGGCCTGGCCAACCGCCGCTGCTTCGACGATACCCTGCGCGCCGAATGGCAGCGCGCGCTGCGCCAGAAGACGCCGTTGTCGCTATTGATGGTCGATGTCGACAACTTCAAGCAGTACAACGATGCGCATGGCCATTTGGGCGGCGACGAATGCCTCAAGCGCATTGCCGCCACCGTGTCGAGCGAAATGCGGGCCAATGACCTGGTGGCCCGCTACGGCGGCGAGGAATTCGCCGTCATCCTGCCGAACCAGGCCCTGAAAGGGGCGGCGATCGTCGCCGAACGGGTCAGGCGAAGGGTCGAGCTGCTGCAGGGTTTTGCGGAGCAGCAACATGTGACGGTCAGTATCGGGGCGGCCACGGCGCTGCCGTCGAACAGCAATAGTGCCGGCGAACTGGTGGCCACGGCCGACGCGGCCCTGTATCGCGCCAAGCATATGGGACGCAATCGGATCAGCTTGCCTTGACCGCGTGGCTACGGAGAACCGTACTCACCCTACCTGGGGTGAGTCAGGAACTTACCCACGCGGAAATCAACACGTACCTGTGATACAACAAACGTCAATACACCCCTGAGTAGCGCAGCAGGTTTTGCTGTCCTTTATGCCATCGCTGATTTATGCTTTCGGCGCTGCATTCATCATCTCAGGAGACAACGTGTCGAAACTCATTCCATTGGCGATGCTCGCGCTATCCGCGCTGCCGCTCGCCGCCACCGCCCAGCAAGACCTGCTGCCGTTCAAAGCGACTGAAAAAAACCTGCCAAACGGCTTGAAAGTGATCGTCGTTCCAACCGGTTTCCCGAACCTGGTGTCGGTCACGATCCCGGTGCAGACCGGTTCGCGCAATGAGATTGAAGCGGGCAAGTCCGGCTTCGCCCACTTCTTCGAACACATGATGTTCCGCGGCACCAAGGCCACCCCGCCCGAACAGTACAAGGCCATCATCAACAAGGCCGGCGCGCGCCAGAACGCCTATACCAGCGACGACCTGACCAACTACTACACCACCTTCGCCAAGGAAGACCTGGAAACGGTGCTGCGGGTCGAAGCCGACCGCTTCCAGAACCTGGAATACGCGGAAAGCGAATTCAAGACCGAATCGCGCGCCGTGCTGGGCGAATACAATAAGAACAGCGCCAACCCGATCTCCAAGCTGCTGGAAGTGCAGCGCGAAGGCGCCTTCCAGGCCCACACCTACAAGCACACCACGATGGGCTTCATCAAGGACATCGAGGACATGCCGAACCAGTATGCCTACTCGAAAGTATTCTTCGACCGCTGGTACCGGCCCGAGCGCACCACCGTGATCGTGGCCGGCGACGTCGAGCCGGCCAAGGTCATCGCGATGGTGGAAAAATACTGGGGTAAATGGAAGCGCGGCACCTACCAGGCAGCCGTGCCGGTCGAACCGCCATCGAAGGGCCCTGTTTACAAGCACGTGGCCTGGACGTCGGCCACGCCGCCGATGGTTGCCGTCGCTTTCCACGGCCCGACCTTCTCGACCAGGGACAAGGATCAGGCCGCGCTGTCGATGCTGCTGTCGCTGTCGTTCGGGCGCACCTCAAAGCTGTACAAGCGCCTGGTGCAGGACGAGCAGAAAGTCGACCAGTTGTTCGACTACGCGCCGAACCGGGTCGACCCGGCCCTGGCCACGATCGCCGCCCGCGTCAAGAAGATGGACGACGCGCTGTATGTGCGTGATGCCATCCTGACCACCGTCGCCGGCCTGCGCAACAATCTGGTGAGCGACAAGGAACTGGCGGAGGCCAAGTCGGCCCAGAAATACGGCCTGATCCGCACGCTAGACAACACCGAACAGATCGCAGCGACGCTGGCCAGCTATGTGCACTTCCAGCGCTCCTACGGCACCATCAACCAATACTACCGCCTGGTCGATTCGCTGACACCAGACGACCTGCAGGCGGCCGCCCGCAAATACCTGACCGATAGTAAGCTGGTCGTCACCACGCTGTCCAAGGAAGCCATGCCGGCTGCGATGGCGACCCTGCCACCGTTGGCCAGCTTCGAGCAGCCCGTGGCCGCCGGCAAGTTCGACATCGTCGTGCAGGCGTCGACGGTGCCGCAGATCCGCTTCAAGCTGCTGTTCGACGCCGGTTCGGCCTACGACCCGGCCGGCAAGGAAGGCCTGGCCGCGCTGACCGCCGCGATGGTGGCATCGGCCGGCTCGAGCGAGCGCAAGATCGACGAAGTCACGCGCGCCCTGTTCCCGATGGCCGGTTCGCTCGTAGAGCAAACCGACAAGGAAATGACGACCTTCACCGGTTCGATCCACAAGGACAACTGGAAAGCCTATATGGACATCGCGATGCCGATGCTGCTGGCGCCCGGTTTCCGCGAGGAAGACTTCCGTCGCCTCAAGGATGCGCAGAAGAATGCCCTCAATGTCGACCTGAAGAACAATAACGAAGAGGAATTCGGCAAGGAACGTCTGCAAGCGAATGTGTTTGCAGGCACCTCCTACGGCCATCCCGTGCTGGGCACCGCCAAGGGCCTCGACAGCATCACGCTGGACGACGTCAAGGCCTTCTACAAGAAGGCCTATACCCAGGGCGCCGTGCGGGTCGGCATTTCGGGGGCTGTGTCCGAGGCAATGACGGCCCAGCTCAAGCAGGCCCTGGCCCGCCTGCCGCAAGGCCCGGGCATGCCGGCCTCGAGCAAGCCAGTGGGCAGGAAATCGACCGGATTGAGCGTCGAGATCATCGAAAAGAACACGCGCGCGACCGCCATTTCCTTCGGCCTGCCGATCGAAGTGACGCGTACCCACGCCGACTTTGCCGCCCTGTGGATGGCCAAGACCTGGCTGGGCGAGCACCGCGCCGGTGGCCGCCTGTACAGCCGCATCCGCGAAGTGCGCGGCATGAACTACGGCGACTACTCGTATATCGAGGCGTTCCCGCGCGGCATGTTCCAGTTCTTCCCCAACCCGAACCTGGGCCGCAAGGCGCAACTGTTCGAGGTCTGGATCCGTCCGCTGTCGTCGCCCGAGAATGCCCATTTCGCACTGCGCGTGGCGCTGACCGAGCTGGAGCAGATGATCGACAGGGGCCTGTCGCAGAAGGACTTCGACGACACCCGTGACTACCTGATGAAGAATGTGTTCGTCATGACGGCAACCCAGGACCAGCAGCTCGGCTACGCGCTCGACGCCAACTGGTATGGCACGCCGGAGTTCACGACGATGATGCGTGACAATCTGTCCAAGCTGAAACTGACCGACGTCAACGCTGCCATCAAGAAGCATTTGTCGGCCACCGACCTGTCGGTCGTGATGATCACCAAGGATGCCGCCGGCATGAAGGATCGCCTGCTGGGCGACGCCGCCTCCGGCATCAAGTACGACGGCGAAAAGCCGAAGACGCTGCTCGACGAAGACGCAGTGATCGGCGCGCGCAAGCTGTCGATCAAGCCGGACGCGATCACGATCACACCAGCGGCGAAAGCGTTCGCGGAGTAGTTCCGGCAGCGGGTCGTCGCACAATTGACCCGCCTCAAGCATTGGTATCGCCCCCCGTTTCATACTGTCAAGGATCGGAACACGACGGGGGGCGATATGTTCAAGAACATCCTGGTACCAACTGACGGCTCGGAACTGTCCGACAAAGCCATCCAAGGCGCGCTCGACTTGGCCGCCCAGGTGCATGGCAAGATCATCGTCCTGTCGGTCGCCCAGCCCTACCCCTATTCCCCCTTGGCCGAGGGCACCATCGTGCGCCACGCCAACGAGTTCGAAGACAAATCCCTGTCGCTGGCCCAGCAGCATGTTGCCAGGGTCAAGGAACTGGCCCAGCAACGCCATGTCACCTGCGAAACCATCGTGGTCCAGTCCTTTACGCCTGCCAGCGAGATCGTCAAGGCGGCGCAGCAGCGCACCTGCGACGTCATCCTGATGGCGGCACACGGGCGACGCGGATTGCGCCAGCTCCTGCTGGGCAGCGAAACCCAAAAAGTCCTGGCCCTGTCGACCATTCCGGTCATGGTGTTCAACTAGGTCCTTGCCGAACCGCCGGAGGAAGCCATGCTCACTGTCAGCTCACGCTCTGCACCGAATCTTTCGCCCCGCAAGGCGGACATGACGACCGAAATCGCCCACAGCACCAAGGCGCCCGACGAACTCGACCGCTACACGACGGCCCTGATGGGGCACCTGACGCACGGCGTCTCGCCATACAGCATCGTGCTCGCCTATACCGACTGGCTGATCCACCTGGCCGGTTCGCCCGGCAAATGGATGCACCTGGTCGAAAAAGCCATCGACAAGGACCAGCGCTGGTTCAGCTATGCCCTCCATGCATGGATGGGCCGACCGGCGCATGCGTGCATCGAACCCCTGCTGCAGGACTGGCGCTTTCGCGGCGAGGCCTGGCAGCAGTGGCCCTACAACGTCATCTACCAGGGCTTCCTGCTGAACCAGCAGTGGTGGCATAGCGCAACGACTGGCGTCGACGGCGTGTCGCGCCACCACGAACAGGTGGTCGAGTTCATTACCCGGCAATTGTTGGACACCGTCTCGCCGGTCAACTTCATCGCCACCAATCCCGAGATCGCCGCGGCCACCGTCCGCGAACAGGGGCTCAATTTGCTGCGTGGCGCCAATTACCTGCTCGAGGACATCGAACGCGAGCTGCGCAACGAACCACCGCCGAGCTCCGTGGCATTCCGGCCCGGCATCGAGGTGGCCGCAACGTCCGGCAAGGTGGTGTTCCGCAACCACCTGATGGAATTGATCATGTACGCGCCGGCCACCAGCAAGGTGTATGCCGAACCGATGCTGATCGTGCCGGCCTGGATCATGAAGTACTACATACTCGACCTGTCGCCGCACAACTCGCTGGTGCGCTACCTGGTCGAACGCGGGCACACCGTGTTCATGATCTCCTGGCACAACCCCGGCCCCGAAGACCGCGACATCGGCCTCGATGACTACGTCCAGCTCGGCGTCCTGGCGGCGATCGAGGCGATCCGGCTGCTGGTGCCCGGGCAGCACATCAATACGGTCGGCTATTGCCTGGGCGGCACCTTGCTGTCGATTGCCGCGGCCCTGCTGTCGTGCCAGCAAAAGGACATCATCAACTCGATGACCCTGCTCGCGGCGCAAACCGATTTTTCCGAGGCGGGAGAACTGCTGCTGTATATCGACGAGAGCCAGGTCGACTACCTGGAAGACCTGATGTGGTACCAGGGCTACCTCGACAACCGGCAGATGGCGGGCGCCTTCCGTCTGCTGCGCTCGAACGACCTGATCTGGTCGGCGGGCGTCAAGCAATACCTGCTGGGCCAGCGCGAACCGATCAATGACCTGATGGCATGGAATGTCGACAGTACCCGCATGCCCTACCGGATGCACAGCGAGTACCTGCGCCGCCTGTTCCTCGACAACGACCTGTTCTCGGGCCGCTACCGCGTCAACGGGACGCCGGTCGCCTTGACCGACATCCATGTGCCGATCTACGCGGTGGCCACCATGACCGACCATGTCTCACCGTGGCGTTCGGTTCACAAGATCCACCTGATCACCGGCTCGGACGTGCGTTTCATCCTGACCAAGGGCGGGCACAATGCCGGCATTGTCAGCGAGCCGGGCCACAAGGGGCGCTACTACTTTAGTGGCATTCGACGCAAAGGCGATTGCTACCGTGATCCGGACCGCTGGCTGCGCATGGCCGACCAGCATGACGGCTCGTGGTGGCCCGACTGGGCCGACTGGCTCGACCTCGAATCGACCAAGGGTGCGGCTCCGCCGCAGCCGGGCGTATCCCATGGCCCCGCGCCAGGACGCTATGTACTGGAGCGCTAGCGATCGCGACGCTGGCGACCGCGCTCGCGCTAGTCGAACGGATTGGCTGCGGTGCCCACCGCAGGCGGCGGCAAGGCGTCCGGCAGCGGCTCCGACTCCAGCCGCTTGACAACGCTCGCCAGCAGCGCCTGCAAGGCCCTGGCGTGGGCCAGTCCGGCCTTGTCCCTGGTCAGGTCGACATCGCCATGCAGGCTGACGCGGTCAAGCCGGTTCTCGATGCACAGGCTGCCGATGTGGACCACGTCGGCTTCGTTGGCGTAGGGCGAAAACGCCGGTCGGGATTTTTTCAACGGGATTTCCTCGGTTTGATTTTCGGCAGGCGCAGGACCCTTTCCTTTTGCGCGGCATTCAGCGACGGCAGCAGGTTGATACCGATCGTATTCTCCAGCTGCGCAACACTCATCGTCTGCAAGGAATCGGTCGGCGCATTTTCAACGAACCACGCGGCGCCCGCCTGCTGGCGCGGGCTGTACACCACCTTATACAGGTGGCTCGGCACCAGCACATTGCCGACCTTGCGCAGCTTGGCGCCGATGAAGGCCGGCCCGGTAATGACATACAGGGCGCCCTCGCGCTTGGCCATCTTGCGGACCGCCCCTTCGATGCCAGCCCACACATAGCGATTGTTCTCCGAATTCTGCGGCACCATATTGGCCAGGCTGAAGCTCTCCTGCTGGCTCTGGCGGTCAGGCATATCGCCGTTCGGCGCCATGTGACCGCGGTCGAAGCCGCTGCGCGCATAGTCCGACAATTCGGCGCGCTCCGATGGCGGCAGTGCCTTGTCGGCGTGGAAACTGTTTTCGCGCGACAGCTGTTGCGCCGCTTCGATATTGCCCGCCTTCAGGTACTCGGCTGACCACAAGGGCGTGCGCGTGACGCCCGAATGCATGATGCCAAAAACACCGTAGCACAGCTCGCGCGCCGAGCTGGCCATCTTCGGGTTGCGGATTTCGGGCAGGCGCCCGTCGACATAATGGGCCGGGCAGCCTCCGGCCCAGGCCGGCAAGGCACAGGCAAGACTGAACGCGAAGACAAGACGATGGAAGGCGCGACGCGGCAAAACCGGGGTGGTCAATGGATATCCTTGGGAGCGGGTAAAATTACTCCGCAGTATTTTATCGCACGGCTGTGCAAGGACCAAAAGTCAATGTAGGATCGGTCCTACACAATTTACTGATGCGTTGCAACCGGAAACAAATTGCTTCTAAGACGACACTTCTGCACTATCCTGCTGGGCATGCTTACACTGGGCATGTCGACGCAAGGCCACGCACAGCGCACCGTGCGGCTGACCAATGGCGAGTGGCCGCCCTATATGTCGGCCTCGCTGCCGGATAACGGCCTGATATCGCGCATCGTGGTGGAAGCCTTTGCGCTGCAAGGCATGCGTGTCCAGTTTGGATTCTTCCCGTGGCCACGATCACTGATGCTGGCCAAGGTCGGCGATTGGGACGGCACCGTGGCATGGGTCGTCAGTCCCGAGCGCAGCCGCGATTTCATCTTTAGCGACCCGGTCATCGCCACAGAAACGGTGTTCTTCCATCTGAAGAGCTGGCAATTCAGCTGGAATGGAATGGATGACCTCAAGCGTTACCGCATCGGCGTGACGCAAGACTATTTTTACGGTGCAGTCTTCAATGCAGCGCTCGCGCAGGGAAAAATCTCGGTGGAGTCAGTGGGGCGCGACGAGCAGAACCTGACCAAGTTGCTCGGAGGACGTATCGATATTTTTCCGATCGACAAACGGGTCGCGGCGAGCATGCTTCGCCAGCACTTTCGCGCACCCGACATTGAACGCATTACCTTCGACCCCAGGCCGGTCCACACCCAGCCACTGCATGTCATGTTCGGCAGAGCCCAAGCCGGAAGCGCCCAACTTGCAGATGAATTCAACAAGGGCCTGAAAAAGCTCAAGGCGAGTGGCCGCCTTGAGCAGTTGCAGAAAATGAACTAGCGCGCCAGGCTAAGGGGCGGCCAGGTTGGTCGTGTCCATATTGAACTGGAACATTCCATAGGGGCCCGACGCCAGGTAAGCCAAATTGCCTTGTATCAGCAGGCTATTGCTCCAGCCGCTAGACGGGAAATACGACTGGGCGACAATGGCCGTGGCTTGGCGTACATCGTAGAGCACGTAGCCATCGTAGGCTTGCACCAGCAACTTACCACCGCTCAAGGATTTCAAGGTCGGCGAGAACGACAGCTCTATCGTCGCAGCTGCGGTCAACTTCTGGCTCGCCAGGGTGTACAGCGTCAGCTTGTTGGCGGAAGTGCGGTAATCGTAAGTGGCCAGCCAAATATTGCTTCCATCGGCCAACAAACTGTTCGGATATTGGCCAGCCAGCAATTGCGATCCCTGCAAATAGGCCAGGCCCTTGTCGACGATGACCACGGACAGCGTCGTGTCGATATTGCCGCCACTCCAGGTGTAGTCATAGGTATAGAACGTATCGCCCGCTGCCTTGACCAGCTGGCCAGGGATATTGATTTCACTGCCGAGCACCGGGGCGCTGGCGACAGACAGGTTGAGCGATTTGGCAAAGTACTTCGCCTGAGGCTGGCCATTGCTGGTCGCCCCTTGCGACTTCTTATAGTTGATCCACAGCGTAGAGCCGTCCTGCACCAGCGTCACGGCATCCTCATCGGCACCCATCGTGATTTTCGGCAGCAAGGCCGGCTTGGCGGCGTTGCTCATGTCCACCACCTGCAATACGAAGCTGGACGCATAGCGCGGCATGCTGGTGCCGGCCACCGATGTCGTCGCGGCAGGCATGATCTGCATGACAGAATTGCTAAATACCAGAGCATTGCCGACGACCTGGGCGTTCAATAAACCATAGCCGCCGCAAGGCCCGGCCAATGGGCAAATCTTCATGTCGAGCAGGCCGTAGTAGCTGTTCTGGACCAGTTCGTCCGTGCTCATCTGGCCCAGCAGGGTCACGCTCGTCGCGCTGACCACGTCATAGCTGGCAATCGTCGTGTGCGTGCCGGCACTGTCATACAGACGCGATACGACGACCAGCTTGCCGCCGACATTGTAGATCTGGGATCCGGCCGGCACCGACAAACTTGCCGTCGGCGTCGCCGTGTCGACGTCGGTCAACGGCACCAGCTCGACGACATCGTTGCGGCTCGCGCCGCTGCCCCACCAGGCATTGTCGATCGCGTGGTAGCGCGCACCGATATTGCCAAAGATCTGGAACTGCGAATAATTTGGCGCCAGCGCCAGCCGGCCAAGGGCCAGCGGCGCATCCGGACTCTTGATATTAAACAGCGACAATTCGCTATCGGACAAATTGGCCGCCAGCCCGCTTGCCGCGTCGCCCAGGAAGCTGCGGCGCACCTGGCTGTCCTGCTTCATTTCGCCGCGGCGCGTCAGCGTCGTGGATGAGAAGGTAAACAGCTGCACGCCCGAACGGTATTGCCGCGTGGCATTGTCGTAGCCGGAGAATGGCAGCAGCACCAGGCCGGTCTCGGCCGTTTTGCCGTCGGCGGCAACGGCGCTGGTCGCGTTCTCCAGCACCGTGAATGCGCGGTCGTCCCAGTTCGCCTCCGAATAGCCATTGGCCAGGTCCACTTCCGCGCGCATCAGCAAGGGGTTGGCGTTCTTCAGGTTGCTGATGTCGTACAGGCTGATGGCCAGCCTGCGCGCATTGTTTTCATCATTATGGCCAACGCCGATCAGGCGGGAGTTTGCCAGCACCGGCATGAAGAAGTCATTCCAGCCAGACACGATGAATTCGCTCTCCTCCTTCATCACTCCATCGGCGGTGATCGAAAACGCGTGGAATGGATCCTTGCGCAAATAGGTGACGAAGAATGCCCGGTCCGACAGGAAGGTCGTGCCGAATAATTGCTGCCCGTCGCCAAAAGTATCGTGATCGACCGCCGTCGGCGCAGCAATATTGCTGATATTGAAGGACTCGACGTGGTTGGTATTGGTGGCCGTGCTCCAGCTATTGCCCGACACAATGCGCATGATGTTGCCGTCAATATGCATATTGGTCTTTTTCTGCACCAGGCCGCTGACCTGCACTTCGCCGCCCTTGACCATCGTTCCGTCCGGGTTCGAGATGTCGATCACGGTCACGCGCGAGCCGGCCCGCGCTGCGCCGCCATGGGCGACCATCAGGCGTTCTCCTGTTGCCTGGATGACCGACACATAGCTGCCCAGGTCCAGGCTCGTCTTCGCTTCCGGGATGCCGCCGGCGTTGATCGAAAAGCTGTGCACGACGGCTGCGGCATAGCCGCCGCTGGTGTTGTTGTAGTCGATGGCGGACAGGTAGATCGCATCCTTGCCGCCGCCACTGGTCAGGCGGGACGACTGGATATTGCCGGCAATACGCATGGTGGACAGGATTTTTGGCGCAGCGCGATTGCTGATATCCACGGTGATCAGGCCGGCACCGTTGAAATGGTCGAGGATCTCGACGCCGCCCTTGCTGACCCGCTTGTATTCCGACCAGTTGTTCAACAGCACATAGACCCGCTCGCCGATGCGGTACATTTCGAGGGGAGCGCCGACCATCGCGGCGCGGCCCGTCATGACCGGCTTGGCGGGATTGCTGATATCAATGATCTGCAAGCCGCGATAACTATTGAGGTTCAGGATAGACTTGCCGGCATCGAGGACCCGGTAGATATCGCCTTCCTGCACCGTGCGGGTCGACTTGTCCGTTGCCGGGGCCGGAGTCGGCACCGTCGCCGTGGCCACCATGAGCATGCCGGCATTGATTCCCGTTGACGGGTTATCGGCCGAGACGAAACTGGTTTGTCCGGTGAGCACGCGGTCGACCGGGGCGGGCGTGACCGGCGTCGGCGTCGTGGCTGTGCCGCCACCGCCGCAGGCGCTCAGCGCCAATCCAAGGACCAGCACGGCAAGCCGTGGCGGGATGCGCGACAGTACAGCCGCCCTCAAAAACAGTCTCATTCTTATCCCTCTTATTGGCCAGAAACAAACGACAATATTCCAAACTGCTCATAAAGTATCGGACTTAGTCCTGTCAAAGTCTGTCGTCCAATTGTCAGCAATTGTAATCCTTGCACCATTGCATCCAATGTTAGAATTTGAGCAAGTGCAGCCACCTCCGGAGCCTACTATGCAATTTGATACCCTGAGCGTCACGCTCGACCAGCACATCGCCACCATCCGCCTGAACCGTCCCGACAAGGCCAATGCGATGAACCTTTCCATGTGGCACGACATTCGCAGCGCCTTCGAATGGGCCGATGCGACGCCCGAGGTGCGGGTCGCCATCCTTGAAGGGGAAGGCAAGTGCTTCACAGCCGGCATCGACCTGCAAATGATGATGGGGCTGGCCGCCGACATCCAGAACGATTGCGACGGCCGCATGCGCGAATCGCTGCGCCGCACCATTCTCGACCTGCAGGACACCTTGAGCAGCCTCGAGCGTTGCCGCAAGCCCGTGCTGGCCGCCATCCATGGCGCCTGCATTGGCGGCGGCATCGACCTGATTTGCTGCGCCGACATGCGCTACTGCGCCGAGGACGCTTATTTCTCAATCAAGGAAATCGATATCGGCATGGTGGCCGACGTCGGCACCTTGCAGCGCCTGCCGAAACTGATCGGCGCAGGCATGGTGCGCGAGCTGGCCTACACGGCGCGCAAGGTCGAAGCAAACGAGGCGCGCCAGATCGGCCTGGTCAATCGCGTATTTGCCAGCCAGGAAGCGATGCGCGACGGCGTGCGCGAGATCGCCGCGACCATTGCGGCCAAATCGCCGCTGTCCATTCGCGGCAGCAAGGAAATGATCAATTACGCGCGCGACCACTCGGTGGCCGATGGCCTCAATTACATCGCCACCTGGAATGCGGCGATGCTGATGTCCGACGACCTGCAAAAGGCGATGATGGCCAATAAGAGCAAGAGCCAGGCTCAATTCAACGATTGAACACGCCATCGCAACTGACGCTGTCGCGTATCCTGCACGCGGGCTATGTGTTCGAGTGCGGGGGCACGACAGTTGCGTTCGATCCGATCGTCGAACATCCCTTCAGCCGCAATTGCTATCCGTTCCCGGACGTGCGCTTCGATTACGCCAGGATCCAGGCCCTGCGTTTCGATGCCGTCTTCATTTCGCATTTCCATGACGACCACCTGTCGCTCGACAGCCTTGATTATCTCGACCGCGCCACGCCGATCTACCTGTATTGCCTGTTCGACCAATTGTTCGACATGATCCGTGCCCTCGGATTCACCGAAGTGCATTCATTGCGCACACGGGTTGCGGTCCGGATTGGCCCGATCGAAGTCATCCCGCGCGAGGCGCTCGATCATGAAGTCGATTCGATGTTCCAGATCAGGGCGGCGGGCCTGAACATTCTCAATGTCGTCGACGCCTGGATCGATCCGGCCGAATTGGACGATATGGCCAGGGACCAATGGGATATGGTGCTGTGGCCGTTCCAGACCATGCGCGAGATCGAAGTCTTATCGCCGTCGCGCGCGGCAGCGGCGCCAACGACACTGCCACAGGACTGGATCGATCAACTGCGCATTCTCAATCCGCGCTATATCGTGCCCAGTTCTTGCCAGTTTCTGCAGGAAGCATGGTCCTGGTATAACCATGCCTTCTTTCCGATTACTTACCGCCAGTTCCAGCAAGAGATCGAAGCCGCGATACCGACAGCGCAGGTGGTCCGGCTCAATCCATCGGTATCGGTCGTGCTGGAACGTGCTTCGCTGCAGCCGGCAGCGCCGCTCGACTGGGTCATACCCGTCGGCGAGCAGGAGGTCGACTACCCCTTCCAGGCCTGCCACACCGTCCCGCATACGTCCGACATCGCCCGCCATTTCCCGCCTCTTTCCGAGGCGCAGACGGCACGCGTGATGTCCTTCTGCCAACAGGGCTTGCTGGACAGATACCGGGACCAGGAGCTCGAAGCTGGTGGCTATTTCGACCGGCAGCGCTGCTGGCGCCTCTGCATCTACGACCACGATGGCGGTCCCACCGAATTCCATTACCTGGTCGACGGCGACACGATCGAACTGTGCAGCGCGTCAAGACCAGGCTGGACGACCGACATTCCCATTCAAAAGCTGTACGCTGCACTGGAACTGGGCGAATCCCTGACCTCGATGTATGTGCGGATCAACGACACCGTGTTTGACGATGAAACCGAACGGGAAATCCAGTGCGCCCAGGTACTGGACGACCCCTTGATTCGCTGCCTCTATGACAACGAAATCGGCTCATACCAGGCAGCTCAGTTAAAGCGCTTGAAGGCCCGGGAGGTTGTTTCAGGCCAAAAACTGGGCGATAATATGCCCCTATGACCGATACCACTACCCTCCCCCCACTGCCTGACCGCCTGTCCATCGACCCGCGCAGCCCATTCTACAAGCCTGAGTTCTTCGAGCGGGAAATAGGCATCCTGTTCAACGACAAAGAGCGCCAGAACGTCGATGAATACTGCGTCAGCGAAGGCTGGATCAAGGTTTCCGCCGGCAAGGCGCTCGACCGCAAGGGCAATCCGATGCTGATCAAGCACAAGGGCAAGGTCGAAGCCTTCTACAAATAATTCCC
>CBDDRJ010000117.1:0-104239 GCA_965233055.1 uncultured bacterium
CGCGCACGCCGGCGACCCTGGCCACATCGGCCAGCAGCGCGGCCTGTTCGTGCGCAAGGATGGGGCCGCCCAGGGTGATGCAGCCGTCGCTGGTCTCGACCGTCACTGCGTGCGGATGGGAAACGAGCCGCCCCAGCCGGGCGCGCACCCTTTCCTGCAGGATGTCGTCGTCCGGCGCCGTGCGCTGGCCGGCCAGCCGGCGCCATTGCGCCAGCACGCCTTGCAGGCGGTTGCCGGCATCGCGTCCGCCCGCTTCGAGCCAGCTTCCGGTGCGGCTGCCGGCGCGCCGCAGCGCCGAGGCGGCCTGCTTGCGGCGGCGCCGGCCGCGGTCAGGGTCAAGCAGGAACATCGCCAGCGCACCCAATGCGGCAGCGGCCATTGCACCTTGCATTGCCTTGCCACCGCTGCTGCTGGTGGAAAGGCGATTCTTCACGAACGTCATGACATTGTCTCCTGTGTGGAACAGCGGTTCTGCGCCTGTATTGCTGTGCGGGCCGGCCAGCGCGTGCCGGCCGGGGTCAGGCATTGTTGCCGTGCCGTGCCGCGCTGGCCTCACGCCGCACGTCCTGCTTGCGCTGGTAAAGGCCGATCAGTTCGGTCTGTTCGATGATGTGGCCGGCCATCGCCCGTTCGAGGTCAAAGCGGGTCGGGTGGCCGAGGTCGGGCAGCACGGTGTCGAGCACGAACAGCCGGTGCACGTAGCGGTGGCGCCCGATCGGCGGGCACGGCCCGCCGTAGCCGATGCGCTTCCAGTCGTTCAGGCCCTGCAGAGTGCCGGGCGGCAGGTCGGGCGGGCGCACCGACGGCGGCAGCGCGCGCGTCTGCGGCGGCAGGTTGTAGAGGATCCAGTGGACCCACGTGCGTTGCGGGTCGGCCGGATTGGGGGCGTCCGGATCCTCGATGACCAAGGCCAGGCTCTTGGCCAGCGACGGCACGTTCGACCACGACAGCGGCGGCGACACGTCGTCGCCGTCGCACGTATATGCGGCCGGTATGGCCTTGCCGGCGCTGAAGGCCATCGATGTCAGGGTGAGGCTCATGGCAGAAGCCTGGTGCGGGCTTACTGCACGGTCAGGCGCTTGGCCTGGGTGTCCTGTTTCTTGGGCAGTTGCAACACCAGCACGCCATTCTCGAGCCGGGCCTGGGCCTTGCTGTCGTCGACCTCGGCCGGCAGCAGGAAGCTGCGCAGGTATTTGCGGTTGCTGCATTCGGCATAGACGACGGTGTCGCCTTCGTTGTGGGCGGTCGAGCGCTTGGACTCGGCCTCGATGGTCACGCGCTGGTTGTCGACGGCGACCTTGACGTCTTCCTTGTTGACGCCGGGCAGTTCGGCTTCGACTTCGAAGGCGCTGTCGGTCTCGATGACGGAGATGCGCGGTACGGTGGTGTCGGCGCCGGCGCGGGACAGTGCGCCGCTGGACGTGAACGGGGCGAAGAAGTCGTCGAACATGCTCTCGACCAGGCGGCCGAACTGGTCGTCGATCTGGGCCGGGCGGTAGCCGGACAGGGGAGAGGCATTGCGCCGGATGAGGTTCATGGTTGGCTCCTTGTTGGTTGGCATTGGATGGGACTCCCGCACGCTGGCCATCGGCAGCGTCGCCGTTGCTAATTGGACTGCGCCGGCACCGCAAGAGTTCCCAAATGCGACAAACTGCTCAGACCAGGCCGAACCATCCGGCAACGGCGCCCGCGCCGAGCACCCACAATACATGCAGGCGGGTGCGCCAGAACAGCACGGCGCTGGCCGCTGCCAGCAGCCACAGCGGCCAGTCGCTGCCGCCGTCGCGCCCGGCACTGCCGAGTATCCACGCCACTGCCAGCAACAGCGCGATGACGACCGGCGCCATGCCTTGCTTGAACGCGCGCACCGCGCGCAGCTCGCGGTTGCGGCGGCTCCAGCGCGCCGCCACGAAGCACAGCACGCCGCTCGGCAGCAGGATGCCGCCCATGGTGACGGCCACGCCGAGCAGTGCCGCTGCAATGCTGCCGGCGTTGAGGCCGACGTTCCATCCCATCAGCGCAACGAACAGCACGTTCGGGCCGGGCGCGGCCTGGGCCAGCGCAATCGATTCGTTGAACTGGGCCTGGGTCAGCCAGTGGTGCTGCTCGACCAGGTAGCGGTGCATTTCGGCGGTGGTCGAGATCGCGCCGCCGATCGACATCAGCGACATCAGCAGGTACTGGCTGAACAGGCCGAGCCAGTCGGACCAGCTGAGCACGATGTGCAGCGGGGGGGCGGCCATCAGCGCAGCCTGCGGTAGGCCAGCACGCAGGCCAGCGGGCCGACCCCCAGCAGCACGGCGGGCAGGGGCAGTCGCAGCAGCGCCACCAGCGCGAACGCGAGCAGGGCCAGCCCAATGCTGGCCGCCAGCGGCAGCACATTGTGGCGCAGCGCCGCCAGCATCTTCAGTCCGGTGGCGCCGATCAGGCCGGCCGACACGGCCGCCATGCCGCGCAGGGCGCCGGCCACGCCCGGGTGGCTGGCGACCTGCCCGTGCAGCAAGGCCAGCAGCAGGATCAGCACCAACGGCAAGGCCAGCATGCCGGCCAGCGCCGCCAGCGCACCGCGCCAGCCGAAATAGCGGCCGCCGATCATCATCGACAGGTTGACGACATTTGGCCCCGGCATGACCTGGGCGACCGCCCATTCCTCGAGGAACTCCTGCTGGCTCAGCCAGCCCTTGCGCTCGACCAGTTCACGCTGGACGACGGCGAGCACGCCACCAAAGCCTTGCAGGGCGAGCAGGGTGAACGTGACGAACAGGTCGGTCAGCGATTGCGGGCGGGGCCGCGGGGCAGGGTGATCCATGGGAAAAGATTATATAGGCAGGTTGACTTTGGCCAGTTTTATCCGATACTCCCTGTGCGGCAAAACCGCCGCAGACGCCTTCAAAAAGGGGAATCTGTATGAATATCGGAAACACGAGTGCCGGCCCGGGCGGCGCTGCCTGCGCGGCCGACGACGAACGCACCGACCTGTGGCGGCGCGACATCGTCAACCAGGGCCTGTCGGTCCAGGCCAGCGCAAACACGGTCGCCGCCCTCGAATACCTGAAGGCGCATGGTATCGACGCCGACGTCATCGAGCGGGTCTTGTCGGAACCACAACGCCGGCGCGGCATGCTGCACCATTAAATCGACGCCGGCGCGGGTGCGCTGTTGGCGCGGCGCCACGTTTCTGCTATCAGAAAACCGGTCCTGCGCGACCGGTTTTCGTCATTATGATGCGCGGTTATACACATAAATTATCAAAAAGAAATTTTCTAATTTTTTTTCTTCGTTCTAATATTGACTTTGTAACCCATTGATTTCATTGGGGAAAATATCTGCCTTTAGAATGAGCATTTTGTTGAAACCCGCATCAGTACTGGCCTTCTGGGTGTCAAGGCCCATTTATCCACAAAGTTATCCCCAGTGAATGTGGATATCTGGAAAAGTGCTTAAAAAACGGCCACTTAGCGCAAATTGATTCAGATCAATGCCGTCTAAAAGATGAGCGGCGCCGCTTGCCGCAGAATTCTCTTGCATGGCGGAACTGTATGCATGTACAGTATCAATAATCCTGTTTTTAGCCTGCCATGCCTGACGATACCGCCGCCGTTGCCGACCCTTATAGCGCGCTCAACCCGCAGCAGCGCGCCGCCGTCGAGCACGATATCGGCGTGGCCGCCGGCAGCGCGCGGCCGCTGCTCGTCATCGCCGGGGCCGGCTCAGGCAAGACCAATACGCTGGCGCACCGGGTCGCGCGCCTGATCCAGAGCGGGGTCGATCCGCAGCGCATCCTGCTGCTGACGTTCTCGCGCCGCGCCGCCACCGAAATGACGCACCGCGCCGGCAGCGTGCTGCACAAGGTCATGGGCCTGCGCGGCGAAGCGCCTGCCAGCCTGCCGTGGGCCGGTACCTTCCACAGCATCGGCGCGCGCCTGCTGCGCCAGTTCGCCGGCCGCATCGGCCTCGAGGAATCCTTCACCATCCACGACCGCAGCGATGCCGAGGACCTGATGGGCATGGTACGCCACGACATCGGCTTGACCCAGACCGACAAGCGCTTCCCCCTCAAAGGCAGTTGCCTGTCGATCTATTCGCGCGTCGTCAACAGCCAGCAGCCGCTGGGTCAGGTGCTGCAGACCTTCTTCCCGTGGTGCAGCGAATGGGAGCCGCAGCTCAAGGCCCTGTTCGGCGCCTATGTCGACGCCAAGCAGGAGCAGAACGTGCTCGACTACGACGACTTGCTGCTGTTCTGGGCCGAGATGGCCGCCGACGAAGAACTGGGGCGCGAGATCGGCGGCCTGTTCGACCATGTGCTGGTCGACGAATACCAGGACACCAACCGGCTGCAGGCCAGCATCCTGCTCGGCATGAAACCGTCCGGGCACGGCGTCATGGTGGTCGGCGACGACGCGCAGTCGATCTATTCGTTCCGCGGCGCGACGGTGCGCAATATCCTCGACTTCCCCAAGCAGTTCGTGCAGCCGGCCCAGCTGCTGACGCTGGACCGCAATTACCGTTCGACCCAGGCCATCCTCGATGCCTCCAACGCCGTCATCGGTGCCGCGCTCGAGCGCCACGCCAAGAACCTGTGGACCGACAAGGTGTCCACCGCCAAGCCGCAGCTGGTGCTGATCCCGGACGAGGCCGAGCAGGCGCGCTGGGTCTGCAAGCGCATCCTGGCCGAGCGCGAGGCCGGCACGCGCCTGATCGACCAGGCCGTGCTGTTCCGCGCCGCCAGCCACAGTGCCGCGCTCGAGCTCGAACTAATGCGGTGCAATATTCCTTTCATCAAATTCGGTGGCCTCAAGTTCCTCGAGGCGGCGCATATCAAGGATGTGCTGGCGATGCTGCGCTTTGCCCAGAATCCGGGCGGGCGCATGGCCGGTTTCCGCGTCGCGCAACTGATTCCCGGCATCGGCCCGGCCACCGCAGCCAAGCTGCTCGACGCCGTAGCGAGCGCCGAGGAACCGTGCGCCGCCGTGGCGGGCTTTGCCGTGCCTGCCCGCGCCGAGGCCGACTGGCAGCAGTTTGCCGCGCTGTACCAGGCGCTGCGCGCACCGGGCCTGCGCTGGCCGGCCGACATCGGCCTGGTGCGCGACTGGTACCTGCCGCAGCTCGAGCGCATGTTCGACGACGCCACCGTGCGCGCGCAGGACATCGAACAACTGGCGCAGCTGGCCGGCGGCCACGGCTCGCGCGCCGCCTTCCTGGCCGAGATCACGCTCGATCCGCCGGAGGCGACCAGCGACCGCGCCGGCCCGCCGCACCTGGACGACGACTATGTGATTCTGTCGACCATCCATTCCGCGAAAGGCCAGGAATGGAAGTCGGTGCATGTGCTCAATGTGGTCGACGGCTGCATCCCGTCGGACATGGCAACCGGCAATTCCGACGACATCGAGGAAGAGCGGCGCCTGCTGTATGTGGCGATGACGCGGGCGCGCGAGCAATTGCACCTGGTGGTGCCGAACCGCTTCTTTATCAAGCAGCAGGCCCAGATGGGCGAGCGCCATGTGTATGCGGCGCGCAGCCGTTTCATCAGCCCGGCGATGCTCAAGCACTTCGAGCAATGCGTGTGGCTGACGGCAGATACCGCCAGGACCGGCAAGGCGATGCCAGACAGCGTGCGCATGCTGGTGCGCGAACGCTCGCGCAAGGCCTGGGCGTAGGGCGGGCCGGACCGCCGACGGCTGCGTGATCACGCGTGACGGCGGCGTCACGTTGGCGCATCGTGCCCACGCGCTTGGCCACGCTATAACAAGGTAGCGATGGCGATGTACTGGATAATCTGATCCTGCTCGTCCTTGAAGGCGCGCACCGTGCAGCGCAGGTTCTTGTTGCCTTGCACATTGACGCTCAGCTCGCCCTTCCATTGCCCGTCGGCTGCCAGCGCCAGCTTGATTTGCGACACCACCGGCGCGGCCCAGGTGGCCGGGTCGAGCGCGCGCAGGTCGCGCCCGATCACTTGTTCGCGCCGCACGCCCGCCGTGGTGCAGAACAAGTCGTTGGCGTCCCGCACCTTGCCTTTGGCGTCGAGCGCCAGCACCATCGAATGGGCATTGACCGTTTGCTGGATATGCTTGACCTTGGCCAGCTCGGCATTGAGCGCCTCGCGCGACCGTTCGGCCGACAGCAGGCAGGCGTAGGCGCGCAGCGATGAAATCACGGTGGTGAATAATTTGCGGGTGGTCAGGTCGGCCTTGCACCAGAAGTCATTGATGTCGTAGTCGACGATGATGCTGTGCTCCAGCGCCTGTCCCGGCTGGCCGGTGCGCAGGACGATGCGGGTCAGTTCATTGTGCAGCACCGAGCGGATCTCGCGCGCCACGCGCAGGCCGGCATCGTCGGTTTCCATGATCACGTCGAGCAAGACCAGTGCAATGCCCGGCGTGTCGCGCAGGATCGCCAGCGCTTCCTTGCCGCTATAGGCGTGCAGGAAACTGAGGCGGCGGCCCTGGAAGCTGGCATTGCTGAGTGCGAATTTGGTGACGACATGGACGTCGACATCGTCATCGACCACCAGCACCAGCCAGGGGTTGGGATCGAGCTGCGCCGCCGCTGGTGAGGCGGGCTCGTCTTCCTCAATGATGAGGTCGTTCACGTCGTCGATGTCGGTAGGCTTCATAGCGCTGTACTCGGTGATGAACGCCAGTGGGGTGCAAGCCAACACTAGGCCACTGCCGTCCGTTTGTCAAAGAATTTCAAGCATCGTGGTCGCAGACTTTGTTGAACTTATCCCCTGTCCAGGATGTCAATAGGAATATTCTTCAAAAATAGTTTCAGACCTAAACTGTTGAAATATTAAGCCCTTGATTTTAAAGGGATAATTTTTTGCCTTTGGAATTAGCATTCTGTTGAAACCCGCATAAATACTGGCGTTCTGGGCTGTCAATGGGTACTTATCAACAGCCTTATCCACATTTGTTGTGGATATCAAAAAAAAGACCATGAAATCCGATACTTATGCTGCAGCCGGCTCAATCGGCGGCGGCCTTGAGCCGTTCCAGTTCGGCCATGAAGCGGTCCCTGGCGAGCGCCGGCGACCATGGTTCCCACGCCGTGCCGCCATAAATGGACAGCAAAGGATCGATCTCGAGCGGCGCGATATTGATCTTGAGGGTCTTGCGCACTTCCTCCGCCGACCAGCCGGCCACGTGCACCGCTTCGCTGGCTGCGGCCAGCCGGTCGGCGCGCTTGTGCGCTTCGTATTCCTTGCCATTCCAGCGGCGCAAGCCATAGCGCAGGAATACGGCACTCTCAAGCCTTGACGACAGGTCGCGAAACCCGTCGCCCAGAAAAGGCTTGATGACGGAGATCGCATCGAAGCCAAGCAAGCCTTCTTCCGCGTCGTGCAGCAGTTCGCGCAATTCGTGCTGCGGCGACAGCTGCTGCGGCAAAGCCGCCTGCCGCATCAGGTGCATGACCGTGACCGAATGCTGGGCCACCGACAGCGGCAGCGGCCAGGCCGAATGCCCGCCCCAGCGATAGGTCCTGGCCAGCGCCAGTGCCAGGTCGGCATCGTCCCAGTCGAACGGGGTCGGATCGAGCAGGTCGAGTCGCTTGCCGGAAGGCATGCGCACCCAGGCGCGGATTTGCTTGGTCATTTGGGAAAGAGTCGGTTGAAGTGATCAATGGAATCTTACCTGAGGACCTGCATTTACACTACAGCGCAAGCGCTGCCTGCCGCCGCCGCCATTCATGCCTGGCATCGTCGGACATGAACTTGGTGCCGATATGAAACCATTCTTCGTGCGAGATCACGCGTTGCGCCAGCGGCAGCAGTTGCTGTTCCTCCTTGGCCAGCCGCTCCAGCAGGTTCAGGCAGTAGCGCTGCGTCGTGCGGCACAGCCGTTCAATATGGGCCAGGCTGGCGCTGGCGGCGCGCCGCAGGCTGCGCCGCACGAAGCGCAGCATGCTGCTGCCGGTGCGGCTGAGCGCTTCGAGGTCCTCCAGCAGCGATCTGGCCTCGTCGGTCGCCTTGCGCACGGCCGGAATGACACAGCGCTCGACCTTGCGCCTGTGGCGCGACTCGGCAAACTGCGTCAATTCATGGAGTTGCTGTTGCAGGCAGACCCGGTCAATGTCTTGCGGCTTGCCGGCATTGATTTGCAGGTAGTGCAGGATGCGCGAGATGAAATTGCGTTCCTTCTTTTGTTCAACGGAAAGCGTGAGCAGGGCATACGTTCCAGTCAGCATGTATCCTCCGTGGGTGAGCCAAAAACGAGCCCTACCTTAGCCCCCGCGATTCTGCACATACGCTTTCTTTACACTTTCTTACACCGCATGAGCCCGCTTGAATTCTTTGATCGAACGCAAGCCGGCGGCGGCCTGGCGCCAACTCCGGCCGGCCCCTGTGGTCGTACACCATGCGGGCCGACGCGGCTTGCGGGGAGTGATGGATGCCGATCGACTTGAACGCCAATGCAGTCAGTGCCTTCCACGACGCCCGGCTGGCCGAACGGGGCTGGCCGCGCGACAACGAAGCGCCGGTCGCCAGCGGCACCTGGCACTGGGTCGCCTGCGACCACTTATATAATGCCTTGCAGTGGCGCGAGGAGGACAAGGCGCGCCGCACCGATGTCACGGCCGAGTACATCGCCAATGGCAAGCGCCTGATCGACCAGTACAAGCAGGCCCGCAGCGACGCCATCGAGGCGCTGGACGAATCTTTGCTGGCGGCACTGGGCCGCACCGGCTTCCCGTTCGGCGCGCGTTTGCACAGCGAAACCGCGGGCGCGATGATCGACCGCTTGTCGGTGCTGGCGCTCAAGATTTTCCATATGCGTGCGCAAGCCGAGCGGCGCGGCGCGCGCCCCGATCATATTGCCCTGTGCCGTAGCAAGCTCGACCGCCTGACGATGCAGCGCAACGACCTGTGCGGCTGCCTCGACAGCCTGCTGCAGGATGCCATCGCCGGCCGCGCCTACTTCAAGGTGTACCGCCAGTTCAAGATGTACAACGACCCCAGCCTCAATCCCTATCTGTACGCGCCCCAGCGCCGTCAACACGGCACGACCGATCCTGCGCGGCCCGTCTGAGTGTCGTTCCATGACAACTAACTGAGGCCTGTTCAGCTCCCCTTGTGCAAAGTCAAAGGCCGATCGCGCCGAATAATTTGAACTTTGGAAAGGTTTTGGGCGACAATCACTGGAGCGCGTCTCCGGTTCGGCGAGGCGGCTGGCGAAAGCAACGCAGGCGAGGCGGATGGGCAATTCGGCAGATCAATTTGAATACGACGTACTGGTCGTCGGTGGGGGCATCAATGGCGTCGGCATTGCGCGCGATGCCGCCGGGCGTGGCATGTCGGTGCTGTTATGCGAAAAAGACGACCTTGCCTCGCATACGTCGTCCGCTTCGAGCAAGCTGATCCATGGAGGCTTGCGCTACCTCGAGTACTTTGCCTTTGGACTGGTGCGCAAGGCCCTGCTCGAGCGCGAGGTGTTGCTGCGCAGCGCGCCGCATATCATGCGCCCGCTGCGCTTCATCATGCCGCACGATAGCAACGGCCGCCCTGCGTGGCTGATCCGCGCCGGCCTGTTTCTCTATGACAGCCTGGCCCGCCGCGAGTTCCTGCCCGGTTCGCACGGGGTCGACTTGCGCAAGCATGCGGCCGGCGCGCCGCTCAAGCCCGAATTCGTCAAGGGCTTCGAATATTCGGACGGCTGGGTCGACGATGCGCGGCTGGTCGTGCTCAATGCGGTCGATGCGCGCGAGCGCGGCGCCACCATCTATACCCGCACCCTGTGCCGCAGCCTCGAAAGGGGCCAGGACCGCTGGACCGCCACGCTGGCCAATGCCAGGTGCGGCGAACACCGCGTCCAGGCCCGCTGCCTGGTCAACGCGGCCGGTCCGTGGGCGTCTTGCCTGCTGCAGCAAGCCACCGGCAGCGGCGGCCACCAGGCGCTGCGCCTGATCAAGGGCAGCCACATCGTCGTCAAGCGCCTGTTCGAGCACCCGTTTGCGTATATCTTCCAGCACCCGGACGGGCGCATCGTGTTCGCCATCCCCTACGAGCAGGACTTCACGCTGATCGGCACCACCGACCTCGATTTCGACGGCGACCCGGACCAGGTCGCCATCACCGCGCAGGAGATCGACTACCTGTGCGAGCTGTCGAATCATTACTTCCAGCGTGCCATCGCGCCGGCCGATGTGGTGTGGTCGTACGCCGGGGTCAGGCCGATCGTCGAGGATGCGGCCGCCAGCGCCGCTGCCGCCACGCGCGACTTCCGGCTCGAGCACGACACGCACGGCGCGCCGATGCTCACTGTGTTTGGCGGCAAGATCACGACCTTCCGCAAGCTGGCCGAACAGGCGGTCGACTGGATCGGCCCCTTGCTGGGCCACCGCGCGCCGGCCTGGACGGCCAACGCCTGCCTGCCGGGCGGGGACCTGTTTGGCGAGCATCCGTCCAGGCGCGGCATCGTCGAATTTGACCGCTATGTGGCCGGGGTGCAGCAGCGCTACAGCTTCCTGTCGCGCGTGCTGGCGCTGCGCTATGCGCGCGCCTATGGCACGCGTCTGCCGATCATGCTGGCCCATTGCAGTTCGCTGGCCGATATGGGGCCGGAGATCGTGCCGGGCCTGTATGCGGCGGAAGCCAACTACCTGGTCGAGCATGAATGGGCCGTCAGCGCGGCCGATATCCTGTGGCGCCGCACCAAGCTGGGCCTGCATGCGCCGGCCGGCAGCGAGGCCCTGGTCGAGGCGTGGCTGGCGCGCCGCAACGCCTGACTATTGGCCGGGCTGTCGGCCCATGCCCAGCAGGTCGTGGGCGTCCAGGATGGCGTAGACGATCTCGGGGTGGCGGTCGAGGCAGCGGCGCACGGCGGCCGGCACATTCTGGCGTGTCTTCTTGCACAGGCCGGGCTGCTGCTCCAGGCTGATGCCCAGGCCGCGCACGGTGCGCACCTCATTGGCGCCGGGCTGGATGCGCAGCGCAATGCCCAGCTGTTGCTGCATCTTGCTGGCCAGCCGCAGCAGGCCGGCATAGCTGTCGACCGCTTCGATGCGCTCGAGCAGGCGCTTTTCTTCTTCGCGCGTCAGGCGCAGCACGCGCAGGTCGGCGTGCGGGTCTTCCAGCAGGCGATCGCGGTCGCACACACAGGCGCCGGGCGGACACTCGACGCGGATGGGGAAGGTGACTGGAGATAACATGGACTGGACATGCAGCGCAAGACGATCAATCCCATATAATGCCATATCCTCCGCACGCCACGGTATGCCATGCCTATCACGCCTGAACAGTTTTTTGCGTTTCTCGCCGCCGCCGTCCTGATCACCGCGTCGCCCGGGCCCGATAATCTGATGGTGCTCAGTATCGGCGTCACGCGCGGGCGCATCAAGGGCGTGGTGTTCGGGCTGGGCTGCGCCCTCGGCTGCCTGAGCCACACCATATTGGCCGCGATCGGCGTCAGCGCCCTGATCGCCGCGTCGCCGCTGGCATTCACGGCACTGAAGATATGCGGCGGCCTGTACCTGATCTGGCTCGGCTGGGGCGCGATCCGCAGCCGCGCAAGCGCCACGGTCGAGCGCGCCACGGCGCTCGATGAACCGCTCGGCAAACTGTTTGCCAAGGGCTTGTTCGCCAACGCGATCAATCCAAAGGTGGTGCTGTTCTTCCTGTCCTTCCTGCCGCAGTTCGTGGTCGCGGAACAGGGTGCGGTCAGTATCCAGACCGCTTTGCTCGGGCTGGTGTTTACGCTGCAGGCCTGCGCCTTGTTTGGGCTGCTGGGATATTTTTCCGGCGCCGTCGGGCAGTGGATGACGCGCACGCCCAAGGCCAGCCTGTGGCTCGACCGGGCTGCCGGCACCATCTTCATCGCCCTCGGGCTGAAGCTGATCGTGTCGCGCTAGGAGCCTGCCACCAGCCGGAAGCGCAGTTCCATCCGGTCCTGCACCGTGATTGCGCCCCCCATTACCGACATTGGCGTGATGCCGAAGTCCGTTTGCAGCAGCGTAAAGGCGCCCGTGGCGACCAGGCCTTTGGTGCTGCGTTCTACCGTGGCAGGCACGTCGAGCGAACGCAGGACCCCATTGAGCCTGACGTGCAGCCGCAACACCGTCCCGGCGCTACTGGCGCTGCCAGGTGCAGGTTCGACGCTCAATTCGACCAAGGGGTGGCGTAGGGGATCGAGCACCTTGGTCAGCATATTGGTGCGCGTTCCTTCAATTGCCGATTCCGACGGCGTCGTCGTCAGGCCGGCCTCCTGCCGCAGGTCGCTGTCATCGACCCGCAATTGATCGAGCCGGAACCAGAAGTGCGCGCGACCCGCATCCGGAGCCACCATACCTTGGACGTTGCGGCTGGCCACGACGTGGTCATGGCCCAGCCTCGCCAGCGGACCGCCGCGCCGCACGGTCACCGCGATCAGCGACGCCTTGCTATCGATTGGCCAAACCGTCTTGCCGGCCAATGCCGCGTCCTGGTACCACTGCATGGTGGTTGGCGGCGCGCTCGCCGGCGGCTGGGTTGGCAGCGGGGCAGTTGCACAGGCGGCCAGCACGATGACGGGGAGGAGGGACGCGATTCTCATGGAAGTCAAGGCATTGGCATTGCCGAATGGCCGGCCAGGATGCGGGTCGCCATCCACACGGCGACGCCAGCATAGAAAATGCGCGGCACCCAGTCGGCAACCTGTTGCTGGAACAGATTGATCGCCTCGGTCTCCCGGCGCACGTAACAGAACAGCATATCGGGCAGGCTGCCGCTTGCTTCGCCGGTTCGCACCATGTCCGTCAAGTCCTGCAGCTCGGCGATGCCGAGCGAAGTGAAAGCCTGTGCCAGCGTGGTGCCTTCGTTGAGCAGCGGCAGCAGGCGCGCAAACTGTGCCCGCAGGATGCTGTTGTTGGCCGTCGGCAGGGACAGGGGCAGGGCCTCGAAGACAGGCAGGCCGGCTTCGAGCTGCATGGCCAGGCTCTCGATAAAGTCGCGCCGCACGGCGCGCGCATGCGTCGGCCCGAACAGCGGCAGCTGCAGCAGGAAGCGGTCAACACCGGCGCGCGCTGGCGATGGGGTGCCGGAGCGGAACCAGTTGATGGCCCAGCGCCCGCCGAGTACAACAGCACCGAGCAGTATCAGGGGGCTCAGGATCTGCCACAGGTAGCCGCCGGCGCCGATGCGGCCGGAGACCAGGTCCGGCAAGGGCGCAACGCACAGCGCCACCAGCAGCATGACTGCCGGCAGCAGGCTGCGCGACTTGATCGCGGCCAGCTGGCTCGCCTTGGCGCCATGGCTGTCGGCCAGCCGCTGGTAGGTCGCGGCCGGACTGCCTGCCTGCAGCGCGGCCTTGACCATGGCCGCTTCTGCATGGCTGAACAGGTGGCTGCGCAGGCCGGCCGTGGCCGGGTCGCTGCCTTTTGCCAGCAAGCGGCGCATGATCAGCAGGCGTTCCTGGCCAGTTGGCGGCAGGCGCAGCAGTTCAAATGCCTTGTGGGCGGGCAGGCCGGACTTTTCCATGACTGCCAGGTGCGTGAACAGGTCGGCACGCAGGCGGTACGGTAGAGGGGGCGGGATGGGGCGCATGCCCCGATTGTGTCACAGGTCGGGCCCGTAAGCGACCCGGTTTTCGCCGCGCCGGTCGGCGTCGGCGCAAACCGGCCTTCGAGATATCAACGGGGGCCCGCACAAACGGGCGCCCGGGATTGCATCAATGTGCGTTGCGGCGCAGCCAGCCAGTGATGGCGGGCAGGCGCTCGCTCTTGACTTTGATGCGGTCGTTGATGCTGCTGATGGCCACCTGGATTTCACCGCGCGCGCTCGGCGACAGGTTGGCGTCGGCATAGGCATTGATCTTGCCGATGGTGGCAGGCTGGCTCGAACCTTTGGCCAGGCGCGCCAGGTAGCGGCTGCGCGACGAGGCGTCGATGCGCTGGTGCACCTGCGCCACGTGTGCGAGGACGAAGTCCACAGCCAGTTCCGGATGCAGCGCGGACGCCGCGCTGATCATCGACGCGCTATTGGTGGCGCCCGGCTCACTGGTCAGTGCCAGCTCCATCGCTTTTTGTGCCAGCGCCTTGTCATTGGTCGACGCCAGCAAGCCGTACAGGTCGTCCTTGATCATCGGCGTGGTCGAGCCAATTGCCATCTGGTGCAACTGCTCCCAGGTGGCGGCGTCTGCATGCTGGGCCACCACGCCCTGGATGACTTTGCGCAGGCCGCCAGGCATCGCGGCCGGATCGGTGGCGGCGGCAGCGAAGCGACGGCGCGCTTCGGCGATCACGGCCGGGTCGCCCAGGTTCGAGAGGATGCCGATCAGGTCGATGCGCAGGTTGGCGATGCTGTCCGGGTCCTCGGCCCGTTCCTTCCAGCCCAGCTGATTCATCAATGGCGTCAGGCGCGAAATCGCATAGTCGGCGAAGACTTTGCGGCCTGCTTCGTCGCCCTGGTAGCGCGTATTGATCTGGTCGAAAATGCCGGCGATCGTGCCCCACACCTGCGGGTCGGCCGTCAACGGCGTGGCCTGGGCCAGCGTGAGGAAATCGGCGGCGTCCTGGCGCCCGGCCAGGCCCAGGGCCCAGGTGTCGGTCATCATGCCCATCTGGTCGATGGGCGCCATGTTCGCGAAATCCTTGGCCAGCAAGGCAAAACTGGCGGGCGCATACTGGGTGCGGTAGTAGCCGCTCTGGCCGGCGTTGACGACGACCGGGCCGCAGCCCGGCACCGTGACGCTGCCTTTGCCGCCAACGACCAGGGTGCTGCCGCTGTCCCTGGCGCCGACCACCTGGGCGATCACCGGCACGCGCCACGACAGCGGTTTTCGGTTCGGCATATCGCGGCTGAATTGGCCCTGCACCAGCTTGACCGTGGTGCTGCCGTTGTTGCAGGTCGCATCCTGCACGCTGATCATCGGCACGCCCGGCTGCATGGTGAAGTCATGGGCAATCGCCTTGATCGGCTTGCCGGTCGCTTTCTCGATTTTGGTCCACAGGTCGTTCGACGCCGTATTGCCGTAGGCATGGGCCTTCATATAGGCGCGCACGCCATTGCGCCATGGCTGTTCGCCGACATAGCGTTCCAGCATGCCGATCACCGCCGAACCCTTGCGGTAGGTGATGCTGTCGAACGCCTGCGAGGCCTGCTCCACCGTGGTGATCCGCTGCACCACCGGGTGGGTGGTGGCGATCGAATCGGGCGACATCGCCGCCTCGCGCGCGCCGACGTCACCGAGGTGGGAATTCCATTCCGGGTGCAGGCGCGCCTTGACGCGGCCTTCCATCCAGGTGGCGAAGCCTTCATTGAGCCACAGGTCGTCCCACCACTGCATCGTGACCAGGTCGCCGAACCACTGGTGCGCCATTTCGTGGGCGGCGGTGGCGAAGGCTTCCTGCTTATCGCTGACGGTGGAAATGGCCGGGTCGAGCAGCATCGCATACTCAAACGTGAAGATGGCACCCCAGTTCTCCATCGCGCCGAAGAACTGGCTGCGGCCCGGCGCGGCGACATTGTCGAGCTTTGGCAGCGGGTAAGGCACGCCGAAGTAGTCGTTGTAGTGGCGCAGCAGCGCCTTCGATTCCTCCAGCACGAAGGCGGCCTGCGATTTGCCGCCTTTCTTGGTGACGACGCCGATCTCGACGCCGTCGACCATGGCGGTGGCGCGGTCGAATTCGCCGAGGCCGAAGAACAGCAGGTAGGTCGACATTTTCGGCGAGGTGCCGAAGCGGACCTTGCTGCGGCCGTCTGGCAGCGGCGTGCTGCTGGCGACCGGCATATTGCTGATGGCCATTTCGCCGGCCGGGATGGTCGCCTCCAGGTTGAACGTGGTGCGGAAGGCCGGCTCATCCCACGACGGGATCATGCGGCGCGCATCGGAGTTTTCGAACTGCGTATAGAGGGCGCGCTTGCGGCCGTCCGGCATGTCGTAGTCGATCGAGAACAGGCCGGCGGCCTGTGTGCCGATGACGCCGGTGTAATCGAGCGCCAGGGTGTAGCTGCCCTTGGCCAGCGGTCGGGCAAAGGTGAAGGTGGCGGTTTGTTCGGCGGCGTTGACGCTGATCGTGGCCGCTTGCGGTGCGCCGCTGCCGGCCAGGGTCGCGCTCTGGAAGGCCAGGTCTGCCGCGTTCAGGGTGATGGTGGCCGTCGGCACCAGCACATCGAGCTTGATCGACACCTTGCCGGCGAAGGTGGACGACCTGGCGTCCGGCGTGATGGCCACGTCGTAGTGTAGCGGGCGTACCGTGCGCGGCAACTGGGTCGTCACCAGGTCGGCCCTGGCGCGCTGGGGCGCGCAAGCAGCTGGCAGGGAGGCGATGCCGGCCAAGGCAAGGACGGCGGCGGAAATGAGGCTGCGGCGCATAGTGGGTCTCGTTGGGATGGTGAAAGCGGATTGTGCCCAGCAATCTAAAGCGAAAGCAGGAGGCTGTCAAACCGCGCCGCCAGGGTGTAAATACATCCGCCCAAAGCCGGCCTGCCGGTCAGGAGTTCTTCAGCAGCTGGTGATAGAAGCGGATCATTTCACTAAAGTGCTTCTGTCCCAGCCGTTCGTTGGTGCCGTGGAAGCGTGCCAGGTCGGGCGCGCTGGCCCGCATCGGCGTGAACTTGTACACATTGGCCGACAGCCCTGCGAAATGGCGCGAGTCGCTGGCCCCCAGCATCAGCCCGGGTGCGACCAGGGCGTCGGGGAACACTTCGCGCACGGTCTTGTTGAGCGTCCGGTAGGCGGCAGCCGTGGTAGGCGAAACCGGCGACGGGTCATCAAAGCCAGCGGCCAGGCTGGCCTTGATGGCGTCGTTGCCGACCGTGCGCTGGACATGTGCCAGCACCGCCTCCTTGGTGTCGCCCGGCAGGATGAGAAAGTTGGCACTGGCCTCGGCACTTCCCGGCAAGACGTTGTCCTTGTTCCCCGCATGCACGACAGTCAGGGCCGTGGTCGTGCGCAGCATCGCGTTGGTGGCGCCGGCCTTGGCCAGTTCGTGTTCGAGCAGGGGCTTGAATAGCCAGATATTGGACAGCAGCAGGCGGTTCAGACCCTGCATGTCCGGCGCCAGGGTTTCCAGCATCTCGCGCGCGACGCCATGCAGATTGGGCTCGAACTGCTGGCTCTCCAGCCTGACCAGGGCAGCGCTCATGGTGCCGATCGCGCTGGCCGGGCCGGGCATCGAGGCGTGGCCGCCGGCGCTGCTCAGGTTCAGTTTGACGGTCGCGTAGCCCTTTTCGGCGATGCCGATCAAGGCGGCGGGCTGGGACAGGCCCGCCAGCATCCCTTCGGTGACGAGCAGGCCCTCGTCGAGCACGTAGTCGAGGCGCACCTTGCGTTCGGCCAGCAGCGCGGCGATCGCCCTGGCGCCGTCGCCGCCTTGCTCCTCGTCGGCGCCATAGGCCAGGTAGAGCGTGCGGCGAGGCTTGAAGCCAGCGGCCGCGAGCATCTCGATGGCTTCGAGCTGGGCGCACAGATTGCCCTTGTTGTCCCATGCGCCGCGGCCCCAGATGTAGCCGTCCTTGATGACGCCGCCGAACGGCGGAGCGCTCCAGTCCTTTTCGGTATTGGGGGCGACCGGAACGACGTCCTGGTGCGCCATCCACAGGACCGGCTCGGCCGCCGGATCGGTGCCCTCCCAGCGGTAAAGCAGGGACGTGCCGTTGACGACTTCGCGGGTGAGGACGGCGTGCGCCGCAGGGTAGGAGGCCTGCAGCAGCGCGTGCAACTGGTGGAACTGCGGCGCATTGTCCGGGCTCGTGATCGTCCTCAACCGGATGGCACGGGCCAGCTTGAGCGAGGCGGCGTCGAGCTCGATCGCCGGCGCGGCGGCGGCAGCAACGCGCAGCTGGCGCGACTGCTGGCGCATCGTATTCACGGTCAGCACCGCGGCAAGGACGGCAACAGCGCCGAGCAGGGCCAGCAACGAACGTTTGAGCATGCATGCTTCCTAGTGTAACCAGACCCGCATCAGCGATAGCAGTTGCGCCACGTCGACCGGCTTGGTGATGTAGTCCGAGGCGCCGGCGGCAATGCACTTGTCGCGGTCGCCCTTCATCGCCTTGGCCGTCAGCGTGATGATCGGCAGCTGCTTGAACTTGGGAATGCGGCGGATTGCGCGCATCGTATCATAGCCGTCCATCTCCGGCATCATGATGTCCATCAGGACGATCTCGATGGTCGGGTCCTTTTCCAGCACCTCGATGCCGTCGCGCCCGTTCTCGGCGAACGAGACCTGCATCTGCTGGCGCTCCAGCAGGGAGCTCAGGGCAAAAATATTGCGCAGGTCGTCATCGACGATCAGTACCTTGCGCCCGGCCAGGCCACCGTCGGCGGCATGGATTTCCTCGAGCATGCGGCGCTGCGCTTCCGGCAGGCTGGCATGCGAGCGGTGCAGGAACAGGGCGGTTTCGTCGAGCAGGCGCTCGGGTGAACGGGCGTCCTTGATCACGATGGTCTTGGCATACTTGCGGATCTTGGCGATCTCCTTGCGGTTCAGGTCCTTGCCGGTGTAGATCACGATCGGCACCGAGGACAGGCGCGATTCCTTGCCGATGGTGTCGAGCAGGTCGAAGCCGCTGACGTCGGGCAGGGTCAGGTCCAGCACCATGCAGTCGAAATGGCGGCTGCGCAGGGCGTCGAGCGCGGCCTGGCCGGTTGCGACGGCGACGATGTCGAGGTCGGCGTCGCCGATCAGCGACACGATGGCCTCGCGCTGGGTCTGCTCATCCTCGACCACCAGCAGGCTGCGTTTGCCGCCCAAGAGGAAGCGCTGGATGCGGGCGAATTCCTCCTGCAGCGCCTGCATGCTGACCGGTTTGGCCACATACGAAATGGCGCCCTGGCGCAGGGCCCGCTCGCGCTCGCGCAGGCTGGACATGACATGGACCGGGATATGGCGCGTGCTCGGGTCGCGCTTGAGGCGGTCGAGCACGGTGAAACCGTCGATGTCGGGCAGGTCAATATCGAGCAGGATGGCCGACGGCAGGTAGTCGCGCGCCAGGCTCAGCGCCGAGTCGCCCTGGTGGGTGACGATGCCCTTGAAGATCTGCTCGCGGGCAAAGTCCAGCACCACCTTGGCAAAGCGCTCGTCGTCCTCGACGATCAGCACCGATGGGTCGCCCGGGGCGATCAGGCTGCGGTCGTCCGGCATCGTGTTGTAGATGGTCTGTGGCGATGCGAGGTCGCCTGCGGGATTGTTCGCCGCCACTTCGGCAGCTTCCGGCTGGGCGTTGATATAGACCACTTGGGCGCGCGCGGCCGGTGCGCGCGCCTGCTGCTGCTGGCGGGCGTGGTCGTAGTTGATGAAGCCGGCCCGGTTATACGGCAGGAACAGGGTAAACGTACTGCCGACGCTGACCACGCTCTCGACCCGGATCTCGCCGCCCAGCAGGCGGGCCAGTTCGCGCGAGATCGACAGGCCAAGGCCGGTGCCGCCGTACTTGCGGGCAGTGCTGCCGTCGGCCTGCTGGAACGCTTCGAAGATCAGCTGCAATTTGTCGGCCGCGATGCCGACACCGGTGTCGGTCACGCTGAAGGCCAGCACGCCGTCCGCATGCACCAGGTTCGGGTGGTCAGTGGTCCAGCCGCTGGTGACCAGGCTGATGTCGAGTGACACATGGCCATGGGTGGTGAACTTGAATGCGTTCGACAACAGGTTCTTGAGCACCTGCTGCAAGCGCGTGGTATCGGTCATCATCGCCGTTGGCAGCGATTCGGACAGGCCGACCGCAAAGGCGATGTGCTTGGCCTCTGCCATGTGGCGGAAGGTGCGGTCGACGTAATTGCGCAGGTTGGCGAAGCGGTATTCCGACACGTCCAGCGTGACGGTGCCGGACTCGATCTTCGACAGGTCGAGGATGTCGTTGATCAGCGTCAGCAGGTCGCTGCCGGAGCCGTGGATGGTCTTGGCGAATTCGACCTGCTTGCCCGACAGGTTGCCTTCGGGGTTGTCGCCCAGTTGCTGCGCCAGGATCAGCAGCGAATTGAGCGGCGTGCGCAGTTCGTGCGACATATTGGCCAGGAATTCGGACTTGTACTTGGACGACAGCGCCAGCTGGGTAGCTTTCTCCTCCAGCGCCAGCTTGGCTTGCTCCACTTCGCGGTTCTTGCGTTCGACCTCGATGTTCTGCTCGGACAGCAGGCGCGCTTTCTCGGCCAGTTCCTGGTTGGTCTGCTGCAGCTCCTGCGCCAGCGACTGCGACTGGGTCAGCAGCGATTCGGTCCGGCTGTTGGCTTCGATGGTGTTGAGCACCACGCCGATCGATTCCATCAACTGGTCGAGGAAGGACAGGTGGGTTTCGGTGAAGCGGTCAAGCGAGGCGATCTCGATCACCGCCTTGACCTGCTGCTCGAACAGGATCGGCAGCACGACGATATTGGTTGGCGGCGCCGCGCCGAGCCCGGACGACACGACGATGTAGTCGCGCGGCACATCGGTCAGCCAGATCCGGCTCTTCTCCAGCGCGCACTGGCCGACCAGTCCTTCGCCCGGCAGGAAGGAAGTCGGCAGCTTGCGACTGGAGCGGTAGCCATAGCTGGCGATCATGCGCAGCCGGGCGTCCTGCTCCTGCGAGTCCATCATATAGAACACGCCGTGGTGCGCCGACACCAGCGGTGCCAGTTCGGACAAGATCAGGCGGGTCACGGCCTGCAAGTCGCGCTGGCCCTGCAGCAGGCGGGTAAAGCGCGCCAGGTTGGTCTTGAGCCAGTCCTGCTGCGCGTTCTTCTGCGTCGTTTCCTTCAGGTTGCGGATCATCTCGTTGATGTTGTCCTTCAGGTAGGACACCTCGCCGCGCGCCTCCACCTGGATCGAACGTGACAGGTCGCCGCGCGTCACGGCGGTCGCCACTTCGGCAATCGCGCGCACCTGGTTGGTCAGGTTGGCCGCCAGCTGGTTGACGTTCTCGGTCAAGTCCTTCCACGTGCCGGCCACGCCGGACACATTGGCCTGGCCGCCCAGCTTGCCCTCGGTGCCGACCTCGCGCGCCACCCGGGTCACTTCGGATGCGAACGAAGACAACTGGTCCACCATCACGTTGATGGTGTCTTTCAGTTCCAGGATCTCGCCCTTGACGTCCACCGTGATTTTCTTGGACAAGTCGCCGCGCGCCACGGCCGTCGTCACCGCCGCGATATTGCGCACCTGGCCGGTCAGGTTCGAGGCCATGAAGTTGACGTTGTCGGTCAGGTCCTTCCACGTGCCGCCGACGCCCGGCACATAGGCCTGGCCACCGAGCTTGCCTTCGGTGCCGACCTCGCGCGCCACCCGGGTCACCTCGGAGGCGAACGAGGACAACTGGTCCACCATCACATTGATGGTGTTTTTCAGTTCCAGGATCTCGCCCTTTACGTCTACCGTGATCTTCTTGGACAGGTCGCCGTTTGCCACTGCCGTCGTCACATCCGCAATATTGCGCACCTGGCCGGTCAGGTTGCCAGCCATCGAGTTCACGCCGTCGGTCAAGTCCTTCCAGGTGCCGGCCACGCCCGGGACATTGGCCTGGCCGCCCAGCTTGCCCTCGGTGCCGACCTCGCGCGCCACCCGCGTCACCTCCGATGCAAAGGAGTTCAACTGGTCAACCATCACGTTGATGGTGTTTTTCAGCTCCAGGATCTCGCCCTTGACGTCCACCGTGATTTTCTTGGACAGGTCGCCGTTCGCCACCGCCGTCGTCACGTCGGCGATATTGCGCACCTGTCCGGTCAGGTTGCCCGCCATCGAGTTGACCGAGTCGGTCAAGTCCTTCCAGGTGCCGCCGACGCCTTTCACCTGCGCCTGGCCGCCCAGCTTGCCTTCGGTGCCGACCTCTCGCGCCACCCGGGTCACTTCCGATGCGAACGAGGACAACTGGTCCACCATCACGTTGATGGTGTTTTTCAGTTCCAGGATCTCGCCCTTGACGTCCACCGTGATCTTCTTGGACAGGTCGCCGTTCGCCACCGCCGTCGTCACCGCCGCGATATTGCGCACCTGGCCGGTCAGGTTCGATGCCATGAAGTTGACGTTGTCGGTCAAATCCTTCCAGGTGCCGCCGACGCCCGGCACGTAGGCCTGGCCACCGAGCTTGCCTTCGGTGCCGACTTCGCGCGCCACCCGAGTCACTTCGGACGCGAAGGAGCGCAGCTGGTCCACCATCACGTTGATGGTGTCCTTCAGCTGCAGGATCTCGCCGCGTACGTCCACCGTGATCTTCTTGGACAAGTCGCCGTTCGCCACCGCCGTCGTCACCTCGGCGATATTCCTCACCTGCGAGGTCAGGTTGCCCGCCATCGAGTTGACCGAATCGGTCAGGTCCTTCCAGGTGCCGGCCACGCCCTTCACCTGGGCCTGGCCGCCCAGTTTGCCTTCGGTGCCGACCTCGCGCGCCACCCGCGTCACCTCGGACGAGAACGACGACAGCTGCTCGACCATCGTGTTGGCGGTGGTGGCCGCGCGCAGGTACTGGCCCTTGAGCGGATGGCCGTCGACTTCCAGTTCCATCGTCTGCGACAGGTCGCCCTTGGCCACCGCGCCGATCACGCGCGCCATCTCGGTGGTCGGGCGCACCAGGTCGTCGATCAGGGTGTTGACCGAACTGATGATGGTGGACCAGCCGCCCGCCACATTGGGCACCGAGGCGCGCTGGGCCAGCCTCCCTTCGCGCCCGACCACGCGGCTGACGTCGGTGATCGCCTTGACCATCTTTTCCTTGATCTCGATGATCTCGTTGAGGGTGTCGGCCACCTTGCCGGACATGCCGGTCAGGTCGGACGGCATGCGGGCAGTGAAATCGCCCTTCTTCAGTGCCATCAGCGTCGATAGCAGCAGCTTGACGTCGAGTTCGTCAGCAAAGTCGGCCATATTGTTCATGAGAGCGTCCGAGCGGGAGGGAGGAAGTTGATTGCGAGAAAGGCTACGCCAATTCGTGACCCGGTGCCGCACGATTCGCACCGGACTTCGCTTGAAATTAATCATTCAGCAACGGTGTTGCAAATGTGGCCTGCAAGAAATGAAATGTGTCTTTTCAAAGCGGCAAATACTCTGGTATCGTCAATTCATGGCAAGCGGGACCAATGTGTGCCTACGCGGAGAATAAGCAATGCGCTCGCTGACGCTGAGGAAGAAATTCACGTTCGGGATGATCACCCTGTTGCTGGTGTCGATGATCCTGCTATGGGGCAATCGGGCAATGGGCAAGGGCGCCTTGTTCCATTACCTCGAACGCAATCATCTCGAGCACATCATGCAGATCGATGCCTTGCTGGTGGCGGCCGAGAATAAGCCCGGCAGCGTCGCGCGCGCTGCCATGCTCAAGCACGTCAGCGCCGCCCTCGAGCTGGCCGAGCATGCCAACTACGAATTCTTTTACCCGGAGGAAGTGGCGTTCCGGCTGGTTGGCTTCGGCAAGGTGTTTGACCTGCCGCGCCGCAATATCGTCGAACTGACGCGCATCCGCAGCAAGATCTTGAACGCGCCCGGCAGCGGCATCGACGCCGCGCTGGCGGCCAGCCTGAGGCCGGACTTTGCCATCGTGCGCGACCTGTCCGACCAGTTTGGCCCGCAAGTGGCCGGCGCGGTCCAGTTTGCCAAGAATACCGGCACCATCCTCACATTGCTGAGCCTGGCTGCACTGGGCGCCACCTTCATCGTCCTGCGCAACAGCACGCTGGGCCCGATCACCGGTGCCGTCATGGTGGCCAAGCGCATCGCGCGCGGCGACCTGTCGGGCAAGATCCGGGTCGATTCAGACGACGAGCTGGGCGCCTTGTTCAGCGCCTTGCGCGACATGAACGACAACCTGGCCCGCATTGTCGGCAATGTGCGCACCGGCGCCGACACCATCGCCATCCATACGCGCGAAGTGGCCAACGGCAATGCCGACCTGTCGGCGCGCACCGAATCGCAGTCCAGTTCGATCGCCCAGACCTGCTCGTCGATGGCGCAGCTGACCGATACCGTGCAAAAGAACGCCGACAACGCCAGCCAGGCCAATGCACTGGTGGGCGACACCGCCTCGATTGCCGCCCAGGGCGCCGCGGTGGTGGCCGAGGTGGTCACGACGATGGGCGACATCACCGAGTCTTCGCGCAAGATCAACGACATCATCGGCGTCATCGACGGCATCGCCTTCCAGACCAATATCCTGGCCCTCAATGCGGCGGTCGAAGCGGCGCGCGCCGGCGAACAGGGGCGCGGCTTTGCCGTCGTCGCCAGCGAGGTGCGCACGCTGGCCCAGCGCTCGGCGGCGGCCGCCAAGGAAATCAAGGAGCTCATTTCGGATTCGTCGGAACGGGTGGCGGCCGGCGCCAGGCTGGTGGGGCGGGCCGGTTCGACCATGAGCGAGATCGGCTTTTCGGTCGACCGGGTAGCCACGCTGATGGTGGAAATCAGCCAGGCGAGCAGCGCCCAAAGTGCCGGTATCGCCGAGGTCAATCAGGCCCTGATCGAGATGGACAGCATGACCCAGCAAAACGCGGCGCTGGTCGAGCAGGCCGCGGCGGCGGCGGCCAGCCTGGGCGAAGAGAGCGGGGCGCTGGTGCACGCGGTGCATATCTTTAAATTGTAGAACCCGGCGCTGCCGTTTGGCGCGCCGCGGGACAAGGTTTGCTGGCAAAATGCAGCATCTGATTGGCCTTCCGGCACGAGGATTCCGGCAATATGTTGAACCAGACAAGCATGTCCCCCGCGCACGGCCCGGCCATCGGCGGCCGGCGCTCGCGCATCCTGTTGTGGAGCGCGGGCCTGGGCCTGGCGTTGCTGGTCGCGCTGGGGGCATATATCGTGGCTGCGGCGACGGTCGAAGACGACGTCCGCCAGCGCTTTGACAACATCACCCGCAGCACCCAGTACGGCATTTCGGCCCGTATCAAATCGTACACGGACCTGGTGCGCGGCCTGGAGGCCATGTTCCATACGACGGCCGACGGCCAGGTCACGCGCCGCCAGTTCCACCAGTATGTCGCCGCGCTCGACATCGCCCGGCACTTCCCGGCGGTCGAGGCGCTCAATTTCGCCCAACTGGTGCAGGACAGCGAGCGTGAAGCCTTCATCGATTCGGTGCGGCGCGACACCAGCATGGCGCCTGGCGGCTATCCCGCCTTCACCATCAAGCCGCCAGGGCGGCGCGGCAGCTATGCGGTGCTGACCTATCTGGAGCCGATGGAAACGCTCAAGGAGAAGTTCGGCGTCGACATCGCATCCAACCCGGCCATCGCCAAGGCGCTCGAGCTGGCGCGCGACACCGGCACGCTGAGCTCCTCAGGCCAGCCTATCGTCGTCAGCAAGCCCTACCGGCATATCGCGCTGGGCATGCGCCTGCCGGTTTACCTGACCGGCATGCCGCTCGATTCGGTCGCCAGGCGCCGTGCCGCCTATATCGGCTCGGTCGGCGTCGGATTCTCGGTGCCCAGGCTGGTCGAAGGAGCGCTGGACGAAATGGCGGTGCGCCAGATCCACCTGCGGCTGTATGCGGACGGCAGCCAGGAGCCCGAGCTGCGCAGTCTCGTCATCGCCAAGACCGACCGCCTGCTGTTCAATGCCGACGGCACGCTGGACGACCCGCGCGACGGCGCACCTGGCGCGACCCATTTCGAATCGGTGCTGCCGATCGACTTCAACGGCAGCCTGTGGAAGGCCCGGTTCTCGGTGCGCAAGGCTGACCTGTACGGCACGTTCGACCACTACTTCCCCTGGATTTCCGCTGCCATCGCCTTCGGCGGCACGCTGCTGCTGTATGTGTTCTTCTTCACCCTGTACTGGTCGCGGCGCGGCGTCATCGAGCAGCGCGTGCTGCTCGATACCGTTCTCAATAGCATCGACGCCCACGTCTACATGAAGTCGCGCGACCGCCGCTACCTCTACGTCAACGCCAAGACGGCCGAAATGATGGGGCACCCGGTCGAAGACATCATCGGCCGGCTCGACCGCGAGGTGCTGCCCGAGGCGCTGGCCGATTCCTACTGGGAGCAAGACCGGCGGGTCTTCATGGACGGCATGCGCCAGGCCGACGAAGTCGAATTCGTCGAACAGAACGGCAAGGTGCACCACCTGTGGAGCGTCAAGGCGCCGATCAGCCTGGGCGGCGAAATCACCGCCGTCATCGGCCTGTCGACCGACGTCACCGAACTGCACAACCTCAAAGTGCAGGCCGATGCGGCCAACAAGGCCAAGACCAACTTCCTGTCGAATATGAGCCACGAGATTCGCACGCCGATGAACAGTATCATCGGCATGTCGCACCTGGCCCTCAAGTCGGTGGTCAACCCCAAGCAGCGCGACTATCTCGAAAAGATCTTCCATTCGAGCCACCACCTGCTGGGCATCATCAACGACATCCTCGACTTCTCCAAGATCGAGGCAGGCAAGCTCGAACTCGAGATGCTGGACTTCAGCCTCGAATCGCTGCTGCAGAATATCTCCAGCCAGCTGGGCGAAGAGGCCGCGCGCAAGGGTCTCAAGCTCGAATTCGAGGTCGACGCTGACCTGTCGCGCCAGCTGCGCGGCGACCCGCTGCGGCTTGAGCAGGTGCTGCTGAACTTTGCGAGCAATGCGATCAAGTTCTCCGAACAGGGCAGCATCGTGATCCGCGCGCGGCCGCTGTCGCAGGGCGAGCTCGATGCCGTCGTGCGTTTCGAAGTGCAGGACACCGGCATCGGCATGAGCCCCGAGGAGATCGGCCAGCTGTTCCAGTCCTTCCACCAGGCCGACCCGTCGACCACCCGTAAGTACGGCGGTACCGGGCTCGGGCTGGTCATCAGCAAGCAGCTCGCCGAACTGATGGGCGGCACGGTCGGCGTCGACAGTGTCCCTGGCAAGGGCAGCACCTTCTGGTTCACGGCTTGCCTGGGCAATGGCGACAACTTCCTGCCGACCGGCCCGGAGCCGGTGCAGGAGGGCGTGCTCAACGAAATCTCCGGCACCTCGATCCTGCTGGTCGAGGACAATATCTTCAGCCAACAGGTCGGCCAGGAATTGCTGGAGGATGCAGGCGCCACCGTCGTCATCGCCAACAACGGCAAGGAGGCGATCGACCTGCTGCTCAAGGAACGCTTCGACTGCGTGCTGATGGACGTGCAAATGCCGGTGATGGACGGCTTTGAAGCGACCCGCTTCATCCGCAGTCATGCCAAACTGAAGGACACGCTCGTCATCGCCATGACCGCCAATGCCGGCAAGGAGGATCAGCAGCGCTGCCTGGCCGCAGGCATGAATGAGTTCCTGACCAAGCCGATCGCGCCGCACCTGCTGTTCTCGATGATCGCCACCTGCCTGGGGCGCCAGCCCGGCCATGCATCGCGCAAGACGGCACGGCCGGCGGCGCCATCGACTGGCACGGCATCGGACCTGCTCGACGTGGCCTCGCTGGCCAATACCTTTGCCGGCGATGCCGCCAAGATGCGCAAATACGCGATGCTGTTCGTCGAGTCAGCCCGTGACGGCATCAACGAGATCGAACTGGCCGCCGCGCGCGGAGAGCTCGAGCGGGTGGCCGAACTGGGGCACCGGATCAAATCGTCGGCCCGCGCGGTTGGCGCTCTGAGCTTTTCCCAGTTGTGCGCCCGCCTCGAGGGCCTGCAAAAGGAAGGGGACCCGGCCGAGGCCGAGGCCATCGTGGCGCAGATGAAGATCCTGCTGGTGACACTGGCCGAGCACATCGCCGGCGAAATCGCCGAATTGCACTGAGCCGGCGCTACCGGAAGTGGCGCAAACCGCTTCTGCTGTGAAGGCTTTACCACTCACAGCCTCCCCGTGTATGCTGTGAAGCTGGTTTGCCACTCATCGCCTTCGAATGCCTTCACCGATCACCCCCGGCCTGCTTATCCTGCACGGCAACCAGCTCGAACAGCTGCGCGCCGCGGTATTCGGCTGGCTGCGCGCCAATCCGCTGGCGCCGCTCGAGGCCGAAACCATTCTGGTGCAATCGAACGGCGTGGCCGAGTGGCTCAAGATCGCACTGGCCGAGCAACTGGACGTGTGCGCGGCCACCCGGGTCGCTTTGCCGGCCCGTTTTCTGTGGGAGGCCTACCGCGGCATGCTGGGGCCAGGCCGCGTGCCGCGCAGCTCCGCCTTCGACAAGCAGCCGCTGACCTGGCGCCTGATGCGCCTGCTGCCGGTGCTGCTGGCCGACCCGGTGTTTGCGCCGCTGGCCCACTTCCTCGGCGACGGCGACCCGGAGCGCCGGCTGCAGCTGGCCGAGCGACTGTCCGACCTGTTCGACCAGTATCAGGTGTACCGCGCCGACTGGCTGGCCGACTGGGCCATGGGCCACGACCAGCTGCGCAGCGCAGGCGGCGAGGTGCGGCCGCTGGCGCCGGACCAGCGCTGGCAGGCGCAGCTGTGGCGCGCCGTCATCGCCAGCCTGCCACAGGCCAACGGCGAACTGGGCCGCGCCACCATCCACCAGCATTTTGTCGAGGCCTGCGAACAGGGCGCGGCCCCCAGGGGCGTGCTGCCGCGCCGGGTCGTCATCTTCGGCATCTCGTCGCTGCCTTACCAGAGCCTGCAGGCGCTCGCCATGCTGGCCGGCCACACCCAGGTGCTGCTGGCGGTGCCCAACCCGTGTCGCTACTACTGGGGCGACATCATCGACGGTCGCGAACTGCTGCGCGCCTCGCGCAAGCGCCAGCAGCAGCGCGGCATCGACCTGGCCACCGTGCCGCTCGAGGAATTGCATGCCCACAGCCACCCGCTGCTTGCCAGCTGGGGGCGCCAGGGGCGCGACTTCGTGCGCATGCTCGACGAATTCGACAACGACACGGAGCAGGCGGCGTCCAGCTTGCGCATCGACCTGTTCGATGACACGCAAGGTGCGCACCTGCTCGGCCAGATGCAGGCGGCCGTGCGCGATATGCTGCCGCTGGCCGAACACGCATACGGTTCGCCCGCGCCGGCAGACCGTTCCATCGAGTTCCACATCGCGCACAGCGTGCAGCGCGAAGTCGAGGTGCTGCACGACCGCCTGCTGGCGATGTTCGCCTTTGACCCCGGCCTGCGCCCGCGCGACGTGGTCGTCATGGTGCCGGACATCGACACGTTTACAGCCGCCATCCACGCCGTGTTCGACCAGTACAAGCGTGGCGACGCGCGCCTGATCCCGTTCGAGATCGGCGACGTCAAGGATCGCAGCGTCAATCCCTTGCTGGTGGCGCTCGAATGGCTGCTGCACCTGCCGCAGCAGCGCTGCCGCCAGAGCGAGGTGCGCGACCTGCTCGACGTGCCGGCGCTGGCCGCGCGCTTCGGCCTCGATGGAGAAGACCTGCCGACGCTGGGCCAATGGATCGAAGGCGCCGGCGTGCGCTGGGGCCTGGACCAGGCCCACCGCGAAGGCCTGGGCCTGGGCGCGGCCGGCGAACAGAATGCGTGGATCTTCGGCATCCGCCGCATGCTGCTCGGCTACGCTAGCGGCACCGGTGACAGCTTCCGCGGCATCGAGCCCTATGCGGAAGTCGGTGGCCTTGATGCGGCGCTGGCCGGCGGCCTGGCGCAACTGGTCGAGACGCTGCTGTCCTGGCGCGCGACGCTGGCGCAGCAGCGTTCGCCGGCCGAATGGGGCGAGCAGGCCCGGGCGCTGATGGCGGCATTCTTCGACCCGCGCGAAGAGGGCGACCGCCAGACCCTGAACAGGCTCGACGAGGCCTTGCGCAACTGGCTCGATACCTGCGACAAGGCCGGTTTCGTCGAAGCAGTGCCGCTGGGCGTGTTGCGCGAGGCCTGGCTGGGCATGATGGCCGAGCCGACGCTGAACCACCAGTTTGTGTCCGGTGGCGTCACATTCTGTACCTTGATGCCGATGCGCGCGGTGCCGTTCAAGGTGGTGTGCCTGCTGGGGATGAACGACGGCGATTTCCCGCGCCGCGCCCCCAGGGCCGACTTCGATCTGCTGGCCTTGTCCGGCATGGCGCGGCCAGGCGACCGCTCGCGCCGCGACGACGACCGCTACCTGATGCTCGAAGCGGTGCTGGCGGCGCGCGACAAGCTGTATATCAGCTGGGTCGGCCGCAATGTCCGCGACAACACCGAGCAGCCGCCGTCGGTACTGGTATCGCAATTGCGCGACTACCTTGCCGCTGGCTGGCAGTTCGACCTGAGCGCGCTGACGACAGAACACGCCTTGCAGCCGTTCAGCCGCCGCTATTTTGAGCAGGGCGGCTTGCCGACCTATGCGCGCGAATGGCGCGCAGCGCACGGTGCCGACGACACGACTGGCGACACGGCATTGCCGCGCTTCGAACTGGAACCAGGCTACCGACTCAAGCTGGGCGAACTGGGCAGCTTCCTCAAGCAGCCGGCCCGCTACTTCTTCCGCCGCCGCCTGAGCGTCAATTTCATGGACAGTGCCTTTCAAGTCGAGGATGAGGAACCATTCTCGCTCGATGGCTTGCAGCGCTACTTCCTCGAAGACAGCATGCTCGACGACGCCAGCGCAGCCGAACAGCTGCCGCAAGTGCGGGCCATGCTGGCGCAGCGCGCCGAGCGGCTGGCGCGCGAAGGCGTGCTGCCGATCGGACTGGTCGGCATGCAATGGCAGCGCCAGCTGGTCGAGGCGCTGGTGCCGGTCCGGACCGCGTGGCTCAAGCTCGGCGCCAGGTTCAGCGAGAGCGCGCCCAAACTGGCACTGAGCCTCGACATCGGCGGCGTGCAGCTCGAAGACTGGATCGACCGCCTGCGCATCAACGACGCCGGGACCGCATGGCTGATGCAGATCTCGTCAAAAGTGCTCGACAAAAAAGGCAATGCGCGCGGCGACAAGCTGATCGATGCCTGGTTGCGCCAATTGGGCGCCGCCGCTGCCGGCTCGCCGGTTGCCGGTTACCTGGTGGCGCGCGACGCGCAAGTGACGATGGCGCCGCTGGTGCCGGACCAGGCCCGCGCCGTGCTGGGCCATCTGGTCGCCCACTGGCGCGCCAATCTTGACCAGCCTTTGCCGCTCGCCTGCAAGACTGCGCTGGCATTGCTGCAGGGCGGCGATGCGCGCTCCACTTACGACGGCGGCTTCGAACAGGACGGCGAGGTGGCCGACCTGTGCCTGGCCCGCCTGTGGCCGGACTTCGACGCGCTGTGCGAAGACGGCAGCTGGCAGGCCAATGCCCAGGCCGTTTACGGCCCTTTGCTGGAGTGGCTCGGTAATTCGGTGACGATTGCCCCGCTGGGTGACGGAGGCGAGCCATGAGCATCGAGCTCAAAGCCATCGACTTCCCCTTGCACGGCTCGCGCCTGATCGAGGCCAGCGCCGGTACCGGCAAGACCTGGACCATTGCGGCGCTTTACCTGCGGCTGGTATTGGGCCATGGCGGCGACAATGCTTTCGGGGCGCCTTTGATGCCAGCGGACGTGCTGGTAATGACGTTTACCCGCGCCGCCACGCGTGAATTGTCGAACCGGGTGCGCGAGCGCCTGATCGAGGCGGCCGCCTGTTTCCGGGGCGAGGCGGGCAAGTCCGATGACTACCTGGCCGACCTGGCAGCCCATTACGCCAGCGACACCGAGCGCCACATTGCCGCCAGACGCCTGATGCTGGCTGCAGAAACGATGGACGAAGCGGCGATCTTCACCATCGACGCGTGGTGCCAGCGCATGCTGCGCGAGCACGCCTTCGACAGCGGCAGCCTGTTCGACGAAGAACTGGTCAGCGACGAACAGTCGCTGTTTGATGACGCGGCCAACGACTACTGGCGCCAGCAGGTCTATCCCCTCAATGCCAACGCCTTGCAGGATGTGCTGGCGTGCTGGCCTGATACGGGCTACCTGAAGCAGTCGGTACGTGAACTGGTGCGCCGGGTTGCCCTGTTGGGGGCGGTGGCGCACGAACCCTTGGCCGGCCTGGTGGCGCGGACGCAGCGCAAGCGCGCTGCCGACCTTGTGCAGCTCAAGGCAGGCTGGCACGAGCGCGCCAATCAGATGGAGCGCTGGATCGCCGGGCAGCGCACAGCCCAGCCGAAATGCTTCAACGGGAACAAACTGCGCGCCGATTCGCTCGTCAAATGGTTCGATGCCTTGCGGGCCTGGGCCGAGGACGCCGGACTGGAGCAGCCGGCGCTGACCGACGCCGCCTGGACACGCTTGACCCCGGACGGCCTGGAAGCAGCAGTTAATAACGGTTTCGTGGTCGAGGTGCCGGACTGCTTCGAACAGACAGCCAGACTGCAGGCAGGCCTGGCAGCGCTCGACCAGCTGTCGCACGCGCTGGTGCGCCACGCCAGTGTTCACATCGCGCGCCGCATGGCGGAACTGAAGCAGCGCAGCCGCCAGTTCGGCTTTGCCGACATGCTCGACCGTCTCAAGGGCGCGCTGGAAGGGGACAATGGCACGGCACTGCGCGACCGCATCGTGGCCCAGTATCCGGTGGCGATGGTGGACGAATTCCAGGATACGTCCAGCGACCAGTACCGCATTTTCGACTTGCTGTACCGGGTCAGCGAAAACGCGCGCGAGCGCGGCCTGTTCCTGATCGGCGACCCCAAGCAGTCGATTTACGGTTTCCGCGGGGCCGACATCCACAGCTACCTGCAGGCGCGCAGCGCCACCGAAGGACGCCACTACCAGCTTGGCACCAACCATCGTTCCACACGGGACCTGGTGGGGGCGGTGAATCAGCTGTTCCTGCATGCGGAGCGCAGCTTCCCGAAGGCTGCGTTCCGGTTCCGGCAGGGCGAGGCCAACCCCTTGCCGTTCGTGCCGGTCGGTGCCACCGACAAGCCGCAGCGCTTCGTCAGCAGCCATGGCGACAATGTGGCGCTGCTGGCCTGCTGCACGCCGCGCGACGACCTGCGCTCGGACCAGTACCGCAGTTATTTCGCCCACCACTGCGCCGAGCATATCGTCAGCCTGCTGAACGACCCGCAGGCGGGCTTTGAAGAGAAGGGCGCTTTCAAGCGCCTGCTGCCGGCCGATATAGCCGTCCTGGTGCGCGACCGCAAAGAGGCCGCCGCCATCCGTCACGCGCTCCAGCTGCGCAAGATTGCCAGTGTCTATTTGTCGGACAAGGATTCCGTCATCGACAGCATCGAGGCGCACGACGTGCTGCGCTGGCTGCAAGCGATGGCCAACCCGCTCGATGGCGCTCTGGCGCGTGCCGCATTTGCCACGCCAACGGCTGGCCTGCCGCTGGCCGATCTGTCGAGACTGGTTGCCGATGAGTTGGCGTGGGAAGAAAAGGTCGAACAGCTCAAGGCCCTGCATATCGTGTGGCAGCGGCAGGGCGTCCTGGCAATGCTGCGCCGTTTCGTCCATGAACTGGGGCTGCCTGCCCGCCTGCTGATGGAAACGGGCGGCGAACGCAAGCTGACCAATTTGCTGCACCTGGCCGAGCTGCTGCAGTCGGCCAGCGCCGCGCTCGATGGCGAGCAAGCCCTGATCCGCTGGCTGGCCGAGCAGATTGAAGGCCGGGGCGAGGGGGGCGACGAACGGGTGCTGCGCCTGGAGAGCGACGCGGCGCTGGTCAAGGTCGTCACCGTCCATAAATCCAAGGGTCTCGAATACCCGCTGGTCTACCTTCCGTTTGCGGTGACCGCACGCAAGGCCGACAAGCGCAACCGCAGCTTCCTCGAATACACCGACCAGGGCACGCGCCACCTTGACCTGGCCATGGGCGACGCCGCGCTGGCCCTGGTCGACCAGGCCCGCATCGAGGAAGACTTGCGCCTGCTGTATGTCGCGGCGACCCGCGCGCGGCACTGCCTGTGGCTGGGCGTGGCTGCGCTGCCAAGCCGCAAGAACGGCGAAAACAAACTGGCCGACAGCGCGCTCGGCTACCTGCTGGGTGGCGGCGCGCAAATTGCGGCGACGGATCTGGCCGCCCGTTGGGAGCAGCTGCGGGCAGGGACGGCAAGCATCGCGGTCGCCACACTGGACGAGGCGGGACCTGAAACCATGCTCAGTCGGGCCGAGGTGCAGGTGCCGCTGACGGATGCGCCGGACTTTACCGCCCAGTTCGAGCGTAATTGGACTGTCGGCAGTTTCACCTCGCTGGCGCGCCAGACCAGCGCTGCGCCAATGCGGGCGCAGGAGGCGACCCTGTTGGAGGAAGAGCCGCGGCCCGACCCGGCACGCACGGACGACGCGCCATGGCACCGCTTCCCGCGTGGTTCGATGCCCGGCAACTTCCTGCATGAACAGCTCGAGTGGATGGGAACCGAGGGCTTTGGCAGCATCGACGACGCGCAGTTCGATACCCGCCTCGGGCAGCGCTGCGACCGCGCCGGCTGGGGCAACCGAAAGGACGACGCCATTGCCTGGCTGCGCGCCATCGCCATGACCGCGCTGCCGCATGCGGATGTCGCGCTGGCGCAGCTAACCACCGTGCTGCCCGAGATGGAATTCTGGTTCCCCAGCGAGCAGCTGGAGGCGAGCGCGCTCGACGAACTGTGCCGCAAGAATTTGCTGCCCGGCTGCCCGCGCCAGCCTTTGCCGGAGCGCCAGCTGCACGGCATGCTCAAGGGCTTTGCCGACCTGGTGTTCGAACATGAGGGCCGTTACTGGGTGCTGGACTACAAATCGAATGCGCTCGGCACTGGCGACGCGGCCTACCACGCCCAGGCGCTCGCCAACGGCATGGCGGCGCACCGCTACGATATCCAGGGCGCCATCTATATGCTGGCCCTGCACCGCCTGCTGCGCAGCCGCCTGGGCGAAGCTTATGACCCGGCGACCCAGCTTGGCGGCGCGCTGTTCTTCTTCCTGCGCGGGATCGCCAATACCCAGACGCGCGGCTGCCATTGGATCGCCCCTGATATTGCGCTGCTCGACGCCATGGACAAGCTGTTCGGAGGCCGCCATGGCGATTGATTTCTGGGCCAGCATCGAGCGCCTGACGCAGGACGGCCATCTGCGCCGCCTTGGCGGCACCTTCGCGCGCTTTATCGGCGAACAGGGCAGCGCTCCGGAGTCCTTGATGTTTGCCTGCGTCGTGCTGTCCGAACTGGAAGGGCGCGGCCATAGCTGCCTGCTGCTTGAGGAACTTGCTACCGACCCGTGCGCGCTGCTGGAGTGGGAGCAGGCCCAATGGCAACAGCTGGCAAGCGGCCCGTGGCCGGCAACGGCGCGCGCATGGGCTGCCCAGCTGGCCGCCTGCGACCAGGTGTGGCAGGTGGGGGACCTCGATTTCGGCCAGCCACTGGTGCTCGACGGCGACCGCTTTTACCTGCGCCGTTACTGGCGCGACGAAACCACTGTGGCGAAAGCCATCAGTGCGCGTGCCGGGTCGATGCGCGCAGTCGACGCCGCGCAACTGAGGCACTGGCTCGACATCCTGTTCGCGCAGGAGCGCCAGGGCGAAGTGCCGGACTGGCAGAAGCTGGCCTGCTCGGTGGCGCTGCGTGCCCAGATCGCTATCATTACCGGTGGCCCTGGCACCGGCAAGACCTATACCGTGGCCCGCCTGCTGGCGCTATTGTTTGCGGTGGCCGCCGACCCCGCTGGCCAGCGCATTGCGCTGGCCGCACCGACCGGCAAGGCGGCGGCGCGCCTGAAGCAGTCGATCGACAAGGCCCTGGGTGAGCTGGCCGACAGACTCAAGGACACCCTGCCGCTCAGGGAGCTCACCAGCCGCATGGGCGCCGCGCGCACCCTGCACAGCCTGCTGGGTGCCCGTCCCGGCACCCGCGCCTTCGCCCACCACAGCGGCAACCCGCTCGATGTCGATGTGCTGATCGTCGACGAAGCCTCGATGGTCCACCTTGAAATGATGGCGTCGCTGCTCGATGCGCTGCCGCCGACGGCAATGCTGGTGCTGTTGGGCGACAAGGACCAGCTGGCATCGGTGGAGGCGGGCGCCGTCATGGGCGACCTGTGCCACGATGCGCAGGCGGGCGCTTACTCGGAAGCGACGCTGGCCCATATGCTCGCGGCCAGCGGCCAGCAGGTGCCGTCCGAATTTGCCGGAGACGGTGGCGCGCTGGCGCAGCAAACCGTCATGCTGCGCCGCAGCCGCCGCTTCGACGGTCCGATCGGCCAGCTCGCACTGGCCGTCAATGCGGGCGATGTCGCCGCGGCAGAACAGTGCCTGCGCGCGCAGGACGGCGCCGTCAACTGGATAGAACACGCGCAGCCTTCGAATGTCGTGCAACTGGCGCGCGAGGGCTACCAGCCTTACCTGCAGCTGATCAAGGACGGGGCAGGTGCCGGCCATTCGAATCATGACGACTGGGTGCGCGCCGTCCTGCAGCGCTTCGAGGCGTTCCGCATCCTGTGCGCGGTGCGCGACGGCGAACTTGGCGTCAATGGCCTCAATGCCGCGATCGAGCAGGCGCTGGGAAGCGCTGGCCTGCTCAAGCCGGGCAGCGAATGGTATGTCGGGCGGCCAGTCATGGTGACCCGCAATGACTACGGCAGCAATGTGTTTAACGGCGACATCGGCCTGACGCTGGCCGACCCGTCCCGTCCCGGCGCCTTGCGCGTCTACTTCCTTGAGGGCGACAATGTGCGCAGCGTGCTGGCCACGCGCCTGCGTGACGTGGAAACCGCGTTCGCGATGACGGTCCACAAATCGCAAGGCTCCGAGTTCCGCCACACGGTACTGGTGCTACCGCGCGACAAGGGCGCCATTATCGCGCGCGAATTGATCTATACCGGCATCACCCGCGCCAGCGCAGTGTTTACCCTGGTGTCGGCAGGCAGCGGCGTGCTGGCCGAGGCCATCGCGCGGCCCACCCGGCGCGCCAGCGGTCTGCGCAGCCAGCTCAAGTAAAAAAAATGGCTCCCGACAGGAGCCATTCTTTGGAGGCACACGCCGCGCGGCGCACGCCGCTCAGTAGGCGCGGCGGCGCGCCTTGCTCTTGCTGCGGCTAGCCTTGACGACGCGAGCGCGCGGCTCTTCGGCACCGCTGATGAAGCGGCGGATATTCCAGGCGTCGAGTACACGTACCGAGGTGGCGCGTGCATTGAGCAGAACCAGCGTGGCGTTCTTGCCCGCGGTCTTGATGCGCATGATCAGGCAGCGGCCTGCTTCTTCGGTGTAGCCGGTCTTGGACAGGCCGATATCCCAGCCCTTGGCGCCGACCAGGCGGTTGGTGTTGCGGTACTCCACTTTGCGGCCCTTGACCGTCATCGTGTCCTTGGTGTCGGTCGTCATGCTGCTGATCTCCGGGTAGGCGGCAGCGGCGGCAGCCATCCTGATCATGTCCTGGGCAGTCGACCGATTGTTCGGCGACAGGCCGGTCGGCTCTTCGATCACGGTCTGGGTCATGCCCAGCGCGCGGATCTTGGCTTTGACGGCAGCATTGAAGGCGGCCGGGCCACCGACAAAGGTGCGCGACAGCGCGGCGGCGGCGCGGTTGTCAGACGACATCAGGGCCAGTTGCAGGATGTCGCGGCGGCTCAGCGTGGTGCCGACCGGCACGCGCGACGTGCTGTGCTTGAGCAGGTCGACATCGACATTGTCGATGCTGACCATTTCGTCGAGGTTCTGGCGCGAGTCGAGCACCACCATGGCGGTCATCAGTTTGGTCAGCGACGCAATTGGCATGACCACGTTGGCGTTCTTCTCGAGCAATACTTTGCCAGTGCCATCTTCGATGACAAGTACTGACTGCGAACCCAGCGGCACGGCAACGGCGGCGCAAGCAAAGGCAGACATCAGTACGGCAGCAGCTAAGTGTTTGATCATGGGCACTTTATGAGTAAAAAAATATCTTTGGAGCAACGGTTAACTCGGAAGATACCATCAAGGTTCGACTGTGTCTACCATGCAAGAGTGAAATTGCTATAAAGATGATAAAAAGCTTTCGACTGTTGCGGCCAGACCAATCCGGTCCAAACCGTGTTGGTGAAGTTAGTGGGCTTCGTCTAAAATCCGCTCCGCCCCGGCAATGCTGGCGTTGCGCCGTTTTGGCGGACTCCGGCAGCCCTTGGAGCTTGGGTGTATAGTCGAAACGCGCAGCGGCCCGTCACTGTGTCCGGGCTGGCAAGGGGTTTTGTTTTTCAGTTTTGTTTATTTGAGCGCACATGAGCATGACGATTCGACTTGCAGTACCTGAAGATGCCGCCGCCGCATGCAATGTGCTGCGACGCTCCATCTCCGAGTGCTGCGTGCAAGACCACCAGCACCAGCCGGAACGGCTGGACGCCTGGCTGGGCAACAAGACGCCGGAAAACGTGGCAAGCTGGTTCGTCACCCCCAGCAACTACTGCCTGGTGGCCGAGCGCAACGGCGAAGTGGTCGGGGTGTCCCTGCTGACCCAGGCCGGCAAGCTGTCGCTGTGCTATGTGGTGCCTGAGGTGCTGGGCCATGGTATCGGCAAGGCCATGCTCGAAGGCATGGAAGCCCAGGCCCGCCACTGGGGCGTGAGCGTGCTCCGCCTCAACAGCACGGTGACCGCGCGCGGCTTCTACGCCCACCATGGCTATACGTATGGCGGCAAGGAGCGGGCCTGCTATGGCCTCGAATGCGATTTTTTCTGGAAAAAACTGGGCGAACAGACCGACGCGGCCGCCAACAAACGTTTCTGCCCCTGCAGCAATTCTTGATTCCCCCCGCTTATAATGAGAAATATTTCCAGCAGGCGGGTTTGACATGGTTTCACGTAGGGATTTCCTCAGTACAGGCGTCTGCCTGACTACTCTGGGCGCAATCGGCACCCCATTGGTTGGCTGCGCGTCAACCAAGGCCCAGCAAGACAGGCACCCTGCAAAGGCAGCGCAAGCCAAGAAAAACCGGGCGCCGAAGAAAACCGTCAGCAAGGCTGTACCGCCGAAAGCAGTGGCGCAGAATAGCGCGCCGGCCGTCGACGCGCCCGCGACCGACCTTGAACCGCCGCCAGACCTGTTTGACGCCCAGGCGCTCGACCTCGACTTCTGGCTCAAGCCGCGCACCCTCAATATCGTGCGGCCGGCCAGCGGCGAGCGCGCCAAGCTGCTGTACTGGAAGGATGGCCAGCTGATCGACTCGGCCTACCAGGAACTGTGCCACCTGATGCGCGATGTCAACGGCAAGGAAACCGCGCCGATCGATCCCAAGCTGTTCGAAACCCTGTGGGGCACGCAGGCATTCCTGGCCCGCTACGGCATGGAAACGCCGCTCGAGATCCTGTCGGGCTTCCGCACCAGGGCATCCAATACCCGCCTGATCGAGCAGGGCGTGCCGGCGGCGCGGCAGTCGCTGCATCTGGAAGGCAAGGCGGCCGACATCCGCGTGGCCAACCTGAATGCGGAAGTGTTGGGCGGCCTGATCCGCAGTTTCCGCCAGGGCGGCGTCGGTTTCTATTACCGCGCCAGTGCCAGCGGTGGATGGATCCACGCCGACACTGGTTTGCAGCGCAGCTGGAAAGGCTAGGAGCGTGCCTCGCACGCTCCTAGCCCTTACCAGATGATGGCGCGGGCCTTGGGCGGCAGGTACATCTTGTCGCCAGGCTTGACGCCGAAGGCCTGGTAGAAACCAGGCTGGTTCATCAGCGTGCCGTTCGCACGAATCTTGCCCGGCGCGTGAGGGTCGCTCTTCAGGATGACGATCTGCTGCGCTTCACGCATCTTCACCCGCCACACCTGGGCCCAGCCCATGAAGAAGCGCTGGTCGCCGGTCAGCCCGTTGATGACGGGCGCCTGCCTGCCCTTCAGTGACAGCTTGTAGGCCTGGTAAGCGACGGCCAGGCCTGAGTTGTCGGCAATGTTTTCGCCCAGCGTCAATTCACCGTTCACGTTGAAGCCCGGCACCGGGCTGAAGGCGCTGTACTGGTCGACCAGCATCTTGGTCTTGGCGGCAAACGCGCTGCGGTCCTTGGCGGTCCACCAGTCGCGCAGATTGCCGTTGCCGTCGTATTGCGAGCCTTCGTCATCGAAACCGTGGCTGATTTCGTGGCCGATCACGCCGCCGATGGCGCCATAGTTGACGGCATCGTCGGCGGCCATATCGAAGAACGGCGCCTGCAGGATGGCGGCAGGGAAGGTGATGTCATTGTTCTCCGGGCTGTAGAAAGCATTGACGGTTTGCGGCGGGAAAGCCCACTCGTCCCGGTCGATCGGCGTGCCCAGGCGCTTGATGTCGCGTTCGAAGTCGGCCTTGTGTGAGCGCATGATATTGCCAGCCAGGTCGTCGCGCGCCACCGTCAAGGCGCTGTAGTCGCGCCAGCGGTTCGGGTAGCCGATCTTGGCCTTGAACTTGGCCAGCTTGGCATGCGCTTCCCTGCGCGTTGCCGGGCCCATCCAGTCGAGCTTGTCGATGCCTTGCTTGAAGGCCAGCATCAGGTTCTTGACCAGCTGGTCCATGCGCAGCTTGCGCTCGGCCGGGAAATGCTGCTTGACGTACAGTTCGCCCAGGGCATCACCGAGAGCGCCTTCGACCGTGTCGACGCCACGCTTCCAGCGCGGTTTCATTTCCTTGGTGCCCGTCAGGGTCGTGCCGTAGAAGGCAAAATTGGCATTGGCATAGTCGCGCGACAGGTAGCCGGCATAGGTCTGGATCAGATGCCACTGGAAGTAGGCTTGCAAGGTCGCCATCGGCGTCCTGTCGAGCAATTCGCCCAGGCCCTTCAGATAGCTTGGCTGGTTGACGACGACGTAGCCGGTCCTGGCGTTCAGCCCGCTGTCCTGCAGGTAGGTGTTCCAGTCGATCTGGGGCGCCAGCTGGGCCAGCTTGGGCAGGTCCACCTTGTTGTACAGCTTGACAGGGTCGCGCAAGTCCACCTTGTTCCACTGGGCCTTGGCCATCTCGGTTTCGAAGGCGAGGATGTCGCTGGCGGCATTGGCGGCATCCCTGTGCCCGGCCATGGTCAGCACCTTGGCCACCAGCTGCTGGTAGGCCTGGCGGGTGGCGACCAGCTTGGCGTCGTCCTGCAAATAGTAGTCGCGGTCAGGCATGCCCAGCCCGGCCTGGGCAAAGCTGGCCACATACTTGCTCGAATCCTTGGCGTCCTGACCAATGACGAGCTGGTACGGCGTGGTCACGCCGAGTTTGCCGAAATGGGCCATCAGGGCTGCCACTCCTTGCTGGTCGCGCATGGCGGCGACGCGCTCGAGTTCGGCGCTCAAGGGGTTCAAGCCCAGGCTGTCGAGGCGCACCTCGTCCATATAGCTGGCGTACAGGTCGCCGATCTTTTGCGCATTCGATCCCTGCGCCTTGCCGGCATCCTTGGCGGCTGCCTCGATGATGGCCAGCAACTGCGGCTGGGTATCGTCGCGCAGTTTGGCAAACGTGCCCAGACTGGAACGGTCGGCCGGAATGTCGGCCGTCTTCAGCCAGTTGCCGTTCAAATGGTCGAACACGTCGTCCTGCACGCGCACGGCCGGATCGATGTATTCAACGGCAATGCCGGACTTCAAGGTCTTTGCGGCTGGGGCCGCTGCCAGGGCATTGCCGGCAAAAGCCAAGGACAGGCATGCGGCGATGGTGGTGGGGATCAGGCGTTTCAATTGAGTTCTCCGTATTGATTATTGTGTTTTTGGCGTGCGGGGACGCGCCCGGCACCGCTGCGCTGGCTACTGCAATTTGCGTGCCTGTCAGTCAATACGGGGGAGGGGCTGGGCGGAGACCATGTCCGGACAGTCCGGAGTGTCCGAACTGTCCGCAAGAAGCTGGTGCGCGATCCTGGAATCGAACCAGGTTATCAGTCCTAGGCGAGGGGCCGTTGGGGACTGGGCTTTGCCATTAAGCGAACCGCGCAGTTTCATCGTAGTACAAAATTGTCGAAACGCAAGAAGTATTTTCTTTTCACAACTAATAAGTCATATGGCGGCGCGCAAGGAAGCAGCCATCGGGCCGCCGCTTTCCATTACAATCTTGCCTTTGATCTCAGGCGCGCGTGACACCCGATGACTGACCAGGCAATACCGACCGCGCGTTTCCGCCCCGTTCCATGGACCGAACTGAACACGCCGCAAGACGTCGAGGAATGGATCGAGGCCCACAACCGCGCCTTGCAGGAACATATCCGCCCCAATGAGAGCGGCTATGGCATCTGCTTCACGCTGCGCGAGGGCGGCAATATCTATATGCAGTCGAACGACGACGCCATCGTGCTCGATGTCGATGCCGATGCCCAATGGGTGTCGCCGCTGATCGCCGCTGCTGCGCAAGCCGAGCCGCCTGTCTCTTCCTTGTGGGTCTTGCCCGACGATAAACTCATCCAGCTGATCATTGGCCTGTCCAGCCTGGTCGCCAGCACCACGCTGGTGGTTGGCCATGCTTTTGGACTCAAGCAAAGGCATCGCCGCTAGGCAGTGTTGCGGCAGTGGCACAGAGCGAATATTTTCTTCACTTGTTGATCACTTTCAATTGATTCGGAAGTAGACTGGTTTCAAGGATCGCAACAATGCGTTCCCCGCATAAAGCCGTAGAGTGCATTTCTGTTTACAGTTTCTTTTCTGTGAGGAAACGTGATGAAACGAAAGCTCTTTCTGCTTGCTTCCGCCATAACGTTGATGGCCGCCGCAAGCCCCGCCCTGGCAGAACTGGTCATCGTGGTCAATCCACACAATCCCGCGACCCGCATGTTTCCGTCCCAGGCGGCGCAATTCTTCCTCGGGGGCTCGGTGCTGTTCACGCCAGTTGAGCAGGCCGAATCATCGGCAATCCGAGCCGAATTCTATAAAAAGGTGCTGGAAAAAGAACCCGCGCAAGTGCAGGCGATCTGGTCCAAGCTCACCTTTACCGGCAAGGCCAAGCCGCCCAAGGAATACAAGTCCAGTGTCGAAGTAAAGAAGGCCATTGCGGAAAGTCAGAACGCGATTGGGTATATCGAAAAATCGGCGGTGGATGACACCGTTAAGGTAATAGCCACGATCCCTTGACCCGCCATTTTTTCCCTTACCGGAGACAGCCAATGAAAAAGACTTTACTCGCCTTTGCGGTCCCCCTGCTGGTAACGGGCAGCGCCGCAGCGATTGACCTGAGCGATGACAGTAGCTGGAAGCTGACGGGCTTTTACAACCTGACCGGCGCCAAAGTGTTGAGCGGTTCGGCCATGGGCAGCAGTGCGCCCTGGACTTACCAGCAATGGAATTGCCCTTGCACCATCCAGACCTGGGAATACGCGGCAGTCTATGAAAAATCCAAGGGCTGGCAGTTTGACCAGGAGTCACTGCTGGGCGTCCAAATCAAGAAGGATTTTTCGCCTACCTTTGCCGCCACGGCGCAATTGGTGATGCGCGCGAATAATCCCAATTACGGGTCTCGGCCAACGGTGGACTGGGCCTACCTGACCTGGCAGCCATCGGCGGACTCGAACTGGACAGTGCAGGCCGGGCGCTTCCGCATCCCGCTCTACTACTACAGCGATTACCTCTACATCGGCTATGCCTACCCGTGGGTACGGCCGATGCCCGATGTCTATGGCTGGCCGATCTATGCCTACAACGGCGCCAATATCAGCTACCGCACCCAGTTGGGCGCGTCGGATTGGGCGGCCACCGTGCAGGCCTATACCGGCAGCTATACCCAGCGCAATGACGCCTATGACACTTTGATTTACTGGACCGACCCTACCCACGAATCCTGGAAAGACATCGTTGGTGCCACCTTCACCGCCAATAACGGCGTGTTCGATGTGCGCGCGATGCTGATGACGTATAAGGATTCCTTGTGGCAGGAAGACGCTACCGGCGCGCGCAATTACCTGCTGCAGGTCCAGGACCAGCGCACCCGCATCATGGGCGTGTCGGTCAATATGGACTACAAAAACTGGCTGGTCAAAACCGAAGTGGACCGTTACGAACAGGTCGATGCGTCAAAGGGGCTCAACGGCATCTACAAATACGCACTGGTCAGCGTCGGCTATCAGTACGGCGCCTTTACGCCAGCCTTTTCGATGTCGCGCTACCGGACCGTGGCGGCGCCGATCGAGGGCCGGAATACCCAGTATCTGTCGCTGCGCTGGGATTTTGCGAAGAATACCTCGCTCAAGTTCCAGTACGACGTCAGCAAGGACAAGACCGAATACAGCTACCCCTTCTTTGGCGATTCGAAGCTGATGTCGGTGTCCTTGCAAGGGATCTTCTAGCGGGGTCAAAGTCGGCTTACCGTGCATTGGGCGGCGATTTCGGTTATAAATGCGGATCGCCGACTTCCATGTGCCTGTAATAATGCCAATCTTTCGCCGCCTGCTCGCAGTGTTCCTGCTTGCTGCCACCCTTGCTCCCGCCACGGCGGCCGACCTGCTGGATAAAGTGCGCCAGCAAGGCACGCTGAAAATCGCAATGGAGGGCACTTACCCTCCATTTAACTTCAAGGACCAGAAGACGGGCCAACTGGCCGGCTACGACGTCGACGTGGCCAAACTGCTCGCCGCCAGGCTGGGCCTGAAGCCGGTCTTCGTGACGACCGAGTGGAGCGCGATCCTGGCCGGCCTGGCCGCCGGCAAATACGATGTCATCATCAGCCAGGTGGGCATCACCACCAAGCGCATGCAAGCGTTTTCGTTTTCCGATCCCTACACCTATTCCAGCCCGCAACTGATCGTGCGCAAGAGCGACACGACTAGCTACGCCAAGCTGAGCGACCTGAAAGGCAAGAAGGTCGGCGTGGGGCAGGGCAGCGTGTTCGAACAGCAAGCCAAGGGCGTGCCCGGCATCGACGTGCGCAGCTACCCGGCCGCGCCGGAAAACCTGCAGGACCTGGCGGTCGGCCGCATTGACGCCGCCCTCAACGATTCGCTGATGGTGGCCTATCTGCTCAATAGTTCTCGGCTGCCGCTGAAAGCCGGTGCGCGGCTGGGCAATGTCGAGCGCATGGGCGTGACCTTCCAAAAGAACAATCCAAAATTCAATGAAGCCATCAATAAGGCGCTGCGCGAAGCGAGCGCCGATGGCAGCCTGAAACGGGCATCGGAGCGCTGGTTCGGCGTGGACGTCTCCCATCAATGAGTGATTTGATCGAACTGCTGCACCAGGCTGCGCCAGTGATGGCGCTCGGCGCCGGCTACACGCTGGCTTTCGCCGTCGCGGCGATGTTTGGCGGTCTCGCCATCGGGTTCCCGGTCGCGCTGATGCGGATGGCAAACACGCGCTGGGTGCGCTGGCCTGCCAGCATCTATGTCAGCGCAATGCGCGGCACACCGCTGCTGGTGCAGATCTTTGTCATCTACTATGGCTTGCCGAGCATCGGCATCGAGTTCGCGCCGCTGACGGCAGGGGTGCTGGCGCTGAGCCTGAACTCCGGCGCCTACCTGTCGGAAAGCCTGCGCGGGGCCATCGCCAGCATCGGCGTCGGCCAATGGCGGGCCAGCTTCAGCCTCGGCCTCGGTTACTGGCAAACCTTGCAATACGTCGTGCTGCCGCAAGCCTTGCGCGTGGCGGTGCCGTCGATGAGCAATACCTTGATCAGCCTGATCAAGGACACGTCCCTGGTGTCTGTCATTACAGTCACCGAACTCATGCTCGCCACCAAGGAAGTGATTGCTACCACTTTCCGTCCCTTGCCGCTATATATTGCTGCCGCCTGCGTGTATTGGACGATGAGTCTCGCGTTCGAAGCGCTGCAACGGCGGGCCGAAGCGCGCCTGAATCGGGCGCATCAATCAGGCTAGTCGCCTTATTGTAGGAGGCTTCCTACAAGATTGAGAAATATCGCGAAACGCCAAAGTGTTTCATTGCGACTGAGCTGGTCGCATGCTAATCTTACTTTCGAGACACATCGTCGGTAGCGTGCATTCTGCGCGCATGGGAATTTGTGTGGGGCGATATGGAATATGTTCAGGACGCGAATCAGCCGGGCCCTGCATCGCACACCGGGCATGCGGAAGCGGCTGATCGCGCCCATTTCTACGCCGACCTGGCCTTGCATGACGATACCACTCTGCTGGCGCCGGTCGCCCACCTGCTGCTTGGTTTCGATACGTCGATCCTGCAAGTGAACCTGGCAGGCGCCGAGATGCTCGGCATTTCGCGTTCGCGCCCCGTCTGCGAACGGCTGCGCGCGTTTGTGCTGGCGCCATTCCTTCCCGATTTTGACCGCTTCATCAGCCAGGCCATCAATAGCGAAGGCAGCGGGCGCTGCAACCTCGAGCTGCGCGGCAAGCCTGGCCAGCCCAGCATGCCGGTAAGCTTGTGCGCCACCATCGACAACAGCGGGCAGGCTTGCCGCGTGACGATCGAGCTCGCTTCCGGCAAGACCGAGGCGCTCGAGCGCAGCGAGGAGCGCCTGCGCCGCATCGTGCACAGCGCCGACGAAGGCATCTGGGAAATCGATGCCGAGGCCCGCACCACCTTTGTCAATCCGAAGATGGCGGAAATGCTCGGCATCACCATCGAGGACATGCTGGGCCAGCCCGTAACCGATTTCATGGACGACGAGGGCAGGGATATCCTGGAGTCGAACCTGGCACGGCGGCGCCAGGGTATTTCCGAGCGGCTCGAGTTCAAGTTCATTCGTGCCGACGGTTCGGTGCTGTGGACCACGCTGTCGGCCAGCGCCTTGTTCGACAGCGACGGCATATACCAGGGCGCGCTGGCGATGGTGTCGGACATGAGCGAGCGGCGCGAATCGGCCGAACAGATCTGGCACCAGGCCAATTTCGACGGCCTGACCGATTTACCCAACCGCCACATGTTCATGGACCGGCTGGCCCAGGAAATCAAGAAGGTGCAGCGTTCCGGCGGCCTGCTGGCGCTGCTGTTCATCGACCTCGACCACTTCAAGGAAGTCAACGACCGCTTCGGCCATGCGCGTGGCGATGCCTTGCTGGTCGAAGCCGCGCGCCGCATCAAGTCTTGCGTGCGTGCCGCCGATACGCTGGCGCGGCTGGGCGGCGACGAATTCACTGTCATCCTGTCCGGCCTGGAACAGACCAACAGCGTCGAGCGTATCGCCCAGGACATCATCAGGAACCTGTCGGCCGTGTTCATGCTGGAACAGGAGCAGGCCCTGGTGTCGGCCAGCGTCGGCATCGCCTTGTATCCTGCCGATGCCGGTTCGGTCGACGACTTGCTCAGCCATGCCGACCAGGCGATGTATGCGGCCAAGCATGCGGGCCGCAACCGCTATTGCTACTTTACCTGGGACTTGCAGAAGGCCGCGCAACTGCGCCAGGACATTGCCGGCGACTTGCGCGCAGCGATCACCAAACAGCAGTTTGAAATCTATTACCAGCCCATCGTGTCCCTGCGTTCCGGCAAGATCTACAAGGCCGAAGCGCTGCTGCGCTGGAACCACCCGCAACGCGGCCTGCTCGAGCCTGCCCACTTCCTGCCCCATGCCGAAGCCAATGGCATGATCGTCGAGATCGGCGACTGGGTGTTCCGCCATGCAGCGCGCCAGGTGCAGGTGTGGCAGCGGACCCTACACCCGACTTTCCAGGTCAGCGTCAACAAGTCGCCGCTGCAGTTCCGGCGCGACCCCGAGTCCTACCAGGCCTGGTTCGACTACCTGGCCGACCTGAAGCTGCCGGCCAATAGCCTGGTGGTTGAAATCACCGAGGGCGTGCTGCTCGAAGGCGGCAGCCAGGTGATCGAACGGCTGCAGCAATACAAGGCCATGGGCCTGCAAGTGTCGCTCGACGATTTCGGTACCGGTTATTCCTCGTTGCAGCACCTGACCCAGTACGACGTCGACTACCTGAAAATCGACCAGTCGTTTGTCTCCGGACTGGAGACGGAGGCGGGCGACCTCGCGCTGTGCGAAGCGATCATCCTGATGGCGCACAAGCTGGGGCTGCGCGTGATTGCCGAGGGCGTCGAAACGCGCATGCAGCGTGCCTTGCTGCTCGACGCCGGTTGCGACTATGCGCAAGGCTATGCATTTGCCGCGCCGATGCCGGCCAGCCAGTTCGAGAAAATGGCGCGCACGCCGGTGCCGCCGCTGACCCACAACGCCAGCTAGTACGTCAGGAGCCTGCCTCAGGTCCGCATGCCGAACCGGCTGCGGTATTCCTTTGGTGTCAGCTGTGCCCAGCGCTTGAACACGGTGCTGAAGGTGGATACATTGGCATAGCCGCAGCGCTCGGTAATATCCTCCAGCGACAGCGTGGTCGATTCGAGCAAGCCCTTGGCGCGCTCGACCCGCAACTGCTGGGTGTACTGGACCGGGCTCATGCCGACGGCCTTCTGGAAACGCCGCAGCAGCGTGCGCGCACTGGTATTGCAGTAGTCGGCCAGCTGCGCCATCTCCCATTCCTGGTCCAGATGCTGGTTCAGCCAGCGGCGCGCGCGTTCGACCACGGCATGCCCGCTCCCTTGCACGATCGCGGCCGCGATATATGGCGTCTGGCTGGCGCGGTGGCTGTCGGCCAGCAGGAACTTGGCCGTCATCTGGCGCAGCGAATCGCTGGCGTAGCGCCCGATCAGCCACAGCGCCAGGTCGATATAGGCCGTCACTGCGCCGGACGACAGGATTTGCCCGTCGCACACGACCATTTCGTCGGATTCCACGTCGACGCCCGGGTAGCGTTTGTGGAACAGCTTGCTGAGCCACCAGCTGGTGGTGGCGCGTTTGCCCTCGAGCAGGCCAGCCTCGGCCAGCAGGAAGGTGCCGGAACAATTGGAGGCGACCATGCCACCTTTCATCGCAAAGGCGCGCAGGACAGCGCATTCCGGCGCCATGTGGGCCAGCGACGCCGTCAGTGCGCGCGTGTCAGCGTGTTCGATGCCGGGCACCATCAGTACGTCGCAACAATCCGGCGCCACTTGCACGGTCGGAAACGCCAGCCCGCTGGCGCAGGTGACCGTGCCGCCGGCGGCGCTCAGCCACTGGGTATCGAAACGCATGTGCTCGCTGGCCGGGCGCAATTGCAGCAGCGCGTTGGCGACCCGGAACACATCGCCGACGGCAACCGCCGAACCGGGCGCGCAGTCGGGATAGATCAGTATGCCGATCCGGACGGTTTGAAGGAGTGTTTGCATGATTGGCCAATTAGATCATAAATTTGGCGTTTCCGCCAATGGCGCGACCTGGCCGGCGTCCCGATAATGGCTCCATACCCATTCACGCACGGAGGACATCATGCTCACCATCCTGTTGATCGGCGTCGCAGGCGGCGCCTGGCTGGCATACCGCAACATCCGCAGCGCATTCGCCACGGTACCGCGCACCAATGACGACGTGATTTTTTTCTAGGAGCAAAGATGAGCCGTACTTCACTCGAGGCCACCACGGCCTACTACCGCACCGTCCCCGCTGTCGGCATGCTGCGCTTTGTGCTCGGCGCGCTCGAACGCCTGTGGCCGGCGCTGGCCGTGCGCGCCGCCTGCCGCCTGTTCCTCACGCCCTTGCCGCCGAAGTGGCTGGCGCGCTCGAAAAAATGGGGCAGCCAGTGGCGGTTCTCGCAGTGGGCGTTCGAAGACGCCAACGTCAGCGTGTACGCGATGGACCTTGCCGGCCCGACGGTCTTGCTGGCGCACGGCTGGGGCGGGCATGCGGGCCAGATGCATGCGCTGGCCAGTGGCCTGGCCGCGGCGGGCATGCGCCCGGTCATCATGGAAATGCCGGCCCACGGGCGCAGCGCCGGCTTGAAAAGCAATCTGGTGCAGTTTGCCCGCGCCATCGAATATGTGGTGGCGCGCCTGGGCGACGGCGGCCAGCCGGTGCAAGTGCTGGTGGCCCATTCGCTCGGCGCCACGGCGGCGGCGTTTGCGGCGGCGCGCAGCCTGCCGGTGCAAGGCCTCGTATTGGTGGCGCCTGCTGCCTCGCCGCCCGCGTATATGCGCTGGTTCGCCCAGGTGTTCGGCCTGACCGAGCGCACCCGGGCCGGCCTGCAAGGACGGATTGAATCACGCGAGGGTGTGCTGGTCCATCATTTCGAGCCGCACATGCTCGGCGCGCGGGTCGGCATGCCGCTGCTGGTCGTGCATGACCGCAAGGACACCATCAACCCGTTCAGCGACGGGGAAAGCTATGTACGCCATATTGCCGGCGCCCGCTTGTTTGCCACAGAGGGCCTGGGACACCGCGCAGTTCTCAAGGATGCCACCGTGATCGAGCAGGTGGTGGCATTCTCGGGCGACGCGATTACATATTTGGATAGTTCGGACCGCCGCCGCCTTCAGGCGTGACCCAGACGATATTCTGGGTCGGGTCCTTGATATCGCAGGTCTTGCAATGCACGCAGTTCTGCGCATTGATCTGCAGACGGTCCTTGCCGTCGTCGGTCTTGACGAACTCATACACGCCGGCCGGGCAGTAACGCGATTCCGGGCCGGCGTACTGGGCCAGGTTCACTTCCACCGGCACGCTGGCGTTCTTCAAGGTCAGGTGGACCGGCTGGTCTTCCGCATGGTTGGTATTGGAAATGAACACCGATGACAGACGGTCGAAGGTGATCTTGCCATCCGGCTTGGGATAGTTGATCGGCGCGTAGTTCGCTGCCGGCTTCAGGCATTCGTGGTCAGCGTGGGTGTGGTGCAAAGTCCAAGGCGCCTTGCCGCGGAAAACGATCTGGTCGATGCCGGTCATCAGGGAGCCGAGGTAGAGGCCTTTCGACAGCCACGGCTTGACGTTGCGGGCGACGTGCAATTCTTCATGCAGCCACGACTGCTCGAAAGCGACCGGGTAGGCTGCCAGTTCGTCGTGCTGGCGGTTCTCGCCAAGCGCTTTGACCACGGCTTCTGCCGCCAGCATGCCGCTCTTGATCGCGGCATGGCTGCCCTTGATGCGGCTCATATTGAGGAAGCCCGCATCGCAGCCGATCAGCGCGCCGCCCGGGAACACCAGCTTCGGCAGGGACTGCAGGCCGCCTGCTGCGATCGCGCGCGCGCCATACGAGATGCGCTTGGCGCCTTCGAAGAAAGGCTTGATCGCCGGATGGGTCTTGTAGCGCTGGAATTCTTCGTAAGGCGACAGGTAAGGATTCTCGTAAGCGAGGCCGACGACATAACCGACCACCACCTGGTTGTTGTCAAGGTGGTAGAGGAAAGAGCCGCCATAGGTCTTGGCGTCGAGCGGCCAGCCGGTGGTGTGGATGACCAGGCCCGGCTTGTGCTTCGACGGGTCGATCTCCCACAATTCCTTGATGCCGATGCCGTAGGATTGCGGGTCCTTGCCCTTGTTCAGGTCGTACTTGGCCATCAGCTGCTTGCCGAGGTGGCCGCGCGCGCCTTCGGCGAACAGCGTGTACTTCGCGTGCAATTCCATGCCGAGCTGGAAAGCGTCGGTCGGCACGCCATGGCGGTCGACGCCCATATTGCCGGTCGCAATGCCTTTGACCGAGCCGTCGTCGTTGTACAGCACTTCAGCGGCGGCAAAGCCGGGGAAGATTTCAACGCCCAGCGCTTCGGCCTGCTGGCCCAGCCAGCGTACAACATTGCCCAGCGAAATAATGTAGTTGCCGTGATTCTCGAAGCACTTCGGCACCATGAAGCCCGGCGTCTGGAATGCTTTGGTTTCAGTCAGGAACATGACGCGGTCTTCGCTCACTTCCGTATTCAATGGCGCGCCCAGTTCTTTCCAGTTCGGGAATAGTTCGGTCAGCGCCTGCGGATCCATCACGGCGCCGGACAGGATGTGCGCACCGAGTTCTCCGCCTTTTTCCAGGACAACAACGGATACTTCCTTGCCTTCTTTGGCCGCCAGCTGTTTGATCTTGATCGCCGCCGACAGGCCAGCAGGGCCGCCGCCGACGATGACGACGTCATATTCCATCGTGTCGCGCGGACCGTATTGTTCCAGGATATTGATTGGCTCTGTCATGGTGGGTTCACTGTAAGGTAAAATTTAAGCACGAGTGTGCTGCTTTTCCGGTTGGAATGCAAGACGGGCGCCATTTTGAGGGACATTATTAGATGTCGCAATCTAAACCTGCCATTTGTGACATCATATTGAGTATCTGAGCTGGGCAGGACATTCATTTCACGCAAATTGGGGAGTTTATTGTGGGCATTGAAGTGAATTTTGAAGGAAAGATTGCACTGATCACCGGCGCATCGAGCGGGCTTGGCGCACGCTTTGCCAAGGCCCTGGCGGGGGCAGGGGCCCAGGTGGTGCTGGCATCGCGCCGTACCGACCGCCTCAAGGAATTACGTGCAGAAATCGAAGCCGATGGCGGCGCCGCCCATGTGGTGACGCTGGATGTCACCGATTTCGCCAGCATCAAGTCGGCCATTGCGCATGCGGAGACCGAGGCGGGCCCGATCGATATCCTGGTCAATAATTCCGGCGTATCGACCACGCAAAGGCTGGTCGATGTGACGCCGGAAGACTACGCCTACATGATGGACACCAATCTGCGCGGCGCCTTCTTCGTGGCGCAGCAGGCGGCCAAGCGCATGATCGCGCGCGCCAAGGGCGACCCGAAAAAACAGCACCGCATCATCAATATCGCATCGGTGGCGGGCGTGCGGGTGCTGCCGCAGATTGGCGTCTATTGCATGAGCAAGGCCGGTGTCATCCAGATGACCAAGGCGATGGCGGTCGAGTGGGGCAAGTATGGCATCAACGTCAATGCGATCTGCCCTGGCTACATCACGACCGAGATCAACGAGGATTACTTTGCCAGCGAGCAGGGCAAGAAACTGATCGACATGCTGCCGCGCAAACGTCCCGGCAAGCCGGAAGACCTCGATGGCCTGCTGCTGTTGCTGGCCGCCGAAGAATCGCATTTCATCAATGGTGCCATCATCACCGCCGATGATGGGATGACGGCGCAGTAAGGTGTTTGCCCGTGTAAGCGCCTTACTCGCGCTACGCAAGACCACACGTCCGCGCGGGTAACGGCGTTACCCACCCTACGGGAAACGGGACGACCAGGGTGGGTAACGCTGTAACCCACGCTTTACCCGGCCTGCAATTGCTTAGCGGGTAATGCCCATCAATTTGTGAACCAGCTCGGACGAGGTGGAGGCGGCAAACTTGCGCATCAGCTTGGCGCGGTGCATTTCGACCGTGCGCGGACTCAGGTCGGTGTCGCGCGCGATCATCTTGCTGGTCTTGCCTTCGACCAGCAGCGCCGCGATTTCCCGCTCGCGCGGCGTCAGCTCCGCCGTCACCGGCCGCTTCTCGCTGACATCCTCGAACGTCCACACCCCGGCCCCGAGCGGCTGGGCCGGGTCGAGCGCCCGCCCGCTGACATGGCACCAGAACAGTTCGCGGTTGGCCCGGCGCATGATGCGCTCGTCCGAATAGCGCCCCTTGGCGTTCATGATCGGGACGATTCGGTCGCCAGTGCGCAGGAATTCGTCAAGCGTCGGGTACAGGATGAGGAAGGATTTGCCGTCCAGATCCTCCCTTTGATAGCCGAACATATGCGCTAGCGCATCATTGCAGCTCTGGATCACGCGGTTCTCTGAAATGCACATGCCGACCGGCGCATTGAGGAAAATCGTTTGATAATCAATTGCTTGACGGTGATTCAACTGATCCAAAACAAGTGTCTCCGGTGGGGGCAGCGCAGGTATTTCTACGGTATTGTGCTTTTTGTTGGCGTATTTTATGCTGAGAATCTACTCTGTAGTACAAAACAGAAATTCACCATAACAAGGGACGCTATGAACAAAGTTTATCCTGACGCCAACGCGGCCTTGGCCGGTCTGGTCAAAGATGGCCAAACAATCGCCGTCGGCGGCTTCGGCCTGTGCGGCATCCCGGAGGCGCTGATCCTGGCCTTGCGCGATTCCGGGGTCACCAACCTGACCGCCATTTCCAACAACGCCGGTGTCGACGAGTTCGGTCTCGGCCAGTTGCTGACGACCCGCCAGATCAAGAAAATGATCTCGTCCTACGTCGGCGAAAACAAGGAATTCGCGCGCCAGTACCTGGCTGGCGAACTCGAGCTCGAATTCACCCCGCAGGGTACGCTGGCTGAAAAGCTGCGCGCCGGCGGCGCCGGCATCCCGGCCTTCTTCACCAAGACCGGCGTCGGCACCATCGTCGCTGACGGCAAGGAAGTGCGCGAATTCGACGGCGAGCAGTATGTGATGGAAAAGAGCCTGGTCGCTGACGTGTCGCTGGTCAAGGCCTACATGGCTGACCGCGCCGGCAACCTGGTGTTCCGCAAGACGGCCCGCAACTTCAACCCGAACGTCGCCATGGCCGGCAAGATCACTGTCGTGGAAGTCGAAAAACTGGTCGAGATCGGCGAGATCGATCCCGATGCCGTGCACACGCCTGGCATCTTCGTACATCGCATCGTCGTCAACGCCACGCCGGAAAAGCGCATCGAACAGCGCACCGTGCGTGCTCACTAAGACCGGACTGGAGAATTACTATGGCATGGACTCGTGATCAAATGGCCGCCCGCGCGGCGCAAGAGCTGCAAGACGGCTTCTACGTCAACCTGGGCATCGGCTTGCCAACCCTGGTGGCCAACTACGTACCAAAAGACATCGAAGTATCGCTGCAATCGGAAAACGGCCTGCTCGGCATCGGCCCGTTCCCGCTTGACGCGGAAGTCGATGCCGACCTGATCAACGCAGGCAAGCAGACCGTGACGGCGCTGCCGGGCTCGGCTTACTTCAGCTCGGCCGATTCCTTCGGCATGATCCGCGGCGGCAAGATCAACCTTGCAATCCTCGGCGCGATGCAGGTGTCGGAGCAGGGCGACCTGGCTAACTGGATGATTCCAGGCAAAATGGTCAAGGGCATGGGCGGTGCGATGGACCTGGTCGCCGGCGTCAAGCGGGTGGTCGTGCTGATGGAGCATGTGGCGACCGCCAAGGATGGCAGCACGTCGCACAAGTTATTGAAGAAGTGCGACCTGCCGCTGACCGGCGTTGGCGTGGTCGACCGCATCATCACCGACCTTGGCGTGATGGATGTGACGGCAATGGGCTTGAAGCTGGTGGAACTGGCCCCTGGCGTGACGAAGGAAGAAGTCATCGCCGCCACGGGCGCGGAACTCGACGTTTCCGCTGTCTGAACATTGCAACCGCGCTGCGTCCAGCGCGGTGCAATCGTGTGATCGAAATCGGCCATTGCGGCCGATTTTTTCTGCTGATTCTTAATTCAGCAGCCAGACGTATTGCATCTGCAACCACATGCGGGCAGGTTTGCCGTCGATGGTGCCGGGAATGAAGCGGCACTTCTTGATGCCGTTTCGCGCAGCCTGATCCAGGTCCGGATGGCCGCTCGAGTTCTTGACCATGGAATCCATCACCTCGCCCGTTTCGCCGATTTCAAATTTCAGCGTGACAGTGCCCGTTTCTTCTTTCCTGAGTGAGGCCACTGGCCATTCCGGCTTGGCGCAAGTCTTGAAGTCGGCCACTGGCTGAATGTAGACCGGATCTGCCTTCGGTGCGACAGTGCTGCATGCCGCCAGCGTCAGGGTGGCCAGGGCCAGTACCGGGATTGCCGCTTTCCAGCTTGAACCCTGTTCTTCGGGACGTACAAGACGTTTGATACGTGACATTAAATCTCCTCCGTTGGCCGCTTGGGCCAGGTGGTGTGTTGAGAACTGGAATTTCTCCAGCTCGGAAAGTGCAAGGGCCAGGCGCCGCGGTTCGCCTAGTTGCCTTGCGGCTAGATCGTCGGCAATCGTTTCGCGTTCATTGCGCACCTGGCGCGAAATCCACCAGACGGCAGGGTGATAGAACAGCACGATCTCGATTGCGTTTTGAATCAGGTTGATCACGTAGTCGTGGCGCTTGATGTGGCCCATCTCGTGCGCCAGCAAGGCTTCGAGCAAGTCTGGCGGCATGCCCGACATCAGGGACGCCGGCATCAGGATGACGGGCTTCCACCAGCCGGCCGTGACCGGGCTGGCCAATTGGTCCACGATGCGCAACTGCACCGTGCGACCAATCGAAAACTGCGCGGCCATGCGCCCGAGGCGCGCCTGCCATTCCGGCGCGGCGAGTTGCCCCGCGCGCTGGCCGACTTGCTCAATCCACAGCAAACCCAATACCAGGCGTAGCGTCAGTGCAGCGGCGCACACGGCCCAGATGCCGACAATGATCGAAAGGCGCTGCTGTAACTGGGCGCCGACGCCGGCACCATCGCCTTGTTTGATGTTCACGAGGGAATCGAGGGAGGAGGCAAACAGTACCGAATGGTTTGCACCGGGCGCGACGCCCAGGCGCTGGACAAGTTCCAGCGCCGGCCAGATGAGGCAGGCCAGCAGCGCCGAACAGGCCACCAGGTAACGGTGCTCCGCCCTGGCCCTGGCCATGAGGCCCAGCAGGGCAGCGGTGACGCCGCCAATCAGGGCGCCTTGCCACATAAAATGGAGCAGCGTCCAGCCCAGGCTGTCGATCAGGTGGGCCGGCGTCATTTCTTTTCCTCGTTCAGGATTTCTTCGATTTCCTCGCGCTCTTTCTTGGAGATGCCCGAGCGCAAAGCGGCCAGCACCAGCGCCTTGGCCGAGCCGGAGAAGGCTTTCTGGACCAGGTCCTTGATCAGATTGGTTTGCAGCGAGTCCTGCGCGATGGCAGGCGCGTACACATGGGAGCGCTGGCTTTCGTCGCGGATCAGCAGGCCCTTGGCGTGCATGATCTGCATCAGCCGCAGCACGGTCGCATAGGTCACGTCGGGGCGGGTGGCGATGATGGCCTGGTGGACCGCCTTGGCGCTGCCGGAACCGAGCGGCCACAATACCTGCAGCAGATCGAGTTCGGCCGGGGTCGGCTTGGGTAGGTGTGGTGTGTCAGACATGGCTATTCCTGAAGGTGGTTTTTAGTAGAATAGTATGTCTAGACACGTCTGTCTATAACTTTCTGTGCAGACGGAAAAATATGTAGACAACGTTGTCTATGTGCGACTAAGATGCAATTTTCTCAACTGGAGTCACCATGTTCAAACGCCTCGCAGTCATCCTCGCCCTGGCCGTCGCCGCTGGTCCCGTATCGGCGTCCGGTCTTCCTGCTTATCCCTTTGTGCATGTGACCGGCACGGCCCGCACCTATGTCATGCCGGACGTCGGCGAAGTCGATTTCGAAATCATCATCAATGATTCCAGTCCGGAAACGGCGCAGCGCCTGATGGAGGAACGCATTGCCGCCGTGCGCGCCGTCATGCAGGAACACTCAGTGCCGGATGCCGATGTCCAGACTCGCAATGTCCGCAGGGAAATGAGCAAGGATGGCAGCGTCTATATCCTCAAGTGCACGGTTCGCATCAATGTGCGCGACCTGAGCAAGTGGGTCGCCGTCGTGCAGCCGCTGTTGAATATGCCCAGCCTGGATGGCTTCATGACGGCCTTCGTTGCCAGTGACAGCGAAAAGATTGCTGCCGACCTGTTGGTCGAGGCGATCAAGAACGGCCGCGTCAAGGCCGCCACGATCGCCGTCGGCGTGGGCCGTAAACTGGGCGTAGCCAGTGCCGTCACGCCTGGCCAGTTGAAAAACCTGACCACCGCAATGGGACTGGCTCCGTCGCCTTCGCCCTATACCCGGCCGGTCAACCGGCGCGAGCAAAGCCATAAGGACTATCTGATGATCGAGGTGCAGGAAATGCAGCAGTCGGCCGACATGATCTTCCGCCTCAAGTAATCAGCCTACTGCCCGTACCGATGCCATTACCGGGGCAATCGCATCTGCCTGCTCCGCAGCCGGCTGCACGGCGTCCTGAGTGCCATTCAGGACGCGATTCATCTGTGCATGGTCCAGTTCATTTTCCCAGTGCGACACCACCACCGTTGCCACGCCGTTGCCGATGAAATTGGTCAGCGCGCGGCATTCGCTCATGAAGCGGTCGATGCCGAGGATCAGCGCCATGCCTGCCACCGGAATGGTCGGCACCACGGCCAGCGTCGCCGCCAGCGTAATGAAACCGGCGCCGGTAATGCCGGAAGCACCTTTCGACGTCAGCATCGCCACGCCGAGGATGGTCAGTTGCTGCCCCATCGTCAGGTCGGTATTGGTCGCCTGGGCCACGAACAGTGCCGCCATCGTCATATAGATATTGGTGCCGTCGAGGTTGAACGAGTAGCCGGTCGGAACCACCAGGCCAACCACCGGCTTGGCGCAGCCGAGTTTCTCAAGCTTGTTCATCAGTGAAGGCAGTGCGCTTTCGGACGAGCTGGTGCCGAGCACGATCAGCAATTCTTCCTTGATGTACTTGATGAATTTGAAGATCGAGAAGCCGGTAAAGCGGGCAATCGCACCGAGCACAACGATGATGAACAGCAGGCAGGTCAGGTAGAACGAACCCATCAGTTTCATCAACGGCAGCAAGGACGCAAGGCCGAATTTGCCGATGGTGAAGGCCATCGCGCCGAACGCGCCGATCGGTGCCGCCTTCATCACGATGCCGACCACCCCGAAGATCACATGCGCCAGGTCGTCGATCGCCGTCTTGACCGTGCGGCCGCGCTCGCCCAACATCGACAAGGCGAAGCCGAACAGGATGGCGATCAACAGCACCTGCAGGATGTCGCCCTTGGCAAACGCATCGACGAAGGTATTCGGGATCACATGCATCACGAAGTCGGTCGTGCTCTGGGCCTTGGCCTTGACGGTGAATTCGGCGATGGACTTGGTGTCGATCTTGGCCGGGTCGGCATTGAAGCCGTCGCCGGGGCGCAGCGTGTTGGCCACGATCAGGCCGATCACCAGTGCGATGGTCGAGACGACCTCGAAGTAGAGCAGGGCCTTGCCGCCGACGCGGCCGATTTTCTTCATGTCCTGCATGCCGGCGATGCCGGACACGACGGTGCAGAAGATCACCGGCGCGATGATCATCTTGATCAGCTTGATGAAGCCGTCGCCCAGCGGTTTCATGTCCACGCCGAGCTGTGGATAGAACACGCCGAGCAAGATGCCGCAGGCAATGGCAAACAGGACCTGGATATACAGGACCTTGTAGAAGGGTTTGTTCATGGTTGTCTCCGAAGGTGGGTCTTTCGATGACAGCATCTTCGGATAAACCGGCCCCGGCTGCTATTGTGGATATCCGCAATGCCGGCGTGAGGGCGAGCAGGGTGGGCCATGCCGGCCGTGCAGCGCACTCAAGTGCAATAGCTCAAGGCGCGCCATTACTTCTACGTAGGGTGGGCACTTGTGCCCACGCGGAAGTCGGCGTGATGCAAACGTTCGCGTGGGTACGCAGTACCCACCCTACAACGACCGCCGGCTGTGGGGCGGTAGCGGCCGATCGTCGGACTCTTTCCGTTAGATCAAATGGAATGAACGCCTCCCTCCAACGCAAGCGACAGTGGCAATTGGAGGAGGTAGCAAATGCGCGGATCAATGCAATTGCTCGGAACGACCGACAGCACACGGACGCTCTGGAGGAGCGCCGGATATACGCAGTCTGAGCTTGTGTGATTCAACGGAAGTGCTACTTCGGGCCCTTGGTCGATACCATCGCTGAAGAGGGCTTACTGGGCGACCCAGCCGCCATCCATATTCCAGGCCACGCCGCGCACTTGCTCGCCGGCCGGGCTGCAGAAGAACACGGCCAGCGCGCCCAGTTGTTCGGTCGTGACGAAGTCGCCGGATGGCTGCTTTTCCATCAGCATCGCCTTCTTGGCGGCGTCGGCGCTGACATTGTCGCGCGCGGCGCGCGCATCGATCTGGGCCTGCACCAGCGGGGTCAGGACCCAGCCCGGGCAGATCGCGTTGCAGGTGATGTTCTGGTGGGCCGTTTCGAGCGCGGTGACCTTGGTGAAGCCGACCAGGCCGTGCTTGGCCGCCACGTAGGCGGATTTTTGCACCGATCCGATCAGGCCATGCACCGAGGCCAGGTTGATGATGCGGCCCCAGTTCTTCTGCTTCATGCCGGGCAGCGCCAGGCGCGTCGTGTGGAAGGCGGAAGTGAGGTTGATGGCGAGGATGGCATCCCATTTTTCAGGCGGGAAGTCCTCGATGCTGGCCACATGCTGGATGCCGGCGTTATTGACCAGCACGTCGACACCGCCGAACTGGGCCGTGGCATAGGCCATCAGCGCCTCGATCTCGGCTGGTTTGGACATGTCGGCATTGTGGTAGCCGGTCTTGATGCCGAATTCCCTGGCGATCCCCGTATGCAGCGCCTCGATCTGGGCCGCATCGCCGAAGCCGTTGAACACAATATTGGCGCCCTGGGCGGCCAGCGCCCGCGCCAGCCCGAGGCCGATGCCCGAGGTCGAGCCTGTGACGAGTGCTGTTTTTCCGCTTAACATACTGGTATTCATCGTGTCCTCTGTGCAAAAAGTGGGTGGAAGGTGGTGTTTGCCTAGGATTCTAAGCGGAACGCCCGTTAAAATGGTGGATTGGCGCAAATTGGCGACATATCAGCTTGAGAAGGAGTGTTCATGAGCGAGGCGACCATCAAGTCGGTCCAGTGTATTTCCCCGACGGGCCTGCATCAGATGTCGTACAAGGAGTGGGGCGATGCGGCCAATCCGCGCGTGCTGATCTGCGCCCACGGCGTGACCCGGGTCGGCGACGACTTCGACGTGCTGGCCAGGGCGATGAGCGGCCAGTTCCGCGTCATCTGCCCGGACGTGGTCGGCCGCGGCCGCTCCGGCCGCCTGCTCAACCCCCAGCTGTACCGCATTCCCCAGTACGTCAGCGATATGGTGGCGCTGATCGCCCGCGTGACCGACCACAACGACGGCAAGGTGACCTGGTTCGGCACTTCGATGGGCGGCCTGATCGGCATGGGCCTGGCCTCGCTGCCGGGCACGCCGATCCAGCGCCTGCTGCTCAACGACATCGGCCCGACGCTCGACCCGACGGCGCTACAGCGCATCGGCGACTACATCGCCCAGGACATGCGCTTCCCCAGCTTCGACGTGGCCGCCAGGTTCGTCCGTGACGTGTCGCTGACCTTCGGCCAGCACACGGACGAGGAATGGCATAAACTGGCCAGCGATGTGTTGCGCGAAGATGGCGACGGTCACTGGGTGCGCCACTACGATATGGGCCTGGCCGAGCCGTTCCGCTCGGCGACGCCGGAATCGACCAAGACCGACGAAGCGGCGCTGTGGAGCGCCTACGATGCTATCCGCTGTCCGACGCTGCTGGTGCGCGGCGCCGACTCGGACCTGCTGTCGCGCGAGACGGCCGCCATGATGACCGCGCGCGGCCCGAAGGCCAGGCTGATCGAAGTACCGAATGTCGGCCACGCGCCGACCTTCCTGCATGAAGACCAGATTGCGCTGGTCCGCGATTTTTTGCTCGCAACTGATTAATTGAACTGGAAAATGAATATGGAAATTAAGCGACTGCATGTTGGCAAGCGCCTGTCGGAAGTAGCGATCCACAATGGCACCATTTACCTGGCCGGCCAGATCGCCGAAGTGACCGATGTCGGCATCAATGAACAGACGCGCGAAGTGCTCGGCCACATCGACCGCCTGCTGGCCGAAGCGGGCAGCGACAAGTCCTGCATCCTGATGTGCCAGATTTTTATCTCCGACATGGCCAATTTCAGCGGCTTGAACGAGGTGTGGGACGAATGGATCACCGGCGGCCACACGCCGCCGCGCGCCACGGTCGAAGCGCGCCTGGCCAATCCGGAGTGCCTGGTCGAGATCGTCGTCACCGCCGCCGTCCGCTAGGAATCCCATGGTTTCAACCGCCGCGCTTGGCAGCGCAAGGACCCAGCTCGTCCAGGGCTTGAGCGAACACGACAGCGCACGCGTGCTCGCTGCGCTCGACTATGCCACCACCACCTATGGCGAGCGCAGCTGCGCCTGGGGCCAGCCGGCGCTCGATTTTTCGATCGGCGTGGCCAGCACCCTGGCCCTGTTGCGCAGCGATGCCGAGACCCGCATCGCCGGATTGATGTTCGAAGTGGCCGTGCTCGACCCGACGGCAGCGGCCGGCCTCGAGACGCGCTATGGCAAGGAAGTGCTGGATATGGTCAGCGGCGTGCGCCAGCTGATCCGCCTGCGCGAGCTGACGGTCGGCCAGCAGGCCGTCGGGCGCGGCAAGAACGCGGCGCAGCAGGCGGTGGCGCAGGTCGAGACGCTGCGCAAGATGCTGCTGGCCATGGCCAGCGATATGCGGGTGGTGCTGGTGCGCCTGGCCGCCTGCCTCAATACCCTGCGCTATTTTGCCGACATCAAGCTGTTCAACGAACAGACCCGCGCCTACGGCCGCGAATCGCTCGACCTGTACGCGCCGCTCGCCAACCGCCTCGGCATCTGGCAGCTCAAGTGGGAGCTGGAAGACCTGTCGTTCCGATTCATCGAGCCCGACACCTACAAGCGCATCGCCAAGATGCTCGAAGAGAAGCGCATGATGCGCGAAGGCTTCGTCAGCTCGTCGATCGGTCGCTTGCAGCAGGAGCTGGCGGCGGCCGGTATCGAGGCCGAAGTGTTCGGCCGGCCCAAGCACATCTACAGCATCTGGAACAAGATGCGCGGCAAGGAGCTCGACTTCAACGAGCTGTACGACGTGCGCGCTTTCCGCGTCATCGTGGCCGACGACAAGACCTGCTACACGGTGCTCGGCGTGGTCCACAATATCTGGACCCCGATCCCGAAGGAGTTCGACGACTATATCTCGCGCCCGAAGCCGAACGGCTACCAGTCGCTGCACACGGTGGTGACGGCCGACGACGGGCGCCCGCTCGAAGTCCAGATCCGCACCCAGGAAATGCACAACTTCGCCGAGTACGGCGTGGCGGCGCACTGGCGCTACAAGGAGGAGGGCGGTTCGAACTTCAAGGGCCAGAAGTACGACGAAAAGATCGCCTGGCTGCGCCAGCTTCTGGCGTGGAAGACCGACGTGGCCGACGTCGTCGCTCCGCAGGAAGACCTGCAGCGCGAATGGGTCGAAAAGCTCAAGTCGACCACGCTGGACGACCGCATTTTCGTGCTGACGCCGCAGGCGCGCGTGCTCGAACTGCCGGTCGGCGCGACGCCGATCGACTTCGCCTATCACCTGCACAGCGAAGTGGGCCACCGCTGCCGCGGCGCGCGCGTCGACGGCGTCATGGTGCCGCTCAATACGCCGCTCAAGAACGGCCAGACCTGCGAAATCATCACGGCCAAGGGTGCACCCGGCACGGCCGGGCCGTCGCGCGACTGGCTCAACCCCGAGTACACGGTCAGCAGCCGCACCCGCTCCAAGGTGCGCGCGTGGTTCCACGCGATCGACCAGGAAGAGACCATCGCCAGCGGCCGCGCACTGGTGGAAAAATCGCTGCAACGCGAAGGCAAGACTGCCGTCAACCTCGAGGCGCTGGCGCACAAGCTGGGCTTCGGCAAGGTTGAAGACCTGTTCCATGCGGTCGGCAAGGACCTGTTCTCGCTGCGCCATGTCGAAGCGGCGCTGCACGACAGCGGCGAAGTGGCCGAACCCGAGGATGCCGTATTGCTGGGCAAGAGCCGCGCCACCAGCGTCGAGCAGGGCGCCAAGTCGGGCGTGCTGGTGGTCGGCACCGATGGCTTGATGACGCAGCTGGCCAAGTGCTGCAAGCCGGCGCCGCCGGATGGCATCGTCGGCTTCGTCACGCGCGGCAAGGGCGTCTCGATCCACCGCGCCAACTGCAAGAACTTCGCCGAGATGCGCAACAAGGCGCCGGAACGGGTGATCCACACCGACTGGGGCCGGGCCGGCATGGACACGGTCTACCCGGTCGATGTGTTCATCCTGGCCGGCGACCGCCAGGGCCTGCTGCGCGACATCTCCGAAGTGTTCTCGCGCGAAAAGATCAACGTCATCGGCGTCAATACCCAGAGCGCCAAGGGCCAGGCCCGCATGACGTTCACGGCCGAGATCGGCTCAACGGCCCAGTTGCAGAAAGCCTTGAGCGCCATCGCCGAAGTGAACGGCGTGCAGGAAGCCCGGCGCCAATGACGCTCGGTGGGCACCGGGTCGTCGCACTGTCGTAGGTGCGGCGACATGCCGACCCCACGATTGATTAACGTAGGGTGGGCATGTCGCCGCACAAATTACCGGCGACGACCCCGTGCCCACCAAAGGTCAGCTTAGTGTTCGGTCTCAGGCTGCAAAGTGATGTGGTCGATGCCGTGCTTGGCCAGCAGCATGGCCTTGATCGCCACCAGCAAGTCCGGCCAGGCCGCCATGTTTTCCACTTCGAGATGGCCGATCAGGGCCGGCTCGCCCGGCGACATATCCCACACGTGCAGGTCATGCACGCACAGCACGCCCGGCATGGCGCTGAGATCGGCGCCAATCTGCAGGTAGTCGATATGGTGGGGCACGCCCTCCATCAGCGAATGATAGGAGTCGCGCAGCAGGCTCAGGGTCGACTTCAGGATCAGCATCGACACGAATACCGACAGCAGCGGGTCGGCCTGCATCCAGCCGGTCAGGTAGATGACGACGCCGGCCACGATTGCCGCCACCGAACCGAGCATGTCGCCCAGCACATGCACCAGCGCAGCGCGCGTGTTCATGTTCTTGCTGTCCTTCGACAGCACCCAGGCGACGGCGATATTGACGGCCAGGCCGATGCCGGCCACCACAAACACCATCACGCCCTGCACCGGCTGCGGCGACACGAGGCGCTGGACTGCTTCGACCACGATCCAGATCACCAGCAGCAGCATGGCCAGCGCATTGACGAAGGCGGCCAGCGCTTCGGCGCGGCCGAAGCCGAATGAATGCCTGGCCGACGGCGGGCGCTTGGCGATCAGCTGCGCCAGCAGGGCCAGCCCGAGCGCCGCCGCATCCGTCACCATATGGCCGGCGTCGGAGATCAGGGCCAGCGAATTGGCCATGAAGCCGGTCGCCGCTTCGACCACGGCAAAGCACAGCGTCAGCCCGAGTGCCCACGCCAGCACATGCTGGCTCCGGCGCTCCTGCACATGGGTGTGTTTGGCGTCGCCGGCCCGGTGTTCGTGCAGGTGGGCGGACAGCGAAGGATCGGTGTTGTTGGGCATGCGCGGGGCCGGAAACGGAAAGGCCACCAGTGTAAAGCAAAGCGCCGTCGCGCGCTGACCACGCCGGCTGCCGGTTGATATTGCCATGCAGTAAAGTTTTTCAGACTTTTTGCACTTTAGTTGATATGGTGTAATGATCATTTTTTTAACAATTGTCAGCTTCCGTAGCGCATCGACCTTGACCCAGCCCACCCACCGCGCCAGTTCTGTCGAACGCCTGATCTCGCCAGACCGGGCCGACGCCTTGCCCGCCGTCAGCCATGCCCCCAAGCGCCTGTTCCTGTTCGGCGCAGCCTTGTTGCTGGCCACCGCCGCCGCCTGGCTCGGCTTCGGCAAGATCGACACCCGGGTGCGCGGCGCCTGCATTCTGATCAGCCCGCAAGGCATGGCCGACATCACCAGCAATGGCGAAGGCCGGCTCGATGGACTGCAATTGCAGCCGGGCCAGCTGCTCAGCGCCGGCCAGGTGCTGGCCCGGATCCGCCGCCCCGACGCCTTGCAGCAGCAGGCGACGCTGACGGCGCGCGTGACCGAGCTGCGCGCCGGCAAGGCGCGCGCCGACCGCCTGATCGAGGCCGGCGTGCTGCTCGGCGAAGGCGGTGCCGAACGCGAACAGGCGACGCTGGCGGCGCGCCAGCAGACGGTGGCGGCGCGGCTGGCGCTGGCCCAGCGTCAGCTGGCCGGCCAGCGCGCGCTGCACGCCGACGGCCTGGTGACGCGCCAGGCCTTGCTGGCGGCCGAGCAGCGGGTCGACGCGCTCAACCAGGAACACGCCCAGCTCGGCAGTCAGCACAGCCAGCTGGCTTTCCGGCAGCAGCAGGAGCGGCGCCAGCTGGCGGGCGAGGCGCGCTCGCTGGCGCTGGCGCTGGCACTGGCCGAACGCCAGCTGGCCTTGCTCAATCAGCAGCAGCAACAGCGCCTGGTGCTGCGCAGCCCGTTTGCGGGGCGGGTGGTCGAAGTCAAGGCGCACGACGGCGCCGTCGTCACGCTCGGCAGCAATATCGCCACGATCGAGCGCAGCGGCGGCGCTGCGCAGGCGGCCGGGCCGCTGGTGGCGCTGATCTTCGTCAAGGGCAGCGACGGCAAGCTGCTGCAAAAGGGCATGCCGGCCGAGATCACCCCCACCAATGTCAAGCGCCAGGAATTCGGCTTCATCCGCGCTTCGATCGCCAGCGTGTCGGACTTCCCGGCCAGCCGTGAGAGCATCGCGCAGGTGCTGCAAAACCCCGACGTGGTGCGCGAACTTGCGGGCGACCGCGCGCCGACCCAGGTGCAGGCGCTGCTGACGCCGCGCGCCGACGGCCGCTTCGACTGGTCCGGCGCCGCGCGCGCCGCGCCGGCGGTGCGCAGCGGTTCGATCTGCAGCGCCGAAGTGGTGGTGCGCGAACGCCGCCCGATCGAATATGTGCTGCCGTTCCTTAAGAAAATGGCGGGGGTCAGCTAGATGCGCCTGCCATGGAAGCGCGCGCCGCGCCGCATCACCCCGACCCCGGTCGTGATGCAGATGGAATCGCTCGAATGCGGCGCCGTCGCGCTGGCCATCGTGCTGCGCTACCACGGCCGCCACGAGCCGGTCGACGCGCTGCGGGTCGCCTGCGGCGTCGGACGCAACGGCGCCAAGGTGTCGAACCTGCTCAAGGCGGCGCGCAGCTACGGCCTGGAAGCGCGCGCCTGGTCGACCCAGGCCAGCGAGCTGCCCAAGCTGGCCACGCCGTTCATGGTGTTCTGGAACTTCAACCACTTCGTCGTGGTCGAGGGCTTCGAGGACGGCCAGGTCTACCTCAACGACCCGGCCAGCGGCCGCCGCCAGGTCGATGCGCAGGACTTTGCCGAAGCCTTCGCCGGCGTCGTGCTGACGTTTGCGCCGGGCCCGTCGTTCAAGCCGCAGCGCGCCCGCCTAGGCCTGTTCGGCGGCATGCTGGGACGCCTGACCAGCGATCGCCCGGCGGTGCTGTTCGCCGCGCTGACCGGCCTGTTCCTGGTGGTGCCGGGCATGGTGATGCCCGTGTTTACGACGCTGTTTGTCGACCGCATCGTGGTCGACGGCCAGATGGGCTGGTTCCTGCCTATCCTGCTGGGCCTGCTGCTGAGCACCGCGCTCGAAGCGGGCCTGTCGTGGCTGCAGGGCGCCCAGCTGCTGCGCCTGCAGTACAAGCTGTCGCTGGCTTCGACCAGCCGCTTCTTCTGGCATGTACTGCATTTGCCGGCCCTGTTCTTTGCCCAGCGCGCGCCGGCCGAAGTGGCGTCGCGCATGAAGCTCAACGAATCGGCGGCGGCCGTCATCTCGGGCGACCTGGCGCGCGCCCTGATCAATGGCGGGCTGGCGCTGTTCTTCGTCATCGTCATGCTGACCTACGATGTGCTGCTCACCAGCATCAGCGTGCTGCTGGTGGTGGTGAGCATGGCCGCATTCCGCCTCGCCGCGCGCGTGACCGAAGACCTGTCGATTCGCTATTCGCTGGCCACCGGCCGGCTGCAGAGCACCGCCGCCAACGGCATCGCGATGATCGAGACCCTGCACGCGTCGGCCGACGACAGCCATTTCTTCACCAAGTACATGGCCCAGCACGCCCAGGTGGTGCTGGCCAACCAGCAGATGGAGACCACCAGCCTGCGCTATGGCCAGGTGCCGGCCTTCCTGATGCTGCTGGGCGGCGCGTTGATCCTGGTGATCGGCGGCTGGCGCGTGATCGACGGCCACCTGACGATCGGCATGCTGATCGCCTTCCAGGGCCTGGTCTATAATTTTTCGCGGCCGATGTCGGACCTGTTCCAGGTGCTCGACAAGGTGCAGCACCTGCGCGGCGACCTGCAGCGCCTCGACGAAGTGCTGGGCAGCGCCACCGTGCCGGACCAGGCCGCAGGCAAAGCCGACGCACCGGCCACGCTGTCGGGCGCGTTCCGCCTGTCCGGCCTGCGCTTCGCCTACGGCCCGCAGGACCTGCCGCTGTTCGACGGCCTGTCGATGGCCGCGCTGGCTGGTGAGCGGATCGGCATCATCGGCAGCTCCGGCAGCGGCAAGTCGTCGCTGGCGCGGCTACTGGCCGGCGTCTACCAGCCCGACGCCGGCCTGCTCGAGTTCGACGGCCGCCCGGCCACCGACTATGGGCGCGCCCAGCGCACAGCGGCGGTGGCCCACGTCGACCAGGACATCGTGTTCTTCGAAGGGACCATTCGCGAAAACCTGACGCTGTGGGAGCCGTCGGTGCCCGAGTCGCAGATGGTGCGGGCGGCCAAGGACGCGATGATCCACGACCTCATCGCGGCCCTGCCGGGCGGCTACGACACGCCGATGCAGGAAAACGGGCGCAATCTGTCGGGCGGCGAGCGCCAGCGCCTCGAGCTGGCGCGCGCGCTGTGCGGCAACCCGCGCATCCTGCTGCTCGACGAGGCCACCAGTTCGATCGATGCGGCCACCGAGGCGCTGGTGCTTGACAGCTGCCGCCGGCGCGGCTGCACCACCATCGTCATCACGCACCGGCCATTCGTGCTGCGCAGCTGCGACCGGGTGATGGTGCTGGCCGGCGGCCGCATGGCCGAAGAGGGCCAGTTCGACGAGCTGTATGCCCGTCCCGACAGCGCCTGCCGGCGCATCCTGGCCAACGCATGAAGGACTTGCTGAACTCCGCCGCGGCCTGGCCGCGCCACGCCCGCAGCCTGGCCGAGCCGACGCTGCTGCTTGCGGGCAGCGCCAGCATCTTCCTGCACGCGCCAGGCATCGTCGGCCAGGGCCTGCTGCCGGCCGGAATGGCGCAGGCGCCGGCCGTGCTGCCGATGGTCAAGCAGGTCGGCGAGCACCACGCGCTGGCGATGCTGTCGTTCGACGGCGCCAGCGCCGGCTACCCGCAGCACGGCGACGAGATCGCACCGGCCGCGTGGTTCAACGACGCGGCCGCCATGTTCCAGTGGTGGAAGGCACGCCAGGCCGACAGCGACGTCGATCACATTCTCGTTCGCGGCGCCAACCAGGGCCGGGCCGGCACCACGCTGTCGGCCTCGGGGCTGGTGATGCTGCGCCTGCTGTCGGGCCGGCTTGGCATCCTCGGCATGGACGGCGAGCAGCTCGAGGCAGGCCAGCTGCTGGCGATGCCGCGCGAAATGTCGCTGTGCGTGCTGGAGGACTGCGAGCTCGAAGTACACGGTCTGGGCGAACTCGACGTGCCGGAGCGCCTGCTGGCGCTGCGCCGCCTGTGGCAGCTGTCGATGAAGAAGGCGGTGCTGGCCGCCGCGGCCCAGCAGGCCAATGCGCGCCAGCGCAGCGCCGATGTGGTGCGCAGCGAAGCGCACGATATGGAGCAGGGCGTCGGCGCGCTGGCCGGCCTGGTGGAAGGCGACACCAGCTGGCTGGCGCCGCCCGACGGCGAGGTGGCGCCCCTGCTGGCGGTGGCGCGCATCGTCGGACGGGCGATTGGCGTGCCGATCGAGCACGGAATTGTGGCTGCCGGCCAGCCCGACGCCCACCTGGTGGCCGACCTGGCCGAAGCGAACGGCGTGCGCAGCCGCCAGGTGACATTGGCCGGCCAGTGGTGGCGCAACGACAATGGACCGATGCTGGCGTTCCGCGCCGGCAGCGGCGAGCCGCTGGCCCTGCTGCCCGACCTGTGGCGGCGCGGCTACGTCTGCGGCGACGCCGGCGGCCAGCGCACCCGGCTCGACGAGGCGAGCGCCGGCGCCATCAAGCCGTTCGCCTTCCTGCTGTTCCGCCCGCTGCCGCGCAAGAAGCTCACCGAGATCGACCTGCTGCGCTTCGGCCTGCGCGGCTACGAGCGCGAAATGATCGGCGTCGTCATCCTGGCCGGCCTGATCGGCGCGCTGGCGCTGGTGGTGCCGCTGGCCTCGGCCTGGCTGATGGACGCGGTGATCCCGGCGGCCAACAAGAACCTGTTGCTGGAGCTGGGCGTCGGCCTGTTGTGCGTGACGGCGACGGTGTCGCTGTTCTCGCTGGTGCGCGCACTGACGGTGCTGCGCATCCAGGACAAGATGGACATGGCGATCCAGGCCGCCATCTGGGACCGCCTGCTGCGCATGCCGACCGCCTTCCACCGCCGCTACTCTGTGGCCAACCTCGAGCAGCGCGCGCGCGCCTGCCAGAAGATCATCCGCATCCTGTCGGCGCGCACCGTGGCCAGCATCCTGGCCGGTTCGTTCTCGGCGCTGAACTTCCTGATCCTGTTCCGCTTCAGCGCCACGCTGTCGCTGCTGGCACTGGCGCTGGTGGTGGCGGCCAGCGGTGCGGTGGTGTGGTTCCGCCGGCGCGCCGTCAAGATCGCGATCGAGGCGCCCGATTCGCCGCGCAAGCTCAGCACGCTGGTGCTGCAGCTGATCGAGGGTGTCGGCAAGCTGCGCACGGCCGGCGCCGAAGGGCGCGCCTTTGCGCTGTGGGCGCGCGAGCACGCGCTGGGCGAAGTGCCCAATGCCGCGCTGGGCCGGCTGAAGGTCAAGCAGGACGTGTTCTTCCGCGCCTTCGAGCACATGGCGGTCCTGATCCTGTTCGGCGCGGCCGGCTTCGTGCTGGCCGAGCACGGGCGCGACCAGCTGTCGGCCGGCGAATTCGTCGGCTTCTTCGCCGCCTTCGGCGGCGTGTTCCACGGCGTGCTGGGCCTGTGTTCGACGCTGGTGGGCACGGTGGCGGTGGGCGCGGCCTACCACAAGGCGCGTCCGATCCTCGAGACCCTGCCCGAGCTCGAGGACGGCAAGACGGCGCCCGGCCCGATCAGCGGCGCGATCGAAGTCAATGCCGTCAGCTTCGCCTACCCGAACGGGGCCCAGGTGCTGTCGAACGTGTCGCTGACGGCCAGCCCGGGCGACTTCATCGCCATCGTCGGGCCGTCCGGTTCCGGCAAGTCGACGCTGATGCGCCTGCTGCTGGGGCTGGAAAAGGCCGGCGGCGGTTCGATCCTGTACGACGACAAGGACATGGCCGACCTGAACCTGCGCCAGCTGCGGCGCCAGTTCGGCGTGGTGCTGCAGGACACCCGCCTGCTGCCCGGTTCGATCCTCTCCAATATCGTCGGCGACTCCGGCGCCAGCGCCGAACAGGCGTGGGCGATGGCCGAGGCGGCCGCGGTGGCCGACGACATCCGCGCCATGCCGATGGGGATGTACAGCGTCATCGGCGACGGCGCCAGCACGCTGTCGGCCGGCCAGCGCCAGCGCATTCTGATCGCGCGCGCGCTGATGCGGCGCCCGCCGGTGCTGTTCCTCGACGAGGCCACCAGCCTGCTCGACGGCCCGGCCCAGTCGCGCATCATGGCCAACCTGGCGCGCATGCGGGTGACCCGGGTGGTCATCGCGCACCGGCTGTCGGCGCTGGCCGACGCCGACCAGATCGTCGTGCTGGAGCAGGGCAAGGTAGTCGAACGGGGCAACTTCGCCAGCCTGATGGCGCAGCAGGGCCGGTTCTGCAAAATGGCGGGCGAACAATCTGACGGCCACCCGATGGCCAACTAGGAGCAAACGATGCGCAAGGTATTATTCATCCTCAGCCAGTTGTCGGACCAGGACGTGGAATGGCTGGCCACGCACGGCGTGCGCCAGCCTTGCCCGGCCGGCAGCGAACTGATCGCCCTGGGCAGCCGGGTCGACTCGGTCTATTTCGTCCTCGACGGCAGCTTCGGCGTGTATGCGCCGTCCGGCGACAAGGTGGTCGACCTGGGCAGCGGCGAAGTGCTGGGCGAGATGTCGCTGGTGGACCCGGCGCCGACCACGGCGGCGGTGCGCGCCAGCGTCGACAGCGTCGTGCTGCGGCTCGAGATCGCCATGCTGCGCGTCAAGCTCGAGCAGGACATGGCGTTTGCCGCCCACCTGTACCGCGCGCTGGCCGTGTTCCTGGCCGACCGCGTGCGCGGCACCACGCGCCGGCTCGGCGGCGGCGCCGCGGCCGACCCCGGCAAGCCGCAGCTCGACGAGATCAACGAGGACCTGCTCGACTCGCTGCACCTGGCCGGCGCCCGCTTCGACCGCCTGCTCAAGCGCTTGGCGAGCTAGGTCGATGAGAGTGTCGCTGATTGCCGTGGTGCTGGGGCTGGCGCCGCTGGCGGCGCAAGGGCAGGGCGCGCCGGCGGCCCCGTTCGACTTGCGGGCGGCCGTGCTGCAGGGGCTCGCCAGCAGCCCGGAGGTGGCGATCGCGCGCGCCGTGCAAGTGCAGGGCGAAGCGCAGGCCCTCACCGCTGCGGCGCCGTTCGACACGCTCGCCAGCGCCGCCGTCGGCGCGCTGCGCGACCTGCGCCCGCTGCGTGCCGACGAACGCAACCGCTTCGGCAGCGCCGGCCTCGACCAGCAGATCGAGCAGGGCACGCTGACGCTGGGCGCGGCCCGCCTGCTCGAGTCGGGCCAGCAGCTGGCCGCCAGCTACGCCTACAGCCGCTCCAGTGACAACCTGCTGCGCGCCCAGAACGCGGGCAGTCAGGGCAGCGAGCGGCTCAGCCTGACGCTGCGCCTGCCGCTACTGAAAAACCCCGGCACCGAAGCCTCGGCCGCGCTGGCAGCGACCAGACTGGAGGCAGCCGCAGCCCGCTACGACACGCTGCAAGTGCTGGCGCGCACCGTGCTGGCGGTGGCGAGCGCCTATTGGGACTGGGCCGCGCGGCTGCAGGCGCAGCAGGTGGCGAACGGTTCGCAGGCGCGCATCGTCCAGTTGCGGCGCGAGACGGCCAAGCTGATCGAGCAGGATGAGTTGCCGCCGGCCGAGCTGAACCTGCTCGACGCCGCCGTCAGCGAGCGTGCCGGCGCCGCCATCGGCGCCGAGCAAAGGAGCCGCGATGCGCGCTATGCGCTGGCGCGCCTGTATGGCATGGATGCGCTGCAGGCGCAGGCGCTGCCCGAGCCGAGCGCCGCGCTGCCGTCCGAAGCGCGCGATGCCAGCGCGCTGGCGGCGCTGGGCCGGCGCGCGCTGTCGCAGCGGGCCGACGTGGCCACCCTGCGCCTGCGCGAGCAGGCGATGGCGGCGCGGCTGCAGGCCGCGCGCGAAAACAATAAAGGCAACCTCGACCTTGACCTGTCGGCCTATATGGCCGGCCTGCGCGAATCGGGCCGGCCTGGCCCGTCCACCATTGAACAGACCGAACGCAGCGCCGGTCCCGGCGTGGCGGCGCGCCTCGCGTGGCAGTGGCCGCTGGCCAATTCGGCCAACCGCGGCGCCGTGCAGGCGGCGCAGGCCAATGCCGACGCGGCGCGGCTGCGGCGTGAGGCGCACGAACGCAATGTGCTGGCCGCCGTCGAGGCGGCCTACCGCGCCCATGCAGCGGTGGCGGCCCAGCTGGCCAGCGCGTCGACGGCAGTGGAGCGCTACCGCGCCGCGCTCAAGGACAGCCAGTCCAAGCGCCTGCTCGGCAGCGCGACCCTGATCGATGTGCTCAATGTGGAAGACCGCCTCAATAGCGCGGTGCTGGCGCGGTTGCAGTACCAGCAAGGCTACGCGGCAGCGCGCGCGCAGCTGCTGTACGAGTGCGGGGCCCTGCTGCATGCGGGCGCCGACGGCGAGGTGACAGTCGACCTGGCCCGGCTGCTGCCGTGACGGTCGACCCCCGCTGGCTGCCGTGACGGCAGCGCGGGCCGGCCGGCCTAATGGGTGGCGCCGCCGACGGTGCTGCGGAAGATCGGCAACACCAGGCTGAGCGGCCGCTCGTGGCGCACCAGGATCTCGCCCGCGCACATGGCGCCGCCCGACAGCGGCAAGCTGTTGCCGGCCCGGTTGGTCCAGCGGTAGGGATTGCGCGCCGGCTCCGCCAGCGTCCCGGCCGCCGCGCGCAGCAGCCCGATGCGCAATTCGTACGGCGCCGCCCCGTGCGCCAGCTCGCGCACCAGGTCGGCATTGGCAATGGTGTGGTGCAGGCCCTGCGGCGTGGCCGGGTAGGCCGAGGCGGAATCGACCCTGGCCAGCAAGACCCCGTATTCCTCGCGCGCGGCGTGGGCCAGCGTGATCTGCACCTGGTCGCCGCCGTTGATCTTCTTGCCGTCGGCGGCCGACACATACATGACCGCTTCGAGCGGGGCGCCGCCCAAGTCCTGGCGCTCGATGCTCAGCACCGGCGTGCCGCGCTGCACCAGGCTGCCGAGCGCCGCCTTGATCTCGATGACGCGTCCGGCCACCTGGCTGCGCAGCCGGCTGCCCGCCTCGCTTTGCGCCTGCAGGCTGGCCAGCTCGCGCCGGCTGGCATCGATCTGCAGCGCCAGCCGCTGCTCGGCCTCGAGTTGCCTGCGTTCGAACTCGTTGGACAGCTTGCCCAGCGCGGCCAGCTTGCGGCGGGTATCGGCCAGCGCCGTCTGCGCATCCTGCAGGTCGAGCTCGGCGACGGCGGCGCTGCGCGCCGTGACCAGGCCTTCGCTGCGCAGGCGCGCGGTGCTGTCGATCTGCTGGCGGGCGATGGCGATGCGCTGCAAGTCGGACTGCTCGCGCAGGCGCAGCGCCTTGCCCTGTTCATCCAGGCTCTTGCCGCTCAAGCGGCGCTGGGCACTGGTCTCGTCGACGTGCAGGCGCATGCTCGTTTCAAGGTCGGCCAGCTGCAGGCGGACCGCCTGCACCTTCTCGTCCAGGTCCGGGATATTCAATAGCGCAAGCGGCTGGCCCGGTGCGACCAACTGACCCGGCTTGACCAGCAGCTGGCTGACGCGGCCCTGGGCGTCGGCCGTGACGTCGCCCAGGCCGTTGGGCGACATGATGATGCAGTTGCCGCGCACGCGGGTGGGGATGTCGCCGGCGACGCTCCAGACCAGGGCGGCGCTGATGGCGCAGCCGAAGCCGGCCAGGCCGGCCCAGGCGCGCCAGCCTACCCGGGCGACCCGTTCGTCGAAATGGCGCAGGGAGGCGGGCAGGGCGGCGTTGCCCGGGGCATCTTGGTCATTCATGCGACGATTATGCCCGATAAACGTTGTCAAAGGGGAAATTGTCCGCCTTTCAGTCGCGTGCCACTTGCGATCTCAATGGCAGCAATGCTAAATTAGATAACTGTTGCACTATTAGCAAGTTGGCTAACCGGAGGCGCGATGAATTCGATAACCGCTAACACGAGGAGGGCCGTGCCGGTGCGCACCCTGAGCGCCAGCCAGAAAGCCGAAGCGGCGCTGGAGACCTTGCGCGGCGCGCGCAGCGTGCGCGACATTGCAGCGCACTGGGGCGTCGAGCCGGCCGATCTGCTCAATTGGCAGCACACCCTGGTGGAGCAGGCGCACACCTTGTTCGGCACGCAGGGCCAGCCGGCCGGCGCCCGGCTGAAGCAGGCGCAGCTGGCCAACGAGGCCCTGATCAGCAAGGTGTTCGAGCAGATGGATGCGCGCGACGTGCTGCAGCGCTCGGCCACCAATCTGCACCGCCTGCTGGCCCACCAGGACCGGCTCACCGAAGCCGAGCGCAAACGGGTGGCGCTCGAGATCCACGACGAACTTGGCCAGAACCTGCTGGCCATCCGCATCGATATATCGATGCTGCAGGACCGGACGCGGGTGCGCCATCCGCGGCTGCACCGCCGCGTCGGCATGGTGCTGGCAAATATCGACAGTGCCGTCAAGGCTAGCCGCTCGATCATCAACGAACTTCGCCCGTTCGAGCTGGAGCTGGGCCTGCCGGCGGCCGTCCAATGGCTGATCAAGCGCTTTGAAAGCTCGACGGGACTGGCCGTGCAGCTGGCGGTTGACGGTTTGGGCGACGACTGCGCCGCCATCGGCGATGGCGTGATCCTCAATCTATTCCGTACCTTGCAGGAGTGTCTCGCCAGTGTGGCCCAGGATGGCAGTGCCACCAGCGTTGGCGTGACATTGCGGCGCTTGGCGCACAGCGTGCTACTGGTGGTGGAGGACAACGGCTCGGGCGCCATGTGGGTATCGATGGCCGACGCCGATGGCGTCGAAGTGGCCGCCATGCGCGAGCGCGCCGGTGCGCTGGGCGGGCAGTTGTGCGTGGAGCGCCTGGCAGGCGGCGGGACCCGACTGCAGACCTCGATCCCACTGCCACCGGTGGCGCCTTAGCCGATGCCCTTGAGCAGGTTCTGGCCCTGCATTGGCGCGCTGCCGATCTCGATGCCGTCGGCGCCGATCTCGAACGAGCGCAGGTCACGGCTATGGGCACTGCCCCTGACCTTGACCACGGTGATGACGGTCTTGAGCTGGCCGGCCACTTCGACATAGCGCTGCATGACAATCGCATCGACCAGAAAGGAGCTGCCGTGCTGGCTGAAGCGCAATTCCTGATAACGGTCTTCCAGTTCGGTCGTCATCAGCAAAGTGATGCCTTTTGAGTTCAGCACGGTCACCATGCGGTTCAGCGATTCGCGGAAATCGTCGCGGAACTCCGGCGCCAGCGACAGTTCAAACCCGGACAGCGAATCGAGCACGATGCGGGTAGCGCCGGTCTCGCTGGCCTTGTCGAGCAATTGCTGCATGGTTTCGTCGATCGACAGATCGAGCCTGCGCAAATTGAGCAGGGCGACGGAGCCCGAGTCGACCAAGGCGCCCAGCTTGGCATCCATGACCTGGCTCGGCATCTTTTCGAACTGGGCGATGATCGATTTTTCGCCATGGCGGGCGCCTTCGGCGAGGAATTCGAGCGACAGGATCGACTTGCCCGAGCCGGAAGGGCCCACCAGCAGCATCGAATAGCCGACCGGCAAACCGCCGCCCAGCATCTTGTCCAGTTCCGGCACGCCGACCGACAGGCGCACATCGGTCTTGGGCAGCGCCGCTGGCTCGTCCGATGCCATGGTCCGGGGGAATACTTCAATACCACCCTTGCCGATGCGCATGGTATGCAGGCCGGGGCGCTGCTCCTGGCCGCGCATCTTGATCACATGCAGTTTTCTGACCATCGAATTGCGCATCATGTTTTGATTGAGCCAGATGATGCCGTCGGCAACGGTAAAGATCGGATTGCGCTCCGCCTCGTGCATCTGGTATTCGCCGACCAGGAAGGTGGTGGCTTGCCAGCCCGTCATCTGCATCACCAGTTGCTGCACGAAAGCCTGCAACGCCTGCGGCTGCTGGCTGTCGCCTTTGGCGCCCTGGATGAAAGAGCGGAAGGAATCGATGAATACGAAGGACGGCTGGTAGGTTTCGACTTCCTGCATGATCTGGGCCAGCACCAACTCGTAGTCGCCTTGCTGGACCTCGGTGGCCAGGCTGATGAATTTGATGCAGGTATCGACCTGGCCAAAATCGAAGAAAGCAAATTGCTGTTGGTAGCGCAGCATCTTGACCGGCGGCTCGCCCAGTGCGGTAAAGAACAGGGCCCTGCGTTCCGGCGTGGCCAGCGAAAACATCATGTGCTGCGCCAGCGTGGTCTTGCCGCTACCCGGAGGGCCGCCAATGATATTGAACGACAATTCCGGCAAGCCGCCACCGAGCACGGTGTTTAAGCCTGGAACGCCGGTGTCGAGTTGATTGAGGTGCAGTTTGTCGGTCATGCCTAGTTCTCCAATGAATTCTGTGCTGCGCCATCGTCTGCCAGTGCAGAGCGCAAAAATTGTACGGTGAGTCCGGTGCCGATCAAAGTCGCCAGCAAGGTGATGAAGGCGGCGATCAGGGCGTTATTGGCGGCCACTGCGTCGTTGGCCGATTGCTGGAGATAGCAGGCGTGCAGTTGTGCGAACTGTTCATCCTCGCCAGCAGGCAACCAGGGATATTGTGGCCGCAAGCGCTCGCGGCAGCGGCTCAGGATCATTTGGACGCCATTGTGTCCGATCAGCGTACCGAATTTGCTGGCAAGCTTATTCCAAGTGGCGATTGCCTGTTGCAACGTGGCAGGATCTGCAGCGGTGAAGTTCGCCTGTAAGCTAGCGATGGCAGCAGTGAGTTGCGCGTTGTCTATTTGCATGAAGGTGGTCTTGCAGCGTAACTCGGTGTGTGGCGAAGTGTGGGGTGATTTTATCGTAAAGATTGTCAATTTCACGTTCTTTTTGAAAGCCCCTTGTTTTTCTTTCGGCGGCTCTCTATAATGCTGGTCTTCGGGCGGTTAGTTCAGCTGGTTAGAATACTTGGTCGACATCCAAGGGGTCGGGGATTCGAATTCCTCACCGCCCACCAGAATAAGTAGTACAATCAAAGGCTTACGAGTATTTCTCGTAGGCCTTTTGCGGTTTACGGCCTTGCTGCGCGACACCTCCATTATCCTCATCCGTTGACTACTCCAAGTAGCGTTGGTGTATCCCGCGTCATCGTCACCAGATTCGCCAGTTCGATCAGTCTGGCAATGGTGGGTGTCGCGTAATGCTCGCTCATGCTGTGGACCGAATGCCCCATTAGGACAGCACGGTCCTCGCCCGACACGCTGGCATCGCGCAGGCGCTGGCCGAAGGTGTGCCTAAGATCATGCACGCGCACCTGGTGAAGGTTGGCACGTAAACGCGCCTTTTGCCATCCGGTGTCATCTATAGTTTCAATCCGTCCCGGTTTCTTGCGATTGTTCCGGCCGGAATAGGCGAATACGAATTCTGGATGAGCACCCCGGCACGACTCTATGAAAGTTGAAACATGATAGATACCGAACGCAATGCCGATCAAGGTTGGCCTGCCGCAATCGGAGCATTGTTTATTGGTGGCCTTTTGTTCGCTATTGGACTTGTTGCAGCGGGAGGCTGGACTTGGTTTCAGCGGTTCCCTGAAAGCAGTGCGCCTGCATGGATACAGGCGATCGGCTCTATAGCTGCAATTCTCGCTGCGGCCGAAATTGGTCAGCGACAGATTTCCGGGCAAAGGCAATTAGATCGTGATCGGAAAGATCAAGAGGATCTGAAGAAATTGCTTGTCATTGATGCCCTTCTTGAGGTTGTCGAATCTTCTGTCGCTTCAGCCAAGAAGTACTTTAACGATTACCCAAATATGCCTGTGTTTGCTTATCATTTGGATCGAATAAAAAACGCGTCCGACGCATTGGCCAAGGTTGATCTATTCGACTGCCCTCCGCCTGTAATACAGCCACTTTTGCATTTGTTTCCAGTGCCATGTGAAAACCTGTTGGCTACTCTTCAAGAGTTTAATGACTGTTTCGATAAACTTGGCGAGCGACATGAAAAATACTGGCCAGGTGTTAGCAACGAGTTCACGGTGCAGGAACTATTCTTGGGGCATGCTCGTGCGACTTGTCGTTACTTTAAGAATGGAACTTCATCTAGTTCGAATTCGTAAGGTTTGGAGACTTATTCCCATGCCCACTTGCGCCACACCGCCATTGAGCGGATTCCTTCGGAGGTTTGGCTCATGTTGCCGCTTACATTTCCCAATCTAGTGGGCGGGTAGTTAGTGAGCGGCTTTTGCGCGACTTCTCTCGACCTCTAAATGCGCTCCTATTCAAAAAACACATCAAAAGTCGCGCAACAGGCGATTGCAAGTCATTGATTTAAGAAGGTTTTTAAATTGTCGAGCGGGTCGACATCCAAGGGGGCGGGGATTCGAATTCCTCACCGCCCACCAGAGCACAGAAAAACACCCTGTCGGTTTCAAGGCGGTCAGGGTGTTCTTTTGCGCCGACACATCGGTTCCTCGGTCTGGAACCTTCTGCATTCAGCCCTTCTACTCATTCGTGCTCGTTTTTCGCGCTGTTATTTGGCGCCGCTCTGCCCCCGGAGGGGAACGCTTCAGTTCGACGCAGGTCTAACATCAAGAGAGTCGCGACAACTGGCACACGCACAGGGAGAACGAGCATGAATGAGCAGATAGCAGTGCAGGTTCACCCAGACACCCGGCGGTCGGTGTTGCAGATGCTGCAGCACCAAGGCGACACGCGCAGTGTCGGTCAGTTGGTCAATGAAGTCGTCAATGCTGCGCTCAAGGACTGGCTGGCTGCGGCAGCCGTTGCCGATCCGCGCGCAGCCAAGGCGGCCAACCGCGGCTATCAATGGAAAAGCCTGTTCTTGCCCGAAGGGACGCTGCTGCGCGTCTTCGTCGGCGGCGAGTACACGGTGGCGACGGTCTGCGGCGACGATATCGTCTTCCAAGGCCACAGCTATTCGCCGCGCCAGTTCGTCATGCTCGTGACGGGGCAGGTGCGCAATGCGTGGCTGGCCTTGTGGATACGTTGCCCGGGCGATGCCCGCTGGCACTTGGCTGACACCCGTCGTCACCTCTTGCGGCGGCTGCGGCCCGGCTCTCAGCGGGTACCTGCTACGCCTGTCGCTCCCGCTGCCCCCGCCGATCCCGTTCGCGGTCACCTGTCGGACCCGTCCGCAGCATTTCGTGCCCACCTGCGCGCCGCTTGCCTGCGGCGCGACGATATCGTTCTCGATGAGCAGCCGGACTTATCGATCCGCCTTCCGGCTGGGCGCGGTGCCGGCCGGTTCGGAGCAGGCCGGGCAGGCCCGCGCGACCGCCGCGCACCGGCATGTTTTATGGACGCCTGGTGGGGGCGCCCGAGCGGGATTTGAGTCCCGGCAAATTGCGTGCTATCATGGGACGGAAGCGGCACACTTCGTGCTGCATGCAAGATGTAAGAGCGAGAAAGGCAATCCGGTTATGACACCGCGAACTACAACCTCACTGATGTTGGAGCGACGCTAGTCGAGGACCTTTTTCGTACCAAGAATTGTGAAAAAGCGCGGCTAGAAGCCGCGTTTTTTTTCGTCCATTAAATTTATTGTCTTTTTTTATCCGGCCCGGCCGGCATGGAGTGTCAACATGATTTCAATTCGTCTTCCTGATGGTTCCCAGCGTCAATTTGAAGGCCCGGTGACGGTTGCTCAAATTGCGACTTCGATCGCTCCCAGCCTGGGCAAGGCCGCGTTGGCAGGTAAGGTCGACGGCAAGGTCGTCGACACGTCGTTCCTGGTCGACAAGGACGTCGACCTGGCCATCGTCACCGACAAGGACCCGGAAGGCCTCGACGTCATTCGCCATTCGACGGCCCATTTGCTGGCTTATGCCGTCAAGGAATTGTTCCCCGATGCGCAAGTGACGATCGGCCCGGTCATTGAAAACGGCTTTTATTACGACTTTTCGTACAAGCGCCCGTTCACGCCGGACGACCTGGTCGTGATCGAGAAGAAGATGGCCGAACTGGCCAAGAAGGACGAGCCTGTCACGCGCAAGGTGCTGCCGCGCAACGAGGCAGTCGATTACTTCAAGTCGATCGGCGAAGCCTACAAGGCCGAGATCATCGCGTCGATTCCTGAAGACCAGGATGTTTCGCTGTACACGCAAGGCAGCTTCACCGACCTGTGCCGCGGCCCGCACGTGCCGTCGACGGGTAAACTGAAAGTATTCAAGCTGATGAAGCTGGCCGGCGCCTACTGGCGCGGCGATTCCAAGAACGAGATGCTGCAGCGTGTCTATGGCACCGCCTGGGTCAAGAAGGAAGACCAGGAACAATATCTGTTCCAGCTGGAAGAGGCGGAAAAGCGCGATCACCGCAAACTGGGCAAGCAGCTCGACTTCTTCCACTTCCAGGACGAGGCGCCGGGCCTGGTGTTCTGGCATCCGAAGGGCTGGACGATCTGGCAGGCGGTCGAGCAATACATGCGCCACAAATACCAGGTCAATGGCTACCAGGAAGTGAAGGCGCCACAAATTCTCGATTCGAACCTGTGGCAAAAGACTGGCCACTGGGACAATTACCGCGAGAATATGTTCGTGACGGAATCGGAAAACCGTTCGTACGCGTTGAAGCCGATGAATTGCCCGGGCCATGTACAGATCTTCAACAGCAATATGCGCTCCTACCGCGACCTGCCGCTGCGCTACGGCGAGTTCGGCCAGTGCCACCGCAACGAACCGTCCGGCGCCTTGCACGGCATCATGCGCGTGCGCGGCTTTACCCAGGACGACGGTCACATCTTCTGCACCGACGAGCAGATTCAGCCGGAAGTGATCGCCTTCCACACGCAGGCAATGGAAGTGTATAAGGACTTCCATTTCGAAAACATCGACGTCAAGCTGGCACTGCGCCCCGATAACCGCATCGGCACCGACGAAGTGTGGAACGACGCCGAAGAGGCGTTGCGCGCCGGCCTGCGCGCCTGCGGCGTCACGTGGACCGAACTGCCGGGCGAGGGCGCCTTCTACGGCCCGAAAATCGAATACCACCTGAAGGATAGCCTCGGCCGTCCATGGCAGGTCGGCACCATGCAGGTCGACTTCTTCATGCCCGAGCGCCTCGGCGCCGAATACGTGGCGATGGACAATTCGCGCAAGGTGCCGGTGATGCTGCACCGCGCGACGGTCGGTTCGATGGAGCGCTTCATCGGCATCCTGATCGAGAACTATGCGGGCGCTTTGCCGCTGTGGCTTGCCCCAGTGCAAATATCGGTGCTCAATATTTCGGATGGCCAGGCCGAATATGCGACGAAATTGGCAGAAACCTTGCGCAAATCGGGGTTCCGCGTTCAGCTCGATTTGCGGAACGAGAAGATTACCTATAAAATACGCGAGCATTCCGTCCAAAAACTGCCATACATCCTCGTGATTGGCGACAAGGAACGTGATGCCAACACCGTGGCCGTGCGCGCCCGGGGCAATCAAGACTTAGGCACTATGTCGGTCGAAGCCCTGGTGGAGCGACTCAAGCAAGAGATCGAATCCAAGGCCTAAAGTGCCCGCCGGCCCTTTCATCAGACATTAAAAGGAAACAACATAGCTACTGACAAGTCGCATCGCATCAACGGCGAGATTACCGCCCCTGAAATGCGTTTATCCGGGGTTGACAACGAGCCGCTCGGCATCGTCAGCCTCGCCGAGGCATTCCGCCTGGCTGAAGAAGCCAATGTGGATCTGGTGGAGATCGCCCCTACGGCGGTGCCACCGGTGTGCCGCTTGATGGACTACGGCAAGTTCAAGTATTCGGAGCAGAAGAAGGCTCACGAAGCGAAGCTGAAGCAGAAGATCATCCTGGTCAAGGAAGTCAAATTCCGTCCGGGCACCGACGACGGCGACTACAACATCAAGCTGCGCAACCTGATCAAGTTCCTCGACGACGGCGACAAGACCAAGATCACGCTGCGTTTCCGCGGTCGCGAAATGGCCCACCAGGACATCGGTTTCCGCATGCTCGAGCGTCTGAAGGCCGACCTGGAGCCGTACGGCCAGGTCGAGCAGTTCCCAAAGATGGAAGGCCGCCAGATGATCATGGTGCTGTCCCCCAAGAAAAAGAAATAATACTTTTTTGATATGACCTTAGGGTGGACAGCCCCTGCCCACCGTCAACCCTTTGATATGACCGTGGGGTGGGCAGCCCCTGCCCACCGTCAACCGAAGCCGGATTGCAGTTTTTGCGTCCGGCTTTTGTCTTTTTCAGGCTAAATCGTGTTAGAATCTTTGCTTCCTGTTTTTTATGGGTGTTTCCCATGGGACAGGTCTGCAAGACGTAGCGGACTCGCCTCCGCTGCGGAACAAGTGAAAGCAGGCATCTAAGTGCAAGGTATTCTTGCCACCTGCAATCCTGTTACATAAAGGAGCTGTCCGCAAGGACAGAACTACTATGCCAAAAATGAAGACCAAAAGCTCCGCGAAAAAGCGTTTTCGCGTGCGCCCAGGTGGTACCGTCAAGTCGGGTATGGCGTTCAAGCGTCACATCCTGACCAAGAAGACCACCAAAAACAAACGTCAATTGCGCGGTACTCGTAACATCAACGCTTCGGACGTCACGTCCGTCATGCGTATGATGCCGAACGCTTAATCTCACACCTAAGGAGTTACTATGCCTAGAGTAAAACGTGGGGTTACAGCTCGTGCCCGTCATAAGAAAGTTCTCAATCAAGCTAAGGGCTACCGTGGTCGCCGCAGCAAGGTATACCGTATTGCCAAGCAAGCAGTCATGCGCGCCGGCCAGTACGCTTACCGCGATCGTCGTAACAAGAAGCGCGTGTTCCGCGCTCTGTGGATTACGCGTATCAATGCAGCGTCGCGCGAACATGGCATGACCTACAGCGTGTTCATGAACGGCCTGAAAAAAGCAATGATCGAACTGGACCGTAAAGTCCTGGCCGATATGGCTGTGATGGACAAGCCAGCGTTCGCTGCGATTGTCAACACGGTAAAGGCCAAGCTGGCTGCTTAATCGCAGTTGGTACAGCAGGCTGCTCGCTGACCCGGTGTCCTGAGAACTCAGGACACCTGCGGACAGCGAACGCCAGAAGAGCGGGGCAGAGGTTCAAACCTGTGCCCCGTTTTTGATTGTGCACGCACACAGGAACACAAGAGCAATGAATTCCCTGGAAGAACTCGTCGTCTCGGCCAAGGCTGACTTTGTCAACGCCGAAGATGCAGCCGCACTGGAAAACGCCAAAGCCAAATACCTTGGCAAGACTGGCCAGATCACCGAACAAATGAAGGGCCTGGGCAAGCTCGGTCCCGACCAGCGCAAGGCGCAGGGCGCCCTGATCAACGCCGCCAAGGAGCAGATCGAGCAGGCATTGACTGCCCGCCGCGACGCCATGGCGAACGCCCAGCTGGAAGCGCGCCTGAACCTTGAATCGATCGACGTGACGATGCCCGGCCGCGGCCGCAGCCGCGGTGGCCTGCATCCGGTGATGCGCAGCTGGGAACGGGTCGAGGAAATCTTCCGCTCGATCGGCTTCGACGTCGCCGACGGCCCCGAGATCGAAACCGACTGGACCAATTTCACGGCGCTCAACAGCCCGGAAAACCACCCGGCCCGTTCGATGCAGGACACCTTCTATATCGAAGGCAATGACAGCACCGGCAAGCCGCTGCTGCTGCGCACCCACACCAGCCCGATGCAGGTGCGCTACGCGCGCAGCCACACGCCGCCGATCAAGGTGATCGCGCCGGGCCGCACCTACCGCGTCGACAGCGACGCGACCCACTCGCCGATGTTCCACCAGGTCGAAGGCCTGTGGATCGCCGAAGACATCAGCTTCGCCGACCTGAAGGGCGTCTACCTGAACTTCGTCAAGGCCTTCTTCGAGACCGACGACCTGCAGGTGCGCTTCCGCCCATCGTACTTCCCGTTCACCGAACCGTCGGCCGAGATCGACATCGCGTTCGGCAGCGGTCCGCTCAAGGGCCGCTGGCTGGAAGTGTCGGGCGCCGGCCAGGTGCATCCGACCGTGGTGAAAAACTTTGGCCTCGATCCGGAAAAATTCATCGGTTTCGCGTTCGGCTCCGGCCTTGAGCGCCTGACCATGCTGCGTTACGGGATCAACGACCTGCGCCTGTTCTATGAAGGCGACCTGCGTTTCCTGAAGCAGTTCAATTAAAAACAAGAAGGCGAAGCGTTTGCGCGCTTCAACCAAACACTCTTCAAGGTTTTATTATGCAATTTTCTGAAAACTGGCTGCGCACGATGGTCGATCCGAAGATGACTTCGGATGAACTGGCACATATGCTGACCATGTCCGGTCTGGAAGTGGAAGAAGTCGAAGCCGTTGCGCCGCCGTTCTCGAACGTGGTGGTGGCAGAAGTATTGGAAGTATCGAAGCATCCGAACGCGGATCGCCTGAATGTGTGCAAGGTCAACGTCGGCACCGGCACCTTGCTCAATATCGTGTGTGGCGCGCCGAATGTGCGCGCTGGCATGAAGGCGATTTGCGCCATGGCCGGCGCGGTGCTGCCGCCGGGTGCGGATGGCAAGCCGTTCGAGATCAAGGTCGGCGAACTGCGCGGCGTCGAGTCGCAAGGCATGATGTGCTCGGCCAGGGAATTGAAGCTGTCGGAAGAGAGCAGTGGCCTGATGGAACTGCCGGGCGATGCGCCGGTCGGGCAGAACATCCGCGACTACCTCGAACTGAATGACCTCAAGTTCACCATCAAGCTGACCCCGAACAAGGCGGACTGCCTGTCGGTGCTGGGCGTGGCGCGCGAAGTGTCGGCCCTGACCGGCACCCCGCTGCATGTGCCGGCCCACCGCGCGGTGCCGGTGACCAGCGGCGAAATCTTGCCGGTCAAGATCGCCGCGCCCGACCTGTGCGGCCGTTTCTCGGGCCGCGTCATCCACGGCCTGAACGCGCGCGCCGCCACCCCGGACTGGATCAAGCAGCGCCTCGAGCGCAGCGGCCAGCGTCCGGTATCGGCCCTGGTCGATATCTCCAATTACGTCATGCTGGAGATGGGCCGGCCGAGCCATGTGTTCGACCTGTCCAAGATCCACGGCGGCCTGACCGTCCGTTGGGGCAAGAAGGGCGAAACCCTCAAGCTCCTGAACGGCAACACCATTGAAGTGGACGAGTGGGTCGGCGTCATCGCCGATGACAGGCAGCTCGAGTCGCTGGCCGGCATCATGGGCGGCGACGACACCGCCGTCACTCTCGATACCGAAAACATTTACCTGGAAGCGGCTTTCTGGTGGCCCAACGCCATCCAGGGCCGCGCCCGCCGCTACAACTTCTCGACCGACGCCGCGCACCGCTTCGAGCGCGGGGTCGACTATGCGACGACGGTCGAGCACATCGAGCGCATCACGTCGCTGCTGGTCGAGATCTGCGGCACCCCGCACACCCAGGTCGGCCCGGTCGACGACCAGATCGTCAATGTGCCGCAGCGCCAGCCGGTGCAGATGAGGACCAGCCGCGCCCAGAAAGTCATCGGCGTGCCGCTCGACGACGCGATGGTGGCCGACATCTTCACCCGCCTCGGCCTGCCGTTCTCGCACCAGCCGGGCGTGTTCTCGGTGACGGCGCCGTCCTACCGCTTCGACATCGAAATCGAGGAAGACCTGATCGAGGAAGTGGCGCGCGTCTACGGCTTCGAGAATATCCCGGCCGCGCCGCCGGTGGCAGCCTCGAAGATGATCATCGCGCCGGAAAACACCCGCTCGCTGTTCGCCGCGCGCCACCTGCTGGCCGACCTCGGCTACCAGGAAGTGGTCAATATGAGTTTCGTCGACGCCCAGTGGGAACAGGACTTTTCCAACAACCTGGACCCGATCCGCCTGCAGAATCCGATCGCCAGCCAGCTGAGCGTGATGCGCTCGTCGCTGATCGGCAGCCTGGTCGCCAACGTCAAGTACAACCTGAACCGCAAGGCAGGGCGGGTGCGGGTGTTCGAAGTGGGCGCCATCTTCAAGCGCAATGCCGATATTGCGGACGGCGCGCTGTCGGTGGCCGGCTTCGGCCAGCCCAAGCGCATCGCCGCGATGGCCTATGGCCCGGCCAGCGACGAACAGTGGGCGCTGCCGACCCGCAATGTCGATTATTTCGACGTCAAGGCCGACCTCGAGGCGCTGTTTGCGCCGCGCACGGTACGCTTCGCCAAGGCCGAGCATCCTGCGCTGCACCCGGGCCGCTCGGCCCAGGTCGAACTCGATGGCCTCGTCATCGGCTTCATCGGCGAACTGCATCCGCGCTGGCAGCAGCACTACGACCTGCCGCTGGCGCCAGTGCTGTTCGAAGTCGACGCCGTTGCAGTGCAGCAACGCGTGATCCCGAAGTACGACGAGATTTCGAAGTTCCCCGGCGCCACGCGCGACCTCGCGCTGCTGGTCAAATCAAGCGTCGCGGCCCAGGATTTGCTCGACGCTTTTGCTGCGGCTGCGCTCGCGCATCCGATGGGAAAGATCGTGCAAGCCATTGTTTTGTTTGACGAATATCGCGGCAAAGGATTGGAAAATGACGAAAAAAGTCTTGCTTTCCGCTTTGGCTTGCAAGATACTCAAAACACGCTGCAAGACGATGTGGTCGACGCAGTGATGGCTGCGCTGGCCGATGCCGCCAGGCAGCAACACGGCGCCAGATTGCGTTCGTAAACACCCAAACTCAGCAAATACCGAAGGCAGGGCTGCAAAATTAATAACAACGACGTGGATTCCGCCGTTCTCCAGTCCGCACTCGCGGCCGACCTGCATCGCGCGATGCAGGTGGCCAAGGTGCGCCAGGAGGCGGAAAAAGAATTGCCGACCTTGACCAAGGCCGAGCTTGCCGAACTGCTGTTCGAGCAAGTGGGCCTGAACAAGCGTGAAGCAAAAGACATGGTCGAAACTTTTTTCGACGAAATCCGTAATGCACTCGAGCGCGGCGAAGCGGTCAAGCTGTCCGGCTTTGGCAACTTCCAGCTGCGCGACAAGCCGCAGCGGCCGGGCCGCAACCCGAAGACGGGGGAAGAAATCCCGATCACGGCGCGCCGCGTCGTGACCTTCCACGCGAGCCAGAAACTCAAGAGCATGGTCGAAGAAACTGATCCGCTCGCCCGCGCAGCCTAAAGTGAACTGAAATGAACGATCGCGTCAGCAAGACTGAGCTTATCGTATTGCCGTCGATTCCCGCCAAGCGCTATTTCACGATCGGCGAGGTCAGCGAATTGTGCGGCGTCAAACCCCATGTGCTGCGCTACTGGGAGCAGGAATTCACGCAGCTCAAGCCGGTCAAACGTCGGGGTAACCGGCGCTATTACCAACACCACGAGGTGCTGCTGATCCGCCGCATCCGCGAGCTCTTGTACGAGCAGGGCTTTACCATCAGTGGCGCGCGCAACAAACTCGACAGCCGCATCACCGAGGCCCGCATCGGCGCCGCCGCCGCCAGCGACGGCCCGTTCGATCCGGACGGTCCCGTGCACGCTGGCATGCCGAGCCCGGAACGTGAGATGATTCGCTCGGAGCTGCAAGCCATCCTCAAGATGTTCCGCTAAGGGAAGCATGATACGAGTTGCAATTTGTGACGACCACCAGATAGTCCGGGCCGGCTTCAAGCAAATATTTTCATCCGATCCCGACTTCAACGTGGTCGCCGAAGCCGGCACCGGGCGCGAAGCGCTCGACATCGCCCGTCGCGAAATCTGCGACGTGCTTCTGCTCGACATCGCCATGCCCGACCAGAGCGGCATCGACATCCTGCGCACGATCCGCCAGGGCCAGCCGGCCCTGGCGGTGCTGATCCTGTCGGGCTACCCGGCCCAGCAGTACGCGGTCAACCTGTTCAAGATGGGCGCCAACGGCTACCTGAATAAGGAATGCGAGGCCGACGAGCTCAAGACGGCGGTGCGCACCGTGTTCCAGGGCCGCCGCTACGTGTCGGCCACGGTCGGTGAACTGCTGGCGCAAAGCTTCGACCGCGACCCCAACACGGCGCTGCACACGGAATTGTCCGACCGCGAATTCCAGGTCTTCCTGCGCCTGGCCAAGGGCGCCACGGTGTCCGACATCGGCCAGGCGCTGTCGCTGTCGATCAAGACGGTGTCGACCTACCGCACCCGCATCATGGACAAAATGGGCCTGCAGTCGAACAGCGACCTGACCTACTACGCAATGAAGAACAATCTGCTCGACTAAGCCGGTCCGCAGCCGGTTCGCCACCGTTTCAGCTCCAGCCTGCCCGATGCCCGCGAAGGGGGGGGACTCACGCACCGCGCCTGCCGCCATCCCGGTTCGCATTCCCGGCAAATCAATTTGTCCCAAAGCAAAGCCCGCACGCCTGGCGCTCAATGTTGCGGCGTGCTCATCCGTTCCCAGTCTATAATCATCGACAGATTGGCATTGGAAGCAGATATGACGGCACGAATGTACTTTACGACCCAGGCGGGGCCCAATCCGCGCTTGCCCTTCTATACGACTTTCCTGTGCCTGGTCTGCGTGTTGATCCTGGTCGGCAACACCTTCAGCCTGCTGCAAAACCTGCAATCGATCAAAGGCGCCAATGTGCGGCAGGGCCAGGCCTCGCGCGTGGCCGACCGCCTGCAATACCTGAACGTGCTCGTCATCGACGCCGAAAGCAGCATGCGCGGCTATTTCCTGCATGGTTCGGAGGCCTTCCTCGGGCCGTTCCGCAATGCGCCGGAACAGATCTCGCTCGAATTCGACGAGCTGGCCCGCCTGCTGGCCGACCGCCCGTCGCAGCTTGAGAGCCTGTCGACGCTGCGCACGCTGGTCGACCGCAAGCTGGCCAGCATGGATGAGCTGCTCAAGGTGTACCGCCATGGCGGCCTGTCCGACATCGTCAAGGTGTCGCACATGACGGACGAGCGGGCCGTGATGGACGAGATCCGCCTGCTGGTGGTGGTCATGGTCAAGGAGCAGAGCGAGGAGGTGGCCGCGCGCAACGAGGCGTTCTACAAGGAATACCAGAAGGCGATTCTGTTCGGCGTTGGCATCAATGCGATGGCCATCATCGTGCTGCTGCTGTTCTACCGGCTGGTGCGCTCGAGCTTCTTCACCCGCATCCGGGCCGAGAACGCGCTCAAGAACACCAATGACAATCTTGAATCGATGGTGGCGACGCGCACCACCCAACTGTCGGTGCTGTCGCGCCACCTGATCACCGTCAGCGAGAAGGAAAAGGCGATGCTGGCGCGCGAGCTGCACGACGAGATGGGGGCCAACCTGACGGCCATCAGCATGGACCTGGTGACGGTCAGCGAAGCGCTCAAGGATGGCCAGCCGGAACTGGCGGCGATGCTGTCGCGCGCGCGCAAGGCGCTGATCGGCGCGGTCGAGCTGAAGCGGCGCATCGTCGAGGACCTGCGCCCCAGCCTGCTCGACAACCTGGGCCTGTCGGCCGCGCTGCACAGCTATGTCGAAGAATTTGCCAGCATCAGCGGCGTCGATTGCGAAACCCTGGTCGACGGCGACGTCGACGCGGCCAGCCCGATGCATGCGATTGCCGTGTTCCGCATCGTGCAGGAGTCGCTCAATAATGTCGGCAAATACGCCCAGGCCCGCCACGTCATCGTGCAGCTGAGCCGGGAAGGGGACAGCCTGTTGCTGCAGGTGATCGACAACGGCGTCGGCATCGACGTCGACGCGATCAGCAAGCCGAAGTCGCACGGCTTGCTGGGCATGCGGGAAAGGGCGCTTTTGCTCGGCGGCAGCCTGTCGGTCGGGCGCGGCATCAATGGGCTGGGCACCTGCGTCGATGCGCTGATCCCGCTGCGGGACGGACCTAGCGCGTCACATCCGTCAGCAGACGGTCATACTCCGACTTCGCCACCTTGTAGCATTCCCCCGCATACTGCTCCAGCCCATGACGGTCCAGCACGGTGATATTGCCGCGGCGGTAATGAATCAGGCCGTCGTCCTGCAGCTTGCCGGCGGCGGCCGTGATGCTTTCGCGCCGCACCCCCAGCATGATCGAGATCAGTTCCTGGGTGACCTTGAGCTCGTTGCCCGGTGAGCGGTCGAGGCGGTCGAGCAGCCAGCGGCACAGCTTTTGCTCGATCGAGCTGTGGCGGCCGCCGACGGCGTTCTGGGCCATCTGGGCGAACAGCGCGTTGGTGTAGCGCATCAGCAGCTGGGCCAGCGGACCGCCCTGCATGAAGGCATCGCGCAGGTACTGGCTCTTGAGGCGGTAGCCGTAGCCGGCGCTCTGGACCACGGCGCTGCACATCGCGCGCTCGCCCATGAACAGGTGAACCCCGACCACGCCCTCGTGGCCGACGACGGCGATCTCGGTGGTGGCGCCGTCTTCCATCACGTACAGCAAGGACACGATGGCGGTGGTCGGGAAATAGACGTTTTCGAGCTTGCTGCCGTATTCGAACAGCTCCTTGCCGAATGGCAGGCTCACCAGTTCGAGGTGTTCGAACAGCGATTCGATCGCTTCGCGCGGCAGGGCGGCGAGCAATTCATTCTGCTGGGTTCCGCTGAAGCTGACCGGCGCATGGCCCGGTATTTCTCTTGTATCAACAGAAACGTGGTTGTGCGGAGGCTTACTGCGTTCTGGCGCGGTACCAAGTTCAGTGTTGTTCATGTTTTCCTCACTATCTGTAGACCAAGGGTGATACGGCGACGGACCCGTTAACGCTGGGCCGTTCGCGATGTCTATACGATAAGCCCTCGGTGCGTTGCCGAACATAAGACTGTCAGACGCCCCTGTGTAGGCTCCATGCATAACCTTTTGTCAGCCTTGTCCTACTTGCGAGCTAAGCTTTTGATGTACCAGAGGAAATACCGCATAATGCAGCTTGGGACGGGCAGGGGCCGGTCCGCTGTTGCCGCGATGGAAAAGACATGCACGTATTGCTGGTAGAAGACGACGCCGTGCTGGCCGACGGCCTGCGCCGGGTGCTGGCCGGCCATGCGATGCAGGTCGACGTGGTCGGCAACGGCAGCCAGGCCGACGCCTTCCTGGCCAGCCACGCGGTGACGGTGGCTGTGCTCGACATCGGCCTGCCCGGCATCGATGGCTTCGAGGTGGTGCGCCGGCTGCGCGCGCGCGGCAGCGCCATCCCGGTGCTGCTGCTGACGGCGCGCGACGCCGTCGAGGACCGCGTGCGCGGGCTCGAACTGGGCGCCGACGATTACCTGGTCAAGCCGTTCGCCACCGCCGAACTGGTGGCGCGCATCAAGGCGCTGGCGCGCCGCAACGGGCCGCAGCCGGCCGTGCTGATGCTCGGCCAGCTGGCGCTCGACACCGCCGCCAAGCGGGCCAGGATCGGCGCGCGCGTGATCGACCTGTCGGTGCGCGAATGGGCAGTGCTCGAATACCTGCTGCAGCATGGCGCGCGGGTGGTGTCGAAGCAGCAGATCATCGACGCCATCCTGCCATGGGGCGACGAGCTGACCCTCAATGCGGTCGAAGTGTATGTGTCGCGGCTGCGCCTGAAGATCGCCGACGCGGGGGTGACGATCCGCACCATCCGCGGCTTCGGCTATATGCTGGAAGCGGGCAGCGACAGCGCATGAACAGCATCCGCCTGCGCCTGCTCAAATGGCTGATCGTCCCGATCCTGCTGTTCAACCTGGCCGCCGGCGCCCTCACTTATCTGCTGGCCTGGATGCCGGCCCAGAGCGCATTCGACCAGGGCTTGCTCGACTCGGCCAGCGCGCTGGTGGCGCGGGTGCGCCCCGCTCAATCCGGGCTGCAGGTGGACTTGCCGGAGCAGGCCGAGCAGTTGCTGCGGGCTGATGCGGCCGATGCGATCTATTTTGTGGTGCGCCGTGCCGATGGCACCGTGGTGGCCGGCGATGCCGACTTTCCGCCACTGCGGCTGGCCGCTGGCCAGCCGCCGCAAGCGTTCGACGGCAGCATGCGCGGCGAACCGGTGCGCATTGCCGCGCTGGCTTTGCCGGCCGGCCTGGCGCAGGCGGTCGAAGGCCAGGCCATGATCGGGGTGGCCAAGACCTTGCGCAAACGCATGCAGATTCGCCGCGCCATTGTGCGCGCCTTGCTGCTGCTCGAAACCCTGTTTACTGCGGCGCTGGTGGGGCTGATCTGGTTTTCGGTCACCAATGGCCTGCGGCCCTTGAGCAAGATGCGGGCCGAACTGACGCGGCGCGACGGCGACGATCTGGCCCAATCGTTCCAACCACTGTCGGACGAGGGTGTGCCGTATGAACTGGGCCCGGTGGTCGGCGCCTTCAATGACTTGCTGGGCAGGATGCAGGCCGGAGCCCGCGCCCAGCACGACTTCCTGGCCAATGTGGCGCATCAGCTGCGCACGCCGCTGGCCGGCATCAAGCTGCAGCTCGAATGGCTGGGGGCGCGCCATGCGGACGATGCCGAAACGGCCGCGTCTTTGCGGCTGATGCGCGACTCGACCGAGCGGCTGATCCGCCAGTCGAACCAGCTGCTGGCGCTGGCGCGGGCCGAGCCGAGCCACTTCGAGCGAACCGGCCGCACGCCGCTCGATTTGTCCGCGCTGGTGCAGGCCTCGATCCAGGTCTATGTCGAGGCGGCCGGCGCCAAGCGGATCGATATCGGCTTCGAGTTGGACGCGGCTGCGGTGCGCGGCGAGCAGTTCTCGCTGCGTGATTTGATCGACAACCTGGTCGACAATGCAATCCGCTATACGCCGGCCGGCGGCATGGTGACGGTGCGTTGCCATGGCGCGCCGGCCGGCGCCGTGCTGGTGGTTGAGGATTCCGGGCCCGGTATCGACCCGGCCATGCGCGAACTGGTGTTTACCCGCTATATGCGGCTCGACGAGCGCGAAACGGGCAGCGGCCTGGGGCTGGCAATCGTGCGTGATATCGCGCGCGCGCATGGGGCCCAGGTCGACATCGGCCAGCGCCAGGGCGGCGGGGCGCTGTTGTCGGTGCGTTTTCCGCCCCTGTGAAGGGTTTATTTTTCATTGTCAGGAATTTGTCAGCATTTCCTCAGGGAAATGCAAGACTGGGCGCTTACCATGACATCAGCCGCTAACGCCCAGCTGCCCGTTCAGGGCGCGGCGGGCGGCACCGGAGAACCTAACCATGAGATTGTCATTCCGTCGGCGCGCAGCGGGTTTTTCCCTGATCGAACTGCTGGTCGCCCTGGTCATTTCCGCAACCCTGCTGGCCATCGTGCTGCCGCAATACCAGAGCTATGTGCTGCGCAGCCGCACCACCGAAGCGTTCACCGCGCTGGCCGGCGTGCAGCTGGTGGCCGAGCAGTACTGGTCGAATAACCGCAGCTACGCCGGTCTGACTCCGCTGCCGACGGCGACCGAGAATTTCACGTATGCGCTGACCACCGGGACCGCGTCGGCCTATAAGGTCACGGCCACCGGCATCGGCAAGATGGATGGCTTCAGCTATACCATCGACCAGACTGGCACGCGCGCCACGCCGGGCGCACCAAGCGGCTGGACCACCAGCACCAGCTGCTGGGTCGACCGCAAGGATGGCTCATGCACCCAGTAACGCACTGGTTGCCCCCTTCAGCCGGCTTCTCGGTGCTCGAGTTGATGGTGGTGATCGCCTTGATGTCGATCGGTCTGGCCATTGGCTTGCCGGCGATGTCGGGCTGGATGCAGGCGAGCAGGGCGGCGGCGGCGACCGAGTTCTATGCCGACGGGCTGCGCCGGGCGCGCGAGCTGGCCATTTCGAACAATGCGGCGAGCCGGTTCCGGCTGACTGAAAATGCCAGCAATGGCCAGCTGGACTGGCAAGTCGACTTGTGCTTCCCGACTCCGGCGACCCCGTGCAATGACGAAAGTGGCAACTGGTCCACCACGGCGGACGGCGCCAGCGGCGATCCGCTCGGCAGCGTCGCTGCCACCCGCTCGATCTTGCGTTCTGCCCAGGCGCTGCCCAAGGTCGACGTGCTGGTGCTGACGCTGACGCCGGCTGGCGCCACCGATATCTATTTCACCTCGGTCGGCTGGGTCAATACGGCTGTCGGCAATCGCCTGACCCGCATCGTGCTCTCGCCGGGCGTTGCCTATGCCGGCGAATTTCCGACGGCGGCCATCGCCGTCACTTTGTCGGGCAATGCCAATCGATGCAATCCGAATGTGGACGCGGCTGACTCGCGCGCGTGTCCGCCATGAAGCTGCGCGCACAAGGCGGTATAGCGCTGGTCGAGGCGATGCTGGCAGTGGTGGTGCTGGCAATCGGCCTGCTGGGTGCGATCGGTTTGCAGGCGCGCGCCCATGCCGGGCTGTCGGATGCCAGCATGCGCGCCGAAGCGACTTTGGCCACTGAAAAGCTGCTGGGCGTGATGAACACCGATGTCGCCAATCTGGCCCTGTATGCGTTCGCAGAAGGCGACACCCCCGATGCGCGCCTCGACACCTGGTATGAGGAGACCCGCGCCGCTATTCCCGGGGCGGCGATTGCGATTACCGTCACGCCGGCCGCTTCGACCAGCCGCACCGAGGTGACGGTGACGATCAGCTGGACCCGTACCGTCGGCGGCACCACCAATTCCCACCGCGTCACCAGTTACCTGTCGCCCTCATCATGAAACGATCTGACTACAACTGCGGCGGTTTCTCGCTGGTCGAGCTGATGGTCAGTCTTGTCATCGGCCTGCTGGCGCTCAGCTTTGCGACCCGCATGGTGGTCGACGCCGAGCGCCGCAAGGACGGCTCGGTAGGCGGCTCGAACTCGATGCAAAACGGGATGGTCGCCATGTTTTCGATCAGCGGCGACGCCGCCCAGGCCGGCTGGGGCCTGAACGATCCACTGGTCAGCGGCTGCGATGCGGTGTTCTCCGACACCGGTGGCTATGCGCTGGCGGTGGTGCCGCAAGTGGTGGTGGCCACCAGCGCCAGCACCAATGTACGGCCGCTCACCGGCGCCGTGATCGAAGCCAACGGCAGCGCGCCCGATCGCCTGCATTTCTATGCCGGCGGATCGATCAGCGGCACCGGTAGCCTGCGCGTCACGACCGACTATACCAATGGCACCAATATCGATATCGACCGCGTGCCCTATGGCTTTTCGCAGGACGACGTGATCGTGGTGGTGCCGGAGACCGCCGGCGCTGCGCGCTGCGCGCTGGCCCAGATCACCAGCAATCCGGCTACGCTGCCGGCGCCGCCCAATCCCCAGTTCCTGACCATCGCCACCGGAGTGCGCTTCAACAGCGGCAATCTGGGGGCTGCCTACACCGGTAATCAGGCCCGCCTGTTCAATCTGGGCCAGGCGGCGCGCCTGTCCTTCCATACCTGGTCGGTGGCGGGCGGCTTCCTGCAGCTGCGCGCCACCGACCTGGCCGGTGCTTCGACTGCCGCCTCCACCGTGATCGACAATATTGTATCGATCAAGGCCCAGTACGGGCTCGATACCCGGGTCGGCGCGGCCTTCGACCCGGAAGCAGGCATGCAGGTGTCGCAATGGTCGAACACGATGATCGATGCCGACGCCGACGGTATTGCCGGCGGCCCCGGCGACTACCAGCGGGTGGCTGCGCTGCGCATTGCGGTAGTGGCGCGCAACCGCTCGCCCGACAAACCGGACACCAGCAGCGGCCTGTGCACCACGACCACCACCGCGCCCACGGTGTTCGCCACTTCGCCGGTGAGCGGCGCAGCCGCCGTCGGCATCGCGCTCAATGTTGCAGTGACCAATGATCCGATCGACTGGAAGTGCTACCGTTACCGCGCGTTCGAAACCATCGTCCCGATGCGTAATTCCGGATGGAGGCCGACCGCATGAATACGACGCCGTCGAACCAGCGCGGGATCGCCCTGCCGGTCATGTTGATCATGCTGGTGGTGATGCTTGTCGGCAGTATCTACCTGTTCAAGTCGACCCATTCGACTACGCTGACGACGGCCAACCTGGCCTACGATGCGTCGCTCAGCAAGGCCGTCGACTTCGGCTTGATGTCCGGCTTCCAGTGGCTGAGCGACACGGCCAGAACCAACCGCCAGCTGCTCAATGCCGATGACACCGGCGAGGGCTATGTGGCGACGCTCGACACCACCCAGAGCGTCAATGACAGCGGCTTTTGGACCGGAGCGAAGAGTGTCACCGATAGCGCCAACAATGATATCGAATACGTGATCCACCGCATGTGCGCCTTCAGCGGCTCCTACGACACCATCGGCCCGCCGGCCAATACCTGCATGCAGACGGCGGCCAACACCTCGACATTGAACAACTCGGTGGCGCTGGGCGACAGCCTCAGTTCGGATGCCCAAAGCCTGGCCGGCATGCCGCAGGTCCACTACATCATCACCGCCCGCATGGTCGGCGCGCGTGGCGGCTATGTGGTGAACCAGCTCGTTGTGCTGATCGGCGTTTAACCAGGGCGCCTGCGCTGTGCGCACTCAACAAGGACGGATGACAATGAAAACCAAATTGCTATTGATCACCCTTGGGCTGGCCTTGCTGCCGGGCGCGCAGGCGGCGCTGACCGGCATCGCGCAAGTGCCGCTGCTGAACATCACCGGCACCGGCACGGTCAAGCCCAACTTGATGCTCATGTACGACAATTCGGGCTCGATGGCGTTTATCTCGACCCCTGATTATGTCGACGATTCGACCACTTGCCGCAGCCGCGCGCTGGCCAGCAGCGGCACCCGCAGCTGCAGCGTCGGCAATCCGCCGTTCAATAGCCCGGACTTCAACAAGCAGTACTACAACCCTGCGGTGCTGTACCTGCCGCCGGTGTATGCCACCGGCGCCAGTTACCCGACGATGAACAGCGCCAACACCACCGGCTGGACCCTGGTGCCGACCGATCCGTGGGGCATCAACGATCGAGACTTGCTCGGCAATGCCGTCGACAACACCAATATGCTGACCGGCTTCCCCGACGTCAAATGGTGCAATACTGCCTCGCCCGCCGTGTGCGAGTTCAATACTGCCAGCTATGCCTATCCGGACAATACTTTCTACACACCGGTGGTGTTCTATGCCAACCCCTACTACTACTCGATCGGGGTGGCCGAATACTGCACCGACAGCTCGCTGACCAACTGCACCACCACTGCCGTCGGCGCGGCGGCGCCACCCAGCTATCCGGTGGCCGCCAAAGTGCGCTGGTGCAATAGCTCGAGCCTGAGCACCTGCCGTGCCAAATACTCCAGCAGCTACAAATACCCGCGCTTCGGTACCCCCAATGGCGGCCAGATCGCCCAGTACGGCACATTGACGGTGGGCGCCTCGTCGAGTACCAGCTCGCTGACGATCACCGACGTCAAGGTGGTCGAGGCCGGCGGCGCGGTGACCATCAGCAATGGCACCGTCACCGCCGCGACCGGCACCAATACGACCGGCAAGCAGACCACGCTGGCGGTGGCCCTGGCCGCCTCCATCAATGCCAAGAGCGGCCTGACCAACCAGTATATCGCCTGTGTCAAGACGGCATCCGGTGGCGTGTCGGCCTGCAGCAGCTACGGCATCTCGCTGGCCGCCGACAATATCGTGGCGGTGATCCCGGCCGACTGCCCCAGCGGCGTCAAGGTGGCGGCCAATTGCACGCCGCTGACCGATTCGTCGCGCGCCGGCTGGGCCATCACCGCTACCGCCAGTACGCTGCAGATCCCGCCTACCGCGATCATCACCGTGTCCGGCACCACCAGCAGCTCCAGCAGCCCGGTGCTGTCGCAGGTCACGTTGGGTAGCACGGCGTTGATGGCGTCCAGCCTGTCGCTCGGCAAGAGCAAGAGCGCATCGACCGTCGCAACCTCGATCAAGAATAAGATCGGCACGGTTGGCACCATCACGGCCTATACCGGAGGCAATTCGATCACCCCGACCTGCGCCGCCAAGAGCAGCACCAGCGTGTGCCTGGTCAATAGCGCCGCCACCACCAACGGTACCACCATCACCATGGGCAGCATGACCAATAACGTTGGTGCCGGCGGCAGCAGCAGCGGCGGCAGCACGGTGTTCACACTGTTTGCCGGGGCCGGCGCCAGCAGCGACGTGATTCCCGTGACGACGGTGGCCATTGCCGGCGGCGGCGCAGTGTTTACCCGCACCGACATCATCCCGAGCCGCACCAGCTATCCCAAGGTGGCCGCCCGCACCGACTGTACCACCACCGCCGGCATCTGCACCTATGCCGAAGAAATGAACAATTTCTCCAACTGGTACGCTTACTATAAGTCGCGCAACCAGATGATGAAGACGGCAGTCGGGCTGGCCTTCAATCCGCTCAACGCCAACTACCGCGTGGGCTTGGCGACCTTGTCGGTGGCGGCGGTCGACGGTGCCATGACGCGCGAACCGAAGGAATTCACCGGCGTCGACCGCACCAACTGGTATAGCTCGCTGTATGCGATGTCGACCAGCGGCTCGACGCCGATCCGTCCAGCCATGCATGCCATTGGCAAGATGTTTGCGAACCAGTCCCCCTACAACAAGGCGGCCGGGGAGGAAGTCGTGCAGTATCCCTGCCAGCAGAACTTCATGATCATCACCACCGACGGCTACTGGAACGGTTCGGCTGCCGCCACCGTCGTCAACAACGACAATGTCGCCAGCGTCGATCGCTTTTGCAGCGTCGCGCGCGGCTGCGTCGACCCCTCGACCCAATCGGCCAATTCGCTGGCCGACGTCGCGCTGTACTGGTATAACGGCGGCTCCAACACCGGCACGGTGTCGCTACGGCCGACGCTCGAACCGGATATGACCCGGCCCGGCTCGGTACCGGCGGCGGCCGGCGACAATACCCACTTGCACGTCAATACTTATACCCTCGGGCTCGGCGTCGACGGCGTCATGAACTATGAGTCGAACTATGACACCTCGGCCATCGTCGGCGGCGACTTCTACAAGATCATCACCGGCGTGACCACCGGCTGCCCCTGGAACGCCAACGGCGCTTATAAATGGCCCGATCCGAATACCGGCGACAGCAGCGGCAGTGCGGCCTATCAGGAGCGGGTCGACGACCTGTGGCATGCCGCCATCAATGGCCACGGCAAGTACTTCAGCGCCTCGGCGCCGCAGGAAGTGGTCAACGGCCTGTCCGACGCGCTCAATAATATCCAGGTGCGGGTCGGTGCGGCGGCGGCGGCGGCGACGTCAACGCCGAATATCTCGCAGCAGGACAATGACATCTTTTCCGACACCTTCACCACCGTGAAGTGGTTCGGCGAACTGTCCGACAAGAAGATCGATATCACCACTGGCGTGGTCGGCAACACCGCCGTGTGGATCAGCTCCGATACGCTGGGGCAGAAAGTGGCGGCCGCTACCGATACGCGCGTGCTCAAGATGCTCGACACCGGCAGCGGCGCTCTGAAGAACTTCCTGTACAGCGAAATGAGCGCCCAGGAAAAGGCATGGTTCGACAATAAGTGCACCTTGCTGGCCCAGTGCACGACGCTGTCGGTCGCCAACCAGGCCATTGTCAATAACGGCGCCAATATCGTCGACTGGCTGCGCGGCCAGCAGCAGTATGCCGACGACAGCATCTTGCGCGCCTATGCCGTGACCAGCAATACGCCGGCCGGGGCCAGCGGCCCGGTCCCGATCGTGCTCGGCGACATCGTCTCGTCCAAGCCGGCCTTCCTGCGCGACCCGCGCAAATCCTATGCGCTGTCGGGCTATGCCCAATACCGGGTCGACAATGCGGCGCGCCAGGCGACAGTATTCACTGCCGCCAATGACGGCATGCTGCATGCCTTCAATGCCGCTGACGGCCAGGAGATGTGGGCCTACCTGCCGCGCATCACGATGTCCAAGCTACATATGCAGGCCAGCACGACCTACGCCACCAACCACCAGTTCACGGCGGACGGCTCGCCCGAACTGGGCGATGTCGAAATCGGCGGCGTGTGGAAGACGGTGCTGGTGGCCGGACTCAATGGCGGCGGGCGCGGGTTCTACGCGCTCGACGTGACCGACCCGGCGGCGCCGGTGGCCCTGTGGGAGCGTTGTGCCGACGCGACGGTGTGCCCGGCCAAGGCCGGCGACGTGGCCGACACGACTGAAATGGGCCTGTCCTTCGGCAATGCCCAGTATGGCAAGTGGAACGGGCAATGGGTGGTGTTCGTGACCTCCGGCTACAACAACGTACCCGGCGTGGATGGCGTCAATGTCGGCACTGGCGGCGGCTTCCTGTACGTGATCAATGTCGCCACCGGCGTCGTCGTTGCGCGCATTGCCACTGGATCGGGCGACAGCACGACCCCGTCCGGCCTGGCCCGTATCACCGCCATCAGCGCCAATCCGTTCACTGACCCGAATATCACCTATATCTACGGTGGCGACAATCTGGGCCAGCTGTGGCGCTTCGACCTGACCGACACCGTCGCCAACGTCATTACCGTGAGCAAACTGGCCGACGCCGGCGCGCTGCAACCGATTACGACCCGTCCCGACGTGACGCTTTGCCGTGCCGAGTCGACCGCCGGCGACGGCAGCGTCAGTGCCAGCGCCGTCACTACCGTCCTGTTCGGCACAGGCAGGCTGCTTGACCTGCCCGATACCGCCACCACCGATGTCCAGAGCCTGTATATGGTGCGCGACCAGGCCAGCCTGGTATCGGTGCGCAATGTCAGCCAGATGGTCGAACAGACGCTGTCGCGGGTTGGGGCGGCATCCAATACCGAGACGTATACCATCACCGACCACCCGGTCGACCTGGCCACCAAGAAGGGTTGGTTCGTCGATTTCGACCTCAATGTCGGTGAACGCATCAACCTCGACCCGAAAATTGTCGGCGGGACCGCCAGTGTCGTCACCAATGTTCCCAGCGCATCGTCGTCCTGCTCGGTCGGTGGCTACAGCAATGTTTACCACCTCGATGTCTGCAGCGGCAGCTTCATCATGGCCGACCAGGTGGCCGGCAGCACCCTGTCCAATACATCGGCCGCGGTGGGTTTCATTATTGTCCGTCTGCCATCGGGGGCGCTGAAAATGATCACCACGACGGCAGATGGCAAGACCTTGACCACCGGCGTGACGGCCCAGAACACCCACGGCGCGCGCAAGATTGGCTGGCGCAGGGTCAAGTAAGGCGGACGTATAGTTCACATTGGCGGCCCAAAAAGCGGTAAAATCGAGGGTTTTCCGCAGGGGCCAGCCAATGGCCGAGACTATGTCCAACGATATTCCAGACGGCGCAGACAGCGCCAATGAAGCCGGCCTTGCCGTTGCCAGCGCCAAACCGGCCGCGCTGATCGCACGCGAAGTGGCGCGCCGCCGCACCTTCGGCATTATTTCCCATCCGGATGCCGGCAAAACCACGCTGACCGAAAAACTGCTGCTGTTCTCGGGCGCGATCCAGATGGCCGGAACCGTCAAGGCCAGGAAGAGTGCGCGCCATGCGACTTCGGACTGGATGGAGATCGAAAAGCAGCGCGGCATTTCGGTCGCGTCCTCGGTCATGCAGTTCGAATTCCGCGACCACGTGATCAATCTGCTCGATACCCCGGGCCACCAGGACTTCTCCGAAGACACCTACCGGGTGCTGACGGCGGTGGACTCGGCCCTGATGGTGATCGACGCCGCCAAAGGCGTCGAATCGCAGACCATTAAGTTGCTGGGCGTCTGCCGCATGCGCAATACGCCGATCGTCACCTTCATGAACAAGATGGACCGCGAATGCCGCGATTCGCTGGAGCTGCTCGACGAACTGGAGTCGGTCCTGAAGATCGAATGCGCGCCGGTGACCTGGCCGATCGGCATGGGCAAGAATTTCCGCGGCGTCTACCATCTGCTGCGCGACGAAATCATGCTGTTTACTGCGGGCGAAGAAAAAGCCGACCAGAGCTTCGAGGTCATCAAGGGCATCGATAACCCGCGCCTGCAGCAGATGTTCCCGCTTGAAATGGACCAGCTGAAGATGGAAGTGGAACTGGTGCACGGTGCGTCCCATCCGTTCGACCTGCAGCGCTTCCTGTCTGGCGTGCAGACGCCGGTGTTCTTCGGCTCGGCCATCAACAACTTCGGTGTGCGCGAGATCCTGTCGGCGCTGGTCGACTGGGCGCCGCAGCCGCGGCCGCGCGATGCCACGGTGCGCGAAGTGGCGCCAGCCGAGCAGGCATTCTCCGGCTTCGTTTTCAAGATCCAGGCCAATATGGATCCGGCCCACCGCGACCGCATTGCCTTCCTGCGTGTGTGCTCTGGCCGTTTCGAGCGCGGCATGAAGGTCAAGCATCTGCGCCTGGGCCGCGAAATCAAGGTTTCGTCGGTGGTGACCTTCATGGCATCGTCGCGCGAGCAGGTCGAGGAAGCCTATGCAGGCGACATCATTGGCCTGCCGAACCACGGCAATATGCAGATCGGCGACAGCTTTTCGGAAGGCGAGATGCTGACCTTTACCGGCATCCCTTATTTTGCGCCGGACTTCTTCCGCGCCGTGCGCATCCGCAATCCGCTCAAAATCAAGCAGCTGCACAAAGGCTTGCAGCAGCTGGGCGAAGAGGGCGCGGTACAGGTGTTCAAGCCGGTGCAGGGCGGTGAACTGGTGCTTGGCGCGGTAGGTGTGCTGCAGTTTGAAGTGGTCGCCAGCCGTCTGATGAATGAATATGGTGTCGATGCCGTGTTCGAAGGCACCAGCATCAGCAGTGCGCGCTGGGTCTCGTGCGACGACAAGCGTATCCTGGCGGACTTCGAGCATGCGCTGGGCCACAATGTGGCCTATGACGCGGCCGGCAATATGGCCTACCTGGCCACTTCCAACGTCAATCTGCGCCTGACCGAGGAGCGCTGGCCCAAGCTGACCTTCCACGCGACGCGTGAACACGCTGCCCGGCTGAGCTAAGTCCGGTCGAGCCGGCGACGGCGTCGCTGGCTCCGGCCACCCCGGCTGCCTGGCTCAGTGCTTGACGGCCGTTGCCAGCAAGGTCGAGGTCGCGCCGCCCGCCACGGTGGTGCGTACCTTGACCGGCAGCCAGGAATGCGATGGCGCCAGCCATACTTCCAGCCGCGCGGCGCCGGGTGCCGCCGGCTCGGCCAAATGCCAGGCCGGCAGTTTGCCCAGCGGGCCGACCACCACTTCTTTTCCCACCACATCGAGCCGCACGATGCCGGCGCCGTCCGGCCCTGCGACGTAAAACTCCAGGCGGCCCTGTATCTGGTCCGGTTCGGCAAGGCCGATGCCGGCCAACTGGATCAGTAGCGACAGCCGGTCCTGGCTGCCCGGCGTGATCGGCCCATCCTTGCCGCTGGCGCCGAAGCGGATGCGGCCCGCCGTGCGGTCGAACTCGGTCTCCAATTGCCTGCCTCCGCGCAGCTCTGCCGCCAAGTCCGGCGCGATGCCGGCATCGTCGACGACCCCTTTGCTGTCGAGTACAGTGCCGAAGAATCGCGTCGACAGGCGCAGTGAATAGGCGCCGTCGCCGCTGTTGCTCCAGCGCAGTTCAGCTGTATCGGTCGGGCTCGGGGCCTGGCCCGGCGCTGCCTGGCTGACCTGGTAATGCAGCGATACGGGCGGCGGCGGGCGCACCCGATATTGGCCCGGCATTTGTCCCGGCGATTCGCCGGCGATGTCGGCCGGCGCCTGCCCCGGCAGCACGGCGCCGGCCGGCACGATGGCCGGCAGCGCGGCACCGGGCTTTTCCGCGACGGCGGCCGATTCGATGGCAGCCGGTGGCTCGGCCGGCACCCGTGCGGGCGCGGCGCCTGCCAGCAGGGTGACGGTCAGAGGCGCCAGCGGTTCGCCCAGTGGCAAGGCGGCCGGACGATAAGGGATCATGGTGATCGCCGCCAGGTGGAGCAAGGCCGACAGTGCGATCAGAGCCAGCAGGCGCCAGTGCTTGCTGTAGAACCGGGTCATCATTGTGCTAGGAGGCTGCGCGGCAGAAGGAGCCGAGACCAAACGGGTGGGAAAAGAACCCAGTTCGTCGCCACTTTCGAGGGCTGTAGCCGTAGCTACAGC